>JBCCLH010000012.1:0-128566 GCA_039026955.1 Bacteroidota bacterium
ACTCGAAGTGACGTTTTTTTAATGTGTCAATTTGATAATTTGAACATGTACCAATGCTTATTTCAAAGACAATTTTTACCTTGATTTAAACAGATTGCCACGATTTCATCTCGCAATGACGTTTCAAATTTTTATTAAAATTACTTTTGATTTCAACTAAGGTCATTAACACTTGACTAATTCCTAAAACCTAATTCCAAATGCCTAATCTCATTTCGTTGTCAAAATCATACTTCCTTTTTCCTTCAATTCAATTTCATCTCCCCACGTAAATGGTTCGCCTGTGATTACGTTTGTAAGCGTTTTTCCTTTCAAATTCATTTCGGCATAACGCTTTAAATCGATTGTGATTGGTTTTTCGTTTTTGTTGATGATATGCACAATGGTTTCATCGCCTAAGGTTCTAAATAGAAAATATGTTCCTAGGAATGGTGCAAAATGTACCGTTTTCCCTTCGTGAATGGCTTTGCTATTTTTGCGGAAATTCAATAGTTTTTTGAGATAGGTTTGCATGTCTTTTTGTTCGTCGGTCAAACCTTCTCCTGTAAAAGCATTTACTGTGTCGCCTTCCCAACCACCAGGAAAATCTGTTCGGATCAATCCGTGATCGCCAGGTTTTGCAAAGTCGTTCATTAAAATTTCCGTTCCGTAATAGATTTGTGGAATTCTCGGCAGAACCAATTGATAACTTAGCGCCATTTTGGTATTGGCAATATCACCTTTAAGCTGTGTAAAGATGCGACTCATATCGTGATTGTCTGGAAAGATCATAATGTCTTTCGGGCTTGGATAATGAAAGTCGTTTGCCAATCCTTCATAGATTTTTACCAATCCTTTGTCCCAGGCTTCTGCTTCGTTGAATGCTTGTACCGTGTTGCTTTGCATGGCAAAATCCATAGAAGATTTTAGATTGCTTTCGTAGCCATCTTTGTTTTTTGCGCCTTGTTGCCAATAGCCGATTAACAATGGATTGTAACTCCATTCTTCCCCAACAATGGAAAAGTTTGGATATTCCGTCATGATCGCGCCTGCCCAGTTGCTCATGAAGTCTTTGTCAGGATATGGATAGGTATCTTGGCGAATTCCACTTAATCCTGCAGCTTCAATCCACCAAATGCTGTTTTGAATGATGTAGGTTGCCATGAATGGATTGCGCTGATTTAAATCGGGCATTGCGGAGACAAACCAACCGTGCGTCATACCTTTTTTATCACTCTCCGAAGCATACAGATCTTGATTTGTGGTACGTTTATGATTGGATGAATTTATAGGTTCACCATTTTCAAATTCTTTTTGATAGTTGACCCAATCACTGAATGGCAAGTCTTTCATCCACCAATGTTCGGAACCGCAATGGTTTGCCACTTGATCCATGATGAGTTTGATGCCGCGTTCGCGCGCTTTGTTTGCTAATTCTTTGTATTCCTCAAAGGTTCCAAATCGCGGATCGATTTCGTAGTAATCCGTAATAGCATAGCCGTGATAAGAGCTTTGTGGCATATCGTTCGTCAGTAACGGACACGACCAAATTGCTGTGAAACCCATTTCATCCACATAGTCTAAATGTTGTGTGATTCCTGTGATATCGCCTCCGTGACGTCCATAGTCGTTTTTACGGTTGATGGTCGCTTCTTTGAGGAAACTTACTTTTTCACCTACTTCATTGGTGCCTGTTTTTTGTACTGGAATGTCGTTGTTGGTGTTCCCATTGGCAAAACGATCTGGTGTGATGAGGTATAAAACGTCAGAGCTATTGAATCCGATGTAATCATCTGCTGGTTTTGTACGTTCTTTGAGTTCGTAGGTTTGGGTGAGGGTTGTATTGTCTTCAAGTTTGAACTCAATGTTGAACTTTCCTATACTAGCTTTAGCGATATCCAAATCAATGAAGAGATAATTTGGACTATCGCCTTTGTGTACTTTTTCGATTTTTATATTGGCATTTGCGATGTTTGGTGTTGCTTTCGCAATGCTTGGATGTTTGACTAAGAGTTGGAGTTTGGTGTTTTTGAAGCCTGTCCACCAATACGGCGGCTCCATACGTTCGATTTCGTTTTTGACTTCAATACTTTTTTCAGATGAAGTGTTGGTTGTGTTGTTGGAGTTGTCTTCTTTTTTCTCGCAGGAGAAGCAGAGTATCAGTGCTATGAGGAAGATTGTTTTTTTCATCTGGTTGGTTTTTTTATAGTATTGAGATTTTAGTATTGAGAATTGAGATGATTTTGTTTCGAAGTACTTCTCGATAGATCCTGAATCAAGTTCAGGACACTCGAAGTGACGTTTGATTTTCTAAAAGGCTGTTAGCACTTGACTAATACCCAAAACCTAATACCTAATGCCTACTATATCACTCGAAGTGATGTTTTTTTAGTATTGAGTTTTCAGTATTGAGTATTGAGACGATTTTGTTTCAAAGTACTTCTCGATACAATTTTTCGTTCCTCAAAATCACTCGAAGTGACGTTTAGATTTCCAAAAGGTTGTTAGCACTTGACTAATACCTAATACCTAATACCCAAGACCTAATACCTAATGCCTAACTTCTAGCAAGATTCCGCACGTTACACTGCGATGTTTGCGTAGTTGTGCGGAATCATAATTTTAAATAAACTAATACTTACAGTTTCTATCCAATTTGCTTTTTGGTGTGAAACTTACAAGGTCGTGACTAGCCCTGATTGCAGTGGCATCCTTTTTTTGCTTTGATAAGTGGCAAAAAAAGATACAACGGAAAGCAGGAATAGCTTCAAATAATTATATTCAAACCGTTACCAAGTCGTTTGGCGAAACGGCTACTTTTTTTCCATCGACTAAAATCACTAAATCATCTCCTTTTTCCAGCTCGAATGAGGTTCCATTTTGCGTGACGTTGATTTTAAGAATGTGATTTCGGTAGTTTACTTTGAACGAATACGCATCCCATTGCTCCGGAATTCTCGGCTCAAACGAAAGGATGTCATTTTTCATACGCATGCCGCCAAAACCTTCAACAATACTCATCCAAGTTCCTGCCATGGAAGTGATGTGCAATCCTTCTTCGACTTCTTTGTTGTAATCGTCTAAATCGAGTCGCGATGTTCTTAGATAGAAGGTGTACGCCATCTCCATTTTGTCCAATTTTGCGGCTTGAATGCTGTGTACGCAAGGCGATAATGACGATTCGTGCACCGTAAATGGCTCGTAGAAGTTGAAGTGTTTTTCCAGTTCTTCTTGTGTAAAATGATCTTCAAAGAAGTAGAAACCTTGTAAGGTATCTGCTTGTTTGATGTATGGCGAACGTAAAATGCGATCCCAACTCCATTTTTGGTTGATTGGTCGCTGCGAAGCATCTAAATCGGCTACACTTACCAAGTCTTTGTCCAGGAAACCATCTTGCTGTAAGTATACGCCGTATTGCTCGCTGTATGGGAAATACATGTTTTCGGCCACTTCCATCCATGAAGAGATTTCTTGATTGGATAAGCGTGCTTTGTGCATGACGCGTTCGTAGTCAGTTGGATATTCTTGTTTTACTTTTTCAATATGTTCTTTGGCAAATTTGATACACCATTGTGCGATGTAGTTTGTATACCAATTGTTATTGACGTTGTTTTCGTATTCGTTTGGTCCCGTAACGCCCAAGATTACATATTTGTTTTTAGCCGTAGAAAAGCTTGCTCTTTGGTGCCAGAAACGTGCAATTCCGATCATTACTTCTAGTCCCATTTCTGGAATGTAGCTGTAATCACCAGTGTAGCGAGTGTAGTTGTAAATGGCAAACGCAATAGCGCCGTTACGGTGAATTTCCTCAAAGGTAATTTCCCACTCGTTGTGACATTCTTCACCATTCATTGTTACCATTGGATACAATGCTGCACCATTATTGAAACCTAACTTTTCCGCGTTTTCAATCGCTTTTTCTAAGTGATTGTAACGGTATTGCAATAGGTTACGTGCTACTTCTTGATCTTTTGTCGTCATGTAGAACGGAATACAATAAGCTTCCGTGTCCCAATACGTACTTCCACCATATTTTTCACCCGTGAATCCTTTCGGTCCAATGTTGAGTCGCGAATCTTTTCCTAAATAGGTTTGATTTAGTTGGAAGATATTGAAACGAATTCCTTGTTGTGCTTTTACATCGCCTTCAATCGTGATGTCTGCCATTTCCCAGATTTTTGCCCACGCAAATTTTTGGTTTTCTAGCATTTCTTCAAATCCTATCGAAGTGGCTTCGCTTAAAGCTTTTTGAGCAGCAGCGATGAGTTCGTACTTATCGTGATTTGTCGAAACTGTATATCCACCATATTTATGAATGGTAAAGGTTTCATTCGCTTTTACTTCTTGTGTGTAGTGGAAAGCAATTTCTGTAGATTTTTCAGCAACGTTTGTTGGTAAGTTCAGCGATTTGTCGTTTAACTTTAATTCCGTATGCATGAAGGTACATGCGTAGAAGTCTGTTTTTAAGGTTTTCGCAACAATAAACGCCTGATTGTTTTCTTCTTTTACCTGAATTGTTTCCCAGAATTTTTCTTCCCAGTTGGCATCTTCATTTTTGATTCCAGAATCCAAGTAGGGTGTAAATTTGATAGTAGCGTCACTATTCAATGGTGTTACACTGTAAGCAATCGCTCCGACTTCATCAATATCCAGGCTTAAGAAGCGTTTTGACGCTACTTTTACTTCCATATCATTTTGTAAAGTGGCTACAAATGTACGTTCGTACCAACCTTCTTTCATGTTGAGTTCGCGACGGAAGTTTGCTACTTTTTTGCAAGTGTGCAAGTCTAGGATTTCCTCGTTAACTTTTACATTGATGCCTATCCAACTTGGCGCGTTGAGTACTTTGGCGAAATATTCTGGATAGCCATTTTTCCACCAACCTACTTTTGTTTTGTCTGGATAATACACTCCAGCGATGTAACTTCCCTGGAAAGTAGGTCCAGAGTAATATTCTTCAAAATTAGCTCGTTGTCCCATCGCACCATTTCCGATGCTGAAAAGACTTTCGGAAGATTTCACACTTTCTGTATCAAATCCTTCTTCGATGATCGACCAGTTGTCTGGTTGTATATAATTCTGATTCATTTTTTTGTTGGGTGTTTGGTCTTGGGTTTTGGGTGTTAGGTTAGCTTCACTAATACCCAACACCTAATACCTAATACCATCATCTTTTAATTAATTCTTCTATAAAGCTCGTTTGTATTTCGGTAAAATCTTTAAAAACATAATCCGCATGACCAAGGTTTTCTTCGGAACCAATTCCGATGGAAATCATGTCTGCAGTATTTGCAGCGGTAACACCGGCTACAGAATCTTCAAATACAATACAATTTTCTGGGGTGATGTTTAGTTTTTCGGCAGCAATGAGAAATACTTCAGGATCTGGTTTGGCTTTGCTCACATCATTGCCATCTACGATACCTTCAAATACATCGAACAATCCTACTTTTTGTAGAATTTTGCGTGCATTTTTACTTGCAGATCCCAAGGCGATTCCTTGCTGTGTTTCTTGTAAATAGTCTAGTGTTTTTGGGACATCAGGAAGAATTTCTCCTTCATCCATTTGTGCAATATGCGATAAATAGTTATCGTTTTTCTCTGCCATGTATTTCATGAACTCTTCTTCGGTGAGCGTTTTGTTGCCCCAGCCTAATATAATTTCTAGAGAGCGGACTCGGCTCACACCTTTGAGTTGTTCATTTTGTTCTAGCGTGATGTCAAAACCTAGTTCATTGGCAAGGGTTTTCCAAGCTAGGTAATGGTATTTTGCAGTATCTACAATGACACCATCTAAATCAAATATAAATCCTTTCTTATTCATTTAGTTCAGTAGTTGAGTTATCATTTACTCGTAATGTTAGTATTCCTGCAAGAATCATCATCAGTCCACCAATTACTAAGGCGTATATTGGATCGCCATTGAATAGTTTGTTTAGTAGATATCCTAAGATTCCTGCTGATATTATTTGTGGAATCACAATAAAGAAATTGAAGACTCCCATATAGTATCCCATTTTGTTTGTAGGCAAGGCACCTGCGAGCATGGCGTACGGCATGGACAAGATACTCGCCCAAGCAATTCCGATACCAATCATAGAAATTAGCAGATACCAATCGTTGTTGATGAATAGAATTGAAATTAATCCAAGTCCTCCCGCAAATAAACACAACATGTGCGTCACTTTTCTATTCAATCTTCTAGCTAAAAAAGGAAGGAACAGCGCAAAGATAGCCGCGAAACCGTTGTACATGGCAAAGCAAATCCCTACCCAATCGGCGCCTGTTTCGTATTGCGAATTGTTATAGCTTAACCGTTCTTTGAGCGAATCACTAATGTTAATGTTGTCACTTAAAAAGAAACTGATTAAACCTTTGGAGAGAAGGACATTGTCACTGTCGGCGTATTTAGCGCCTGTAGCGTTCAATTCTTCATTAATCCCATTTAATTTTTTGATCTTACTTCGTTCAGGATTTGGAACAAACATTCCTATGAGTTTTTCTGAGAAGCTCAGGTTTTCTATGTCTTTTACTTCATCAGTCATCAATGGGGCAAAACTTTGTTTCATCTCTGCGAATTGATCTTGCGAAACGTTCATATCGTACACGTGACTGGTAATACTGGTTGTGGTGTAAATCCACATAGAGAATAAAGCAAACCAGCTAAAAAACTGTACCCAAGATAGTTGTTGCATCGTTTTAGGCATCGAAAAGATTCCTAAGAACGATTCTTTCAACCCTTGAAAAACTCCGACATTTTTTTCTTTTTCGTGTTCCTCCATGTCTTCCGGAGGATATTCTTTCGTAGAAAAAACAGTCCATAAAACGGCTCCTAAAAAGGCAATAGCGCCTAGGTAGAAAGACCATTTTACAGAAGAAGGAATTCCAGTTTGACCGGGATCATCCACAATACCAAACCAGTTTTTTAACATGTAAGGCAGCATGGATGCGACTACTGCACCAATTCCGATAAAGAAACTTTGCATGGCAAACCCTTTTGTTTGCTGCTCTTTTGGCAATAAATCGCCAACAAAAGCACGAAAAGGTTCCATTGATATGTTTATGGAAGCGTCCATAATCCACAGCGTTCCTGCGGCTACCCAAAGCATCGGTGAGTTCGGCATGATGATGAGCGCGATAGACGCTAAAATGGCTCCGATTAAGAAATACGGTCTTCTTCTTCCGAATTTAGGATGCCAAGTACGGTCGCTAAAATAACCTATGACAGGTTGAACCAACAAGCCTGTAACAGGAGCTGCTAACCATAAAATAGGCAACTCATCTTTACTTGCTCCTAAGGTTTCAAAAATTCTACTGACATTGGCATTTTGCAAGGCAAAACCGAACTGAATTCCCAAGAAACCGAAACTCATGTTCCATATTTCCCAGAAACTTAACCTACGCTTTTTCATTATCGTAATGTATTAATTAGTACTCTATACGATAAGCGTTTTCACTTATCAAAACTTACTTTTTGGGTGAGAGATAAAAATATAAGTCTTGATTTTTACGGTGTAAATATAGTTGTTTTTTTGAAACAGCCACTATTAAATTGCGAATCTGCGCTAGATTTGCGTCAAATTTTAACAATTTAATACTTGACAATCATAGGATTATCGGGTAGTGTCGCGCTCCACGAGCGTTGTGTTTATGACTTCTGTTTGGTATTTTTCTTCTTCTACTAGTTCTTCTAGTTTATCAATTAACATGGTCGCTGACTTTTTTCCCATTTCAGAAGCATGTTGACTGATGGTGCTTAACGCTGGAATGGAATGTTTGGATAACACACCATCTGTAAAGGCAATAATCGACATTTCTTCTGGAATTTTGTAGCCTTTTTGAATGGCCATTTTCATCGCAGAAATTGCATACAATTCATTTACAGCAAAGATGCCGTCAATATCTGGCTCCTTGTCTAATAATGCAGAAATCTCTTTTTCCAACGTTTCAATTTCTATGTCTTTGTCTTTGTTTTCCCCTGCTTTGATAATGAGCGACGCTTTTGGTTCTACTTTGTGTTCTTCTAGTGCTTCCAAGTAGCCTTGTGTTCGTAGTTTTCCCACATTTACATAATCTTTTGTAGTGATGAGGGCAATTTTTTTACAGCCACTTTCAATCAGTTTGGTTACTGCTTTTTTGGAACCGAGTTTATCATCTACTACTACTTTATCACAGGCAATTTCATTGACCACTCTATCAAACATCACAATTGGCATTCCTTGATTGATGGTTTCATAGAAATGATGATAGTCTTGAAGCAATAGCGTTTCTTTAGATACTGAAAGAATAAATCCGTCAATACTTCCGTTGGCGAGCATCTCAATGTTGATAACTTCTTTGTCAAACGATTCGTTTGACAGTCCAATAATAACATTATACCCTCTATTGTTGGCTTCTTTTTCAATACCGCTAATCACTTTTGAGAAAAAATGATGCACAATTTCTGGAATAATGACTCCAATAGTTTTGGTACGTTTATTTTTGAGACTTAGTGCAATATTATTTGGACGATAATTATAGAGTTTTGCAAATGCTTGAACCTTGGTTCTGGTATCCAAACTAATCTCTTTACTATTTCTTAAAGCTTTCGAAACAGTTGATACAGAAACATCTAATTCTTTGGCTATTTGCTTGAGTGTTACTTTTCGCTTCATGAGGGTTTATTATAAGATCAATAATTAAAGCTACGAATTTTTATTTTTTTGTTAAAAATACACCGTTTTAAATGGATAAAACCTAATGTTTATAAAAGTTTTCAACACGAAAACGTTTGCGTTAGATCAAAATTTGTGCCCAGATTTTGAATTACTCAAATTTTACATAGTTTTAACATCGAGAGGTAAAAATATAACGTATTTAATCAAAATTTTCACGGATTTTGTCAAAAAAAATTAACAAAAAATTGAGTTAATTCGTGATCATTTTACATGACAATTTTGAAAATAAAAAAATAGACAAATGAAGAAAATGCAAAAATTTATTTTGTTTTTGGCTTTTTTAATTCCGATTGGAATGCTTGCCCAAACAAAAGTGTCGGGTGTTGTTACCGAGCAGTCTACAGGAGTTCCCTTGCTGGGAGTGAATGTGATTATTAAAGGAACATCTATTGGAACTACAACCGATTTTGATGGTAAGTATCAAATCAGCGCGAGTAATGGTCAAACTATTGTCTTCTCGTATGTTGGTTATATAAGCCAAGAAATTGCATACACAGGACAAGCTACCTTAGATGTAACCTTATTAGAAGATACTTCCGCATTAGACGAAGTAGTCATTATTGGTTATGGTACTACCACAAAGAAAGATGCAACAGGTTCTGTTGAAGTAATTTCTGCTGATGATTTTAACAAAGGAGCCATTGTTTCTGCCGATCAATTATTACAAGGTAAGGCTGCCGGTGTGCGAATTACTAATAATGGTGGTAGCCCAGATTCTGCTCCAAATATTAGAATTAGAGGTGGAGCATCGTTATCTGCAAACAACTCTCCGTTAATCGTTATTGATGGAGTTGCGTTAGACAACGGAGGAACTGCCGGTGTTGCCAACCCACTTAACTTAATTAACCCGAATGATATTGAAAGCTTTTCCATCTTAAAAGATGCATCTGCTACAGCAATATACGGTTCGCGTGCCTCTAATGGTGTGATTATCATTACTACTAAAAAAGGATCTTCTGGTGAACCTCAATTTAGCTTTTCAGCGAATACGACGTTAAGTAGTATTTCAGACAGAAATATAGTTGATGTAATGAATAGTGATGAATTTGTATCTTTCATTCAGGAATTTCACCCAGATGAAACTAATAAATTAGGTGTACCTGTAGGTTCTGTATTGACCTCTGAATCACCTTCACAAATTATTACAGCTAGTGATGGTACACAACGAGAAATTTACGCTTCCAATTGGCAAGACGGTATCTTAAGATCTGCAATTTCACAAGATTATAACTTTAGTGCAAGAGCAAACTTATTTGGTAAGATTCCTTTTAGAGCTTCTATTGGATACAACAATTCTGAAGGTGTGGTAAGCACAGACGATTACGAACGTGTGAGTGCTTCTCTTAAACTGACACCGAAACTTTTAGACGATCATTTAACAATAGACGTAAACGCAAAAGGTTTATACATTGAAAAAAATGCAATTGACGGTGATGGAGCCTTAGGAGGTTCTTTAGCGATAGACCCTACAAAACCTGTTTTTGATAACGGATCTATTTTTGGAGGATTCTACAATCAAATAGGTTCTGCAGCTTCTACGACTCCAAATGCTTTAATTGGAGCAACAAATCCTTTAGCTTTATTGGAACAACGTCAACGTCCTGAAATCGTAAGACGATTGTTAGCAAATGTACAGTTTGATTATAAATTCCACTTTTTACCAGAATTAAGTGCTGTGCTTAACTTAGGTACAGAATCTTCTAGAACGACTATTGAAGAAAGATTCTCTGAGAATGCTGTGGCTACCTACAGACAAACAGAAACAGCTGGAGATTTTATTTTTAATCCTGGTGTAAACTTCAAGGAAGAACAGCATATTACAAACGTAACTATGGAAGGATATCTTCAGTATAAGAAAGAATTGGATAGCGATATCCTAAAGAGTTTCGATGTACAAGGAGGTTATGCATATCAGAACTTTAAAAATGATGGTAACAAAGAAGAATTCATTTATGCTGCGGTACCTGAGCAAGGAGAAGTAGGAACACGAATTGTAAACTTTGATCCAAACAATCCAAACAATCGCTTTTTCAATGAATTGAATTTGCAATCGTTCTTTGGACGATCAAATTTAAATTTTGCAGATAAATATTTATTAACAGTTTCTTTCAGAGCGGATGGTTCGTCTTTATTTAATGAGAACGATCGTTGGGGATACTTCCCAGCTGCGGCTTTGGCATGGAAACTTAAGGAGGAAAAGTTCTTAGAAAATGTTAACTTTGTAAATGATTTAAAAGTACGTGCCAGTTGGGGACTTACAGGTCAGCAGGATATTACAGGATTGGCAGGTTTTTACCCGTCAGTACCATTATTTCAAATTGGAGGTGTTACAAGTCAATACTTAGAAGGTGTAAACTTGTATTCTGCAATTGAATTTAACCCTAACCTGACTTGGGAAACAACATCAACGTACAACTTAGGATTGGATTTTGCATTCTTTGAAAGTGGTTTCTTATCAGGATCATTTGATATTTACAAACGATTTACAAATGATCTATTAGTGTTAACAAACGTACCACCAGGACAAGCATTAAGTGACTTGGTTATCCAAAATGTTGGAGAAACAGAAAGTGAAGGATTTGAACTTAATTTGAACGCAGATATCGTAAATAGCGAAGACTTTAGTTTGTCTTTAAACAGTAATATTTCTTACAACCGTACAGAGGTTACTAGTTTAGATGGAGCTACTCAAATCAATCAAACTCCTACCATTCCAAACGGAACAGGAACTTTCTTATTCCAGCATGCTTTAGGAGAGCAAGCGTATTCTGCTTTTGTCTACAAACAAATTTATGACAGCGATGGAAATCCTATTCCAAATGCATTTGTAGATTTAAATGGTGATAACCAAATTAATGATGAAGATAGATACTATCAAGCAATTCGTCCAAATTGGACATACGGATTCGGATTGAATGCAACGTATAAAAATTGGGATTTATCAGCATCTTTCAGAGGTCAGTTAGACGGAAAAATTTACAATTCAGCACGTCTACAAGGTGGATACACAGACAGAGCTATTGAATCACAAAATGAAGCATTAAACAACGTGTTAAACTTTAATTCGGGAGCTGCCAATGCAGTATTTACCGATATTCAAGACAATCAGGCATTATCTGATTATTTCTTAGAAGATGCATGGTTTTTACGTTGTGAAAACATTACCTTAGGGTACACGTTAGATGGATTCTTTAAAAACACACGTTTACGATTATACGGTGCGGTAAACAATCCATTCTTAATTACAAATTATTCTGGACAAGATCCTGAAAATTTTAACGGATTAGACAATAATTTTTATCCAAGACCTACTGCGTATACATTAGGATTGAATTTCGATTTTTAAATATAAATGCTTATGAAAAATATAACTAATTATCTTATCGCCTGCGTCTTAGCTCTTATGAGCTTTGGCTGTACAGACGATTTAAACACAGAGCCTTTAGTGGATTTATCGCTAGAAGAGCTCTTGAGCCGAGACCCACAGGCTGTAGAAGGGATATTATCTCGATTGTATGCTTCTTATGCATTGTCAGGACCTGATGGACCTTCAAGTTCAGACATTAGTGATGATGCGGGTGAATCTCCTTTTTTAAGAGGAATTATCAACCTTCAAGATTTTACAGCAGATGCGATGAAAAATCGTTGGGGAGATGATGGACTAGACCAATTAACGACGACGTCAAACTGGACTTCTGGAAATAAGTTTTTCAGATACCTATACAACAGAGCGTATTACACAATTCCACAATGTAACAATCTTATAAATGTATTAGGGAATGTTGATATTCAAGATGAAGCTATTGTCACTTCTGAAGTACGTTTTTTAAGAGCTTTAGCCTATTATTATTTAATTGATACGTTTGGAAAAGGTGTACTAGTAACTGAAAATGAAGCAGGACAAACGTCACCATTACCAGAAGCAAGTCGTACTGAATTGTTTAACTATGTTGAAAGTGAATTGCTAGAAATTGAGCCATTACTTCCAAGTACCAATGATTATGGAAGAGCAACAAACGCTGTAGCACAAATGTTATTAGCGAAATTATACATCAACGCAGAAGTATACACAGGTACCTCACGTTGGGATGATGCAGCAACGTATGTAAACAAAATTATCAATGAAGGCGGTTTTTCTCTTGCATCAGACTTTAGAATGCTTTTCTCAGGTGACAATGATATGAATGGTGCTCAAAATGAAATCATATTTCCTTTAATTGCAGATGCAGCGATCAGTCAAAGTTTTGGAAACACAACGTACATTGTTAACGGAAGTTTAAGTACAGAAACGTTGAATCCAAACGATTTTGGAGCAACGCAAGGATGGACAGGTCACAGATCATCCAAAGCATGGTACGGTTTATTTGGAGCAAATGTAAATGAACTTCAAGTTTCTCCAGATGTCAGAGCAAGTTTATTTTGGACACCTGGACATACTTTTGAAATGGAAGACTACCGTGAATGGACAAATGGTTTCCCATCTACAAAATTCAGAAACTCTAACTTTAATGAAACTTCTGTATCTACGGATTTCTCAGGAACTGATTTTCCACTATATCGTTTAGGTGATGTATACTTAATGTATGCTGAGCTAGCGTTAAGAGGTGCTGCAAATACAAATACAAATGATGCGTTAACTTTTGTGAACTCGGTAAGAACTCGTTCGGGAGCAAATGCGATCTCACAATCGGAATTGAATTTGGAATTTATTATTGATGAACGTGGACGTGAACTCAACTTAGAAGGACACAGACGCACCGATTTAATACGTTTTGGAATGTTTACAGGAAGCTCATACATATGGCCTTGGAAAGGAAACACTGCTGAAGGAACGGCAATTCCTGATACCTATAACTTATTCCCAATTCCTTTTACAGCTATACAAGCCAACCCTAACTTAACTCAAAATCCAGGTTACTAAAAATAAGAATATGAAAAAATTAAAAAAAATTACAACAGGTTTATTGGCAGTTGTTGCCTTTGTTGGATTCAATGCATGTAGCGAAGATGATAACATAACAATTATTTCTCCTGAAGGAGGACCTGAATTACGAACGCCTACTTCTGGAACAGTATTTATTTTAAATGCTGCGAATGAAAATGAAGTAGCAACCACTCTTGTGTGGAATGATGCAGACTATGATGTACAAACGCCTATCAGTTATGATGTAGAAATCGCTTTAGGTGGAACTGATTTTGCAACTCCAGTTTTAGGAGGTTCTACAACAGAACGATTCCTTTCATGGACGCATTCACAATTAAACGATGCAGCAATTGGTTTAGGATTAAGCCCTTTTGTTGCAGGAGATATTGACATTCGTGTAATCTCTTCTGTTGGAACAGATTCACAACAACAAGTTTCAGCAACACTCACAATTAACGTAACTCCATACACAACTTCATTACCAATGATCGCTGTACCAGGAAACCACCAAGGATGGGACCCACCAACAGCACCAAGATTATCAGCTTCTGCGTTTGGAGCTACTGATTATGAAGGATACGTTTGGTTAGAAACAGAATACAAATTCATTGCACCAAATGAAACAGGAGTTTTTGAATGGGGGAATACAGACTGGGGAGATGATGGAAGCTTCTCTGGAATCTTAACAGAAGATGGGGAAGTAAATGTACCAGCAACGCCAGGATACTATTTCGTACAGGTTAATACTACTGATTTAACATACAGTACTTCACAATATTCAAACTGGGGATTAATCGGATCAGGAACACCAACAGGTTGGGACAGCGATAACGATATGACCTATGACCCTGCGACACAAACATTCTCTATCACAATCGACTTGACTGCTGATGAAATCAAGTTTAGAGCAAATGATGCTTGGGATTGGAACTACGGAGATACTGGTGCTGACGGACTATTAGAAGTTAGCGGTGATAACATTCCAGTACCGCAAGCAGGAAACTATACAGTGGTATTAGACTTGAGCAATCCAAGAGAATACACATACACACTGACACTTAATTAATTTAACGATCACAGAAGGCTGTAATGAAGTAAGCATTACAGCCTTTTTTATCTTATACCAAATCTACTATAAAATGTGACTTTAAAATCGAAGTTGCTTTGGTATTATAAAGCGAAGCGAATGCTTTGTATAGCGATAGCTACAGAAAGGATTCGCAAGGCATTAGAATGCCAAATGAACGAGTTTATATATTGTATTTTATAGTAGAATTGATTAATTAATCAAAAACTTTAAAATTAGTCTTAATAGTTCTGGACTAAAGGATGAATTTTACCTGAAAAAAAGGAAAAAGATGAAGAAAAAATTACACATTCTATGTTTACTATTTGCTAGTATTGCGTTTGGTCAAATAACCATTACACCAAACCCTTTTGAAGTAAATGAGTCGATTACGATTACAGTAGACATTAATAGCACTGCAACGGATTGTGATGGAATCACAAATCCTGGCAAAGTATACTTACACTCAGGTGTAGGACCAGACTCCGATCCTTGGACATACGTAATTGGAAACTGGGGACAAGATGATGGTGTCGGCGAGATGACCAACATGGGTGGCGGATTATGGCAAATTACCCTTACGCCTGAAACCTATTACGGTTTAAACCCAACACAAGCTGCTAACATTACCAGAATGGGAATGGTATTTAGAAACGAAAACGGAACCCAAGAATTTAAAGACAACGGTTGTACTGATTTCTTTTTTGATGTAGGAGCGTTTCAAACAACACTCGTAACACCAGACAATGGAAGTACGACCATTTTAGCGTCAGGATCTAACTTCACCATCACAGCAAATAATACAGGTGGAAGCGCTTCGTATGTATTAAAAGCAAATGGAAGTACTATTAACAGCAACAGTGGCGTATCATACACCTATACAGATACAAACATTACAGAAAATAAAAACTACGCTCTAGAAGTTACGCTAGGCGGAACCACCATTACGAGAAGCTTTAACGTAGTCATCAATCCGGGAACTTCTACACAAGCCATGGCTGCAGGAATGGAAGACGGAATCAACTATGATGCGGACACTTCAAAAGCAACCTTAGTATTAGACGCACCAGGAAAAGACTTTATCTACGTAGCAGGAAGTTTTAACAACTGGCAACCTGATGGAAACTATGCCATGAGACGAGACGGTGCTACTGGAAAATTCTGGTTAGAACTCACAGGATTAACACCAGGGCAAAATTATACCTATCAATATTGGGTAGTGGACGAAACGCCAATCGCGGGTTCACCAGCAATGGTAAAAACAGCAGATCCATATTCTACCTTAGTATTGTCGCCGTTTGATGATCCTTTCATTCCAGCGACAACCTATCCAAACCTTCCAGCATATCCAGCTGGGCAAGAGCGTGAAGTAACCGTTTTACAAACAGGTCAAACACCATACAACTGGCAAGTACAAAACTTTGTAAAGCCAAAGAAAGAAGATTTAATCATTTACGAAGTATTAATTCGTGATTTTGATGCAAACAAAAACTATCAAGACTTAATTGATCGTATCGATTACTTTAAAGACTTAAAAGTAAACGCGATTCAGTTAATGCCAATCATGGAATTTGAAGGAAACGAAAGTTGGGGATACAATACCTCATTTCATTTAGCTTTAGACAAATACTATGGTACGGCAGACAAGTTTAAAGAATTTGTAGACTTATGTCACCAAAACGGAATTGCCGTAATCTTAGACTTAGCATTAAACCACGCATTTGGAAGAAACCCATTAGTTCGTATGTGGATGAACGATCCAGACAATGACGGTTGGGGAGAGCCAAGTGCGGACAGTCCATACTTTAATCAAATAGCGACACACAGTTACAGTGTAGGTTCTGACTTTAATCACCAACAAACCAGAACACAATACTATACAGAACGTGTAGTAAAACACTGGATTGAAGAGTACAAAATTGACGGTTTCCGTTGGGATTTAACCAAAGGATTCACACAGGAATGTACAGCGCCTGATGAAGGATGTACAAACGGATACAGAAATGACCGTGTAGCATTATTAAAGCAATATGCAGATTATTCTTGGAGTTTAGATGATACGCACTATGTAATCTTTGAGCACTTAGGACAAGACAACGAAGAGAAAGAATGGGCAGATTACCGTCTGTCAGAAGGAAAAGGAATCATGTTGTGGGGAAAAATGACCGATCAGTACAACCAATTAACGATGGGATTTGCTTCCAATGCAGACATCTCACGAATGGGACATACCAGTAGAGGATTCAACGGAAAGCGTTTGATTGGGTATGCAGAAAGTCATGACGAAGAGCGATTAATGTACAGAAACCTACAATTTGGAAACACTGCATTAGCTTCGCACAATGTACAAGACTTAAATACCTCTTTATCTCGAATGTCAGCGTTAGGTGCAGCTTCTTTAATGATTCCAGGTCCAAAAATGATTTGGCATTTTGCATCTTTAGGAATGGAAAACTCCATCTTTACCTGTACAAATGGAAGTGTAAATACACCTGCCGATCCAACTCCGGGTGATTGTAAATTGGACACAAAACCACAGCCACAATGGACAAACAACTGGATGGCTGATCCTAACAGAAGAAAAATTTACGACGATTGGGCACGATTGATTCAACTCAAAATAGACGAGCCTGTATTTGAAGGAAACTATTCGATTAGCCCATACATTAACGACATCAGACAGCGTATTTATGTTTGGGATGACAACCTTCCTTCATCAGACTTAAAGAACGTAGTGATCTTGTGTAACTTCTCTGTGGCAGACTTATCTATCGTTCCAGATTTTCCATACACAGGAACTTGGTACGATTTAATGGATGTAACAGGAAATACAACGATTACGGTAAACAATACTGCAGCGCCAATTACAATTCCTGCGGGACAATTTAGAATCTTCGGAAATCAAGAATCGATTCTAAGCAATGAGGAATTCCAAAGTATTGAAGGACTTTTATTATATCCAAATCCAGCTTCTAACAACTTTAAAATCAACCAAAGTGTAGAAGAAGTACAAATTTTGGATATTGCAGGAAGAGAAATCAAAACGTTTGAAGGTGGTTTTGCTGCTGGATATAATTTTGATGTATCAGAATTGACCAACGCTTTATACCTAGTAAAAATTGTTTCTAACAAAGGAACAGCAACGAAGCGCTTATTGATAGACTAACATTTTTTTCTAGTTAATGAATCGGCTATTATTATCATTATTTGACTAAACTTGTTCGTAGCTAGTGTTATTACAACTTAAAAATTAAGAAGAAAATGTTTGAAAAAAGGTCGCTACAAGTAGCGACCTTTTTGTTTTATAAATGTAGAAATGCAGTTTGAATGTTCTCGCGAAAGTGGTAAAATACAGGATAATATGATGCTTTTAATTAACGTGAGTTCAAATAAGGAGGTTATTATATTATTTATAATTCGCTAAAAAATAGCTAATTGTCAGTTCGAGCGCAGTCGAGAACAGCTAAGAAAGTTCACACTTCAATAGAATCTCGATAGCTTCGCTAAGTATCTTCAATTAAAATGCATTTTAATTTCGATAATGCTCTATTTGACAAATTTCGTAAGTTATTGATTATTAAATATTTAGCGAAATAGTTGTATCTAACTCATGTTTAATTAGTCTTCAATTCCATATGTAAAATAGGATAGGGTTTTCCAGAAGCATCCAATTCCGAACGACTGACAACATGAAATCCGAAATGTTGATAAAAGCCCAGCGCTTGTTCGTTTTGCTCATTTACGTCTACTTTGGTGACTTTCATATGCTGAATTGCGTAGTTTAGTAATGATTTTCCAATGCTTTTCCCTATGTAATCAGGACGAATAAACAACATCTCTAAGTTGTGCTCAGCAACACCTAAAAAACCTATAATTTCTTTTTGCTCATTTCGAATGCATTGCAAATCCACAGCATCTAAATACGTATTTAGAATCAACGGTTTGAAATATTGGATGTCTTCTTCTTTCAAGAAATCATGTGTTGCTCTCACGGAAGCTTCCCAAATGGCGACAACTTCCTCATATTCTGAGTTGTGAATGGTGTCAATACTGTGTTTCATTTTAAACAAAATTACACCTCAAATAAACGGAAATCTTTTTGGGTATGATTGTTAAAGTTTTTTTAAAGCCTCAAAAATCATGAAAATCGTGTCGTAACTTTTTGATTATGAAATATATATTAATATTGACTTAAATTTTTACTATGAAAAAGAAACATTTTGAATGCGCTAAAGCTAAACAAAAAATCAGTAGTAAAACTTCATCTATTCGAAGGAAGACCTCCAAAAACGCACAAAAGTTGTGGTGGATCTGATGTGCCATCAGATGAGCTGCACGAATGGTTTACAGATGCAGCAGAGCGTCTTTGTGAAACGTTCGACGGAACAGGATGTTTCTAAAAAAGAATGTAAATATATGTATGAGAGCGAACTTCGGTTCGCTTTTTTATATACCGTATTGACGGAAACTGTATTTTATCGTTTAGGTCTTACGTTCTCAATAACTTCTGTACTTACCCAATAAAAGTTTGACAATCTATCTTTTTCGTTATATCTGCTGAAGAATAAAAATTTTCCATCAGGTGTAATGCTCGGAACAGTTTCAGAAAAGGTTGAATTTACTTCTTTTCCAAGAGAAATTGGTTTTGACCAAGTTCCATCCTGTTGCTTAAAATACACATAAATATCACTGTCTTTTCGGGAATCGTCTTCTTTGTTTCTGGCATTTACGACTAAATACTCTTGCGAAGGCGCAATAAATCCTTGAATCCCAAATTCAATGTCCAACTCTTTTACTTCTGCATCTTT
Organism: Bacteroidota bacterium; assembly: GCA_039026955.1. Classification (GTDB taxonomy): domain Bacteria; phylum Bacteroidota; class Bacteroidia; order Flavobacteriales; family Flavobacteriaceae; genus Kordia. The sequence goes on from JBCCLH010000012.1 coordinate 19,495, forward strand.
AGCGTTTGCATCAGTTGTGTAGTACATTTTACGCTGTTCAATATTTGTATAATAAAAGTCACCGCTTTTTCCTTGATTCAGATTAAAGACTCTATCATCATTTACGGGCGATTCAAGTTGTTTGGCGTCACTCCAAGTATTTTCAGTGCGGGTTACATACCAAATTTGCGTATTCCTTGATTCGGCGTTGTAGGCAGTAAAGTATATTTTATCTTCTGTCAAACTCACAAAAGGCTTCATTTCGGTATCTTTTTCTCCTTTGGTGAAATTGGCTTTTTTGATAGGTGACCACTCATTATCTTTTAACTTTGAGTAATAAATAACAGTGGTTTGGTCTACTTCTTTTGCTGAAAAATAGAGTTCATCTAGATTAGGAGCGAACGAAATTCCAAACTCATAGCGTCCTTCCATAGAAACGACTCCTGGCGCAAATAGTTCAGGAATAAGATTGGGTGGTTTTTGTCCAAAGTACAGATTTTCTTTTGTGTTTGAGTTTTCTGTTTTGCAAGCGTTTAAGAATAATGCAATGATTAATGCTGTGTATTTGAGCAGGTGATTTTTCAAAGGGTAGATGTTTTAATTGTTGAATAATGATTAGTTTGGTAGAAAATTATTCAAAAACTCATTCGCTAGCTCTTTTTCTTTGCAACCTTCTTAAGGCTGTTTGTGTTGCTTTAAATTCAAATTTTCCTTTTTCAACTTCAATTTCATCAAGAATTTCAATAGCATCTGTATTTCCAAATCTACCCAAAGCTTCTATAGCATGTCCTTTGAGATTAGCATCGTTTAAACAGTCAATTAAAACGTTGTAGGCTTCTTCATCTTTTGAGTTTGCTAGCGTTCCCAACAGCATTTGTCGCGCGATTCCAAGTTCAGTTCTTTTGACAAGTTGAATGATCTTTTTGTAAGTTGATTTATCATCGATTACGCAAAGTGCATTCCCAACTGCCCAAAGTTGCAATTGAGTCATTGTGGGATCATCAAATAAATCTAAAAGTGATCTTGTCGCGACTGACAATCCTTTTTCTGTAAGTGCTCTTGCGATAAACTCTTTGTCATTGTTTTCAACTTCAACATCGCTTACATATTTAATTAGAATATCAGCGTACGGTTTTGCCGAGAAAGAACCTTTAAGTAATGCTTCTAATGGAGATAATGTTCGCCCGAGATGAACATAGTCAGTGGGTACACCTGCTGCTGCTAATTCGCTATTTAGAGCTGTTATTTTCATTTTAAATATTAAGTAACAAAGCCCAAACTCGTGTATTACAGTCTGGGCTTTTATTCTATTTTCTAATCTTTTACTTTTTGATATTAGGCGCGCCTATTTGCTTCAATTTACCTTCTAAAGGCGTTAGTGCATTTTTGATGCGACTCAGTTTTGAAGTCATTTCCTCAAAAAGTTTTGTAGCATTGTTCAAGTATTTTAGATGTGCTTTGGTAGGTCCGTAGGTTGTACTGGCACTCGCAGCCCACATATAATCTCTGATGTTTGGATATTCATTCTTTTCACCAACTTCACCACGCGCTTTGCTTCCGCTGAATTGTTGCTCTATATCTAAGATTTGATCACGGAGTTTGAGCAATTCTGCTTGAAGATTTTCATCACTTCTTGAAGCTCTATCGTAGGCTTTAAGCATTATATGGATTGCATTTTTGGTATCGGTAACATCGGTTCCTAAATCGCCAACTTTTGAGGCTAGTGCAGCAATTTTTTTCCAGTGTGATACTGTTACATCTGGAGAACTTCCTTGCAAAGCACCTTTACCAGTTGCTTGAACAGCAAACGAAACCTTGTCTCCAAGACTCGTATATTTCCCTTCAATTTGCTTGTAAAGTTGTGCGTTGTAGTTTCCAGGTCCTACCATCATTCCTCTTCCGCCTCTGTTCATATTCCTGGCAGAAATCGTATTGGTTGGATCTGTCGTAAGGTTCCAGCTAACTCGACTGATTCCCTTTTTGTTTTTCGCCTTAATTCTTCTCAAAATATTGCCTTGCGCATCCGAAATGAATACCCATAATTGCGGTTTGATTTCCTTCTGTTCGGCTTCTAACACAGACCATTCAGGAACGCCAACAGTACCCTTATTTTTCTCGGTTTCACGTTCTTTCTTTTTACGTTGTGCTGCTTTTGATGTGTAGCCATCTTTCAAGTAATAAGTAAATTCTACGCCGTAAGGTGGATTGTCCGCAATAAAGAAATTATCACCTTGTGTCGCTTTTCCACCTCTTCCCAACACTCTGCGTTGCATATACCATGTTGCATCTCTTGGCGTAAATAGTTGCGCTTCATTCTCTGTATTAATGTCACGTAAAGCAGAATAGTCGTCTAAGATATAAATACCTCTTCCAAATGTTCCTGCAATCAAGTCGTTTTCTCTTTTTTGAATCGCTAAATCGCGCACTGAAATATTTGGGAAACCTCCTTTGAGTTTTGTCCATGTTTCAGCGCCGTCAAGCGAGAAGTACACACCATATTCCGTTCCTAAGAATAGCAAATTACGCTTTTCATGATCTTGAACGATACGCCATAATAACGTACGATCAGGAAGGTTGTTAGAGATATCTTTCCACGTTTTTCCTTTGTCAGAACTCTTAAATAAATAGGGTTGATAATCGCCGTACTTGTGATTGTCGAATACAGCATACACTACATTTGCATCGTATAAATCTGCTTTGATATCGTTGACAAAAGCCGTATTTGGCAATCCTTTAATTTTTGAAAAATCTACCTTTCTCCAGTTCGAGCCTCCGTTTTCAGTGACCTGAATGATTCCGTCGTCCGTTCCTGCATAGATCAATCCTGATTGCTGTGGTGATTCTGATAAAGAGGTAATCGTACTGTAGTTAGACATCGCATAAATATCCCACGCGTTATCCCATTTTTGCTTTTTCCCGTAAAATGGTGTCTGAATACGTTCAATGTTATTGGTTAAATCGCCAGAAATTGGCTGCCAAGAATCTCCTCTATCATCCGATTTCCATACACGTTGTGATGCGTGATAAATGCGTTTTGGATCGTGCGGACTTACCAAAATAGGCGCATCCCAGTTATAGCGTTCTGTCTTTTCACCGAAGTTTGGCTGCGGCTTGATGCTAACATTTTCCCCCGTAATTCGGTCATGACGATTCAGGTTTCCTTGTTGCCATTGTGCATATACAATATTCGGATTTCCAGGTTCTGTTGCAGGTTGATGTCCATCTCCACCCAAAACGACGAACCAATCTGAATTGCGAATTCCACTCGTATTGTCTGTTCTAGAAGGTGCTCCTTGCGTGTTGTTATCTTGCGTTCCACCATACACATAGTAGAAAGGTTCGGCATCATCTACGGCAATTTTGTAAAATTGTGTTACGGGTAAGTTGTCGATAAATTTCCAGTTTTTTGTTCGGTCGAAACTTTCATACAAACCACCATCACAACCCACTAAGATATAATTAGGATCACTGCTTTTAAATGCTACAGCATGATTGTCCACATGCTTTTCGGATTCATTCATTTGCGTAAAGGTTTTTCCTCCATCGAATGATTCTAACATATAATTATTCGCCAAGTATAAATGATCAAATTGATGAGGAGACGCGTATAATTCTTGATAGTAATGTGGTCCTGTTCCGCCTGAAACAGCATCGCTCATTTTTTTCCACGAAGTTCCTTTATTTTCACTTTTATATACACCACCTTTTCTTCTGTCCAACTCAATCGCTGCGTAGATGATATCTGGTTTTTGTGGAGAGATGGCCAAGCCAATTTTCCCCATATTGCTGCTTGGTAAACCATTGCGCAGCTTTGTCCAAGTTTCTCCACCGTCTGTAGATCTGTGAATAGCTGTTCCTGGTCCTCCGCCTAAATATCCAGCTACCGTACGATGACGTTGCCAAGTAGCGGCGTATAGTAAATCAGGGTTTCTTGGGTCAATTAGCATGTCGGTTGCGCCAACCCATTCTGCATCACCAAGTGTGCGCTTCCAGGTTTTTCCACCATCTGTTGATTTGTACACACCACGCTCACCGCCACTACTCCAAAGTGGTCCTTGTGAAGCCACCCACATCACATTAGAATCTGTTGGATGAATGATGATTTTTGACAAGTGCTCCGATTTTTTGAGTCCCATGTTTTTCCATGACTTTCCGCCATCTTCACTTTTGTAAATACCGTCGCCATAGCCAATATGTCGTCCACCTACATTTTCTCCAGTTCCTACCCAGACGATTTCTGGATTTTGTGGATCGAGCGTAATGCAGCCGATGGAATAACTTACTTGTCCGTCAAAAATAGACTTCCATGTCGTTCCTGAATTTGTGGTTTTCCAGACACCGCCAGAAGCAACGGCGACATACCATACGTTTTCATTATTGGGATGAATCACAATGTCAGCAATTCTACCAGACATAAATGCGGGTCCGATACTTCTAAATTTCAAGCCATTGTAGATGGAACTTACGTCCGCTTTTTTCTTGTCTTTTCCCTTATCATTTTTCTGTGCATAACTGGTAGCGACAAACATAAGAAAAGCAAAAGTGAGGCTTAGGACTCTTGCGGTTTTCTGTAGGTTGAATAATTTAATCATTTTTGGTTGTTTAAGACTCGACAATCGAGATTTGAATTTAGGTTGTTTAAAAAGTGCTTACAACGTCATTCTGGACTTGATCCAGAATCTCATCTTTTTTAAACAGTGTATTTAATTTTTCTCTTCATTACTTCGCAAATTTCTCTAGAAGTAATTGTTTCTCTAAAAATAATAGAAATAAAAATAGTTATGTTATGGTTTTGGGAATTTTAACATAATGGGGTTTTGTTGTGTGTTATTATTTTAAGTACTACAGAAAATTTATTATTAATGGTCGATAAAAGAAGCTACTTTTTTATAATATGTTTGAAGTATATAAATTTCTTTACATTTTAATTCAATGGGGGTAATTCTTTGTCACATCTTTGAGCATTTGAATGCGCTAGCACCTTACCTACAGATGTAATCTGGAAACTAGTTTCTATGTTATCCCACCACTCTCTAAGTATTTTTAGGTTTGATCTTTTATCCCACTCTTCCATGAATTTTTTAACATTCTCATTCTTGACATTACCATCTTGCTTGTAAAGATCATGTATAAAGTTAAGAGCATTTTTTTGATCTTCGGTTAGGGGTATTTGTGTGATTGAATTATTAATTTTATTTCTACCCTGAAATACTAGACGATTAATTTCATGTCTATTAGGAACATTTAATCGAACAAAATCCTCATTAAATATATTATCAATTAAGAAATTTTGTGGTAATGAGAAAGTATTTAGTATTTCAATTGCTTTCTTGAAGTTTTCTGATCCCTTTTCAATACCTGCTTCTATGTACCCATTAAGGTTTCCTGTATAAATCTGTTGTGTTGTCTTTAATTTTCCAAATGGAATCAATCTAACAGCGTCTAATATATCAAGATGATCAAGCCAGTTTTGACCTGTTGGTAGTAGGTCATAAAATAATTTTCCAAATAATTCATTAAGTGTGTCCAGCCCTTGATTTATATCTCCTTTCGAAGGAGAAAAAGAAGAAATTGCATGAGCTACGGTTAGTCCCAATAATGCTTCATCAGAAATATTATCAACTATCTCGACAGCACGGTTAATAGCCGCTCTTGCAGTTCTATTCTCACCTTTTTGAAATCTATGTATTAATAATTCTGATAGAAGACCATAATCCACTGATCTTTCTGTAGCCGCAGCTGTTTTTTGAGCTTCAACGAGCAATAATTGAAAACTAGGATCTGCAAATGCTTCTAAAGCTCCATCTACAGCCTCCATTTTGGGCATCAAGCTATTCTTGAATTTAGATACTCGTGCATTAGCAATTTCTAGGGCTTCTTGAGTATAATCCTTTTTTAGCTTCAGGTTCATTTCTTGATAAATTTCTCTTGCACGCTTTTCGTCAATGCCATAGTTAATAACCATTTTGCTAGCTTGTATTAGCTGTGAATTGTCTCCTCCATTTTGAATCTTTTTGTTATCGGTTATTGTTTGATCCCTAATAGCCTGAAAGTTACTAGAATTATTTAAACCTTTTAGATTCATTTTAGACCAGCTAAAAATTGGTTTGTCATTTCGTTCAAAATGATCTAGAACCAATAGTAATGCGCATAATAATAACAATACAATAGTCAATACAACTGAAGATGTTCCTATATTAGTTTCTATATTTCCAATAGATTCTTGATTGAAAAAATATAAAGCAATCTTTAATGAAAATGTGTTAGTAGTTACAAGAATTGATAGAACGGACCAGAATGCTCTCATATATCTTGTAACTGGATTGTAAAACAAAGTAATTGCACCAGTTAATATGCTAAGTAGTAAAGACGCCTTTACATTACCAATTAACAACCAAAGAACAAAGAATGCAATTACTGTAGAAAGCAATGAGATATATATCCAAGGTATTTTTTTCATGTTTTCATCTTATGCAAGAAAAGTATATCAGTTCAGTATATTTTTCTTATTTATTCCACACCCTTCACTGTCTCCTCCAACCATTTAAAAAACTCTCGTTGCCACACCAAACTATTTTGAGCTTGCAATACCCAATGGTTTTCGTCAGGGAAGTATAATAATCTTGATTTGATGCCTTTTAGCTGCGCCGCTTGAAAGGCTTCTAATCCTTGTCCGATAGGCACTCTAAAGTCTTTTCCACCTTGAATGATTAGGATAGGTGTATCCCATTTGTCTACGAAATTGATCGGGTTGAATTCAGAATATGATTTTTGAGCTGCGGCATTGGTTTTGTCCCAGTAGTTTCCGCCTAGATCCCAATTCACAAAGAATAATTCTTCCGTAGTGCCGTACATAGAGCGCCAGTTGAAGATTCCGTCATGGGAAATGAAGGACTTGAATCTTCCGTTATGTCTTGAAGCTAAATAGAACACAGAATATCCACCGTAGCTTGCACCTACACAGCCCATTTTGTTTTTGTCTACGTAGGATTCTTTGGCAACATCGTCAATCGCGGAGAGGTAATCCTTCATGTTTTGTCCGCCATAATCTTTGGAGATTTGTTCATTCCATTCTACACCATGCCCTGGCATTCCTCTACGATTTGGTGCTACGATTATATAACCATTGGCTGCCATCAATTGAAAATTCCATCTAAAAGAATAAAACTGTGACAACGCTCCCTGTGGACCACCTTGACAATACAAAAGTGTTGGATATTTTTTAGTCGGATCAAAATCTGGTGGATAAATCACCCACGTCACCATGTCTTTTCCATCGGTCGTTTTTACCATTCGCTTTTCTATCTTAGACATTTTGATGTCTTTATAGATGTCGTCATTTGCTTTTGATAATTGTTTCATAGCACCTGACTTCATATCCAAATTGTAAATCTCTGTCGCATGATTCATATCACGTCGGTACACAATTAATTTATCTCCACTTTGACCAATGATACCATTCACATCAAATTGACCACTAGAAATCTGCTTCGGTTTTGACGGTGCTTTTCCACGTTTCGGAATATCAATTTGAAAAGCATGTACCGTTCCGCCCACAGGCGCATTAAAGTAAATTTTCGATCCATCTTCACTCCAAATAAAACCATTCACAGTACCATCCCAAGCTTTTGTTAGGTTTACGTCTCCTTCAGGCAATCTGACAATGATATCATTTTTATCAGATTCGTAACCATCTCTTTTCATTTGCAGCCAAGCGAGTGTGCCTTTTGCAGAAAATGCAGGTTGCGTATCGTATCCTTTGTTACTTTCCGTAAGATTGGTGGTTTGTTTGGTTTCTATATTATATTCATAGATGTCTGAATTTGTACTCACGGCATATTCCGTTCCTGCTAATTTTTTGGTCACATATAGCACTTTTTTCGAATCAGGACTCCAAATATAATCTTCATCGCCGCCAAAAGGTTGCTGTGGACAATCATAGGGTTCGCCTTGCATCAAATCGATTCCTTCGTCATCAGCATCAGCGGCAGATTGAATGAATACATGACTAAACGAACCATCTTCCCACTTGTCCCAATGTCTGTAGTTGAGTTGATTGTAAATGAACACATTGGAATTTGGCACATCGTTGTAATGATCTGTCCCTGTTACTTTTTGCAGTTTTACATCTGTCGTGATAAGTTTCCATTTTCCGTCTGGCGATACATTTTTATCTTTTACTTGATCTCCGACTGCTTCAATCGTTTGTACGTCGCCACCATTTACAGAAACTGAAAAAAAATTGTTGGTACGTTCATTCGTTTTTATATCAAAAGTGGAGGTTTTATACAGTACTTGCTTTCCGTCATTGCTGATGCCTACAGCGGAAACTCTGTTTAATTGAATGAGCTGTTCTGGCGTCATTACTTTGGATTGGCTGAATCCTGATATTGTCATAAATGTGTAGCTTAGTATTAAGATCAATATTTTTTTCATGATCGATATTTTAAGGTTTGGATGATTTTGTTAAGGATTTAAAGGTACTAATTTTAAGTATTCTTTTGTTTAAATAGTAAAGAAACCCAATACGAAAACAGCGTCAGTATGGCTGCAATGCCAATGCCATAGGTTAAATACCAAAACCACTTCATGGCAAGTTGACTACCTTGAAATGTTTCTTTTTCAGAAAAGGTAAACGAAAGATTTCCCGCCAATGCGTAGGAAATGGGAACCCACAAAATTCCTAGGACTATTGTAATTTTAATCAGCTTTGAGAGGAGTTTACTGAATTGTCTCGATGGCTTTCTGAGTTCTTTAATTCCCCAATAAATGGTAAGTGGGAATGAAATCATTCCAATCCAAGTTATAAAGGTTCCCAACGGAATGGATTGATCACTATCAATTGCAACTGTGAGTAAAGACGAGCCCGAAACTAAAAGTACTGCTACACTTACTGTGAATAACAGCGCAATGAAAAAATATGTTTTTTGTGAACTCAATTTTTTGTGTAAGATTGACGGTTGTAAAGTTCATCTAATTACTCCTCAAACAAACGAAAATCCTGATCAATTTGCACATCAGGAATGCCATCGTATTTTCCTTCGAGATAGTCTTTTTCAAAAGAAGCATCTTTGCGGATTTTTTTCTCATAGAGTGATTCCATCGTCGTCACACCAAATTGATTTTTTTCCGTAATGATGATTTGATCGCGTCTAAACAACTTGCGTTTCGGATTGATCAATGACGGATTATGAGACGCAAAAATCAACTGTGCGCCGTGCGGATTGTTTTCTTTCGAATTGAACAGTTCGACAATGGCTTTGCTTAAATGTGGATGCAATTGCGCGTCAAATTCGTCAATAATCAAGGTTTTTCCATGCATCAATGCATCGATAATTGGACCTGCAAGTGCCACGTATTTTCCAGTTCCCAACGATTCGCTCACAAATAAGTTGAAGTAAATATTGTCGACTTCTTCATTATTTTCATCGTAAATGATATGTTTTGTGCTTACGACTACATTTTCCTCGTCAGATTCTAAAATCATCTTTCGAATCTCTTTAGGAACATTTCCTTTCTCTAAAATTTCTTCGGTCAGTTTGAAACGTTCTACTTTGGTTTCGGTAAAACCTAAATCGGCACTGGCGATAAAATTGTCGATGTATTTTTTCTTGTTTGGATCGTCCATCATATCAATCGTAAAATTGACCGTATAGCGATCTTGCATTCCTGAAATATAATGGACACTGCTCAACGCTTTTAAAATCGCCATTCCCGTAGGAATATTAAATTGCGCACACACAGAAATAAACAGTGCATTTTTTCGTGTAATCGATGTCAAATTGTGACTCGCAGCATCGTATTTTTTGGTGATGGTGATTTCTTGAAAATCGCGTTCAAACAATAATTGCTCTTTGTTTTTGGTGGTCATGTACAACCATTCTTTGTAGATTTCGGTATCATCTACTTCAAAACCATAACGATATTTTGCGGCATCGTGAATGAATACCAACTCAAAAAAGCTCGGTTTTTCAATCGTTTCAGTCGATAAACAAAACGGCTGTACTTCGATGGGTTCGTCCGATTGTGAATCTTTCGAAGAATTTAAAATAAACTTACGGGCAAACTTGATGGCTTTAAACAAATTACTTTTTCCATTCGAATTGGCACCGTAAATAATCATGCTCTTCAACAAGGTCACATTCTTTAAATCTGTTTGATGCAAATTGCCATCTCGCAGTTCGGTAAGTGAAGTCGCTGTGAAATCAATAGAGGTTCTATTTTTGAACGATAAATAGTTTTCTACTGTGAATTTTACGAGCATTTAGATGATTTTTTAGATTTATTTACTACAAATATATCATTTTATACGAAAATATCGCACAAAAGTATATTTTTTATTTGGCGCGAATGAAATAAAAGTATATATTTGTACGTTTTTTTCTCATAAAAGACAATTTTTTTACAGAAAAACAATTTAAATTAACGGAAAAATCGTAAATGTCGTACAGAAAGATTAAAAACGATGATAGTGATCGAATATTTCGTTTAAAGTATTAATCAAACTATAAATTACAGACTAGAAAGAACATTTCATGATAAAGAGAGATTTTCCTTTTTACCGACAGTTAGACCAAATGGATTGCGGACCTACGTGTTTGCGTATGGTGGCAAAACATTTTGGGCGCGCGTATGCCATTGATTTTCTCCGAAAGAAAGCAAATATTACCCGAGAAGGTGTATCACTTGGAGGAATTGCCGAAGCTGCTGAAGAAATTGGTTTACATACACTGGCGGTGAGTGTTGATTATAAAACCCTTGTGGATGATGTGCCGTATCCGTGTATTGCGCATTGGAGACAGCGTCATTTCGTAGTCGTATATAAAATTAAAAGAAATACGGTATACGTTGCCGATCCTGCGCACGGTTTGGTAAAATATTCGAAGCAAGATTTTATAAAAGGTTGGATTGGAAGCAACGCTGATCCGGAAAGTGCGGAAGGATATTTGCTATTATTAGAGCCAACTCCGGAGTTTTATGAAATGGAGAAGGAAGAAAAGAAGGAATACGGTTTCAAGTTCCTTTTTTGGTATTTTAAGCCGTACAAGAAATATATTGTTCAGTTAATTTTAGGACTCCTGGTCGGAAGTTTGCTGCAATTGATATTTCCGTTCTTAACGCAGTCTGTAGTGGATTATGGTATTAATTATCAAAATAAAAATTTCGTCTTTCTCATCTTAATTGCACAGTTAACACTATTTATATCGCAAACAACAGTAGAATTGATTCGTGGTTGGATTCTACTGCACATGACGAGCCGGATTAACATCAACTTGATTTCTGACTTCTTAATCAAGTTGATGCGATTGCCGATTGCTTTTTTCGATTCTAAAAATACGGGAGATATTATTCAGCGTATTTACGATCACAACCGTATTCAGAGTTTCTTATCGTCGACTACGTTGAACACGCTTTTCTCGGCGTTTAACATGGTGATTTTTGGAGGTGTACTCGCATATTACAACATGCCAATTTTTACAGTTTTCTTTATCGGATCGGCATTGTATATCGGTTGGACGCTGTTATTTATGAAAAAACGTGCAGAACTTGATTATAAACGATTCGATCAATCTTCTGACAACCAAAGTAGTTTGTATCAGCTGATTTCGGGAATGCAGGAAATTAAATTGAACGGTTCAGAACGAAGAAGACGTTGGGAATGGGAAGCGATTCAGGTGCGTTTATTTAAGATTTCGATCAAAGGATTGGCACTTTCGCAAACACAAAATACAGGTGGACGATTTATTAACGAATTAAAAAATATCATCATTACCTACATCGCGGCAACTTCCGTAATTGATGATCCGCTATTTACGTTGGGTATGATGCTTTCGGTACAGTATATTATTGGACAGTTGAACTTACCGATTAACAACTTTATTACCTTCATTCAGTCAGGACAGGATGCAAAAATCAGTTTGGAGCGTTTGTCTGAGATTCATAACAAAGAAGATGAAGAAGATCGTTTTGAAGAAAATATCAAAGAATTACCAGAAGATAAAACGATTAAGATTACCAACGCAAGTTTCCGCTACGGAGGAAAAAGTTCACCATTAATTTTGGATGATATTACTGTAGACATTCCAGAAGGAAAAGTTACAGCGATTGTTGGAGCGAGTGGTAGTGGAAAAACCACATTGATTAAATTATTATTGAAATTCTATGAGTTTAACGAAGGTTCCTTGCACATCGGACCGCATAAGTTAGGCGATATCAGTACGAAAACGTGGCGTAGAGCCTGCGGATCGGTAATGCAAGATGGTTTCTTATTTGGAGATACGATTGCGCGAAATATTACCGAATCGGATTCAGAAGGAGTGATTGACAAGCAACGTTTGATCAACGCTGTGAAAGTAGCAAATATTGAAGAATTTATCGAAGATTTACCATCAGGATACAATACCAAAATTGGATCGAGTGGTGTGAATGTTTCAGGAGGACAGAAGCAACGTATTTTAATTGCACGTTCGGTTTACAAAAACCCGAAATACATCTTCTTTGACGAAGCAACCAGTGCCCTAGATGCGAACAATGAAAAGGTGATTATGGAGAATCTTCAAGAATTCTACAAAGGAAAAACCGTAGTTGTCGTAGCACACCGTTTGAGTACCGTAAAGAATGCTGATCAAATTATCGTGTTGGATAAAGGAAAGATTATTGAGTTAGGAAATCACGAAGAACTGACCGCAAAACGCGGAGCATATTACACATTAGTAAAAAATCAATTAGAGCTAGGAAATTAATATGGCTAAAAAGAAGAAAGAAGAAATACAGGAAGAAAAGGAGAAAAAAGAACAGCGACGCAAGAAAATTAATGATCTTGACGAACGTTCCGATCAGGTGAAGGAAATCCTTGGTCAAGCTCCGAATTGGGTAATCCAGTGGGGAATCTCTGTGGTTTTTGTGATCATTATTCTCTTTTTGGTAGGATCTGCCTTGTTGAGTTATAACGACATTATTCCTGCGAGAGTGACCATTACTTCGGAGAATCCGCCAGCGCATTTAACCGCAAAAGCTTCTGGGAAATTGACAAGCATTTTTGTAGAAGCAGGACAAAAAGTGGAAGCAGACGAAGTATTAGCAGTGATTGAAAACACCGCGAATTATGAAAATGTACAGTTGCTAAAGCAGAAGTTAGCAGACTTTGTTCCGAGTCGAAATGATTTTGATTCGTTAAATTATCGTTTTCCGCCAAAATTGAAGTTGGGTCCTATTCAAGCCGTATACAATCAATTTAGAGCACAGTATTTAACGTATTTAAACTATATTATTTTTAATAGTGAACGAAATCAGGCAGACAATATCCGTTTGCAGATGCGCAAATTGGAAAACCGTTTGCAGAAAAGTAAAAATCAATTAGAATATCAGAAGTTAGAGGTTGCCAATACGAAAAAGCGTTACGAAAAATTTAAGCGTTTGTATGCAAGTAGAAGCGTATCGGAACGTGAGTTTAAAGATCAAGAAAATTTATATTTCGCGGCAAAGCGTCAGTATGAAGGAACCTTATCCATGATTGAAAATGATGAAAATTCAATTATTTCCTTACAAGGGAATTTACGCCAAGCTTCAGTAGGCGATAAGAGTTCAGAGATTTCCACCGACCAGAATTTGGAACAAGCCAAGCAAGATTTGGAGAACCAAATTTTACAATGGGAACAGCAATTTGTATTAAAATCACCAATAAAAGGAGAAGTAACGGTTTTTGATATTTGGTCAAAATACCAGAATGTAAATGTGGGACAGGATTTATTTACCGTAATTCCAGACGAAATAGAAGGTGTTATTGGAAGAGTTTCGTTTCCGGTAGCAAATTCAGGAAAAATAGAAGTTGGACAACGAGTGATTATCAAATTGGATAGTTATCCGTACCAAGAATGGGGAAGCTTATCAGGAGAAATTATTAACATTTCAGGAGTTCCACAATTAAATGCACAAGGTGGACCGCCACAGTATGTTGCCTATTTAAAAGTGAAATCGTTGAATAGTTCTTTTGAGAAAGAAATTACCTTTAAGCAGGAGATGGAAGGAACGGCAGAAATTGTCGTTGAAGAGTTGACCGTCATGCAACGAATCTTTTATCAATTGCGTGAAGTATTTAGCAGAAAATAAGATCTTTTTTTTATGATTATTACAGTTAATATAGAAAGCCTCAAACACTAAAATGTTTGAGGCTTTTGCTTTTTTAGCACGAGAATAAACAAGATAAAATAGCTTGTGTATTACATGTCGGATCATTGGAGCCACAGTTATTTGTATTACCGCAGCCATTGCTTCCAGGGCAATTTTTAGACACTTGGCAACCGTCAATAAAACCTGTTAAAATACATCCAGGCGCTGTAGATTCTGCACTCGTTCCTCCTTTTACACTTGAGGTGTTGAGTTCAGCAATTCTTGATTTTGTTAAACTTAATTTGTTCAATCCTAACTTTTGTTTTTTCATAATTATATGTTTTGTGGTTTATAAAAAGCACAGTTAGAAATTCTAGGGAAACTACTATTAGATGTACTATTTAGCACGGCTCAAAACACGTGATTAACTGTTGTGTTTGGTCCGTTGGAGGGCAACCTGCACTAGGACATCCTACGCTTGGGCAACCATTGGTGCCACAATGTCTAGCAGTATCACAATTTGCCGTTACATCACAGGTAAAATCATAATATCCTGTGGCAATACAAAATGGATTGGTCGACGCAGTATTCCATCCTCCTTTTGCATGTTCTTGATTCAATTCAGCAATTTTTGACTTTGTCAACGCTAATTTGTTTAATGCTAACTTTTGTTTTTTCATGATTGTATATTTTGTGGTTTATAAAAAATACAGTCAGAAATTATAGGGAAATGTCACACAGTTAACAGAGTTCTATACACGTAATGTCTTGTAGTGTATTGCAATTGCCACTGCCGCATGCTTGAGTTTCACAACCATTTTTTGTGTGTCCACAAGCATCGCCAGTATTACACGTAGCAGTGAATGGGCATACAATAATATCCAAAGGACTTGATAGGTAGCAAAATTGATTTGTAGCTGCAGTTCCACCTATTTGCTTTTTAGCATTTAGTGTAGCAATTCTTGATTTCGTTACATTTAATTTGTTCAATCCTAACTTTTGTTTTTTCATGGCTAAATCTTTAAGAGATTACTAAAAAACACAGTTAGAAAAATAGAGGGAGCACTTTTTATTATAAATATAACGAAGAAACGAAAGAAATCATATTTGTCATTTGTTAATTAACAAAAAAACTTACAGCGTAATTACTGTAAGTTTCTTTAAAAATGCGTCGGTTAGGTTGTTGTATTAGTTTTGTACTCCGTGGTTATTTTCCATGGGAACTCCTATAGTTCTTCCTATAGTTCCGCCTCCGTTTGTTCCTGGTTTGCAGGTATGATCCTTTTTGTCATCGAGTGTATGGGTTTTTGGACGGTCTGCTTCTTGGTTTTGTTGTCCCTGTGCGCCTCCAAATACTAAGTGTGAATTCCCTACTCTAGAAATATTTATTTTCTTAAGCTTTAACGATCTCATAATTGTTAGGTGTTTAGTTAACACTACTGAATATCTGAAAAGTTTCTGAAAAAAACATTATTTATAAGTGATGTTTTATAAAATGTCACTGCTTATTCTTTTGATTTTCAAGGTTTTTAATATACACGGAAGGATACATGTCTGTCTGTGCTTTAAAAGCTCTTGAAAAGGTTTCAGAGCGTTTAAAACCAAACTCTTCGGCAATGGCTTTGATGGTATACGAACGCAATTTGTCGTCATTTTTAAGTTTGATCAATGCCGCGTTGATGCGCAATTCAGACAGATACGATTTAAATGATTTTTCTTTATACGTATTGACTACATTTGAAAGGTACGAGGTATTCGTTTTTAACTTTTTTGCTACAAATCCTAGCGTACAATCTTGGCGTAAATACCATTCTTTTTCTTCAAAATTTTCCAAGCCTTTTAGAATTTGTAACGCATTTTCATCAGTCACCAAATTGGAAGTTTCTTTCTGAGTACTTTCTTCGGAAATTGTTTTTTCTTTGGGTTTTTCCAAATCTTCAATAGTGATTAATAATTTTTCAAAACGAAGCTTGTTCTGTCTTTGTTTCTGTTTGAACCAAAAGAAGAATACGATAAGAAGAACCAATAAAAATGCTAGCGAAATGTATAAATATTGTGCGCGTTTTTGCTGTTTTTGATTCGTACTATCCAACAGCGCAATTTCATCCTGTAAAGGGATAATATCATGCTCTTTGTGAATTTTATTGTTTACACTTAAATCAATACTGTCTGTTTTTTTGTCTAACGCAAGATAATTTTCAAAATTTCTATCCGCATTCTCAGAATCTCCTATGGATTTATAGGATTTGTATAATAGTTCATACCCTTCTTTTTGATCGCTGTAGGCAATTTTTTTTCGCGCTATGATGTCATTGACATTTTCTAAATATTTGATTGCATTTTTAAAATCATTCTTTCTAAAATAGCTTTTCCCCAAGTAGAAATAAGGAGTTACCAATTGTTCTTCATTTTGAATACTTTTAAAGTACTGTTCCGCTTTTTTTGAAATCGCAATTGACGTGTCAAAGTTTTTGTTTTGATAATTGATAATAGCATCATTCATCAACAATACATGGTAAAACAATGGAGATGCTGTTTCACTAGTAATTTCGAGTGCTAATTGATTGTATTGCGTTGCGATTTTCGGTTTTTTAATCCGTAAATAACAATCGGCAAGGTTGAATAAAATTTGTCTTTTGTAGGTCTCTTTTTTAGGATCAGTAGTTTCAATATTGTCAAGAAGTGTTAAGTTTTGCTTGTATATTTCAATCGCTTCTTCGTGATCTTTGTGAATTTTTTTGATGTAGGCAATATTTACATCCACGACAATGCTGTGCAAAGGATTGTCAGTAGCCGCAGCATATTCTTTTGCAATTGTATAGGCATCCAATGCTTTAAATTCTTTGTCGGTTTCCGATAGTACGTTTCCTCTAAGATTGTAGTTGTTAAATAATAGTAAATTGTCATTTAATTTGGTGGCAATTTCAATAGAAGTATCCGTTCCTTCCATAGCTTCTTTGTAGGAAGGCACCAAACTATTTATCTGTGCAATATAATACGTTGCCCAGCCAATTTTGGACATGTCATTTGTGTCTCGGGCTATTTTGAGTGCTGTTAATGCATAGGTTTTCGCAGTATTCGGATTCTTGAACAACGCACTTTTGTAAAGCTCCACTAATTCCTGATACGACTTTCCCTGTATGGAATCTACTTGTGCATTCAGCGGAAGCGAAACCAAGAAAAAAAGGAAACAGAGGAAACAAAAACAGCAACTTTTTACCTGCATGAACTGGAAATTAGCGTCAATCAATTGCTACAATGATAACAGTTTTGGATGGAGAAAAAAAATATGTAAGATAATACGCTAACTCTTTAGTGTTATAGACTTACCATAAAAAAGAGGCTGTTTGAGAAGTCAAATTTTCGTCAAACCGAACTTGATTCGGTTTCTCATAACACTAGAATTGATAGTGTGAGATTCTGAATCAAGTTCAGAATGACATTTTGGACAATTTTTCAAACAGTCTTTCTAAATGATACAAAAAAAAAGATTTACTTCTTCTTGTCTTTATTTTTGTTTTTGTTCATGTGCTTTTTACGCGCAATCATTGATTTGTAGTAACGATATAAGAAATCGTAACACACCATTTCGTGAATACGGTTTTTTGACTTGAACAGGCGATTCATCAACATGTGCAAATAACTTCCCATCAAATCGTTGATAGGCATCATGAGCGTTTCATCGTCTTTGTGTTTGATGATGGCTGCTGCAATTTCTGTAATGCCTTCTTCTTTTTGTTCTAATACTTCCAGAATCGGAGAATAATCTGGATTTTCCTCCGCGGTAAATACCATGAATTCTTCAATCTTTTTACGTTCGGCTCTAAACTTGTCGTCCAATTGCTTTTTCAACGGTCGCGCCATTCCGAATTCGTTTCCAAATCCCGTTTTTAAACGATCCATGATTTCCAGCTTTTCATCATCGCTGTAACCGTAACTCGTTAAATGCGAATCCATCGCTCTGAGCGAAAATAACCAGCGCAATTCTTCGCCTTCGTCACCTTCAATCATATCTACAAAATCCACAATCATCTTACTATCGTGATAAAATAAGGCTTCTGCTAAATCCATCGTATTGGCTCCGTAGCGTTCTATTTCACGTTGATAGGTATCAATTTGGATTTTATAGATTAAATCTTGATCGATGAATTCTTTAAATTTCGGATACAATCCGTTGATGATAAACCCAACATTTTCTGGGCGTGTGTAGTGAAAACGGACACGTACATGGTGTTTTGGATCGGCATAGCGAATAAAAAACCATTTGTCGATAATTCCGTGTTCAATTAATTGTTCTGCAACTGGCTTGATAATTTCTGTTAACACAGCGTCACAGGTTTTTGGTCCCGTATATATTTTATAATACAGCCAACTGTCTCCTAGGATAAAATTTCTTTGTATTTCGTTACTCATTGCTCTGCTTGCTTTGTGTTAATTTTTGTTCGTTATAAAATGAAATTACGACTTGGTTGGTGTAATATTCATCTCCTTCTTTTACAATACCGCGTTCGCTGAATAGGAATTCGGTAAGTTTGAATGAACCTCGCTTTCCTACCGTTTCTAGTAACATACGTACGGAAGTAAGGTTTCCAAAGTTTACAAGCAATTCGTTATCACCATCAGCCAACATGACATATTGCGGAATTTTTAAGCTATCGCGCAAGGTTTGTATGGCTTCTGTTAAGGCGTCGTTGTCTTTTTTGCTTTTCAGCAATGGTTCAATATGACTTTTCTTTAAATTCCAAGTCGCATCATGAAGAATAAGATTGTTGTATTCTACTCGCGGTAAAAATGGGAAGTCATTCGCAAAAGGACCTAAGCCAAAACCAACTCCACTTCGAATGCCTTGTGTCTGCATGTCTGCCAAGAAGTGATATATTGGCAAGGAATTGTGCGAATAGTTGTGTGCATTGGTCAAATGCGGTACTACTTCTTTGTTGTTCTTTTTGGAACGAAGCAATACGCGACTCATTCCTTTTACAGAAACCATTAAGTCGTCAATTGGCAATTGATCTTCTTCTTCTTTGATCGATTTTGCTAAGTATGGAATTTCGTGCTTGCGCAAATCAGGACGCATTAAAATGTTTCCTACTCTCGATTCTGGTAGATGCACAATTTCAGCTAAGATTTTGTCTTTGTTCATCTCCGCTTCCATATCGACCATTTCTTGTGTATATGCGAACAGTTCTTCATCACCGTGGCAAAAACGACCTAATAAGTTTGCCGCACTAGATCCGCCGCCGCCGCTGAATTTGATTTTGTGTTCGCCGTTTTCATCTTCTAAGATTTCAATCATACACGACATCGTATCTGGCAAATCGTTCCAGTTGAGGTCGTAATTTTCAAAATCTTTATCGGAAATTGTAATCACATAATCGTCATTTTTGAAGGCTTCAATCAATTTGTCTTGGAAGAAGCTATTGATTGACGACCAGCGCACTTCCATCATTGGATGTTTTGCTTGTCGTCCAGGAATGACAATATTATCTACGAGCGGATTTACGTCTCCAGCACCTTGATCTTGCTTATATCCAATTCCGATCTCCACATCTAACGCGGTTGAAAGTGGCACTTCACGTTCTTCGAAACGTTCGTGGAAGGCATCTCTAAACTTGGTAAGCGTGGTTGTATTTTGTGGAAATGTCATTCTGTTCAATAAAGCAAATCCTTTTTTAATGTCTTCTACCACGGATTCGCTCAATGTGTTTTTAGTATTCTGCAACACCATGTCTGTTTGGAACATGAATTTAAGCTCAAAGGCTGTGTCTAATTGTTGTAGAAACTCGCTCAACTCTAAATATACTTGCGGATTGTTTCCGATAGATTTGTCAATAGTATTAATTCTCTTGTCAGCTTCTTTCAATGCCGCTAAAATTCCTTCTACACCTTCTAAGCGTTCCAACACAGAGCAGATTTGCTCTAAGAATTCAGGTCCAGAAACCGAAGGCTCTAGTTCACTAATCAGTAACTGACTCGATACTAATTCTTCAATAAATTCAGTCGATTCTTCTATCGTAATTTCATCATCCACTAATAGTTTTGCCAAATCAGACAAAGACGCTCCGTGCGATGCTTTTTCTAGCACTACCGCCAAGTATTCTGTATCATCTACCGCAACAATATGGTGATGTCTTCTACTGTTGAAATATTTGTATTCTATATAGCGTAATTGCGGTCCGGCTTTGTAAATACTAGAGTTTGGATAGAAGAGTAGTTGCTCTCTAATTTTTTTATTCGTTACCAAATCTTGCGAAAGCGCTACCAAATAGTTCATGTCCAAACGCGTGTGACGTTTGTTTTGGGCAGAACCTTTTAATTTGATATCGGTTTCTTCTCCAAATTCACCTACAGAACATCCTGCAAAGAGTCCGAAAGGTGTACATCTAGAAGACATTCTAGAAATATATTTTAAGATAGAATAGCGTAATTTTTCTTCTTTTTTAGCATCGTCCATTTCTCCAGCAAGCCAACGATTCATTTCCTCAAATAAGGATGGTGAGGCTAAAAATAGCGCTTCTCTCACAACTGGATTTTCACAAACCGTTTTAAAATCTTCATCCGAGATTTCGTTGTTCTTTGTCAAATCTTGATAAGAAGAGAACGAGAAAAGCGGTGTTCGTAATATATATTTTGAAAAGTTTTTATATGGATTTTTACTCATCTGTTCTTAGCTTATCATTAAACATTCGTCCCAATTTGTATTGTAATCTGCCAAATAATCGAGTATGGTTAACCCAATTCCAGCAATTCCTTCCAGTACAGATACTTCTGGTTCCCAGCTTTTGTCAACACCTTTCCACTGTTTGTAGCCAGCGTAGCCATCTTCAAAAGTACCTCTGTCGATTCCGTCTTGCATCCAGAATTCAAAAGCATCTTTAAATTCCTGATCGCCTGTTTCTTTGTACATTCTAAAGAACATTTGTGCATTTCCATACGAACCGTGACACAGACCTGCATCGCGCACCAAGCTGTCTTCTACGGCAGTTCTTTTAGCAGCGTGCTTCAGTACTTCTAAAGCCGTGTTTCCAAGTTCCTCATCGTTCAATGTTTTAGAAGCATACCAAAAACGCATGGCCACTCCTAAATCCCCGTAACACCACGCCAAACGACTTTGTGCATCATCATCTTCCGGTTTTCCTGTAACCCAACTCGGGAAGATTGAAAATGGATTTTCTTTTGTTGTTTTAAAGTTGAGGATATACTTGATAGCGCCTTTTAACATCGGCTCCGATCGCTCTTTGAAATCTTCGTTGACATGTAGTTTTGTTAAGATGCCTACAATGCTCGACATTCCGTGTGATAAACTTAAGTTATAACCTCTTTCTTTGGTTTCGATACTCAGTTCAGATTCCCATCGTGTTTTGCCATCGCCAGCATCTTCAGAGAGGTCTTCTAGCAAGTCTAAAAACTCATTTAAATAGCCTTTATACTTTTCCTTCAATTCTGCCGATTTGGTGTTTCTATACCGATTTAAGAAATAGAATGCGTACCCAATAGCCCCGTGAAGAAAATCGTAGTTTCCATTTTTCATATCGGTCACCATAAAAGTGTAGATGTATTGGTCTAACTCAGGCAGTAAATCATCATTATCAGCATCCATAAATTCTTCCTGCTCTAAGTGGTCTAAAACCCATCCAGCACCTGCGATACCTGTACAAAATGTGGGATAACTATACCCTTCATTGATCTTGTCAATACAATCGGTAAGCATTTCTACACCAATGTCTGCGTGATCGTCTATATCAAGATATTTAGAATAGTAAAATTCAAAAAGAGAGATTCCAGCAAGTCCAGCTAGCACTCCAATTTGAGTCTCTTCAGGGTATTTTGATTTAATAATTCGGTCAATTTCTTTTAACTTTTCTTCTAATAGTTCCTTATTCATGATTTTTCAAAATGATTCAAGTTTTGGTCTACATCAAATTAAAGGCTTTTTTTATTCTATTACAAGAATAAGCCCTAGTATTCGCCGATAAAATGATGAATATGTTATCGAAATTTATAAAAATGAAGGGAAAAGATGTGTTATTCTAATTTTTTTAGCAAATCTTTAGCTTTTTCATAATTGTAGTTGGTAGGATTTTTAACCAATTCGCCCAGGATTTTCTTAGCAGTCTCGCCGTCATTTTGTTTTAAATAGACAAGCGCCGTATACCAATACGCTTTGTGGTTGTCGATTGTTTTGCTGTTTTGTAAGGCATCAAATGTTTGGAGTGCTTCGTGATAGTTTTCCAACTCTAAGTAGCAAACTCCAATGTATAACTGAACTTTAGGATCGTAGGCAGTATTTTTTTGTTCGTATGCTTTGAAAATTGCCAACGCTTCTTGATACTTTTTTGCTTGAAATAATGCTTGTGCTGTGGCACGTTGATCTTCCGTATCCCCTTTTTTTACAAAAGAAGGCAAGGCATTCCAATTTTGATATTCTTCAAAAGCCTCGATCGCTGTCAACGATTGCATAAACGTGAAGTAAATTAAGGTCATCATCGCAGCGATGGCAACGGCAGAAGAGATAATATAGAAATATGATTTTTTACTTTTTTGGGAAGAATTGTGTTGTTTTTGAATGCCGCGTATGGTTTCAGATAATGCGGTCACATCGTCTGCTCGGAATTGATTGGCGAGGGCTTTGACTTCATCTACAGAAGCTTTGCTTTGTACATTCCATGTGTTTTCATTGTATACATTGTCTAGTGAAGCATACGTTGCTACAAATGCTGCGAGTTCCGTATCTTTTTCGAGTAAGGCTTCAAAGGCAACTTTTTCGCCTTCATCCATCTGATTGTCTAAATACGAGGCTATTTTCTCATATGTTGTATCATCAAAATTCATAACTTCTTGATTTTAGAAAACTTTTCGTCTTCCTGAATTAGCTTAGTCAATTTAGCTTTGCATTTAAAAACACGTTGTCGTGCAACTACTTTGGAGGCATACGAAAAGATTTTTACAATTTCATCATACGAAGTTCCATTGAACAACAATGTCAATACCTTTCTGCAATTTTCAGAGAGCAATTGAAATTTCTCTATATACAATTCCCACTGTTCTTGCTCTAGTAACGCAAAAGCATTTTCGGTTTCTTTGTCTTCAAGTTCAACAACCTTGGATTTTGTTACCCGTTTTTTATTTAATTCTCGCCGCCAAAGGTTTTTACACGTGGTAAAAAGATAGGCTTCAAAAGAAGATTTAATGACTAACTCTCTGTTTTTAAGTCGAATATATAGCTGAATCAACGCGTTGTGAAAAACATCTTCTGCATCATTCACAGCACCGTTATTTTGAAGGACAAATGTTTTGACTTTCAAAAAAAACCGATTGTAAATTTCTTGTAAGACAGTTTTGTCTCCTGTACGAAGACCTTCTATAAAATGTGATTCATTTGACATAAAAAAGTGATCACTAAAAAAAGCTGACTAAAAATAATCAAATTAATCGGGTAACAAAACTTCTTCATTGTAACTATCTCATGAATCGATTCATATTCACTAGGTGGAATCCGAAAAACCTATTTCGAAAACAGAGTAGGAAATAACCAAAAAACCAACACTTATTAACTATGAAAAAAGTTATTTTATCATTTTTAATTATACTGTCATATATTTCATCCTACGGGCAGTGTAATCAAGGTGCTTGCCAAAGCATACAAAACGTAAACATCGCTAATGGTCAAAATTGGAGTCCATCGCACGGGTCACCTACTTGGGGTAATAACTCTGTTTGGCTTTGGTCCTACACTAACTTTAACAACAATACTGTTGGGGAGGGAGTAAATTATTCTGGATTCAACTTTCAGCAAGGACTTCAATATTGTGTATCATTTACATTAAATGCTACAACTAACACTGGTCAGGCAGCTCCAGCAAATAATTACTCTATGAATGTCATTTTAACACAAAATGCTATTAATGGAAATGTCAGTAATACTTCAGGTGGTACTATGCCAAATATACCTGCTGGTAGTCAGCAAATCATGAATCAAAATATTTGGGCAAATGGTGGAGGACAACAAGTATATGCGTTTACCTTTACGGCAAATCAAAACTATGGGAATATGATATTTTTCCCTAGAAATCCAAACAGACCGCAACCACAAATTGAAGTATCAATATCAAATATGTCAATATGTACATTGTGTAACAACAATGCGTCACCAGCATTTGATATTGAAATAAGCTGTGATAACGGAAACAAATGTGTAACAGTTACTTCAAATGATCCTAACATTCCGAATCATTCATGGGAATTAATGGAAATTGCTAGTTATTCTAGTCCAAATGATACATCTGATGCAAATACTGTTGATCTAGATGGAGATTCATCAAATGGAATTACAGCAGAAGCAATAGTTACAGGACAAAATAGCGCTACTTTTTGTTGGCTCGACTTATCCAAACGATATTACATAAAACACGGTATATGGGATGATAATTGTTATGGATGGAGAGAAGTTCGAACGCCAGTTCCCAATTTTGAAGCTACTGCAGCATTCCATTTTGAAGATGAAGATACCAATATTAAAACCGAATTTTGTTATGGAGAAGATGTGTATTTAAATGGACTTGCTTCTCAAGGAGAAAACAGATACTTCATTGATGCATGGAGACGACCAATAGGATCAACACAAGATGTTGATTGGTATGCTGGATTGGGTTGGACAACTAACGCAACCGTTCCTGTGCTCAATCTTTCTCAGGAATTTGCCAATAACGGAAATCCAAGATATTTTGAGCCTGGTTACGAGTATGAAATTAAGCTCGCAGTCATGAATTTACAGGATTGTATTGGATGGACTCCTATCACGCATACATTTACAGTTGTTTGCTGCGATGATTTCTTAGACGCTTCATTCCATTCACAACAAGCAACTACTGGAAATATTGAAATTTTAAGTTTTGACTTATATGACAATGTAAATGCGACACATGAGTGGTACATAATGTCAAGTCCTAATCAAAACGGTGGACCTTACACACCAGTGTTAAGTACTACAACAACAGGATCAGCTCCACATGTATTAACTCTCAACGCACAGTCAGGATTATTTTACACCGTAGTTCACAAAGTAGTGACTTTATGTGGTGAAATATGTTCTGCCAATGTGCATTATTTTACGAAGGGCGAAAGTCTTGTGAGATCAGAAAGTTATGCACATGATATCAAGAATAGTTGTGAGCTAGTAGATGAAGTGTTTACAGATTGTTTAGCAGCGACACGATTGCGCTACAACTGTAGACATGGTGTATTGAGTTGGTCAGGCGATCCTTCACTTACATATATAGTAGAAGTAAATTGGGATGATTCTTTCAATTGCCGTAATTGTAAAGGCAAAGAGCCAAGATCAATACGTAGGGAAGTTCGAGGAACATCTTTCCGAATTGAACAATATTTTTCATCATGTTTTAGCTGGAGAATTGGAACCAAGTGTGAAGATGAAGTTGTATGGACAGATTACCATTGTTCAGATTGCTTCTCATTACCACACGAAGAACCACATGAGCCAGTAGATGTGGAAACAACAGCTAGGATTTCACCAAATCCAAATGACGGTAATATGAATATCGAAATATCAGGTAAAGATAAAACAGATTTCACGCTTAAAGTGTATCGTTTTGACGGAGTCTTAATCAAATCTTTCGGTACGAATCGTATAGAAAATAAACTTTCTACCATAGCTTGGAATGGTAGATCAGTACTCACGCCAGGAATGTATTTCTTCGTGATTACTACAGATTCAGAAACCATCACCAAGAAAGTAATTATTGAATAAACCTAATAATGCAAGAGAATTCCAGTCAGTTTCGACTGACTGGAATTTTTATACCTAAACTAACCGTTAATACGCCCTAATTATTAATTTAAACTTAAAGAAACATGAAAAAAGTAATAGTATACTGTTTTGCTTTCCTATTGACAATCGCTGTAGGTTGTCAAAAAGAAACATTAGACTCAACAGAAACTGAAATTGCAAAAGATTTGACAAATCATCAAAAATCAGGCTTTCCTGATAACGCTGATGAAGTGAGCAATGAACTCATCATTTTATATCCAGAAGGAACTACAGAAGCTGAAAAAATATTGAAAAGAGCAGAATATAATGTTTTGGATTATAAAACATGTGAATGTGCAGAACCAAGATTAGAACTCTGGATTTTTGAAAAAGCAAGCCCTACAGGTAACGGTAGTGGAATAGAAGATAAAAAAGTGACCGCTAAAGCGGATGAAGAAATTGAAGGAGCAGAATATAATCCTGAGATTAAAATACAGGAAGATCAATTTATTGACTTTGCAGGAGTGGGAAATACGCAAGATGGTATTCTCAAACGTGTAGCTGCAAATCAGGGAGTTACCATTGCGGTATTAGATACTGGGATTATGTACGATTATTCTGGTTTTACAGAGCCTTTTTTATACAATAGTAGCACGGGTGCTTGTTCTAGTAATGGCTACCAAGAAGAGTTTGGTTGGAATTTTGTGAATCAAGATAACAATCCGTATGATACACATTACGGTAGACATGGTACAATAGTGACGCAATTGATTAAGTCAAAACTAGATGCTTTAAATATTGATTATCAAATTTTACCTGTAAAAGTGGCAAATCGATATGGAAATATCGAATACTTTGATGCTTTATGTGGATTTCAATATGCTGCAAACAAGCCAGATGTTGACATTATTAATATGAGTTTTGGTTGGAGACATTATGAACGAGAATTATTGCAACAATTTATTGAAGAAGCGAATGATATTTTAGTGGTTACTTCCGCAGGGAATAGAGGATTAGATAATGATATCACTCCACATTATCCATCGTCGTATGAATCGGACAATGTTTTGGCAGTTGCAGCTTTATCAGCATATAATTCACATGGAAACAATGCAAATCCGTATGCGCAGAGCAATTTTATCGATACCAATAGTGCAGCAGGAAATTCAGCGCTTGCTAGCTTCTCAAATAGAGGCGTAATTTCGGTAGATATTGCCGCACCTGGAGAGTATTTGCCTTTTATATACAATAATCAAGTAATTTACATTCATGGAACTTCCTATTCGGCAGCGCTGACTACAGGTTTTGGAGGAAGATTACACACAGATAACATGACAGGACTGGCGCTAAAAAATGCGATCATTCAAAACTCAGTTCACAACCCAGGATTGTCAGAAATACAATATTCAAAAGAAATTCCTGATTAGTATATAGTTTAAATTAGGTTTAGGTAATCTTGCATTTAGACTATAAAAAAGAGGAGCCTCGTCAACTCCTCTTTTACCTTTGTTAATTTATTCTATTTCTTCATCCGCTTTGGCAGATTCTCTTTTTGTTCCGCCACAAATTTTGTTGCTAAGATTAGAAGCGATTTGAAATGTTCTAAACTGTGTAAAGTTTTGTTTATTTTTCATAATGAAAAGTTTAAAAATTATTACTCCAACTCTTCATCTGCTTTTGCAGTAGCACGTTTGTCTCCTCCATTAATCTTATTAATAAAATTAGAAGGAATTTTAAATTGTTTAAATTGTGTAAAGTTTTGATAATTTCCCATAGATAAGATTTTACTTATAAATAACTTAATAAAAGTAGTATTTATTGTATAATTTAATTATTTCTAAAACTAATATTTCTTACTTATGATTGCGCTACATATAAAAGCTTGTCAGTTTTGCATCGTATCTTTTTTTCTGCTTTCTCTTTTTATCGCGAAAGCACAGCAAATAGAATTATCAGAATATTATTATCAAAAAATTGAAAAAAAATTTTTTTCTCAGTATCAAAAAGACCAGCTTTTAGATAGTTTATTAAAACAAAAGAATATAAGAATTGATACACTAAAACTAATAAGTATTTACCGTGAGTTTTTGAAAGATATGCATTTTTCTAATCTCAAAATGTCGATTCATTTAACCGAAGAAATAGAAAAAATTGCGAGATTGTCAAACAATTTTGACATTGATGAGGTTAAAATAAATCAAAGAAATAGGGTTTTGTTTCTATATAAAGATCAGCAGTTTTATAGAGCAATGAAAGAGGCAAATATTTATTTAGAAAGATATCCTGAAAAAGACAGTCAACTAGGGAAAGTATATCGTCAATTGGGAAATATTTATAGTGATTTAGGTGACTACAAACAAGCATTTCAAAATTATGACGAATCGATTTTCATTCTCAAGTCTTTTGATAATAAAAAAGATTTGCTATTGACTTATATATCTAAATTAGAAACCTTAGTCGATTTATACGACACAAGTCATACAAAAGAAATATTACAGATTGAAGCCGAATTAAAAGAACTAAAAAAGACTGAAAATTTAAGTTATGCCAATGAACTTGCATTGAGCCTAAACCTAGGTGTTTTTTATGATTATCGAAATAAATACGAGAGGGCGATTGCAGAATATAAAAATGCGTATTTACTTAGTGAAGAAAATAATGATACGCTTTATATGGCCGGAAGTTTGCTAAATTTATGTAGTATACACAAGAATAACGGTAATTTAGTAGAAAGTAAAGAATACATTCAAAAAGCTACAAAATTTATCAATAATAATTATCAATTAAATGCAGTGCTAGCTAATAACTTAGCCGACATCTACCAACTAGAAAACAACCACCAACAAGCACTTATCCAATATCAAAAAGCCATCACACAAGCATTGCTAATAGAAACATTGGATTATCAAACATTACCCAATTTTCAAGACATTCAACTTTCGCCGAACAAGATAGATGTATTGGGATATTTAATAGACAAAGCCAACGGTTGGATTGCCTATTACGATGCAGAAAAAAAAGATCAATACCTTCAAAATGCACTCGACACCTTTACACTAGCCGACGATCTAATTGATGTCATTTATGTGGAAAGTCGCGAAGATTTATCCAAACTATTCTGGCGAAAAAAAAGTGCAACCTTCTACCCAAAAGCTGTTGAGGTATGTTATCGACTGCAACAACCTGAAAAAGCTTTTTTCTTTATGGAAAAAAACAAAGCGATATTGTTGTTAGAAACGATGACAAATGCAGCCGCAAAACGTTTGTCAAAACTTCCAGAAAATATACTGACACGAGAGCAAAACCTCATCAAACAAATCAAAACATTAGCATCTGAAATTCAAAGCTATCCTGCTTCAGAAAATCAAAAAATAGAAACCTTAAAGAATACGGTTTTCAACTACAAAAAAGAATACAATGCCTTTATCGATTCTTTAGAAATAAAGTATCCAAAATACTACAAATACAAGAAAACAATCAACATTGTAAAGCTCAAAGAAGTACAACAAAAGCTGAAAAAAAATGAATTCATTCTGCAATACATTGTAGGCAAAGAAAACGGATTTGTCACACTAATTTCTTCGGATCAAATTCAACTAAAACAATTGCCCAAAACAGAAGTCTTAACCAACATGGTGACTACTTACAAAGAGGCGGTTTCTAAACCATTGGTACATCTGGAAGACCAGAAAAAATACGAAGAAATCGCAACACAACTCTATAAAAAACTCATTCCGTTTGCTAAAGAAGCAATACCATCGCAGGCGCAAATTACCATCATTGCAGATGGCATGTTGCAATACATTCCTTTTGAAGCACTAAAAACATCAGCGAATGCATATTTAATTCAAAATGCGCAAATTCAGTACAACTATTCCTTATCTTCTGCGGCGCAATCACAGCAAAATAGTGCGTCTATACACAAAAACTTTATTGCCATTGCACCGACAAAGTTCAAAGATGCACAACACAGTACGCTGACCACTAGTACCGCCGAACTCACAAAATTGACCGCGATTTTTGATGCCAATCATTTTCAATACGAACAGGCGACCAAAGAGCGATTTACAGATGCGTATGGAAACTACAAAATCATACACCTATCTACACACGGAGGCATTGACAATACGGTTCCGTGGATGGCTTTTTATGACGAAAAAATGACGCTTGATGAATTGTATTTTGCTAAAAATCAATCGGATTTAGTAGTGTTAAGTGCTTGTAAAACCTCCGATGGCGAATTAAAAAAAGGAGAAGGCGTCATGAGTTTGGCAAGAGGATTTTTCAACGCAGGCGCTAAAAGTGTTATCTCTTCCTTGTGGGACATCAATGAAAAAGCGAGCAACGAGATCATTCAGGAATTTTACAAAAATATTGTGGCAGGCGATATAAAATCGGCAGCACTGCAAAAGGCAAAACTGACCTACATTCAAAACAATGCAAACACTAGTGAAGCGTCGCCGTATTATTGGAGTGCGCTGATCCTTACAGGAGATGCTTGTTCAATACAAATGAACGAAACATCATATCTATACTATCTTTTAGGAGGCATGCTACTTTCTGGAATTGTAGTATTTGTAAGATTCAAACGAAACACAAAAAAAGTTGCTTAATTTTTACAAAACACAAAACACAAAACACAAAACAAAAAACACAAAATCACACCAACACGCGTTGTAAATTCGAAATCATTTCTGAAACCAAGGCTTTCATATCGTATGTAGGCGTCCAATTCCAGTCAATAGTAGCGGCAGAATCGTCAATGCTTTCAGGCCATGTATCAGCAATCTTTTGTCTGGAATCAGGCTCATAACGAATAGAAAAATCCGGAATAAACTCTTGAATCGCTGCTGCCAATTCTTTTGGTGTAAAGCTAATAGCTGAAATATTATACGAAGAACGAATCTTTACTGTTTCTGGGGAAGCATTCATAATATCAATCGTGGCACGTACAGCATCGTCCATAAACATCATAGGAAGCGACGTATCTTCACGCAAAAAGCAAGTATACGCACCTTTCTGAACCGCTTCATGAAAAATTTCAACTGCATAATCGGTAGTGCCACCACCAGGATTTGCTTTCCAACTGATCAATCCCGGATAACGAATGCTTCGTACATCAACATTGTGGTTCTTATGGTAATACTCACACCAACGTTCGCCAGCTAATTTACTAATTCCATACACGGTAGAAGGTTCCATAATGGTATGTTGTGGTGTGTTTTTCTTGGGTGAATTCTCTCCAAAAACAGCTATAGAACTTGGCCAAAATACTTTTTGAATCACCTTTTCTTTCGCCAAATTGAGTACATGCAATAAGGAATTCATATTCAAATCCCATGCAAAATTAGGTCGTTCTTCGGCTGTGGCAGATAGCAAAGCAGCCATCAAATACACATCTGTAATCCCGTATTTTTCTACACAAGCTCTAATAGCTTCCTTGTCACGAGCATCTAAAATTTCAAAAGTTCCTTGCATAAACACATCGTTTTCGCTTTTGCGAATATCGGAGGCGACTACGTTGGTAACACCATAGGTTTTTCTCAAAGCGGATGTCAATTCCGTACCGATTTGCCCGCAGGCACCAATAATTAAAACTTTTGTACTCATCAAAAAATTAATAAAGGAGGATTACAAAGATATAGAATTCTAATTCGAGTAAATGCGAAAAATTGATAAAAAAAGCCTAATTTTTGATAAATTCATAAAATACAAAGGCTTAGCGTGGTAAACTTTGTTAAAAACACATACAAACTTAAAAAACTGTCTATATTTGTTTCGCTATCTATTAAAAAATGATCGTTTAAAATTCATGAAGAAACTCATAGCATCGGCTCTTATTGGTATTGCTCTTTTTGCTTGTGAAAAAGAACAACAGATTACTAAAGTTGAACGAGTAAGCAGCCAAAAAGAATATTTAGAAAAAAACAAACTCAATATTCCTAAAAAAGGGAAGCTAAAAGGCTTAAACTCCACACAAAAAAACCTAGTTCAAGATTGGTTGGAATTCAATGCGATTCATGAAAATATGAAACTCATCAACGAAAGTACACGTTTTGCCATTATGGAAGATTTAGGACAATTGGCAGCGAATATTGATGAACTTCAACAAAAGAAATTTCCAAAGAAACTAGACGTCATGCAAATTCGCAGTCGATTTTTAGTGCTCAAAACCAAAGCGTTAAAACTACAAGACGACGCAACAGATGATAGCATTTCCAATGATTTTATAGCAAATGAAATTGTGGAGATGAACAAAGTCTTCACAGCAGTATGTTACCAAATGGAACAAGCTTCCTCGCTGGATATGAAACCAGAAGAAATTTTGGGCGATTTATTCGAAACGGTTGATAGTATCAACAAAGAAAAAAAAGTAGATCCAAAAACGGCACCGATTGTACGTAAAAAGACCAATCCAAATAAACGTTCTAGCAAACGTTTCAAAAAAGTAAAAAAAGAAGAAAATTAAATGTTACAAAAAACCATTCTATTTGTCGCTTTACTAGTTTGCATTTCCTGTAATACGGAGAAAGCACGTCAAAAAGTAGACGAATTTCGCGCAGCACAAAGCAAAACGGCTATCAATACTGTATTAGACGCGTGGCACAAAGCAGCGGCGGATGCTAAATTTGACGCATACTTCTCAAAAATGACAGCAGATGCAATCTTTATTGGAACAGATGCAGTTGAGAATTGGCAAAATCAGGAATTTAAAGAGTTCTCAAAACCGTATTTCGACAAAGGAAAAGCATGGAGTTTTACTGCTTTAGAACGCAATGTATTTGTATCAGAATACGGAGATATTGCTTGGTTTGATGAATTGCTAGACACACAAATGGAATTATGCAGAGGTTCAGGAGTCGTAAAAAAAGTAGGTGATACCTGGAAAATTGCACACTATGTATTATCAATCGCAGTTCCTAATGACAATGTGAAAGAAGTAGTCGACTTAAAAAAGCAATACGATTCTATCGTAAAGTCGAAATTGTAAAATATCTTAAATTAATGTTAATGTGTTGATTATCTGTAACATTAACATGTCTCTATATACTAAACAACGTAGAACTAAAATTAAATACCAACCAAAAATGAAGACTAACACTCTAAAATTTGCATTATGCTTTACGGCAAGTGCGCTTCTATTTTCATGCGCAGGTGAAAAAAAAGAAGAAAAAGAAAAGGAAGTGGCTAAAGTTCCAGGAATCAACTTGGAATATATGGACACTTCTGTACGTCCTAACGATGACTTTTACACCTATGTAAACGGAAAATGGATGGAAACTGCTGAAATTCCTGCCGACAGATCTTCTTGGGGAGGATTTCAAGTATTGCGTAAAAATACCGATGCAGATGTTTTAGCAATTATCGATGAAGCCAATAAAAGTGGTAAATACAAAGAAGATACAGATCAGGCAAAAGCCTTAATGATTTACAACTCCATTTTGGATACTGTAGCCAGAAACAAAGCAGGTATCAAACCATTACAACCAGCTTTAGATAAAATTGCAAGCATACAATCTATAGCAGACATGCAAACAGTATTGGCAAAATATCCAGTATCAGTCTCAGCACCTTTTATGGGATTGTCTGCTTTTGCCAACTTAAATGATAGTAGTATGAATGCTGGATATCTAGGTTCGGGCGGATTAGGCTTGCCAGAAAGAGATTACTACACAGATGAAGATGAAAAAACCAAGGAAGTCAGAGCAAAATACGTAGCACATATCACGCGTATGCTACAGTTTTTAGGCGATGATGAAGCCAAAGCAAAAAAAGATGCGGAAACAATTTTAGCCTTAGAAACCAAACTTGCAGTACCGCGTTTGACTAAAATTGAAAGTAGAGATGCGCGTAACTTCAACAACCCAAGATCTATCAAAGAATTATCGGAAATGGTGCCAAGTATCAATTGGGACAAGTTTATGACCGATTTGCAAATGAAAAAAATAGATACGGTTATTGTTACAGAGATTAAATACATGACCGCGTTGCAAGACTTTCTAACCAATGAAAGTATTGAAGATATCAAAACCTTAATGCGTTGGTCTACTTTAAACAATGCTGCTGGAATGTTGACAACTGAAATCAATAAAGCAAATTGGGATTTTTACTCTAAAGAATTAAACGGATCAAAAAAACAACGCGATGCGAAAGAAAGAGCGCTGGCAACGGTAAACGGTTCTATCGGAGAAGCGATCGGGCAATTGTATGTAGATGCTAAATTCCCACCAGAAGCCAAAGAAAAAGCAGAAAAAATGATCATGAATGTCATTGATGCGTTCAAAGACAGAATTACGGCGTTGGATTGGATGACTCCAGAAACAAAAGAAAAGGCCGTTGAAAAACTAGAAAAATTCTCTATCAAAATCGGCTATCCTGACAAGTGGAAAGACTATTCAACGTTGGATGTTAAAAAGGGAAATTCCTATTATGACAACATGATCGCAGTTGGAAAATGGGCTTTCAGAAAAAATTTAGATGACATCGATACACCAGTTGACAAGTCAGAATGGGCGATGTCTCCGCAAACAGTAAACGCATATTTTAGTCCGTTAAACAACGAAATTGTTTTCCCAGCGGCGATTTTACAACCACCTTTCTACAACTATCAAGCGGATGACGCTGTAAATTATGGTGGAATTGGCGCGGTGATTGGACACGAAATTTCACATGCTTTTGATGATGCAGGATCGCGATTTGACGCCAATGGAAACTTAGTAAACTGGTGGACAGATGAAGATTTAAAACAATTCAAAGCACGCGGCGATGTATTGGTAAAACAGTACAATGCCATTGAAGTATTGCCTGATGTATTCATTAATGGTGAATTTACTTTGGGTGAAAATATTGGTGATTTAGGAGGTGTTTTAGGTGCGTATGATGGATTGCAACGTCACTTTAAAGAAAATGGAAGACCAGATAAAATTGACGGATTTACGCCAGAACAACGTTTCTTTATGTCTTGGGGAACTATTTGGAGAACCATAGTGAGAGACGAAGCCTTGCAAATGCAAATCAAAACTGATCCGCATTCACCAGGAAAATACAGAGCGTATGTGCCTTTACAAAATGTTGATGCTTTCTACGAAGCATTTGACATTAAAGAAGGCGACAAAATGTACATTGCGCCAGAAGAAAGAGTTCGTATTTGGTAAATAGCAATTAAGATATTTAAAAGAGACTGTCTAAAAAGTATAGATTTCGTCAAACCGAACTCTTGTGCTGAACTTGATTCAGTATGATTCGGTTTCCCATAAAGATTGATTATCAATTTAATGGGATTCTGAAGCCTGTGCTGAATTTATTTCAGTATCAAGCTCAGAATGACGTTTCCATCAGCTTTTCAGACAGTCTTTTTTATATGACTACACTAAAAATCGTATCTTTTTAGAAAAGTAAACATATGTTTAAAAAAGTAGGTTTTATAGTCTGTATTCTATGCCTCTTAACTTGTGAGCAACAACCCAAACAGACGGTGAAAGTTTCTCAGAAAACGATCAACCAAAGCAAAGAAACTCTAGCTGCAGTTGAAGAAACTGACTTTGAACCATTTGATGCTTCCGACTATCTATCGATGAAATTATTGATTGGAAAAAGTGCTGTGTTCCAAAAAGAGAAAATACATAATTTACACGTTGAAGGATACAATTCGTACGACATCAATCCGCAAGGGTTGATTACAGCGCAATATGATATATCAAACAACTACAGTGAATATTCGTATACCAAAGCAGGCTTGTTGAAATCTATTATCCACAAACAACATACACCGGCAGTAACGTATTATACCAATGAACTTTTTTATGCGAAAGACGGAACACTTCAAAAGTCAGAAATAACAAAATACAATCAGCAGACAAAACAGACTACAAAACAAACGGTTACTGCATCAAACAAACTGCAAAAAAACCTAGATTATTTTAAGGTTTCTAATGAAGAATCGTTCACAATCAATCGTAAAAAGCGCATCATTCGCACTTACAAAAACGATCTATTTTTTTGCTGCGGTGAAACCATGCCAGGGAAAAATAAACTACAATACTATTACAACCAAAACCAATTGATTGATTCCTTAGTCATCAACGGTTTGGATTCTAAGAAGAAAATGACGTTTGTGTATAAATATTCTAACTAAAACCGAATCGTTTTCTTCACCATCACCGCATCGTTCAATACAAAAGGTCGTGGGATCATATCTTTCGCTCTTGGCGGAATGGAAAACAACGGATTCTCCATTAAATCAAAAGAAGATTCATATAAGATCAATTCTGGCTTTACATTCGGTTGTACCGTAAAAGAGATCTCTAACGGATCATTGTCAGATACATAAAAATTCGTCAGACGATGCCATCTATTATTCGGATATTTTACAGGAAGTCCATTCGCCTTTGCAGCCACAAATTTGGTTTTTGGTGTAAATATTTCCATACGATTTACAGGTCGCTGCGGTGTAATTTTTACAGCAATATGTCGCAAATTGTTGTAGGTAGTATCTTGTAATGTCTCAATCAAAGGCATCGGAATTTGTTTTACAGGCGCGTCACTTGTATATTTAAAATTAGATCTGTATTTGCTTTCCATGACATTTTTTGCATTAGATGTGGTTTCTTCATTGACATAATTTCGCGTCCAATCGTCTAAAATGTTGTCATACGTATTCCAACTCGCTTTATTGGTATCGGAATCTAGAATATACACCAAACTGTTCGGTTTTTGTCGTTCTTCTGTAAAGTCAGATCGTGAATGTGCCACAAAAAAAGCAATAATCGTCAATAAGAAAAATAGATACGATGTCCATTTTTTACGGCGATACAATGCGAAAACGGGCATTACTACTCCAATAATTAATACGACAAGCAACGGCACTACAAAAATGATTTTCAATCCTAAACCGACAGGAAATAATCGAATAAACGGACACAAAATAAATATAGCAGGACCTGCTAAAAACGTGTACACTAATGTCGTTGGATTGTTTTTTTGTCGGATCAATATAAAAAGAGAAATCAGCATAAAAATCACTGGAATCGCCACAAAACTCGCACCATCTAACAACACTGCAGCAGCGGCTGTAATTACAATCCAAAAGAATAAGGGTGCAATAGATAAGTTAGCTGGTGTGCCTTTTCTGCCAAATTTATGATAGGAATAAAAGCTAATTCCCAAACCAAAAAAGGCAAATAACGAAATATAGGTATAGCCGTTGTACGGAAATCCATGTAGAATTTCGCCATATTGCGGATACATCCAAGTAATCAACATCCAACTTAAAAAAGTAAGTCCAAAGCTGGCAATTAAAGCAATTAAAAATGGTACAAATCCTTTTAAAATTCCTTTTCCAGATAGCATTTTTTCTCTAAATCCATAAAAGAGTATCGCGATGAACAGTACAATAATGAGAATCAAAATCGGGAAAATCCAACTGAATGGATAGGTGTGAAAACCCAATGGCGAATTGAAATAAATTAAATCTTCACTCGAAGTAATTTGAGTTAAATCTTGTTTGGAAAAATAGTCAAGCAAGGTCATTATGTACATTCCCTGATGCGTCAACGTATTGAAATCCAAATTTTCCGAAGTGTCGTTTGCGGTGTGATAATCGTAATGATCGTCAATAAAAGCAAAGTTGAATCCTTGAATGTTTCCTTCTTCTCGAAAGACGGTCAAATCGGTATCGTTTGGCAACATTTTGTAAATGCTATACGCAAGCGAATTCCCGACGGGATATTGCAAACCTGCTTCTTGAAACGCATTGATGAGTTTGGCATTTCCGTCATTAGTTTCTAACAGCATAATACTTGGTCCGCCACTTCCGCGGGCTTCAAAATTAAGCACCAATCCAATATCTTGTACCCAAGGATGCGAATTGACAAATAATTCGGCGCCATTCAAACCTAGTTCTTCCGCATCTGACAACATGACGATGATATCATTTTCTGGCTGTTCACCTTTGGCTAAAAATGCTCTCATTCCTTCCAAAATAGTCGCCACACCACTTCCCGCATCACTCGCTCCAAAAGACGAATGTGGTGCGCTATCATAGTGGGTTAAGACCATAACGGCTTTTGTGGAATTTTTTCCTTTTATGCGCGCAATCACATTTTTAGGTTTGGACATATTTCCTGAATTGTCCAATGTAAATCCTTCTTGTACTGTGGGTTCTAAACCTAGTTTTTTCAACTCAGCAATGATATAATTGCGAACTTCTGCATGTGCTGGTGCTCCGACATAATGTGGCTTTTTACCAATTTCGTTTACATGTGCAAAAGCGCGTGCCGTAGAAAACGCTTCTTTCGGAATATTTCCTTCAGAGAGTGCTTGTGGCATATCGCTGTGAAAACTATAATATACGGCTAGGATAAGAATGACAAAGGATAGAAATGTATAAGGTGCTTTTGGTGTAGTCATGGGTTGATGGAATAGTTGCTTAAAAATAAAAAAAAGAATACAGAAAATGTTAAGTAGGTGTTGTTTTAGGTTAACTGGTTAAAAATGAGTAACTTTAAAATAATCTAAAACACCTAAAGTCATGGCAATAAAAAGTTTTCAAGGCGCACGAAAGTCGCAAAGTCAAAATACAGCAAGTGGAGAAGCGTTTACAGTAAGCGATTATATGACGCGAAATTTAATCACGTTTAAACCTGAGCAAACGGTTGAGGAAGTGATTCAGAAACTGATTCAGCATAAAATATCGGGCGGTCCTGTGGTGAATGATAAAAACGAATTGATCGGAATTATTTCGGAGGGTGACTGCATCAAGCAAATTTCTGATAGTCGTTATTACAACATGCCTTTTGAGCACAATAAGATTGAAGCACACATGGCAAAAAATGTAGAAACGATTGATGGAAACTTGAATATTTTCGACGCTGCCAATAAATTTATTCAATCCAAAAGAAGACGTTTCCCAATCGTGGAAAATGGAAAACTTGTAGGACAAATTAGCCAAAAAGATATCTTAAAAGCTGCGATGAAGTTGAAAGGACAGAATTGGAAGTGATGTGTTTTGATTGTTGATTTGTTGATTCGTTCATTTGTTTATTTGTGAATTTGGAACATACACTTATAAACTTTTCAACCTATAAACAGTTTGGAAAGTAGTAATGTGTTTCAGTTTCGTCGTACTTGTTTCATCGCTTTAGGGTCGTCGGTTACATATAGCTTTCGTTTTTCAGTTCCGTATAGCATCAATTGTTTTTCGTTGGTGCTTTTATTTTTGGAGTCATTTTTCCATTTCCCAATGCCCATCACGGCTATTTCTTCATCAATTTCAATAATGCGTTCTGTGTAACGTAGTTCTCTATTTAACCCTAGAAGGTTTTTGCTATCTGTATTTTGGGTATTTAAATATTGTTCAAATGCTTCGCTTGCATCTTTAAAAAGATTTGAGTCTACCGCATGATCAGAGACTATGTTTAATACTTTACAGTTTTTGCGTGATAAGTTCAAATTGATCAATGCTTTTTCTCCATCAGCTACAATATGAAAGTTTTGAAATAGTTCATCGTCAATAATTTTAATCCAACTTTTGTGCGCTCTACGCTCTACAATCACATGATAATACACACACGAACGTTTGCTAATTGGCGCTTGTAAAGCTGTTTCAAAGTTTGTAGCCTTTCCCACAATTTTCACATATTCATCTTCGCGAACATAGGGAATCAATTTTCTTTTTGTTTTTTGAAGTTGACGAGCAATGCTATTTTTTGAGCTAAAATAAAATCGTATCAATGAAGAGATTAACAAAACTGCTATCAGCAGTATGGTAGTTTTAGGGTCAGAAAAGTCCATAGATATTTAAACATTTTTTATCAAATAGATCAATTCTTCTTCACCAGCAAATAATAATCATTGTCCAATGGTAAATAACCTTGATCGTATACATAATAGTAGGTAGAATTGGTTTTTGTTACATAGATAGAGGTGAAATAGGTAAAATCGAATCCTTTTTCTAGCAGTCGCGCTTTGGTAGTTTTTGTTTTGTTGTTGACATTTAGTTCTTCTAGAATGCGCCAGTTTTTGCGCAAGCGATTGTTAATGTTGCGAATTAGATTCTTTCCGTCTTTATTCAATCGATTGTTATAGGCGTTTCGACAATAGTCACTGCAAAACTTTTTATCAACGCGACCTTTGATTGGTGCGCCGCATTCTATGCATTTTCTTTCTGCTACTGTTTCCATTGGTATGTAATGTAAGGTGTGTTGTGTAAATTGGTTGCTTTCAGTGGAATGATTTCCGCTTTGAGCTTGTAGGCGTGTATGAGCAAATCTTCGCCATCTATCTTATTCGGAATGCCTCTATCTTCATACAATACCGAAACTTGATGTCCAAAGTGAAGAATGATTCCTTTTTCTATATGATTTGTTTTTTCTAGATAGTTTGTGATGCCTCTCGGTCCGCAATAAGGAACTTTCATGCCTTGTCTGCGTTTTCCATAAATAGCGAGTTCGGCACAATCGGTCGTGACACGTAAGTCGGTTTGGTGTCCATATTCGCTTAAAAATTCTGGCGAAAGCACAAACGGAAGATTCAATAATTCTTCTAAATGACCAAGATAGCCTGAACTTTTTGTGTACACGATTTGATAAATTTCATCCTGCATCAAATGCAACGGCAATTTTGTATTGGGTAATTTACTAGGTTTTTTTAAACTGAATAAGTAGGTTCCCACAGAAAAATTTTCAAGCACAACTTTCGTCGCCATACGTTTTGAATTGTATGAGATTTCCTGAGTGGTATCATAGCTGTATTCCTTATACATTGGCACAATTTCATAGAGAGAATCCGTTTCGCTGAACGGAAAATCGTCCACCGAATGTATGCGAATCGTTTTGGTGTGTTGCTGTGCGAATACTTCTGTGCAAAAACAACTAATTAGTATCAAAACGATACCCTGCAAATAGTATTTCTGAAATGCATGTGTCATTAAATTTTTTTCCTTTATAGGTTTCTAAAATCTTGATTTCAATCTTCGACGTATATTTGATCATATCACCAGAATCCGTGTATTTTACCATGTCATAAAAGGTATTTAGGTCTATTTCTTGATGCGGAATGTCTTCTAAATCCAATTCATAGGTAAACGTTTTCTCTGTTGCATCATAAGAAGTATAATATTGTGTAATGGCTACTTTTTTGAGTCGATTGTTGTTGTAATAGGTTTCTTTAGATTTTAAATAACCAGTGGTAAACACAATAGAAGCGATGTCAACATTCTTTTCAAATTCAAATGTAAGTGTAGGATTTTGATCTTTTGGCTTCGCGCACCAACAGGTAGAAAAATCCTGATCAACCATGTTTTCTTTTGTATATTTTGGTTCCAATCGGGAAGAGGCAACCATTTTTTGTATTTGTTCTTTTTTTGTGGCTTTTTTCAATAGATACGCTGAGGTTTTGTATGTTTTTAGCTCGTATTGTATTTCTAGATTAGTCGCTTTTTTAAAATCAAAATCATTCGTTTGAAATGTGTAACGACCATTTCCTTCTGTAAAATCGATTCCGTCCATTTTTAAAATTTTTCCATGAAGTTTGTCAATGGCAGAAATGTCTAACGAAATGTTCATGCTAGTTGCATCAGGAGGTCCCCAATATTGCGCCGCAGAAAAATCGTAGATAAAAGTTCGTTTTTCAAATACAGGATAAAACGATTTGGAATAGGCAAAATCCACAAAACCGACTTTGTATTTATAATGCACTTCTAGCTGAATTTCTTCTTTTTCTTTGATGTCGAATTTTACAAAGTACCAATGTTTTTTTGTTCTGCCTTCATTCGTTTGCAGATCAATTTGCGATTCTTTTTTTAAAGTTTCTCCATTCTTTTTGAAGGTAATAAAATCTACATATTCATCTTTCCAACCAGAAACTTCTTCCATTTGAGAAAAACTAAAATCGATTGGAAAGGCATAAAAAATATCTTCCTTAAAATTATACCGATTTTTGAGTGTGTATGTCACTTTTACTTCTGCATAATCGCCTTCAATTTTGATTGTCAAATCTTCATTCACAACACTCACAGAAGGTGTATTGATAAACTTTAAATCGCCCACTTTTTTAATGGTCGATTCGTCAATAGGACCGCCATTTGCCCATAGAAAAAATGGTAAAATACCGCAGATTAGTATGTGAAAGCATTTTTTCATGAGCTGTAATTTTCTTTGTGGAGTTTGTACCAACGGAGCATCATATCATCGGGTTTATAATAGAAATCTTCGATATAGTGAAGTCCAATTTTTAACAAAATTCTGTGTGAAGCTTCATTTCCCATTTCTGTAATTCCATACACTGTATCTAGTTTTAAGGTTTCAAAAGCATGTTGCAAACAGGCTACAGAAGCTTCGGTGGCATATCCTTTTCCCCAAAATTGACGTTGCAGTCGGTATCCGATATCATAAAAATTTGTGTGATTGTTAAAGGTATAATCCGTATACAAACGCAAGCCACACCAACCGATGAATTCGCTTGTCTCTTTCAATTCCACAGCCCAACGTCCAATACCGCGTTCTGCATATTGTTGTTGTACATCGTTGATATATTTCAGTGCTTCCTCTTTATGTTTGATCGGTTTATTGCCTAAATATTTATGCACTTCTGGATCGGAATCCATGGCAAACATGCCGTCAAGATCTTGTGGGACAAGGTCTCGGATGAGGAGTCGTTCGGTTTCTAAATGTATGTTCATGTAAAATAAATGAACAGGTAAGGTACGGAAAATTTATCCGTTTACAAATGGCTATAAGTATGCGTGAGGTGTGTTTAATGGCATCTACATATAAAATCGGACATGAAATAAAAGAGCGACAATGTTACGCGGGAAACCACTTTTTTTGGAAAGCATTTACTTTATAGATTTAAAAACCTATTAACACCTTATCGGAAAGCAAATCTTTTAAATGAGAATGATCGTATTACATACATTGATACCTGTTTAATTGATTCCAAAATAGCCAAGACTGATATGTAAGGGTTTATTCCTTGCTTTTAGGCTTCGGAACTGAAACTTTTAATACATCGTCAAAAGTTCCATCTATTTTTAAAGGCTTGTCGTTCTTTTCGATTTCCTTGTTTTTTTCTTCGTCTTTGTTCATGGTGTAAAGGTAGGTATTTCTATAATCAAAAGCTTTTTAAGCTTGGTAAATACACGGATTTATTGTAACTTGTATGCCTTTTTAACGACTAAAAAGGTGTTAAATCCGTATTTATATTTAGAATCGGTCTAAATTAATGTGAGATTTACGGA
This sequence comes from Bacteroidota bacterium, assembly GCA_039026955.1. GTDB lineage: Bacteria > Bacteroidota > Bacteroidia > Flavobacteriales > Flavobacteriaceae > Kordia. The sequence continues at coordinate 62,586 of JBCCLH010000012.1, forward strand.
AATTTAACGAAAAATTGTGTGTGTTACGGCACACATATTGTAATATTGTAAACTCAACAGCGAACCAAACTAACGTAAAATAATTATAAACCTATACCATCATGAGTGAAAAAGCAAAAACAAAAGGAATAGATTTCGTTCCTGCAAATGCTGTTTCTGATGAAGCTAAGCATAAGCTGAACGAAATGATGAAAAGAAAAAAAGAAAACTTAGAAAAACTTGTAAGAGACTACAAGGAAGGAGTTTTATTGCCACAAAATTAAATTACATGTTAAAATACAAATCGAATGAGAGCAAAACCAGCTCTCATTTTTTTATAACTACAGATGCTGAATCTATACATTTGCTGAATTTTTCCACTATAGAAGAAGAAACAATGTTATTTGACAATGATTATCTTCAAGAAAACGTAGTAGAGATGCAAATAGCAAGGGTTTCGGGTGAAAGAGAGATATTTTGCAAGTCTCTGTCAAATACTATAAAAACTATATTTGATAATCTACTTTACAAATATGATGATTTCATTGTTTATACAAGTGTGCCTGTCGATTCTTTAAAAGAAAAATTGATACATAGATATATCATTGAAGATGATAATGACGAGTTTTTTGTTTTTAGAATATCAATATATGATTACACTATGTTTTTCTTTTTAAATACTTATAAAACAAATTTAGCTGAAGCCATGAACGGAATAGTTGAATTCTTTAAGAGTGAATATGATGTTGATTTAAAATTAAACATTAAATAATAAATCATTTCTCTGTCAATTCATTATAAGTAAGTACGCTTTCACTACCTACTAGAAACTGTTCAAAACGTTCATGACTTGAAAGCCTTCTAGCGTTATAACGTGCCGCAAATTCATTTAAATAATTGTCGCTTACTTGTTGGTAGATACCGTATAAACCACGTTTTAAAACGCTCCAAAAGTTTTCTACAGTATTGGTGTATACATCACCATTTATATAGATGTTAAGCGAGTGTTTAATGTTATCATGCGTTTAAAAACTTTCTAGCTTCTTGTATGCAGGTATTTCTATAGTTGCAGTAGATAAAAGGTGAAATATCAGATTTCTTTTGAAGTATGGCATAGCTTTGTCTCGTGTAAATGTGATAGTTTAACTTTAGTTAGTTATTCGATTTTCTTGTATTGTTTGGTATATAGATAATTACCGAAATACATAAAAATTATCCAATTACAAACGACTACAAACATTTGTAAACGAAAGTAAGTGTGTTATAACCGAATAAAATTTGCAAGTCGTTTCATATTTGCAGTGTTGAATTACAACAACCCATCCAACATCAAATAATAATTTTAAAAACATAATAGTATGAACACATTACGCAACAGAGTACAGTTAATCGGAAATTTAGGAAACGATCCAGAAATCATCAATTTAGAAGACGGAAAAAAGATTGCAAAGTTTTCACTCGCTACGAATGAAACCTATAAAAATGCACAGGGAGATAAGGTTGAAAACACGTATTGGCACAACCTAATCGCATGGAACAAAACAGCCGAAATTGTAGAGAAGTATCTTTTGAAAGGAAAAGAAATCGCCGTGGAAGGAAAATTGACGAATCACTCTTACGAAACAGAAGAAGGCGAGAAAAAATATGTAACTGAGATTTTAGTGAATGAAATATTAATGTTAGGGAGATAGATTTGGGACATCTATGCTCATCTGTAAAGAGGCTGGTTTTGGGGAGAATCAGTCTCTTTTTTTGTTTTAAGTTGTTAAAGATACATCACAACGATTGTTCTTTTCATCATTTAAATAATTACATTTTATTGATGTGTACCTGTCAGTAGATAATGCTCTAATTCAGGTAGTATATCAAGAGCCGAATTGCTATTCCCAAAAAATACAAATCCAAATTTAGTATTGGGCAGGATCATAAAATAACATTGAAAACTAGGATTCATTCCGCCATGCGCTAATTTTAGACCGTATTTCGTTTTTGTGCGGATGAAACCTAAAGCCCACGAATCAAAGCCATTTTCTATCCGTAATGCTTCCTCTTCTGGCAGAATAACTTGTTCGCTAAACATTTCATTTTGTGTTTCTTGTTTCATTAATTGAGAGTTCAATAACGCAAGCATCCATTTAGAAAAATCATCAATTGTGGTGTGAAACTTGAAGGAAGCCCCAAAATACGGCTTTGCCAAATCAGCAGGAATACCCTCACTTACAGTACCATTTTCGTAACCTGTTGCTTTTTTTGTAGCAAGCTGCTGCTCAGTGACTCGAAATCTTGAATGCATCATGTTTAGCGGTTGATATACTTTTGTATTTATGATACTGTCCAAACCATCATAATCGACTTTGTAAAGATGCGCCAATACTTTTGCTACATATTCATATCCTTCACCGGAATAGTGAAATTTTGTGCCTGGCGTAAACTTAATATCAAGTTTTCCATCTTCATTGAGAAATCGCCAATTGGGCAAGCCAGAAGTATGGGATAACGCCATACGTGCAGTAATTTTTTTGTAGCGTTCATCTGCTAATAAAGGTTCTGAAAAGTATTTGTAAAGCGGTACATCTAGTGAGATGATATTCTGTTCTTTGGCAAGCATGGTGAAATACGCAAAAACAGCTTTGGAGACAGACGCCGCTTCAAAAATAGTTTGGTTCGTTACTCTTTTTTTTGTCTCTACGTTTTCGAAACCATAAGATTTTTTATAGACAATTTCCCCATCACTGATCAAAGCAAATGAAAGACCTGGAACTTTTTTTGCGGTCATTTGTTCTTGAATGAACATGTCTAAGTCGTTCGTTTTGATTGTAGTATTATTAGCAGTTTTTACACTGCCTTTTTGTATTTGCTGAACCCTCAATTTGATCACTAAAGTAGAATCTGGAGATACATTCTTAGGATATATTTCTCGTTTAACAAGATGCGGTGGCGCAATGATTTTCTTAATTTCCCCAGAACGCATACCACGCAAGCCTTCTTCAACTGCTTGTATCACCATGTGTTCACCTAGAATAATTTGAATTGGCGCGGAAGCATTTTCATTGGAGTACAACACAGTTCCATCTCGATAACTTGTGGTTTCAAATAGCGAAACAGTATCGCCGAGCATCGCTTTTTCTCCTGTGCCTTGTTGTATGATTTTGTAGTGCAAACCAGATTTGGTCTTCGTATATTCCTTCAAATCTATGATAGATGAATTTTTACAACTCCCAAAAAGGAAGATCAACAAGCACAAAAGAGGTGTTGCAAATGGTTTCAATATATTGTTAAGTTTCATAAGTTTTAATATATAATTCTGGTAGTACTAGCGCTAAGTTTATCTCAAAATAAACAATAATTTATATACATATTTTACGAGATCATTCTATTCCAAAATAGCAGGCAAAATATAATGTTTTAGCATTCGGTCTACTTGTGAATGCGCATACGGCTTACCAAAAGCAGTAGCTGTAATCACAATTACTACAGGCTCATCAATACAAATAATAACTTTATTCCCGCCATAACCACTTGCCTGAAAAGTTTCATATACTGCATCGCCAATTTTATACTTCTTATTCCAAAATAAGAGTCCGTATGGTGTTTGGTTGGGCATGTCTGTAAAGTAATTGTAGAATGTTTTTGCTACCCAACTTTTAGGTAAAATTTGTTCACCATTCCAAACACCTTTGTTTTGATACAGTTGCCCATACTTGGCAAAATCCAATGCGCTCATTTCCAAACCACCTGCGGTATGCGCTTCATTTTTGGGAGTGTATTGCCAATGATAATTTGTAATCCCTAACGGCTTAAATAATTTCTCATCTGTATAGTTTTCCAATCCTTTTGGCACTGCTTTGTTAATGATATCTCCTAAAAGCACAGCGCCTGGCGTAAAATAATCAAACTGCTTTCCATTGGTTTTTACAGCATTGAGCGGTAAGTTTAAGGTAAAAGCAATCCAATCGTTAGAGGGATACATTTTCGAATCGTTTCCAGGTGTATCTTCATCGTTATCACTGCCATCAAAAGGAGAACTCATTGTTAATAGACTCTTTAGTGTAATACTATCTTTTTTTGAGGAGTAATTCGCATATTTTCTTAGGTCATAAAATTCGTTAAGCGTCTGATCAATATTTTTAATATATCCATCTTCAATGGCAATGCCAATGATGGTAGAAGCAAAAGATTTCCCAACAGAACGTGTATTGTGTAACGTGTTACGATTGGTACCATTAAAATATTCTTCAAGGACGAGTTTCCCATCTTTAATCACCACAATACTTGTAATATCTTTAAAGCGATTTTGTGCGATCTTTTCATTTAGCGCCTCTATTTTTTCTGTGTTATAATCATCTGTAAAAAGATCCCAACCGCTATTGGGTTGTATCGTCTGAATCATTTTTTCTGCTGCTGTAATTGGAGGTTCGTGTAGTTTTAATTCAATTTCTCCCGTGGCAATTACGTCACCTTCTATGATGCCATTTGTATTTTTTAAATAAGGACGTAACTCAATTTTAAGCGTATGATTGCCAATCTCTAAAGCATCTGCACCACCATTGTAAAAGAAAAAACGTGTCCACAAAAAACAGCCCCACGAATCAAAACCTTCCGAACTAAGGAACGGTCTGTACAATATGGTTTCTTTATTTTTTTGTGAAGGTGTATTGGCACGCCAATGTAAGTTTTCTTTGTAAATGAGATTGTTGTCAATATAAAATGAAAACTGATAATTCCCCTTTTTCACAAGCGCATCGACGGTTAATGTTGTGTCTAATTGATGTAGATAATTTGTCAGCGAATTATCTAGGTACGCAATAAAATTTAAGTTGCTTTGATCTGTAATTTCATAAGAAGAAATAAAGTCGTTCTCAGTATATTTTTTTTGACCGTAACTATTTGAAGAAAAGCGAATGTTACCAATATTTTCTTGGTGTATAGTGCTCTTTACAGGATCTGCTTGCACAATGTCAGAGACTATTTTAGCGGATGTCTGTGCACAAGTATAGAAACAGATGGTACACAAAAAAAGGAAGAAATGTGTTTTCATTTTATGATTGCTATTGATGTTATGATCTGAAAATCGTTAGAAAGTAAGTTGCTGCATTTCATTGCTTACCTTGGGAACTAAAATCTGAAGTATGGGGACAGCATCTGGATGTTTAGGAAAGGTCGCCAAATAACTAAAATAGTTGCCGTCATATCGAATCGTACTTTCTGTATGATTGATGGCTTCTTCTAGTATCTTTTCAGATAATGAGGAATGCGGTAAAGTTGCTGCATCAAATAGACGATCCAAATAGCTAAAGCGCTTACAAACCAAGGTATCCCTTTCAATAGCGAGATTGTAATCTGTATTGACTATGGCATGATTGGTATGATAGGTAACTTGTGGATGCTTGGGATTACGATACTGTATTTTTTGATGTGCCGAACATTCAAAATCGAAGACGCCATTTTTCCCTACGATCATTATATTTTGTGGCGCTGCCAATGGAGTATTTTTTAAAAATGTAATAGCGGCTGTTTCATCATCAAAAGTGAGCAACTTCCGGATCATAAAAGGCAAGGGCAAACCACGAGTATCCATTAGTAAATTTGAAAGCGAATTGGTCGTGACCGCAAAATGCCTATTCATGCCGCCCGTAGCAATAATTCCAGGAAATGCATAGACGAATTGTGTTTCATCTTTCAAAATCACAGGTCGATACTGCATTAAAAAATCTGGCAAATCTAAATTGTAGGCAAGTACATTCATGGTTTCCGTTGCTAAGCCAATATTTGTACAACTTTCATATCCACCAGAAAAAAGAATCATAATTTCTTCTGCCAAATTAAGTGTGAGCAAATGCTTTTCACTCACTGCTGCACCTGCTGCAATGCCTTTCACTTCTTCCAAAAGAGCTGGCGTATATGTTTGAATCGCTTGTAAAAAGCCTGTTTTTTCATTGATAAATGCATACACAGCATCGAGCGATAAAGCAATTTCGTCTTGACAAAGTTGCTCCCAAATTCGCAATTGTCCCTGAATATCATTTTTAGCCTTTTCTCCATACATTTTGCCTTTTTCAAAGAAAGTTCCTGTTCGTTGTATAAGATGAATGGCTTCGGAATGTGTACTTTCTATCGATTGTGAATTTGATGCGGTAGCTTGTGTTACTTTGGAACAACCCACAAAAAATAGTCCCACAGTTAACAGAATCAACCATTGCTTCACCTTCGTTATTTTTAATACTAACATGGTGCAAAGTAAAAAAACAAAACTTGGATTAAATTGTATAATACCGAAAGTCTTCTGCCGAATTTGGAATAAAAAACTTGGAAAAATTGATGTTTCTGGGCGATTTCCCAAATAGCGATTTAAAAGAACGCGAAAAATGCGATTGGTCATAAAACCCATTGTCAAAAGCTACGTTTGCTAGCGATTCTTGAGATGGATTGTATAAAATTGCTTCCGCAGCATTTCGTATTTTTAAGGTCATTGAAAACTGTTTTGGCGTGAGTCCCACGTGGTTTTTAAACTTAGTTTCCAGTGTTCTATCGGAAATATTTGCAGCTACTAAAATCTCTTGTTTAAGCGTTTTAAATTCTACATGCTGCAAGCTGAGTTTTTGACAGGCATTTTTTATGATGTGAAAATTAGTATTTCCAATGGCACTGGCATCAAGTTCTTGAAGCAGTAAACAGATGATGCTTGACATTTCTCCAGAAGGATCAAACGAACGTAATTTTTTATACAAAGAAGCATTTAAGTCCGCCAATGAAACAATTTGGTTTTGCAATGCTGAAAAAGAAAACTTAGTCACTAATACACTTGCCCAATGGTGTAATTTTATAAAATGAATTTTGGTTTCAGGGAGCAAAATAAGCGTTGCTAAACTCTCCACATGTCCTGAAAAATAAATGCCAGCAGTAAAGGTATACGTTTGGTCTCTATGTGTAAAATGAATGCCTTGTCCTTCGATAAATAGAATTTCCAGATGCGCATCAGAAATCATAGGATTCAATACCTTTTCAATTGCAGAACTCGGGTTGTCAATCACCCAATATTTCTTGATATACGGATTCGTTTTATGTATTTGGTTCGGGAGGATCATTCGTGCAATTTAAAACAATGATTACAAACTATACAACGCAGGTGCTATGAAATTTATTTTGGGGAGAATCAGTCTCTTTTTTTGTTTTACATGGAAGATTAAAAATCCATTTGGTAATTTTGCAACACTAAAATCTCACTCCATGAAAAAGATACTAATTTTTATCATTGCCATTATGGCTTTCAGCTGTAGTTCTGAAAAAAATGAAATTACACAAGTAGCCGCATTTACAGGACAGCAAGTTACAGGTGTTACCGTAAGTGATGGCGGAATTATTTTTGCAAATTTTCCAAGATGACGAAAAGGTGTTGAAAATTCAGTGGTGAAAGTCGCGTCAGACGGAACTTCGACTGCGTATCCTAATGCAAGCTGGAATGATTGGGAAATTGGAAAACCGATTGACGATAGTGTATTTGTAGCCGTACAATCTGTAGTGGCACATGAAAATATAGTATACGTTTTAGATACGCGAAATCCGTTGTTTCAAGGTGTCATCGACAATCCTAGAATTTTTGCGTTCGATATTGAATCTAGCAAATTAGTAAAAACCTATATACTTACGGAGAACAGTTTTTACAAAGAATCATACATAAACGACTTAAGAATTGACAAGAAAAACAGCAAAATGTACTTGACAGATTCTGGTCGTGCAGGATTGGTGATTGTAGATTTGAACTCAGGAGTCTCTCATCGCGCTTTAGACAATCATGTTTCTACTTTAGCCGAAACCGATCACTTAAATTTTGACGGAAAAAAATGGTCAAACACCGTACATTCTGATGGAATTGCGCTTGATACTAAAAATGATCTTCTGTACTATCACGCATTAACAGGTTATAATTTGTATGCCGTTCCGACAAATATATTAATCAAAGGAGATGAAAAAATAACTCAAGAAAATGTAAAACTCATTGCCAAAACTCCAGCGCCTGACGGAATGATTTTTGACGAAAATGGAAACGTATATTTAGCCGATTTAGAACACCAGAAAATCATGAAATTGAACGTTTCAAGTGGAGAAATGAAAGTCTTCGCAGAAGGAAATCAAATCAAATGGGCAGATACATTTAGTATTCACAATGATGAATTATACTATACCAATTCTAGAATCAACGAAGCTGCTGGAAATATAGATACTATGGTATTTGACATCAATAAAATAAGCATTCAATAAAGAAGGAATTTGTATGGACGACATCAAAATGCTTAGAAAATTTCTTAATTCTTTCCATATACTTACGGAAGAAGAAATTGATGCATTTATCAATGTAACGACTTCGTTAGTATTAAAAAAAGGAGAATTTTTAGTTACGGAAGGTGTTATTAGCAAGAAAATTGCATTCATCAAATCGGGGATTTTTCGGTCGTTTTATTATTCTTCTGAAAGTGAAGAAGTTACCTATTGTTTTACCTTCGCTAATACGATAATTACAGCTTATTCCTCTTGGATTTTACAAGTGCCAAGTAGTGAAAACATTGAAGCTTTGACAGATATGGAATTGAGAATTATCACAAAAAAAGATGTGAATTTTTTAGAAGAAACCTATCCCAATTGGACCAAGTTTTTCAAACACGTAGCCGAACAAGAATATATAAATTTAGAAAAACGCATCTTCATGCTACAACGTGAATCTGCTGAAAAACGCTATCAAGATTTGCTCACCAACTATCCTGAATACTTACACACCATTCCGCTGCAATATTTGGCTTCGTACTTAGGTGTAACCCAAAGACACTTAAGCCGCATCAGAAAGAATATTGCTTTTTAGACATTTGTCCTTCGTCGCGTTAGGTTCTTAAAATAATTTTGATCCATACTTAAATACAATGAATATGATCAAAAAAGTAAGAACACCCGAAGCGCGTTTTGCCAATCTTCCCGATTACAATTTTACGCCTAATTATATAGAAACTTTAAAAGGTTATGAAGGAATAAGAGCGCACTATGTGGATGAAGGTGATACAAATGCTGATGAGGTATTTTTATTTCTTCATGGCGAACCGAGCTGGAGTTATGTGTATCGAAAAATGATTCCTATTGTGACACAAAATGGCTATCGTGCCATTGCTCCCGATTTGTTGGGATTTGGAAAATCTGACAAACCTGTTGATGAAGATACCTATACATTTCACTTTCATCGCAACTTTTTAATCCGCTTTATTGAAGCATTAGATTTGAAGAATATTACGCTTGTATGTCAAGATTGGGGCGGATTGTTAGGACTGACATTGCCGATGGACATGACAGCACGTTTTAAGCGTTTGCTCATCATGAATACGGCACTCATCAACGGACAACCAGCCGGACCTGTTTTTGCAGAATGGAAACGTGAAATTACCGAACCAGAAAATGTAGATTTAATCAAACTATTTAAAAAACATGCGCCTGGAATCAACGAGGTTGAAGCAGCCGCGTATGAAGCACCATTTCCAGATGCCACATTCAAAGCAGGTGTTCGAAAATTTCCAAAACTCGTAGCTGAAGAACCACACTTAGAAGGCGTGGCAACTTCCTTAAAAGCTGCTCAATTTTGGAATACTGAATGGAATGGAGACACCTTTATGGCAGTAGGAATGCAAGATCCAATGTTAGGTCCCGCAGTTATGAAACACATGCAGCAACTCATCAACGGTTGTCCAGAACCGTTAGAAATTGCGAATGGAGGACACTTTGTACAGGAAGCTGGCGGAGAAGAAATTATCCAGAAAGCATTGGCACATTTTGGAATGTTAAAAAACTAAACGATTGTTATGAAAATTTTACATTTAGTATTTCATCCAAATTTAAAAACTTCACGTGTCAACAGAATTTGGAAAGAACAATTAGAGCATAGTGGAAAAATCACTACATCTAGAAACATGTACTCGGAATATCCAGACTTTACAATTGATGTCGCTAAAGAACAAGAATTGTTGTTGCAACACGATCGCATTGTGCTTCAATTTCCGCTCTATTGGTATTCCATGACGCCGCTTTTAAAACAGTGGTTAGACGATGTGTTGACCTATAATTTTGCCTATGGAAGTAAAGGAGATAAGTTGAAAGGCAAAGATTTGCAACTACTACTTTCGGTAGGAGGACAAAAAAAGTTTTATTCAGGATTTGATAAATTTTGCACCATTTACGACTTGATGAAACCTTTTGAATTGACAGCCAACTTAGCGAAAATGAACTATCTGATTCCCACATGGATGTATAGAGCAGATGCTGTAGATGAACAAACAATCCGCAAATTTGGCCAACAATGGATCGCAATGATCGACGATCCCAAACGTTCCAATGCTATTGCATATCTAAACACCCAAATGGACGCGGATAATGATGTGTTTTATGAAGAATAATGAAATCGAATAGAAGATAAAAAATGATAAAAAAGAGGCTGTCTAAAAAGCTAACTTAAACGTCATGCTGGACTTGATCCAGAATCTCATTAAGCTAATTATCAACTGCAATTAGAAGCCAAACTTGATTTGGTTTGACGAAATCTATACTTTTTGGACAGTTTCTTTACTATTAATCACTTCCTTCTTCTGGCTTATTAAGATTAAAAAGACTTTGCGTATCTAAGGTCTGATCGTCAAATTCTAAATAAAAATCATGCAATTCAGTAGCTTTTTTCATGACATCAGAATGCATCTTATTAAAAGTGATAGAATCACCATTAATATCTAAACCTGTTGCACAAAAGTTGACTAACTTCTTCTGCAAATTATCATAATTGATAAATGCAAGCCCGTTTTTATGAATGCTTTTCTCTTGGTCAAAGGTACTCGCTGACAATCCGAAAAAAGAACTCAATGTGGTAAACACCAAGAACAGTACTTTAATGGTATAAGCAGTTTCTTTCCAACCTTCTTGGGTAATCACAAAAACCGTCAGCGCCGTCAGGATAGAAAAAAGTAAAAACAGTGTCATGGAAGTAAAATGATAGGTATACAACTTCAAAAAAGTAACTTCATGCTGAAGTTTATAATTCTGAATGGCATCATTCAAAATGATCAATCGTTCGGCCTGTGCTTGGGTCGTATTATGACAATTTTGGATGCCTTTTTCAGCATGCAACGCGCTTACCGCATCCATAGCACTCATCAATTCTTTTCCCTCACAATTGGCATGTTTCCGTAAAAAATAAATTCCAGTAGCAGTCAAAGCTATAATAACTGCAATAATGCTAAGGGTATACCAAAGTTTATTATTAAGAAAAGTTTCCATAAGAGTCGATTGTTACGTTGCTTGGACTTAAAGGTAACGAAAAGATGGAAACAATACCTAAATCGAAATGTTTTTTGCTAAAAATCAGGGAACTAAACACGATAAAGCATAGTCAACTGAGCCTGTCGAAGCTACTCCACACGCTTTAAAGCAGTAATATCTTCAAGCCTAATCTGCTTTCCCTTTGTAGCAATCAAACCGTCTTTTTTGAATTGTGATAAAATACGAATGACAGATTCTGTAGCAGTTCCTACAATATTCGCGTAATCTTCACGGGAAAGTACAATGGTCAACATACCATCTTCATCAGTGCCAAAAGCAGCATGAATATACAACAAGGCTTCTGCCAATCGCTGTCGAACCGATTTCTGCGCCATATTGACAATCAAATTATCTGCTTCTTTCAAATCTTTTGCCATCACTTTCAACACATCCAATGTAAAATCGTTGTTTTCGTGCAAATCGCGCATGACTTCATATTTCGGAATAAAACACACTTGCATATCGTTCAACGCCGTCGCGCTTAAATTGGTAGATTCTTCACTCACTAAAGAGCGCTGACCAATCAACTCACCTTTGACTACCAATTTCACAATCTGATCCTTCCCGTTGGCGCTGAGTTTGGTCAATTTGCAAATACCATCACGCACGCAAAAAATACCGTTAATCAAGTCGCCTTCGTTAAAAAGCAACTGCCCTTTCCGAACGATTTTGGAGGTTTTACAATCTGAAATACGAACCAATTCCTCTTTGGTCAAATACTTCAAAGAATTAAACTGTTTTAAGATGCATTGTTCACATGTACTCATGGTTACGAAATAAAGGATTATTTGAAAATAAAAGCATGATAAATATCATATTTTAATTTGGATTCATTTGTAACCTTTGTTACTGCAAAAAAAGGAATAAATGTGTATATAATATGAGCGAGACAACCTGCTTCCATTGTGGTGATGTGTGCGACGAACAAGTTGTTCAATACGATGAAAAATCGTTTTGTTGTCATGGTTGTAAAACGGTCTATGAACTGTTTACGGAACACGACTTGGCATGCTATTACGATTTAGAAAATGCACCTGGAGCCACACCAAAAGAAATAGAAGGGAAGTACGATTTTTTAACGCAGCAAAATATCATTGATAAATTATTGGAATTTAACGATGATAACAAACAAATAATCACGTTGTACATTCCGCATATCCACTGTAGCTCTTGCATTTGGATTCTCGAAAATCTACACAAACTCAATACGGAAATCACCGCTTCACAAGTAAACTTTGGTAAAAAAAATGTGCGAATCACATACAATGCGCAGACATTTTCACTCAAAGAAGTCGTATTGTTATTAAGTAGAATTGGTTACGAACCATACATCAGTTTGGAAGATTACAGCACGGGAAAAAGCCAAATCAATCGTACGCTCATTTACAAACTGGGAATTGCAGGATTTGCGTTTGGAAATGTCATGTTTCTATCGTTTCCCGAATACTTTCAAGTCAGCGGATTTTGGATAGAACAATACAAAACCCTATTCCGTTGGTTGATGTTTGCCTTCTCGCTTCCGGTCGTTTTTTATGCTGCGCAGGACTATTTTATTTCTGCCTACAAAGGATTACGTGCAAAACTCTTAAACATTGATGTACCAATTGCTTTGGGAATTTTGGTGCTGTTTGTCAGAAGCTCTGTGGAAATCATTTTTGATTTAGGAACAGGATTTTTTGATAGTCTTACGGGATTGGTCTTTTTTCTATTACTTGGGAAATTTTTTCAGCAAAAAACCTATACCTTTCTATCCTTCGAGCGTGATTACAAATCCTACTTTCCTATTGCAGTGACTAAAATTCTAAAAGGAAAAGAAACACCAATTCAAGTCTACGATATTAAAAAAGGCGATCGATTGTTGATTCGAAATGAAGAACTTATTCCAGTTGATGGAATACTGATCAACGGAAATGCGGCGATTGATTACAGTTTTGTCACAGGCGAATCAGAAACGGTGCAAAAACAATCAGGCGACAAGGTATTTGCGGGCGGAAAGCAAACTTCAGGCGTCATTGAAATCGAAGCGATCAAATCGGTTGAGCAAAGCTATTTAACCCAATTGTGGAGCAATGATGTCTTCGAAAAAAACAAAGAAGAAAGCTTTACCAATCTCACCAATAAAATCAGCAAACACTTTACGATTACCGTATTATCCATCGCGGTCATAGCAACGTCTTTTTGGTTGATTGTTGATCCATCAAAAGCCATGAATGTCTTTACGGCAGTATTAATTATTGCCTGTCCATGCGCGATTGCTTTAGCAGCGCCATTTACGTTTGGAAACCTATTGCGCATCTTTGGAAAGCTGAAATTCTATGTGAAAAACGCCAGTGTTTTAGAACAATTGGCAGCGATCAATACGATTATTTTTGACAAAACAGGAACGATCACATCCAACAAAAAAAGCACGGCAAGTTACGAAGGTGAACAACTCACCAAAGATGAATCTGCTCTGCTCAAAAGTACCTTGCGCGGTTCCAATCATCCGTTAAGTAGAACCTTATACGACATTCTAGAAGCACAAAATATCGTCACACTCGATCATTTCGAAGAATACATCGGAAAAGGAATGACCGCGCGTCATGAAAATAACAATATCAAAGTCGGTGCGGCAACGTTTGTGGGACATCAAGAAAACAAAAAAGTACTCAACACAACAGTTCACATCAGCGCGAATAATGCGTATAAAGGAAAATATACCTTCTATAACAGTTATCGAAAAGGACTCTCAAAACTCTTCAACAATCTCAAAAAGAATTTCGATCTAGCCATCCTTTCGGGAGATAATGAAGGCGAACGTGAAAACTTAAAAAAGCTGTTGCCTGCAAAAACAAAATTGATCTTCAATCAAAAACCAAATGACAAATTGGAATACATTCACTACCATCAAAAAGAAGGTGCCAAAGTCTTAATGGTCGGTGATGGTTTAAATGATGCCGGAGCACTCGCACAAAGTGACGTGGGAATTGCACTTTCAGAAAATGTCAATGTATTTTCGCCAGCTTGCGATGCCATTTTAGATGCTTCCAAATTCAATCAGTTAGATCGTTATATCAACGCTTCCAAATCGGCAATCAAGATCATCAAATGGAGTTTTGTACTGTCGTTTATCTACAATACCATCGGATTATATTTTGCCATCACAGGACAATTAGCACCTGTAATTGCAGCCATTCTCATGCCGTTGAGTTCCATCAGCATTGTAGTATTTACTACACTTTGTACAACATTTTTAGGGAAAAGGTTGCAATAATATTTCATCATAATTTTGAAAAACTACGAATCGTCTTTGCGAGTGATAGCGTGGCAATCTGCCTAAACCAGAGCAAGATTTGCCTTTTAAACAAGCATTGACACATTTTCAAATTATCAAATTGATACATTAAAAATCGTCACTTCGATTTCTATGACAAAAGCAAATGATTCTGCGGAAAAGTTTTGATTTTTGGTTTAGAAATCTAAAAGTGTAAATTATTATAATATTTGTGATAGAAGCAAGATCATCATTGGTACATTTTCAAATTATCAAATCGTTACATTAAAAATAAACGTCACTTCAAGTGTCCTAAACCATGTGCTGAACTTGATTCAGTATTGATTCAGGATCTTATCGAGAAGTACTTGAAAACGCTAAATGTTAAATGATTTTGACTAAACTCATAAACTCTCAAGAATCACAGCTGTTCTCGATACAACGAATCACAGATTCGCCACTCGAACTGACGTTTAGATTTTCAACTTCAATTTCGAGTTCAACCTCAATTTCACAAAAGAGTTCAACCTCAATTTCAAAAAAATAAACTTCAAACATGACAAAAGTCATTTTTTAGGAGTCCACACCACAGTACTTTTGAGTCATAACTTCAATAGGTATGAGTGTTATATATGTTTTACTAACCATCAGTATTGTGGTCGCAATACTCTTCTTTGTCGCCTTCATAATGGCGGTAAAAAGCGGACAATTTGACGATAGTTATACGCCATCAGTGCGCATGCTATTCGAAGATGAATTGGTCAAAGACACATCGAAAATAGAACTAACGAATAAGACAACTAAATAATATTATTATGGAAATGCAACAATTTTATTACGATAATAAAATCGTTAAAAACTTCATCTACGCAACCATCGTTTGGGGAATTGTAGGAATGTTAGTAGGACTGCTATTAGCATTCTTATTCATGTTTCCAACATGGTTTGAAGGTGTTTCGTGGTTAAGTTTTGGTCGTTTACGTCCATTACACACCAACGCAGTGATTTTTGCCTTCGTAGGGAACGCCATTTTTGCAGGAGTCTACTACTCACTCCAACGTCTGTTAAAAGCAAGAATGGCAAGCGATTTTTTAAGTAAATTCAACTTTTGGGGCTGGCAGTTCATTATTGTAGCTGCTGCATTAACCTTACCGTTAGGATACACAACCTCCAAAGAATACGCCGAATTAGAATGGCCAATTGATATTGCAATTGCACTAGTTTGGGTAGCCTTCGGTGTCAACATGATTTGGACGATCTTAAAAAGAAGACAACGTCACTTATATGTTGCCGTTTGGTTCTATTTGGCGACGTTTGTAACCGTAGCAGTTTTACACATATTTAACAGTTTAGAATTGCCAGTAGGCGCTTTAAAAAGTTACTCCGTATACGCAGGTGTACAAGATGCCTTGGTGCAATGGTGGTATGGACACAATGCGGTAGCATTCTTCCTTACAACACCATTTTTAGGACTCATGTATTACTTTGTGCCAAAAGCCGCGAATAGACCCATTTATTCATACCGACTTTCCATAGTACACTTCTGGTCGTTAATCTTTATCTATATCTGGGCAGGACCACACCACTTATTATACACAGCTTTGCCAGAATGGGCACAAAACTTAGGAGTTGCGTTTTCTGTGATGTTAATTATGCCTTCTTGGGGAGGAATGATCAACGGTTTATTAACACTTCGTGGCGCGTGGGATAAAGTACGAACCGATCCTGTGTTGAAGTTCATGGTCGTGGCAATTACAGGATACGGTATGGCAACCTTTGAAGGACCAATGCTATCGTTGAAAAATGTAAATGCCATTGCACACTTCTCGGATTGGGTGATTGCACACGTGCACGTAGGTGCCTTGGCGTGGAACGGATTCCTAACCTTTGGTATGGTGTATTGGTTAGTGCCAAGACTATTCAAAACCAAACTTTACTCTAGAGGATTGGCAAATGCACACTTCTGGATTGGAACTTTGGGAATTGTCATCTATGCATTGCCAATGTACGTTGCAGGATTTACGCAAGCGTTCATGTGGAAACAATTTGAACCAGACGGAACGTTAGTATATCCAAACTTCTTAGAAACGGTTACGGAAATCATTCCAATGTATTGGATGCGTGCTATTGGAGGTACTTTATACATCGTAGGGATGTTGATCTTAGCATACAATGTAGTATTGACCATTTCTAGATCAAGAAACAAAGTCACTGATGAATTGGCAGAAGCACCAGCATTGCAACGTGTGTCTAAAAGACGTGTAAAAGGAGAAGGATGGCACACTTGGTTAGAGCGTAAGCCGATCAAATTAACCATCTACGCTACGATTGCGATTTTGATTGGAGGAATCGTGCAGATTGTACCAACAATTATGATCGACTCCAACATTCCAACAATTTCGGAAGTAAAACCATACACACCATTGGAATTAGAAGGTAGAGACCTCTACATCCGCGAAGGTTGTGTGGGTTGTCACTCGCAAATGATTCGTCCGTTTAGAAGTGAAGTAGAACGCTATGGAGAATACTCAAAAGCAGGCGAATTTGTCTACGATCATCCATTCCTTTGGGGAAGTAAGCGTACGGGGCCAGATTTACATCGTGAAGGTGGATTGCAAAATGATATTTGGCATTACAAACACATGTACAATCCACGAGGAATCTATGAAAAGTCCATCATGCCAGCCTATCCATGGTTGATACGAAATGAATTAGATAAATCGAAAACACAAGATAAAATGCGTGCTATGGTTGCTTTAGGCGTTCCATACACAGACCAAGAAATTGCAGAAGCATTGCAATACATGGACGAGCAAGCCATGGGAATTGTGGAGAACTTAAAAGGCGATAGAGACTTGCTAGAATCGTTCAAAGAAGGAAGAGCAAAAGCTGCTGAAGAAGGAACTGAATTCATAGAAGTCAAAGACCGTGAAATCATTGCTTTGATTGCTTACTTGCAACGCTTAGGAACCGATATAAAAGTAAAAGATACAAAAGAAGTAGCATCACAAACTAAAAAGTAATCATCATGTTAAAATTTGTAAAAAATCATATGGAAAGCATTACGGGTATTGAAATTTATCCGCTGATTTCCCTAGTCATCTTCTTTACCTTTTTTGTGGTGTTATTTTGGTGGGTAGTCACTGCCAAAAAAGAATACATTACGAAAGTGAGTAATATACCATTAGACAATCACAATCCACAAAATAACCAAACGCCATGAGAAATTTAATGCCATCTTGGGTACGCGTACTCGTCGTTTTCTTCCTAATTATGATAGGAATTGAATACTTTGTTGAATCTGGCGATAGACCAGCATTTATGGAAAACCCAGAAATCATGCTGTTCTTAGTACTCGTATTATTCATCCTCATTGCCATTGAAGGAATTGTGGCAGCTTTTGAACGAATTCTGTACAACAGTTTAGATGAAGAAGCTAAAAAACGTTATGATGAAAACAAAGCAAAAGTGCCAGAGTTTAAGAGACTTAAAAGGATGTATGCACGCTTAGTAGATTCAAAACCAGTAGAAGAAGAAACAGAAATTATTCTCGATCATAATTATGACGGCATCAAAGAGTTAGACAATAACTTACCGCCATGGTGGTTATACGGATTCTACGGAACAATGGTCTTTGCATTAATTTATATGCTCAAATATCATGTGTTTGATGGTGACGGACAGTTTGTAGAACTCGAACAAGAATATGCACAAGCGCAAATTGAAATTGATCTCTACAACGCAAAGAACAATAAAAATGTGATTGACTACGAATCTGTAACCTTACTAGCAGATGCCTCTGACATTAGCGCAGGAAAACAGATCTACTTAAAAAACTGTATCTCTTGTCACAGAGAAGATGGTGGTGGAGGAATTGGTCCAAACCTAACCGACAAACACTGGATTTTAGGCGGTGGCATCAAAAATGTATTCAGTACCATCTCCAAAGGTGGACGACCAGGAAAAGGGATGAACTCGTGGACGAAACAAGGACTCAAAGCAACACAAATTCAACAAGTAGCAAGCTTTGTCTTGACCTTCCAAGGAACGACTCCAGGACCCAATGCAAAGCCTGCCGAAGGTGAAATTTGGGAAGATCCAGTAGCAAAAGAAGTCAAAGTAGAAAAAGTGACGGACTCTACTGCTGTGCCTGTGGAAGAAATCAAGGAGGCTAGTCCAGTGACTCCAGCAGAAGAAAAATAACAAGATAAAAACACACATTGTGGAAACACCAGAAAACGAACGATTCAGAGATTCCATTGGAACGATAAATGAGGAGGGAAAACGTGCTTGGGTGTATCCAAAAAAGCCAAGCGGCAAATATTATGAGTGGCGTAAAATTGTTAGTTATGTCCTGCTATTCTTTCTATTTACTGCTCCTTTTATAAAAATCAACGGCAATCAGTTTTTACTGTTCAATGTGTTGGAACGCCGTTTTAATGTGTTTGGATTTCCATTTTGGCCACAAGACTTCCATATGGTTGTGATTTCAATGATCATTGGAGTTATTTTTATCACACTTTTTACAGTTGCGTTTGGACGTATTTTTTGTGGATGGATTTGTCCGCAAACCATTTTCATGGAAATGGTCTTTCGCCGAATTGAATATTGGATTGAAGGCGATCGCGGAAAGCAAATTCGACTCGATAAGCAAAAGTGGAATAAAGAAAAAATCAAAAAAAGACTGCTAAAATGGTCTATATTCTTACTGATTTCCTTTGCGATTGCGAATGTGTTTTTGGCGTATTTAATCGGAAGTGACGAACTCATTCAAGATATTTTAGACGGACCTTTCAAGCACTTAGGCACCTTTTTACCACTGTTGATTTTTACAGGCGTATTCTACTTTGTCTTTGCGTGGTTTCGTGAGCAAGTATGTATCATTGCGTGTCCTTACGGAAGATTGCAAGGTGTGTTACTCGATGACAAATCGATAGTAGTAGCGTACGATCACAAACGTGGTGAACGAGAAAACGGTCGTAAAAAGTTCCGTAAAAATGAAGACAGATATGAATTAGGTTTTGGCGATTGTATTGATTGTTTTCAGTGTGTACATGTCTGTCCGACGGGAATTGATATTCGAAACGGAACGCAGTTGGAATGTGTAAACTGTACCGCATGTATTGACGAATGTGATACCATCATGGAAAAGGTAAACTTGCCCAAAGGATTGATTCGTTACACAAGTGAAGCAGAAATAGAAAAGAAAGAAAAATTCAAGTTTACGCCACGATTAAAAGGCTATACCGCTGTATTAGGAATCTTGATTGCAGTGTTGATCGGAATGTTATTATTACGAAATGATGTAGAAGCGAATATTTTACGATTACGTGGACAATTGTACGAGCGCAAGCCCAATGATATGATCAGCAATGTGTTTACCTACAAAGTGATCAATAAAACCACGGATGAAATTCCGAACGTACAATTTAAAATTCGCAAAGTCTCAGGAATCATACGCTTGCTTTCAGGAACGGAAGAATTTATTGTGCCAAAACAAGGATTCGCAGAAGGAACGATGTTTATAGAAATTCCAAAACATCAAATCGAAAACGGAAAAAAGCGACTCATCATCGATGTATACAGCGATGAAAAACTGATAGAAACTACTAAGATTAATTTCTTGGGACCGGCGAGTTATAACTAGGTGTTGGGTTTTGGGTGTTTGGTCTTGGGTGTTTTCAAACGTTAGTTCGAATCTAGGGATTAGGTCTTGGGTATTAGTTATTAGATTGTTTCAAACGTCAGTTCGAGTGTGCTGAACTTGATTCAGTATCTATCGAGAACAGTTTTGAAACCAAAACGAGAAATCGTACATAAATTTTAAAAATAGCTAGAGCTTTTTATGAGATGCTGAATCAAGTTCAGCATGACGGAGAAAAGTAATTAGTATCAAAATATAAAAACATACAAACATGAAAATAAATTGGGGAACAGGAATTGTAATTGCGTTTATCGCTTTTATCAGCTTTATCATGTATTTCGTGGTAAACATGAATGTACAAGAAAAATACGATCACGATTTGGTAACGGATCAGTATTACGAGGAAGAACTACAATATCAATCAAATATTGACAAAGAACGCAATGCCAAAAAATTAGCAGAAGATGTGCGTTTGAAACAAACCACAGAAGGAATTGAAATTCAATTTCCAACAGCAGTTGACAACACCAAAATAACAGGAAAAGTGTTCTTATACCGACCATCAAACAGACAATTTGATTTCGAAATTCCTATTTCGCTGTCACATCACACATTGCTCATACCTAACAATCGTCTGTTAGGTGGTCGTTGGAACATTAAGGTAGATTGGAGTGATGGGAAAACAGAGTATTTGTTTAAGGAAGAGATTAGGTATTAAGTTGTTTTGCATTCCTGCGTAGGCAGGAATCCAAAGAAGTTTGATGTGGATATCGCATTTAATGCAGAATAAAAAAAAGAAGAAGATTCCCGCCTTCGCGGGAATTATAAAAATAAAATTTTTATAATGATTGCAGCAGGTTTCATATTAGGATTACTCGGAAGTTTTCACTGCGTCGGTATGTGTGGGCCGATTGCCTTTATGTTGCCTGTCGATCGTTCAAATACCTATAAAAAGGGCGCACAAATTTTATTGTACCATGTCGGGCGATTGATTTCGTATGCTACGATCGGATTTGTTTTTGGACTGTTAGGGAAGAGTCTATACATTTTCGGAATGCAGCAACGATTATCAATCGCTATAGGTGTTTTGATGATTGTAGTGATTTTGATTCCCTACAAAACTTTTAGCAAATACAACTTTTCAAAACCTATTTTTAAAGTCATCTCGAAAGTGAAATCGAGTTTGGGAAAACAGTTCAAAAAGAAGACACTAGATACTTTTTTTACGATCGGATTTTTAAACGGATTTTTACCTTGCGGATTGGTCTATATGGCAGTTTTTGGAGCCGTTGCTACCGGAAGCATGCTCGAAGGCAGTGTATATATGCTCTTCTTTGGCTTGGGAACGATTCCGCTGATGACAACCGCAATTTACATTGGAAAGTTCTTAAATACTTCGATAAAACGTCGCATTCAAAAAGCGATTCCTGTTTTTGTGGTGATTATTGGAATGTTGTTTATTCTTCGCGGTTTAGGGTTGGGAATTCCCTACATTTCTCCAACTCCGAATGCTGGTTTAGTGACGAATACGATGGATTGTCATTAGTATAATTTCCTACTTATACTAAAAGAAACTAGAATTCTTTTGATCTTAGCTCAGATTCCTTTAGCTTTAAACCTCATTAACATTTATTATGAAGAAAAATTTACTTGTATTGCTGTGCATTTTATATGCATCTATTTCTTTCTCACAAGATAAAGAAGTAGCCGTTGTGTCATTTTACACGGATAAAATTATTGGATTTAACGATTTAGGACTTGGAAGCGAAGAACTCATTGCCGAAGTCGCCAATTTAAGAGACAATCCCGATTTTAATCTGACACCGATCTTAGAGAAATTCCACAAAGCATTCTTTGGGGAATATGCTAAAAAACTTCCTTTTACATTACTTCCAGAATCAGAAGTAACCACGAATAAAGCGTACAAAGAATTTACTCCTAAATGGGATAAATCTGAAGAAGAACTCAAACGATACCTTGTGTACGATGGTTATAAATATATTTACGAAGGTTTTATGGGCAAAGAAAATGAAGTCGGTATGGCAAGAATATTCAACACTGCCGATGGTGTTCTGTTTGTAGAAATCCATTTTGATTTGGTCAAAGGCTTTGGTATTGGCGGAACCGCTACTGTAAAAATGAAAGCGTACTGCCGCATGGCATTGTATAACAAAAAAGGAGAAAAAGTATTTGCAATTAACGAATCTGCAAAGTCCAAAAAAACGGCGGTTATGGTAGGCGGAATTCCAGCGATGAGTCCTAAAAAAATTCTTCCGATGTGTGAAAGTGCAATGGAAAGATTAATGAAGCATTTGGATAAAAAGCTGAAAAAGATTGCTAAAAAAGCAGCTAAGAAATTATAAACTTAGTGTTTGCTGATACCATACTATTTTCGAGTATTTTTAAGAACTATAAACCTTAAAAATGCTCGATTTTTTATTGTTTGTTACACTAGCTAAAATCACCTTTTGCCCATTTTTCTTGTAGTTCCAAATACTTCTCTTTGGGTTCGCAGGTTAACCAATTGATGTTATGTTCTTTGCATATTTTGGTGTGAAATGTAAGTCCGACAAGTGGATGTCCAATAATAAACGGCAATGCCCAATGTCCAAACCAATACACCAATCCAAAAGAAACGCCTACATAAAAGATAAACTTTCCAGGAATTTTCCACTTAGGACGCACAAATCTGCCATTATGGAGATAGCCCAACAGCCAAAGGATTATAGAAATGATGAGATAATAGATTTGAATATCTTTCATGCTTAAATGTAGTAAAAAACCAAAACTACTACATTAATCCCTTTTAATAAAATACCACTTATCTGCTTTCAATACTTTTTTGCGATAGCCAAATAAGTGAAATATTTTCGTCGTTAAAAACGCTGCAATTTTCGGATTCACAAAGAGTGCATTGACATTAGCAGTATCTTTTCGTACGCCAGGTAGAATTCTGAGAATATAATGCAAGTTCAATTTTCGAAAGATGCTGGAAAGTTTCAACCAAAACGTAGAAATTCGGGTAATAATAAAAAAACCATCATCACCCTGAGCTTGATACAACGGCATGAATATTTTTCCACTTACGGATGCTTTGATCAACTCTTCATTACAGGTTGCGATATGCTGATGTTTTTCAATCGGATCAAAATTTTTAAATCCGGGTTGCATGGCAAAATCCTCTCCTTGTTGCAATTGATAGCGATCACTGATTTCGTAAAAGTTACTCAGCGTTTCCTGTTTTGAAGTGTTTTTTTGATCTAATTTTAAATCTTGAATAACATGTTGCGGAAGTGCATTGGCAGTTTGAAGCGCTTGCCAAATAAACAACTCGCAATTTTTGATCGCTTTCGGATCTTCATGTTGTCCCGCTTCAAATCCCAAGGCAATATATCCGAATTCGTTGATGTAAGTCAACAGCGGACCGTCTAGATATTCTTCAATTCCTAGAATAATGGGAAGCTTGAAATTAGTCACAAATTTCCTGTTTTTCAACGAATCGCTAATTGTAATAAACGGAATGGTTTCCGATGAGGTTGTATGCAAGTCCATGAAAACCAACGTGCCTGTGTGCGTTTGTATAATGTTTTGGATACATTCATACAACTCCGCTTGTTCTTTTTCTTCTTGCGACGTAAAACTAGTTTGCGAAGTGATTTTTTGCACCTTTTCATGTGTCCACAAACGATTCAAATCGGTTGTTTCGTACCGAATATTTTTTTGAATCGCGTTTAAATTTCCCGCCAAGGCATAAAAATTACAGTTGAGTGACACTTCATGCTGCTCAATATAGTCAATTACGTTTTGCAATCCGTAAATTCCAGCTGGTTCATTTCCGTGAATGCCACCAATAAAAATCAAGGTTGTGGTTGCTTCCGGATGTGTTTGAAAGTATAGTATTCGATTTAAGTCTATAGTGGGTTGATGCATATACAGGATTCAGGTGAATTAATGATTTTTTTGAATCTTTAGCAGGTCATTTTTTGTAAAAATTCCCACCAAATAATCATTGTCTAAAATTGGTAAGCAAGCCACGTTGTGTGTTTGCATAAGCTGTTCGGCTTTTTCAATCGTCATTTCAGGATAGCCTACCACAATATTGGTTGTCATGATCTCTTTAGCTAATGCATCTTGGTTAGCATTGGCAACTAAATTTGCGGTTTCAATCACGCCTACAATTTTATTATCACCGTTCACCACAGGAATGTTATGAATGTTTTTCCAATCCATCACTTTTTCAATCAACAAAATAGGATCATTTTCATTCACCACATACACTTCTTTGGTCATTACTTTATACACTTTGTTGTGCGAGTGTGTTTCTTCATTACAAGCAATAGTCGCCAAATCCCATTCATGGACAGGAAGATTTTGCTGCTGATTGTGATACAAATGATGCGTCAATAAAATATTCGTTTCTTCCGCAGAAACCGTTTCTTTAAGTTTACGAGCACTTCGCACTTGCCATTTGCTTCCCGTTGTATTTTTTTCCACTCGTTGTACAATGATATCTAGATAATACTCAATATCAGCAGCACTTATTTTCGACTTTTTGAGTCCTTCTTTTGCTATAGGAATCATCGTTTCTAAGATGAGTTTCTTCGCAGAAATTCCTTCTCCAAACCAATTAAAATACGTGTCGATTCCCGTGCGCGCTGCTTTGATAAAGTTGCCGCGTGCATCTTTGAAATCCATTTGTTCCCAGATATTTTTGCAATCATCAGGCATGCCCTGCATCACGCCGACCCAAAATAAAGCATTGGCAATTTCGTCTTTCACACTTGGTCCCGAAGGAATATAACGATTTTCAATGCGCAAATGTGCTACATTATTCGCCACACCATAACACACACGATTCCACTTGTACAAGGTTCCATTATGAAGATTCAACGCTTTTAGTTTTGGTTTGATGCCGTTAGCCAAATCATCCATAGAATTGCCTTCAAATTCTGTAGTAACCAAGGCTTTGTAACGCGTGATATCATCCGTGAATACATCTAGAATGGAATTCTTTACCCAATCGGTTCCGAAGGAAACTCTCGGTTTTTGTTCGCGTAATAAATGCGAGGTATTTCGAAGATCAATACTTTGTTGAAAAAGTGCAATGCGAGTTTCGCTCCACAATTCTTTCCCCAATAACATTGGCGCGTTGGTCATCACTGATAATACAGGTCCTGCAATGGCTTGTGCCCAATTGTATGTATCAATAATTTCATCCAATCCAATCTGCAAATGCACTTGAAAACTCGTGTTACACGCTTCAAACAGGATAGATTCATGATGCAAAATAAGCTCGTCAACACCTCTAATTTGCAGTTTAAAATCGTTTCCTTTAATCTTCTTCAGAATATCATTCAAAGTTTTATAACGCTTGTGTGGCGTCATATTTTCAAAAATCAAATCGCTGCGTTTAAACGTCGGCAAAATACCTGCGAGGATGATTTTATTATTCTTGATGACATTGGCAGCTTTTTGGGCTTTTACGAGTAAATTGGTAAGATCGTTTTCTAGTTGCGAAAAACAATTGTCTTTTAGTACGATCGGATCGAGATTTGCTTCTATGTTGAACAAACCCAATTCGGTCGTAAAATGTGGATCATTGATTTCTTCCAAAATTTCCAATGCATTAAATGACGGACGGTAAAATGAATCGACAATACACACTTCCTGCTCGGCGCCAATCCGCTGAATTCCTTGTTCAAAATCATTGTGTTCAATCATCGTGGCTAAGGCATCAATATCGTACAATAATTGCTTGGTAAATTCCTTTTGTAATGCGTCGGTTTCGATTGGTTTAACTAGCTGTGATCCCATAATTTATAAGGTGTTGATGGATTAAAATTACCATTAAATTTTATGTTGTAACATGATAAATGTCATAGTCATTTTTCAACATTGTGGCTACATTTGATACAGAATTTAAAACCTATTCGAGATGAAAAAAAGAACACCTGTTTCAACGATTATGACATCGAATGTCATCACGTTAAACCATACAGACAATTTAGATACGGCAGAACGTTTATTCAAAGCAAATAACATTCGTCACATTCCTGTAGTGAGTGGCGATGCGATTATTGGAATGTTGAGTTATACAGACTTACTCCGCATTAGTTTTGCCGATGCTGCTTTTGATGAAGAAGATTCGGTAGAAACCATTGTGTACAATATGTTTACGATTGAGCAAGTGATGGCAAAAAATTTAATCAGTGTGAGTTCGTATACCACGATTAAAGAAGCTGCTGAAATCTTAGCGCAAAAAGAGTTTCACGCTTTACCTGTCGTAGATGATGGAAAATTGGTCGGAATTTTAACAACCACCGATTTAATTAATTATTTGTTAGATCAATTTTAGAATCATTAAAATTTGTCAGATCGAGCGCAATCGAGATTACATGGAAATCATACATTCCTATGACTTCTCGACTGCGCTCGAAGTGACATACTATTTTTAAAAATGAATCTTTAGTATCATGAAAAATATTCTAATGTTAACCGATTTTTCAACCTGTTCGCGCAATGCGATACAATATGCCGTGAATTTTCTGAAAGACGAACCTTGTTGTTTTTATGTGATGCACGTGCACAAATCGGGAAGTTTTACACTAGATGATTTAATGTCTTCCGCTACGGCGAATGTGTATGACAGTGTGCTAAAAGCTGAAAAAGAACGTTTAGAAAAGCTCAAAAATACATTAGAAGAAACCGCGTACGCACACCATACTTTCGAAACTATTTTAGAGTATAACAGTTTTATTGATGCAACCCACAAAATCATTGAAGAGAAAAATATTCACTTGCTTGTGGCAGGTTTCAACGGTGTTTCCAATGCTGCTGAAATTCTTTTTGGAAGTCACACACTGAGCATCATTCGAAGAATCAATTGCAATACGTTGGTCGTTCCTGAAGATGCCAAGTTTCACCAACCAAAAACCATATTAGTGCCGTTAGATGCGAAAGACGACATACACAATGACGCTTTTGGAAAAATTTTAGGTGTAGTGAGAGATCGAAACATTCATATGCATGTCTTACGTGTGTATGAAAAAGGCTTTTCAGGCAATCGTTATGACGAATCGTTTTTGATGAAGCATTGCAAGGACATCAACTATACGTACAATGTCATTGAAAATGTGCCCTTGGATTACGCAAAATCCAGTTATGTACAAATACACGAAATTGATACCATTGGTCTTATCGTACAAAAAGAATCCGTCTTTGATCGACTCTTTAAACATTCTTCCACAACTACCATTAGTAAGACTTTAAAGCGACCTTTGTTGGTGTTGCATCCTTGATTTTATAGTCTTTTCTACTTCCTTATATACGCTTATGTACTTTTTTAAAAAAGTATGCAAAAAACGTATAATTTTTGTATATTTAAAATATGAATATAGTCGATGTACGCACAGGAAAAAAACACCTAGTTGAAATTCTTCCTGTTGAAAAAGACGACTATAAGAAAATTACCAAGTCAATATTTTGGCTCAATTGGAAAGAGGAGCAAGATTTTTCTGTGTATAAATTGCAACGCAAAGGATCGAATGAACTATTAGGGTTGATTTCTCTCGAAAATTTTGATGCAGAATCAAGAGTAGAAATAAGACTGTTGGCAGTTTCAAAGAATAATAGAGGAAAAAGTAAAGAATATGCTAATATTGCAGGAAATTTAATTGCTTTTGCATGTATTGAATCCTTAAAATTATATGGAGAAATGGCATGTGTTTCTTTAGTTCCTAAAACAGAATTAGTGGCACATTATATTGAAAAATACGATATGCTTCAAGCAGGAAGAAGTCTTTTTTTAGAGGGAATTGAATTAATCAGATTAATAACGAAATACGATGGCAGAGACTAAAGATTTAGAAAAATTTAAATATTTAATTGATTCGAGAAAGCTTTCAAAATCTGAAAAAGAAAGAGAACGAGAGTTATTAGCAAAAGCAAGGAAAGAAAGATATGCATCAATAACACTAACAGAAACTAAAATTGCAAAACTACTGCAACTTAAATATCAGATGGAAGCGTATATAGATGATGCCAATTATAATACGACATCGTCTTTTGAAAGATTTCTTGCAGCCTATGTAGACATACTTTATGAGAAGCGAAAAAACTTTGCAGAAGATATAAGCGTGACTCCAATTTTTTTGAGTCATGTAATAAACAAGCATCGTGAACCAAAAGAATCTTTTATAAAACGATTAATAGTTCATTCTAGAGATACCTATAAAAGCATAAGTGAATTTAGTTTGGATTTATGGCTAAAAGTATATTATCAAGATAAAGTAAGTAACTTTTTAAGAGGAAGTAAAAAATGGGAGAAATCTGAAGAAAAGTATGTAAAAAGTAAATTTATTAAATCAGTTAAATAAAAAAGCAGAAAATCCCCAATATTTCCTGCTTTTCCACAATGTTTAACTACTTACAGTTAACTAACAACAACCTAAATTTTGAAAGTCATCACAGGCAAAGCCGAATGATTGGCAATGTCTTCCGAAATACTTCCTTCAAAGAAATGTGCCAAGCCTTTACGCCCATGTGTCGCCACAGCAATTAAATCTGCGCCTTTTGAACTTGCAAAATTTAAAATTCCTTGCTCTATTGAATAATCGTTTACGTAATGTACGTTTTCTAAATTGTCTAAATTTCCATCGGCGGTATTTAAAAAGTCCATGACTTTGGTCTCCATTTCCGTAGAACTCTGGAAACCTGTACCTGGTAAGTTGACATACACCAAATGTAAGTTAGAATCTAGCGATTTGAATAAATGTGCCGCATTGATATACGGTTTGATGGCTTGTTTCGAAAAATCACAGGCAAACACCACTTTTTCAAAATCTGTCAAAATCGGATGATGCTTGATCACCAATACAGGAACATCTGCATGACGCACTACTTTTTCTGTGTTCGATCCGACGAATAATTCTTTAAATCCGCTGGTTCCGTGTGAACCCATCACAATCATATCTGCGTTGTGCTCTTGTGCCACATCGTTCACTTCTCTAAATACTTTAAAATGCTTTACAATCGGTGTTACTTTTACATCTTGTAGAAACGGTTTGTCTAAAAAGTCTGTGAACTTTTGTTCTGCCAATTTTAAGTAAAATACCGCTTCTGCTTGTTTGGAATTGTCATCATCTGAAATCAGTGCGTTTGACAATTCTAACATGTGCAATGCTAAAATTTCAGCATCGTGTTTTTGTGCGAGCATTGCAGCTGCTTCCAAAGCGTATTCCGAATGTTTTGAGAAATCTATAGGTACAATAATTTTTTGAATCATAATTGAAAAGTTTAGGTTAAATAGTCATGGAAAATAATTGTGTATCTGGCTTTTTGCGTTGCAATAACACATCAAATGCCATGCAAATATTACGCACAAACGGTTTTCCTTTTTTAGTAATGCTAATGGTGTTATTTTCGATCTGAATCAGTTCATCACGGATAAATTCTGCTAATTTTTCAGTGATGTTTGCCAATTCAGGAATTTGTATTGTTTCTGGTGTCCACGTGGTTTTAAAGTGGCACATCAAGTTTAAAATATGCTTGCGAATCAATAAATCTTCGGCACTCAAAATATGTCCTTTCGCCAAGGGAAGCATGCCTTCATTTACCAAGTGATGATAGGTTTCCAAATTCTTCACATTTTGTGCAAATCCGTACCAACTATCTCCAATAGAAGAGACGCCTAAGCCAATCATCAACTGTGTTTTTTGTGCTGTGTAGCCCATAAAATTACGGTGCAAACGCTTCTCAATCATAGACGTATATAGCGAATCGGTTGGCAATGCAAAATGATCCATTCCGATATCGGTATAATCGGCTTCTTGCAATAATTTTTTCCCCAAATTGTATTGCGCGGTTTTTTCTTCTGCCGTTGGCAAATCTTCGTTGCGATAACCGCGTTGTCCATTTCCTTTAATCCATGGCACGTGCGCATAACTATAAAACGCAATACGATCTGGCGCTAATAATTTTGTCTTCGCGATGGTTTCTGCAACATGTTCGGTAGTTTGAAAAGGCAGTCCAAAAATAATATCATGTCCAACCGAAGTATACCCGATGTGTCGCGCCAATTCGGTAACACGTTGTACATTCTCAAAAGGTTGTACTCTGTGAATGGCTTTTTGAACAGTTTCATTATAATCTTGGACACCAAAACATACACGTCTAAATCCAAGATCGTATAAAGTTTGTAAATGTGCTGCTGTGGTATTATTAGGATGTCCTTCAAAACTAAATTCGTGATTGTTGGCAACCGTTGCATGAATCAATATACCTTTAATCAGTTTTCGTAAATTTTCTGGTGAAAAGAAGGTTGGAGTTCCGCCGCCTAAGTGAATTTCTTTGATGATCGGTTTCGATTCAAAAACTTCACAATACAACGCCCATTCTTTCAAAAGCGTTTTGATATACGGTTTTTCTACTTCATGACGTTTGGTGATGCGTTTGTTGCATCCGCAGAACGTACACAGACTTTCGCAAAACGGCAAATGGACATACAAACTGATGCCTTCTGACGCGTTACTTTCGTCGAATGATTTTTGAACGGAGGCTTTCCATTTGCTTACGGAAAACGTCTCCATATCCCAATACGGAACCGTGGGATAGCTTGTATAGCGCGGTCCCGCTACATTATACTTGTTTACTAAATTGCACATACCTAATTTGTTATACGTCAAAATTAGGCATCGCGTAGCAGGCAATATATGATTTATGTCATGTTTGAAAATTTATTTCATTTTTAAAAATTACGAAGCAACTTTATGTTAAAAAGATGATAAACCTTTTGACTCGGCATAAGATTATTGTAGCTTTAGAAATCATCTTTTGAAACGAATTTATCTTAAATCGAATGAAAAAAATACTGTTTCCCATCGTACTTTTAGGAGTTGTAAGCTTGCTAGTGTATTGGGCGATTAACAGTTATTTTTTAGTAGATGACGTAAAAGTAGCTACCACCGAAAAAGAACAGCCCGTACAGCATTCCAAGATTCAAAATGGTGATATTATCTTTCAAACATCTACATCCAATCAAAGTAAAGCCATTCAATTAGCGACAAAATCTAAGTACAGTCACACGGGAATTATTTATGAAAATGAGGATCAGTACTTTGTATATGAAGCAGTGCAACCTGTACAATTGACGCATTTACAAGCGTGGATAAATCGCGGCGAAGATGGACATTATGTAATTAAAAGACTCGCAAATGCCGATCAAGTTTTAACTCCCGCGACTTTGGCTAAGATGAAGAAAATCGGAGAAAAATTCAGCGGAAAACCCTATGATATTTATTTTGAATGGTCAGATGATAAAATCTACTGTTCTGAATTGGTTTGGAAAATATATAAAGAAGCTGCAAATATAGAAATCGGTCAACTGGAAAAACTTTCTGATTTTGATTTAAGTCATAACATCGTCAAGAGTAAAATGAAAGAGCGTTATGGCGACAATATTCCACTAAATGAAAAGGTAATTTCACCTGCGGCAATGTTTACTTCTGATCAATTAATCCTAGTGACAGAAAAATAAACTACAGCACATAAATTTGCTACGATATCGATATTTTATAAATTAAACTATTTATTATCATATTGTTAAGCCTGTTTTAAGGATAGGTTTAGTGCATAAATAATGTATAATTTCGTGACTAATTTATTAACTAATAGTTTACGAATGTCACTCACGTCTACCGAATTTTATAACAGAGATCTATCATGGTTACGCTTTAATCATCGCGTGTTGCAAGAAGCTGCTGATACTCGAAATCCTTTGTATGAACGCATCAAGTTTTTGGCGATTTTTTCTTCAAATTTGGATGAATTTTTTAAAGTGCGTGTGTCTGCCATTCGTCAAATAAAAACCTTAGATAAAGGCTTGCGTAAGAAGCTCATCACGAAGCCCAATAAGTTGTTGAAGAGGATTAAAAAAGAAGTCAATCTACAGCAAGAAGAGTTTGGGAAAATCTTCCGAGAGCAAATCATTCCTGAATTGGAAAAAGAAGGTGTGAAGCTCATCGATTACACACAGTTTTCAGAAGCACAGCAACAATTCGCAACCAATTATTACACAGCACATTTAGAAAGCAAATTAACCTTAGATACAACTATTTCCGAAGACGAAGAACTGTTTGTTGAGAATGAAAAATTGTATTTGGCGTCGGTTCATGACGCGCAATTAGTCGTGTTTAAAATTCCTGTAGATTCAGGACGATTTGTGGTGTTTCCTGCGGAAAATGATACGCATTATATCACGTTTGTAGATGATATCCTAAAGTACAATCTCACGAAAGTGTATCCTGAAAATACCTTTTATTCCATTAAAGTTTCCCGTGATGCGGAATTGTATATCGACAACGAGTATTCAGGCAATTTGTTGGAAAAAATAAAAGATTCATTAGGCAATAGAAACACTGGGCAAGTCACACGAATGCTCATCGATCAAGCTGCTTCAGACGATTTATTGGACGAGTTAAAAGATGAACTGAATGTAAATGATACAGATGTCGTTTTGGGCGGAACCTATCATAATTTTAAGGACTTTTTCGGCTTTCCGAATCCGACACAAAAAGACTTATCCTTACCTGATTTGCCTCCAGTACGCAATACTGCATTGAATGCATACGACAGTATGTTTACCGCCATTACTGAAAAAGATCGTTTGTTGTATTTCCCGTATGAATCCTTTGATCATGTATCCGAATTGATGGAAGAAGCTGCCGTAGATGCAGATGTCACGAAAATTAAAATCACGTTGTACCGAGTAGCCAAAGAATCGCGCTTAACTACTGCATTGATAGAAGCCTTGAAAAATGGAAAAGAAGTCACGGTTTTTATGGAAACCAAAGCACGTTTTGACGAGCAGAACAATATCAAATGGGGAAAAATTTTAGAAGAAAATGGAGCAAAGGTGATTTACAGTTATCCAGGCATCAAAGTACATTCTAAAATCCTCTATATTGAGCGTATTGAAAATGATATTCCGACTTGGTATGGCTATATAGGAACAGGAAATTTCAATGAAAAAACGGCTACGTTGTACACAGATTTCTGTCTAATGACCAAACACGAAAAGATTACTTCAGAATTGGCACAAGTCTTTCAAATATTAGAGCGTGGCATCATCATTCCGAAAAGTAAAAAGCTATTAATTTCTCCGTTTACCTCACGCAGTACTTTCTTGGAATTGATTGCTCAAGAAATCAAAAACGCCAAAGAAGGAGAAGAAGCGTATATCATTTTAAAACTCAACAGTCTGCAAGACAAGCGTATGATTGAAGCCTTGTACGAAGCCAGCAATGCAGGCGTGAAAATTGAGATGGTCGTACGTGGAATTTGCTGTTTGGTGCCAGGCATTGAGGGACAAAGTGAAAATATTACCATCAAAAGTATCTTAGGACAGTTTTTGGAGCATGCCCGTGTGTATATTTTTGCCAATGGCGGCAACGAAAAAATGTACATCGGTTCTGCCGATTGGATGACACGAAATTTAGATCACAGAATTGAAGTCATTGCCCCAATTTTAGATGCAGACATTCATCAACAACTCCGCACGTATGTACAATGGCAATTGGATGATACTGTCAAAGCAAGAATCATTGATGCCAAGCAGAAAAATAAATACGTTCCACAAGATGAGAAAGCGATTCATTCACAGCAGAAAGCGTATGCGGAAATTACTCTATTTAGGGATTAGGTAATAGGAATTAGGGATTAGTTGGAAAACCTAAAGGTTTTTTGATGTATCAATTTGTGAATTTGAAAATGTGCTAATGTTTAATTTTTTTGATACGTCTTTGCGAGAAGCGTAGCGACGCGGCAATCTGTTACTTCAAAGAATAAAACTGCTTTATGATAAACAGATCACCACGTTACTAGCGTTACTCCGTGATGACAAATCATACAAAATATTTTTTTAAGGAATTAGAACTAAAACCCAATACCCAAAACCTAACACCTATTCTTCAAAGCTCGCCAACTTCTCATCAATCCATTCCATGTGATTGTTGTAGTAATTAGCACTGAAATCGGCTTTTTGTGCTTCTAGGAGTTTTTTGGTTTTGACGAACATCGGTTTTGCCAATTCCTTTTTGTTCATTTTATCATACAAGTCGCAAATGCTTACGTGTAGTCGTACATCTTCCGGTTTTTTGTCCAAGCCTAACTTGTAGATTTCAATCGCAATATCATATTTATCTTGATCTCTAAAATCGTTTCCGACAAAGTTTAAATAGCCAATACTGGCTTCGTGAACATAACCGAAGATTTCTTTTTGTGTTGCGTTAAATTGTACTAACTGTGGCTTTATGCTGCCTTTTTTAGCAAAATCTTCCATCACTTTTTGATCGGCAAAATAATTACGACTCATGCTAAGTAAACCGTCACAAAGTGAAGGTCCAACGATTTGCCAATGTCCCACGCGTTCCATCGGTCTTGGTTGCCAAGCGATGGTTTTGTTTGGGTATTTTTTCAGTAGCGAATCGATACTGTTTACATAGCCTGCAAACTCAATCTCGCGTCGTCCTACATCGCCGTGACTGAGATAAAGATACTTTCCGAATTTGGCATTATTTTTTAACAAAGAATCCGCATGTTTCACGATGATATTGTCTTTATCACCAAACGACGGACTGATTCCGATATAGGCATCAAACATATCGCGCTTATCACTAAAAATAGTATTTCCCACAAAAGCGCCGCCCCAAGAATGTCCTACAATCGCTCTGAAATTATCAACTCTATAATTCTTCTCAATCAGTGGAAATATTTCATTTTTCAGATGATTTTGCAGTTTGTCCGATTTCGGATCAAACTCAGGTCCACGATTGTCTGAAACGACTCCGACTACAATCATTGGCATCACGGAATAATTATCGACCATGTACCCAATATTACCTTCGGCAGCATCCCAAAATATTTGATGTTGCGCATCTAAAACGTACGTTACTGCAAATTTTGAAGTCGTATCTCTTCGATAGCGATTGGGCATAAAGACTTTGACTTTGCGTTCTTTTCCGAAGATTTCGGAGTTTACGGTATGTTCAATTTCGGATTCGGTTTGTGCAGCAGTTGTAGAAAAAGCAAAAACAACGCACAGGCTCAAAAAGGTTTGGATAAGTTTCATTAGGATCGGTTTTTAACTATAACGTTGAAAAAAGAGGTTTAATTGTTTAAAAGTTAAAGTTTTACAATGTACTCTCAAAGAGCATTTTATTTTGCAATTGTTACAGTTTCAATGAAAGAAAATTAATTTATTTAGTTATATTTCTATAAATATTAAAAACCTACTTTGAAAACCTACACCGCAATAGTACTCTATTTCATCTTGTTATTCACAGCGAGTATTTATGCGCAAACTACGACGAACGATACCGTTTTAAAGAATACTAAAACCCTTCTTGAGGGAAACAATAGAGATAAAAGAGCTGAATTACTCATTGCATATTCCTTGTATCATCTCAATGAAAGATCCTTAGATAGCTGTAGACATTATGCACAAGAAGCGATAAAAGTTGCAGAATTTTATGGACGACAAGATATTGTTCAAGAAGCGAATTGGTATATAGGAAGATCGTATTTTTTTGAATTTGATTTTGAACGTACGATTCAGTACATGGAAAAAGCTGAACAGGGATATGCAATAAATAAAGATACAATACGACTTGTTAAAATATTGAATACCAAAGGGTTGTCTATGCGAAATTTAGGCAATTATGAAGCGTCTATACCTGTTTTCAAATCGAGTCTTTCCATGGCTGAACAAGTAGGTAATAAAAGCTTAATGATCATAAATTCCATTAATTTGGGAGCCAGTTACAAATCGTTAGAAAGTGATACCTTGGCGGTTACGTATTATACGAAAGCATTAAAATTAGCAGAAGAAGAAAAGGACAGTCTTCACTTGGGAATTATCATTACAAATTTTGGGAATATCTATTCTTCATTAGAGCAAAATGATTTGGCTAGATCCTATTACAAACGTGCAGAAGCAATACATCTGAATCAGAAAGACTATGCGCAATTGGGATTAATTTGGGGGAATTTAGCTCATCTAGACTTGAAAAATAAAGACTATGACAGCGCCATAGAAAACGCACGAAAAACATTGGAAATTGGTGATTCCACTTTTATACCCGTTGCGGCAATTATTGTTTCGCATAGTAATTTGGGCGAAGCTTATCTTAGGAAAAAAGAATATCAGAATTCAAGAAACAATCTTGATAAAGCCATTGCCGTTTCCTTAAAAAATAAAGTGCCTATTTGGTTGGAAGAAATCTATAAGTTGCGCGCAGCGTTAGAGAAAGAAACTGGAAATTTAGAAAGTGCCTACAAGTATTTGGAAATGTATATTCAAATCAAAGATAGTATTTTAGATAATAATGTAGTGCCTAAGTTTAATCTTGAAGAAACGCAATCGGAGTTGTATCAAAAAAAGAAAGAAATCACTTTGCTTGAAGAGGACAATTCCATGGCGGAGAAGGAAAACCAATCGCTCAGAGGTTGGCTGCTTACGGTTTCATTAGTGGTACTCAGCTTGTTTGGCTTAATTTATATTTACTATCTAAAACAGAAATCTGAACGATTATCATTACGAAAAGCTGCTGCAGAAAACAAATTAGAAGCACTTCGAAACCAAATGAATCCACATTTTTTATTCAATAGTTTCAACGCGATTCAACATTATATCTTAAAATCAGAAAAAGACAATGCATATAATTACTTGACACGCGTCGCTTTTTTGATCCGCAAAGTGCTTGATAATGCATCAAGTATGACAATTGATTTGGAAGAAGAAGTAGAAATACTAGAAACCTATGTGAAACTAGAAGCGTTACGTTTTCAAGATAAGTTTACTTATACTATTAAAGTAGATGACACTTTGGTTGCATTGAATCCAACGATACCTTCTATGATTATTCAACCGTATATAGAAAATGCCATCTTACACGGTTTGTCTAATAAGGAAAACGGAAATGGAAAATTAAGCGTTCATATTCGTAGTGTTGATGAACAGCGAATTCGATGTGTGATAGAAGACAACGGTATTGGAAGAGTGAAAGCGTTAGAAATAAAAGCATCAAAACCGAAGGATATGCAAGGAAATTCGATTGCGATGAATAATACAGATAGAAGGTTGCAAATATTAGAAAAAGCAGGCTATCCGCATGGAAAAGTAGCGATAGAAGATTTATACACAGCAGACAATACACCAACAGGAACAAGGGTTAGTATTGAGTTAAATATGATATAAGAGCTTATGGAATTTTTGAAAACAGTTATTGTAGATGATGAAATTAATGGTAGAGAAACATTATCATTACTCATAAAGCAGCATTGTCCGATGTTGGAAATTGTCGGGTTGGCATCTAATTTAAAAGAAGCAAAAAACCTCATTACGACTAAAAAACCATCGTTAGTTTTTTTAGACATCAAAATAGGAACGCAAACCATTTTTGAGCTATTAAACCAGTTTTCAACAATCGATTTTGAAATTATCTTCATCACAGCATATGAAAACTATGCGATAAAAGCCATTCGTTTTATGGCGATTGATTATTTACTCAAACCCGTAGATGTAAGTCAACTTGTGGAAGCGGTAGATAGAGCTGCGGTGAATGTTAAAAAACGAAAAGGGCAATTAAACTTTGAAGCCTTAATGAATAATCTCCAACAAAAAGATTCCAGCTTGCACAGAATTGCCTTAGCAACTTCCGATAGTTACGAATTGGTTCGTGTGGAAGAAATATTATACTGTGTTGCTGAAGGAAGTTACACGCGTTTTCTATTGGCAGATGAAGGCGAACGTTTTGTATCAAGACATTTAAAATACTATGAGCAGTTATTATCAGACTACGATTTTTTCAGACCACATCAATCCTGTTTAATCAATCTCAAACACATCAAAAAAATACTCCGTACCGATGGCGGCACTATAGAAATGAACAATGGAAAACAACTACCAATCGCCAGAAATAAAAAAAATGAGCTTATAAATTTGTTGAGTATTCGTTAATTCTAATAAATTGAGTATGATACCAAATCTACTATAAAATTTTAGTAATTGTCAGTTCGATTTCTATGATAAAAGCAAGTGATTTTTGTAAAAACTTTGATTCGTTATTACGAGGCATAGCGCGGTAATCTGTCCAAATCAAAGCAGCATTCCTCTTCGAAAGAAACAGACTGCCACTCTTCAACTTGATTGGAGATCGCAATGACGTATTAAACAAATCAGTATTTTAAGTGAATCGTTAAATTGAACTCCGTTTAATCCATTTTACAATCAAATTCACATACTTCAAAATCCGCTATCAAACCAAATGGACTCTTTATCAAACGCCTTGTGCTTGTTGTCACATATCGCTATTGATTTTTAAAGGTTTTAAATAAGTTTATATCATAAAAGGAAAAAATCCTTTTTACCAAAAACAAATTTTTAATCATTTAAAATTACAATTAGTTATGAAAAAATCATTTTTCGGAATCTGTGCAATGGCGCTATTCGCATTAGCATTCACAAGCAATTCTTTCGACAATTCTGCCTTCACAGCAGACACTGTGGCTTCACTAGTAACTCCAACTATTAATGGCGACATGGATTTAGACGGAAGAAACTCTGCCACTATTAGTGTTAACGGAACTAGTGCTTCAATTTCTGGTAGCGGAAGTATTTCTGTGACTTCAGAAGGAGGAACAGGTTCAGGATCAATTACGACTACGTCAACTGGTGGAGGAACTAGTGGAGGATCGTCTGTAAACAACACTTCGTCGTCGTCTTCTACTACGACTTCATCTACAACAACTTCTTCGACTACTACGTCATCAGGAGGTTCTGGTATTTGTGCGTACATCAGCAGCTCTTACCTAAGAAGTCTTTTCGGGTGTGACTAATCATCGCTCTGACGAAATTTTGTTTGTACTAATATACATACGTATAAGGGAAATCATTGGGCTTGTCTTGTACAAGATAAGCCCAGTTTTTAAAACGTAGATCACTAACAACTTGAGGATATTTCAATAAAATTTACAATGGGATGAAAGTTATGAAAAAGATAATCGTAGGCATATTTATACTTCACTTCAGTATTGTCACGGTTTCCGTCATGGGAAATATACATGTAATTCCTGACGGTGTCGTTAGAGATGTTGCCAACTTATACACAATTCCCTTTTTTGAACAAAATTGGGGCATGTTTTCCAATCCTCCAACCACGACGAAAAAAGTATATTTTCAGTACCATGTTCCTGATTATACAAGTCTTGATAGAGAAATAGAAATATCCGAATGGTATGATGTCAATAGTTCTATTTACAAGTACAACAAAAGCCATTTATTCTCAGTAGCACAGCGTCTTATCAAATTTGAATCGAGTTGTTTGAACAGTATTTTTCAAGTGATCGAAAAATGCAAAGATCCCACACCGGAAATCTGTATAGAATATGCGCCAGGATTTATTGCGTTGCGCAATTATGCTAAAATTATCTATACCAATAGCACGGGAATTGATGTCGATGAATTCTCAGAGATCAAATTTGTCATTAAGGTTGTAGAAGAACATTTTCCGAGTTTTGAGAATAGAGACTTAGATTATTTTGACAAAGGAAATTATGAATATGCAACATTTACCAGCATACCGTACGCATTAAAATAAAAAGATATGATGCTCTCAAAAAACAACAGAACTATTGGACTTACCATTGCTAGAATTCTCATCTCGCTGATATTAGTAAAAGACTTTTTATTGTACTTAATCTTCGCAGATGAGTTGATCGCAGGCAATGCCATTATGCCGCTTCTTTCCTATGCTCAAATTCTCGATGGATTGAATTTAGAGTACATGTTTCTCAATTTTAACAATCCGATCATCACTTACACTTTTTTGGCTGTAGGATTGCTCGCTAGTATCAGTTTCCTCATTGGATATCGCGTAAAATTGACGGGAATTATTATTTTCTTTTGTTTAATCACCATTAAATTGAGAGCACTATACACACAAGATGGCGGCGATAATGTAGTGGGCACCATGATTCCGTTGTTATTATTGGCTTCCACCTACAATTTATACAATGGGAAACTAAACAATAATTTCAAGAATGAAGCTTTGCAACTGATTCCTATTTTAGCAGGAATTGGTGTGATTATCGAGTTTTGTTTGGTCTACTTTGCGGCGGGACTTTCCAAGATGTTACAGCCTATTTGGCAAAATGGAGAAGCCTTATATTACATCCTTCGTATTGAAGATTTTAGAGCGTTAAATCTCAATATTGAACTGACCAAAAGTGCCTTTTTTGTGAAATTCTCTACATGGTTTACCTTATTTTGGGAATTGACATTTCCGCTAGCCATTTGGTTTAAGAAGTTGCGAAATATCTATTTAATTGCTGGGATAGGCTTGCATATCGGGATTTGGATGTTGATGCGAATTGATAACTTTTCTTTTGTCATGCTAAGCATTTATCCTGTATTCTTTTTGGATGCTGAGTATGAAAAATTCTATGCGAAATACCTGAAAAAGTGGTTTCCTGGGTATTCAAAAATGAACTATACTACGTTAAAAGAACTTTAAAAAACGATTTGAGAGATGGAAATTAACAAAGGACAAAAAATTATATTATTCGATGGTGACTGTAATTTATGCAATAATTTTATCAATTTTATCATAGATCGAGACGACAACAATGTATTCTTATTTACGCCATTACAATCTTCTACAGGCGTTCAAATCTTGAAAAATGTGGATGCGTATAGTGCAGAATTAGATTCGATTGTGTTATACGATCCGGCGACTCAGAAAATCAAAAAGAAATCTAGCGCTGCAATAAGTATTATCTCAACATTTGGAGGATTTTGGTCGCTGATGCGAGCATTTTTAATATTGCCAAACTTTATCAACAATGCTGTGTATGACCTAATTGCGAAAAACAGATATCGCTGGTTTGGAAAAAGCAATTCCTGCAGAATTCCGACACCTGAGTTGATGCAGAAATTTTTGGATTGATGTAAGATTGGTTTTAAATATTTGATTATTTAATAATACAGCAAATGTCAAATCGAGCGCAGTCGAGATTCAATTGAAAATTAGTTTTCCTCGGTGTTCTAATAAACTACATTCGGTATCTACGATAATGCTTGAACTGATAAGTGGTATGTTTTCATTTGAATTATTATAATGATCTCTTATATCGAACTCACGTTATTTAGTGTATTTTTGAAAAAAACTGCACTATGACCACAACTTCTTTTGAAGAATTATTGACAAATCTTGGAAACGAATCTTTGTTTGTGTTAGATCAAAACATTCCGAAGTCAGACTATATTCTATTGGATTTATCCGTAGCGAATGAATCCTTGAAAAACGTAGACGTTTCTTCTTCAGAAAAGCTCGGTAAGTATATTGATGTACATATTGCTTCAAACCATGCACAAGTTGCGTTTGGAGGTTATATTGAGAAGCGTGGCATTTACAATAGAAGCGAGTATTTCAACGATCAAAATCCTGAAACCGAGCGCAATATTCATTTGGGATTGGACTTGTGGATTGCTGCAGAAACACCAATTTACACTCCGTTAGATGGCGAAGTACACAGTTTTCAAAACAACACCAATTTTGGCGATTACGGTCCAACTATTATTTTAAAACATGTAATTGATCAAGTTGAATTTTACACCTTATACGGTCATTTAAGTGTCGCTTCTATCGAAAATATAACGGTTGGACAAACATTTCAAAAAGGTACAAAAATCGCCACCTTAGGCGCTGCGAATGTCAACGGAGATTATCCGCCACACTTACACTTTCAAATCATCAAAGACATGCAAGACTATTCAGGCGATTATCCTGGTGTTTCTTCGCAAAAAGATGTAAGATTTTACAAAGAAAATTGTCCTGATCCGAATTTACTACTTAAATTAACGTGAGTTCGACATGAGAAATCATTAAATTACTTGTAATTCACTAAAAATTAAACACTTGTCAGTTCGAGCGCAGTCGAGAACACTAAAAAAGTCAAGATTTCGATTGAATCTCATGAGCTACGCTCGGTATCTACGATAATGATCGATTTGACAATTTGTGTAAATTATTGACTATTAAGTGTTTAGCGAAATAGTTATATCGAACTCACGTTAAATTATAAAACTAATGGTTACACCACATTTCCTTCCGCGTCCAATTCCATAAACGGATTATAGGCAATCTCCCACAAATTATCATCCAAATCGGCAACATAACCGCTGTAACCGCCCCAAAATACTTGCTCAGGTTGTTTTACAATTTTCACACCTTTGCTTCCGAGATCGGCAAAGATTTCATCTACTTCTTCTTTGGTGCGCGTGTTGTAGGCTAAAGTAAATCCTTTAAATCCAGAACCTTCGTGAGGAACCGTAGCATCTTCGGCTAATTTTTCTCTTGGATACAGCGAAAGCAAGAGACCATTTAATTGAAAAAAGGAAATATTGTCATTGCTAGCTTCGGTCAGTTTCCAGCTAAATTTTTCTTGATAAAAGGTAGTGGCAGCACTTAAATCGTGTACGCCTAAGCCGATAATAGTTACTCGTGGTTGCATGGTTTTTATAGTTTCTTGATTGAATTAAAACGGTAAAGGTTCTGGATCTTCTCCTTCATCACTTTCGTAAATCGTGACGCCTTCCAGTGGAAGTATTGCTGTAAATTTAAATTTTTTAAGCGCATCCATAATCATCCAATAGAAGAAAAAATCTTCGTCTACTTCTAGTTCTGGATCTTGATAGGTGACAAAAGTTACGCCACTAAAGCCATACTCATCTGACACCTCATTTTCTTTGGGATTGTACCAACGACAAGAAATACTGCTATTTGTAGCGTCAACATACAGAAGTAAATTTTTGACTTCAGCAGGAATTAGCGAAGCATTGACAAGTTGACTATTGATCATTTCTGCAAGTTCATGATATACCGCTTTTTCGTCATTAAATACATCAGAATCTTTATCATACAGTGGTGCATTTAATGCGGCTACTTTTGCTTTGAGTGCTTCTAGCGAATTGAATTTCATAACGAATAATTAGTTAAGAATAGTTGTCAAATATACAATTCCAAATAGCCAACCAATATATAAAATTGTATAACTAAACGCATACATAAAAGATAGTTGTACATTATTTTCTGTGTCAGCTCCTTTTGAAAACACCAATCGCAAGGCTCTAAAAAATAGCCAATACAACATGGCTAAGATGAGCAAAATAGAAAACCAAACGACGCTTTGTAGAAAAACTAATAGTGCAATTAAAACCACTGAAAAAAATAACCATAGTACAATTGCAAGGATGATTCCACCAATACCTTCTCCCATGTCAAAATCGAAATGAGGAGAGCTTTCAAATTTGGCTAACTCCGAAATTTTCTTTTTGAATTTAAATCCTTTCAATGCTGGATAATCGTCTTCAAGTTCAATGCCTTTGTACAATCCGTAACTCAAAAA
Organism: Bacteroidota bacterium; assembly: GCA_039026955.1. Lineage (GTDB taxonomy): Bacteria > Bacteroidota > Bacteroidia > Flavobacteriales > Flavobacteriaceae > Kordia. Next base: position 106,262 of record JBCCLH010000012.1, read on the forward strand.
TGACAGTAAAGCAATCGCAATAATTCCGAGGGATAGGTGGAAGTTATTCGTAATGCTGCGATGGTAGTTAATTCCTGAAAGATACACTGTCAGTGCAGTGACCACAATCACTACTAATGACACTATAAAGACCGATTTTCCTTTTAGATAGGTTTTGTTGGGTTTCATAACAGATTTTTAGCTACCGCGCTTTCCACTTTTCAATAATCGACTGCTCTTTCGCTAAAATTGAATCTGGATTTTTCTCAACTGCATCTCTTTGTTCTTGAGAAACCGCTTCTGAATTCCACCAATCGTAGGTGTCTTTTACGGTTTTTTGCAACGGTCTGAAGGTAAGTCCATTATTTTTTGCCTTGTCATTATTGATCTTTGCAGAACCTAGTAAATCGGGCAATGGCATTATCCACGGGACAATATATTCAATGCCGTTTTCTTGTAAAAAGTCGTAATCATCAATTTTTACAAACGATGAGGTTACCGTAAATGTTTTGGCAGCTTCTTCGATAAATGCGTACATATTTTGTGGATCTTTTGGTCCAACGGCATTATACGTTCCGCTCTTTTTATCTTCAGCTAAGCGAATCATCCATTCGGCGACATCACGTACATCTACATATTGAACCTTATCTGTTTCTTTGCCTGGCACTAGAATTTCTCCACCTTTGCTCAGTCGTATTGGCCAATGAATAAATCGGTTGGTTTTATCGGAAGGTCCAATCATATAGGTTGGTCGTACTACAATGGTTTTTTCGGCTCCAAATTCGGCAATCGCTGCTAATTCTGAATTCGCTTTCATGATTCCATAGTCATACACCATTTTGAAATCGGCATTATAGTTTTCGGGTAATTCGAGTAAAACTGTATCATCTTCCTTGGAATTACTTTGGGTATACGGATAATACACGCCTGTAGAAGATGTATACACATACAGGCCGCAGTTTTCTTTTAATAATTGCGCTGTCTTTTTTGTCCATTCTACTTTACGACCAGAGTTATCAATTACTACATCCCACTTTCGATTCTCCAGTGCGGTTAAATTATCTTCTCTATCGCCAATAAGTTGTTCCACCTTATCAAAAAGGTCTTTATAAATCGTCGGTTTTGTTTTTCCTCTCGTAAAGGTTGAAACCGAATGTCCTCGTTCCAATGCATACGCAATTTGATGCGGCCCTAAAAAACTAGTCCCACCAAGAATCAAAATCTTCAGTTTTTGAGCAGTGGTATCGGCAACCTTTTCTTTCTTTTCAGCTTGTGTATTGCAGCTCAGTAGTGTGGGCATTAACATTGAAAAAGCACTTGCTTTCAATCCCAATTCAATAAATGCTCTTCTTGATTGTTTTTTGCTCATGTTCTACTTTGTGTTAGGTGTTGATTTGTTCCTTACAAGATAAGAAAAACTGAGAATTTGTCTACTTTTGAAGTATGTTAGATAATTATCCTAGAAACCCACTTCTTATTTATGTCTTTGCAATTGTGGGTGCTACAATTCGCTTCGCCTTTTTTTATGGTTTAGCTTTAATAAGAGGAAGTATCTATCCCAAATTTAGCATGTACTCTGATGGTTTTCGACAAATGGTGTATAACTTGTTGTTGGTTGTGTTTTTGATTTTTGGGATTATTTTATGGTTGATTTATTTAGGATTGGTGAGTTGATTATTTATCTTAAAATATATTATTTTCCTATATCAAGAAGTTATTCTTGTTTAACTTTAGATTTTATTGCTGATACTACAATCATTATTAATCCGAAAATGAAAGAAACGCCTGCAAGTGTTATAAGAATGTAAGCGGCTGAGGCAAAATTATTTATGTAAGAAATACTGTCGTTATTTTGAACATATTTATCAACTTCAAAACAAAAGTTACCCCAAACAGCCTGACCTCCAGCAATTGTATGAATTACTAATCCTATTCCACATAAAATAATAGCAAATATCAAAGATATCCATGCAGTTTTTATTATCCTTTTTTCAAGTTTGGTTGCATTATTGAATTTTATAATTTTTTCTGAAAAAGTAACCGAAAATACAAGAACACTAACGGTTATGGTTAAAAATTTAACACATAATTCTTGAGTTACAGGGAAGTTATATTCCATAAAAATTCTCGCAAATTCAGTCATGATCTTAGCTTTTAGCTTAATAAAAATATTTTCATTTTATATAAATTTAACCCAAAGATCAAATATAAACTATGCGGTTTTCCGTAAAGTAGTAAAGATTATCCTAATAACTAATAAACAATCCATTTTCAAGAAAAAAAGTGAAAGAAGTTTTGATTATTTTTATACTTTATGTTATGTACTTATAGCATTCCCAAAGTGTATTTCGTAAGCTTCTTCAAGATATTCACGGCTCAATTTTTCGCTAACCAATTGCTCTGAGGCAATACATTCCGCACCGCAAATAGTTCCATATTGCATACATTCCTTAATAGTCTTATGTTGATAAAAGCATAGAGAAATCCTGAAAAATAGTTGTCGCCTGCGCCGTTACTGTCTTTTAATTCATAAGATGTCAACGCTGGAATGTCAATGAATTTTCCAGTACTGTCTAAACTTGTGGAACCGTTCTTACCATGTGTACAGACAATCAGTTTCTTTCCTCTTTCTAGAAATTCAGACATGGTTTTTCTGTAATCAGGCAAATTGTCTGAACTTAGAAAAATATAATCGGCGACTTCGATAAAGGGTTCATGATACGAGTTTCCGTACGTATAATCGTGAAGGTCTGTCCAAATAGGTTTATTACTTTTGGAAACTAACGGAATTAGGTTTTTACAATAGGCAACAATATTTAAAACGATCACATCTGAATTTGTGATTTTAGCTTTTATCTTGTTCAAGGATATTTTCGGATGCTCTGAAGATTGTGTCACAAAAATGGAAATTCGTTGTCCATCAGCGTTCATGATATTTACGTGTCGTTCCGTTCCTTTTTCATCATAGTCATAGATAAAATCTACTTTTTGGTTTTCAAGAAAATCAATTATTTTTTGTCCATAAGAGTCATCACCCAATACTGAATATAATGTGTTTGGCAAACCCAATTTGGTCAAGCATAACGATTTTCCAGAACCAGTTGAACCTACGGTTTCGTTAAAATCTGCTTGGTGAATTGTTTGCGGTGTCGCCTTGGGAAAATCTTCTAGAGAAATAATATGGTCAAAAGTGGTGCCTCCGATGATGAAAATTTTCTTCATGGTTGGTGATTGTTTTTATTGGTTAGTTTTATCTAAAAGCAATCCCCTCTTTTTTAGTTTCAGTATGAATCATGATTACTTCGGCGATAACAGAAAGCGTTATTACATCGTTTTTCTGTATTCCTACTTCTTTTAATGACTGCGCTTCATTGTCAATGATAATATGGTTTACATGAATATTCCAGATGGGCGTTGGATTTAAGTCATTTTGGATGGGTTCTAAATTTGCTCTCAGCTCAAAATGATTGATCAATTTTTCTTTTAAGTCATGTAATTTTAAGTTACTATCTGCTTTGAATTTGCAATCAATGTTCCATTCTTTAGATTTAAATCTCAAAACGATTGTATCCTTTGATAGGTTATTAAACTTTAATGTTTCTATTTTTTGATTAATATTCTCTATCGGTAAAAATTTGAATTGACTAGAAGTTTTGTCTGTTATCTCCTTTTCATTATTGATTTGAGGAATATCTTTATTAATTTTTAAATACTCTAAAATAAAGCCTGAAATTATTAGTAACACAATGATTATTGTAAGATAATTGAGTAATCGAAAAATAAATTTCTCTCCAGCATCACGCCGTAATTTTTGTATTTGACGCATGATGAAAGACCTGAATAGTAAAAGAAATATTAATAAACTGAATCCAATTAAAACCAATGGATTCGACAGATATTCAGCAAATTCAGAAAAGTAATTCATAGTTTCATTTTAATTAATAATGACATAAGTATAACAGGAACTTTTTTCATATCAAATTCCTTTCATTATGTATAAATGTAATCTAAACATTATAAACCTGCAATGCGGTATCTCATAAAAGAAGCAAAAACATCACCCCAAAGGCAACACATACGAATACACACTCACAAAATGAAAAGCACTTCCCGCCAAGACAAAAACATGAAAGATTGCATGATTTAAAGGAAGTTTTTGAATGCTATACAACACAGCGCCAATAGTATACGCAACTCCGCCAGCGAGTAACCAAAACAAACCATCACTGGAAAAGTTTTCAATTAAAGGTTTGATGGCAAAAATGATCAACCAACCCATGGCGACATACATTAGAGTAGAAAGTTTGTCAAATTTTCCTGTGTAGAAGAGTTTTAGTATGATTCCTATCAAAGCAAATCCCCAGACGAGTCCGAAGATGGTCCAACCAACTGCGCCATTTAGCGTGACTAAGGTAAAAGGTGTATACGTACCAGCAATCAATACATAAATTGCAGCATGATCGAAGATGCGGAGTCGTTTCCGCGCTTTTGGTTTTTTTGAAAGATGATATAACGTAGAAGCAAGATATAGGATAATCACACTCGCTCCATAAATACTAAAACTGACAATATGAGAAGCAGTACCATTTTGTGACGCGTGAATCACCAAGAAAACCAACGCCACAATTCCCAAAATGACACCAATACCATGCGAAATCACATTGAGTCGTTCTTCAAATGGAGAATAGTAAAAGGAGTCGTTTTCTGCTTTCAAAAGTATGTGTTTTTTATTCCTGTAGCTTGTGCTGAACTTGGTTCAGTAAAGGCAGGAATCTATTTGTGTTTTACGGATCGTCACTTCGAGTGTCCTGAACTTGATTCAGGATCTATCGAGAAGTACTTGATAACTGTATTTATGTTGCAAAGATACGACATCGTGTCTATATTTTTTGAAACAGTGATATTAAGATTGTGCTAAAAACTTTTGAAATGTATCAATTTGTTAATTAGAAAATGTACCAATGACAAAATAATATATCAAAGCCTATTTAAAATAGTAGACTAAATCCATGATTTCAAATCATAATGGATTCCGCATCAAGTGCGGAATGGCAAACAAAAAAAAGTCTAGACTCCAAAAGCGTATGCGGAGCCTGCCGAAGCAAAAACAGTCTAGACTCTAAAAGCAAAGCGATCTAGACTCTAGGCTCTAATAAAGCACTCTAAACTTAATCGTACCTTCTACATTCTTCAACGCAGTAGTCACTTTCTTATTATACTCTTTGTCCACATCCACAATTACGTATCCGACTTTGCTATCGGTTGATAAATACTGTCCTGTTACGTTTAATTCGTATTCCGCTAAAACTTTGTTGACTTTTGCCATCACGCCAGGTACATTTCTGTGAATGTGCAAGAAACGGTGTGCTTTGTTTTGTCTCGGCAAACGAATATTTGGGAAATTCACCGCATCAACCGTGTTTCCTGAGTTGATGTATGCCATGATTTTGTTTGGAACAAAATCGGCAATATCACGTTGTGCTTCTTCGGTACTTCCACCAACATGAGGCGTTAAAATTACGTTGTTTAATCCTTGTAAAGCTGTTTCAAAAGCTCCGTTGGCTCTTGGTTCCGAAGGATATACATCTACAGCAGCACCTGCAATTTTTCCACTTTCTAAAGCCGCTCTTAAAGCATCAATATCTACGACAAAGCCTCTTGCCAAGTTGATTAATAATGCACCATCTTTCATTTGTGTCAATTGCTCTGCTCCAAAGAAGTTTCTGTTGGCAGGATTGTCATCTACGTGCAATGAAACCACGTCTGAAATTGCGAGTAATTCTTCTAAGGTCTTACATTTTTGTGCATTTCCAAGTGCGAGACGATCTTCAATATCGTGATAGAACACTTTCATTCCCATCGCTTCTGCTAAGACCGATAATTGCTTTCCGATGTTTCCATACCCGACAATTCCTAAGTTTTTTCCACGAACTTCTCTTGAACCTTTCGCTGTTTTTTGCCATTGTCCGTTATGGATTTCAGTACTTCTTGGGAAGACACTTCGCATCAACATGATGATTTCTCCAATGGCCAATTCCACTACCGAACGCGTGTTGCTGTAAGGCGCATTGAAGACTACAATTCCGTGTTCTTTACAAGTTTCCAAGTCAATTTGCTTGGTTCCGATACAGAACGCGCCCACGACTAATAATTTTTTAGCAGCGGCAATGACTTTCGGCGTGACTTGTGTTTTGGAACGAATTCCTAGTACGTGAATGTCTTTTACTTTTTCGATTAAGTCTTCTTCCGAAAGACTGTGCGATAGAATTTCTACACTAAAACCATCATCTGCCAAACGATCAAACGCGTCTGAGTGAATGTTTTCGAGTAGTAATATTTTAATTCTATTTTTTGGGTATGATAAGTTTCTTGGCAATCTATTTACAAATAAAAATTCATCTAAATTTGGGGTTACGTGATCGGCTTTGTCTACTGCTTTTTCACGTGCTACATTCTCAGTAAAGGCAAAAAATTTATCAGCAACGCCTGCTTCACGCATAACGTAATCGCTGTAACCATCACCAATTACCTGAATTTCTCCATCTAAATTCATGTCTTTCAAACACTGGATTTTTCCGTTGTGTTGCGACAATACATTTTCCGCGTCAAATCCTACGATATAACCTTCCGCATCAAACGTAAAGGTGTTTGCATACACACGGTCCGCAGGAATATTATATTCTTTTACAATAGGATCGATAAACTCTTTAAATCCACAAGAAATCACATAAATATCTTGTGAAAAGTTCTCGAAAAACTCTTTATTACTTTCGATAGATGAAGATACTTGCAAACGCAAACGCGCGATTAATTCTTCCAAATTGGACTGATGCGCCTTCAATAATTTAATACGTCTTTCCAAAGATTCTGTAAACGAAATTTCACCGTCAATTCCCAAATTGGTAATCTCTTGAATTTCGTTAATAATGGCATCTTTTTTTGGATTGTTAGCTAAGGTAATTTCAGCCAACACATCCAACGCTTCTACGCTGGTAAGCGTACTGTCAAAATCGAAAATATAATTTTTCTGAATCGTTTCCATGTTGTTAAGATGTAAGTGCCAAAAATATTAAAACCATTCCATAAAAACCATGGATTTTAGGACATTAAATTAACAATTCTGATACTTTTGTTGATAAGGTTTTTTGGGATTAAAAGATTGAAGAACTGAATACTAAAAAATGTGTATTATAAAATGAAATTTATCGGTGTTTCGCCATGATGGTTTCATAATCAATGACGTTTCCATTTTCAATTTCATCAATTCCAAGCTGTATTTCTTCTTTTTCAGCTTCGATTAATGTATTCCAAATAGAAGAAGACTTTTCTTTTTCAAAAATTTGTTTGATTGATTGAATAATGTCAGGGTTATTAGTATCTAACAATAACTTTACTAATGCTATTTTTTCTGCTTGAATATTCATAATCAACTTTGTGTTTACATAAAAATAGAAAATTTATCATTATTTGTAATTAATTCAAAAACAAATGATTGTCAGTTCGAGCATTATCGTAGATACCGAGCGAAGCTCATGAGAACGCTTTGAAATTGAGAGCATCTCGACTGCGCTCGATGTGACACTAGTGTAATTTATTAAAAAATTAGTATTATGAGTTAAATTTTAAATCGAACTCAGATTACAACGAAAAGCTTCATAGAAAACATTCCCTTTCCGCATGAAGAAAGGGAACGTAAGCACTCTAAAACACTAAATAATGGTAGATTGTCCAACTCGGATGTTCCCCGAATTGATGTGCAAGGCATCTACATTTTCGATAAATTCTTCAATAAAAGTTCCTACGTTTTGGGTAGAATATCCTCCATTTGCATTTAAATCAGGTGTGCAAATTTCGAGTTCAATAGCGCGTTCTACAGCTTCACGGACAGTTTCTGCTTCTTCTGCTAATCCAAAATGGTCTAACAGCATGGCTGCCGATAGAATAGAAGCAATCGGGTTGGCAATGCCTTTCCCTGTCGCTTGTGGATACGAACCGTGAATAGGTTCAAACAGCGCGTACTTTTCCCCAACAGAAGCAGAAGCCAATAACCCAATAGATCCGCCAATGACACTGGCTTCGTCCGAAATGATGTCACCAAACATGTTTTCGGTCAAGATCACATCAAATTGACTTGGATTGAGTACCATTTGCATGGCAGCGTTGTCTACAAATAAAAAGTCGAGTGTAACGTCTGGATATTGTGAAGCCATCGCAGTGACTACTTTTCTCCACAAACGTGAAGTTTCGAGTACATTGGCTTTGTCTACTAAGGTTAATTTTTTCCGTCTTCCTTGTGCCGCTTTGAAGGCAAAATGTGCCACGCGCTCAATTTCTTCTTTGCTGTACGAACATAAATCGGAAGCAGCAGTGCCGTCTTCATTAAGAGTTTTCTCCCCAAAATAAATACCACCTGTCAATTCGCGATAAATGGCGATATCCGTATGTTGAATAATGTCTTTTTTTAATGGCGATTTGTCTAATAAGGTATCGTATGCTTTTACAGGACGAATGTTTGCAAACAATCCTAAGGATTTGCGCAACGCCAGTAAACCTTGCTCCGGGCGTACTTTTGCTTCGGGATTGTTATCGTATTTCGGATCGCCAATCGCACCGAATAAAACCGCATCTGCGTCTAAACACAAGTCTAAGGTTTTTTGCGGTAATGGATTTCCAGTTTCGTCAATGGCAATCGCGCCCACCAATGCATTTTCAAAGGTGAATTTGTGTTTGTATTTGTCTGCAATCGCAGTTAATATTTTTATGGATTGATCGGTTACTTCTGGACCAATTCCATCGCCTGAAAGGACTGCAATGTGTAAGTTCATAATTTGGTGTCTTAGTGTCTTCTAGTATATATGTTGTTGTTCGAATGCTTCAATTTTAGATAAGTTACTGACTAAAAAGTCGATATCGTCATATCCTTTTTGCAAGCACATTTTTTTATACGGATTGATGTCGAAGGAAGCCTTTTCATCTCCAAAAGAAATGGTCTGCGCTTCTAAATTCACTTCAATCTCAGTGTTTGGATTTTCTTGGATTGCTTGTAAAAGCTTCGCCAGAAATTCTGGAGTTACCTGAATCGGTAATACATGATTGTTCAATGCATTTCCTTTGAAAATATCTGCAAAGAAACTTGAAACAATCACGTTGAAACCAAAGTCTTTCAATGCCCATGCCGCATGTTCTCGACTCGATCCGCAACCAAAATTATGTCCAGCTACCAAGATGGAACCCGAATATTGTTCTTGATTTAATACAAATTCAGTATTGACCGTTTCATCTTTGTGAAAACGCCAATCTCTAAATAAATTTTCGCCAAATCCTGCTCTGCTCGTCGCTTTCAAAAAACGCGCAGGAATGATTTGATCGGTATCTATATTTTCTACAGGTAATGGATACGCTGTAGCGGTAAAGGTGTTGAATGTACTCATAACTTAATTTCTTCTAAGATTGGAACGTTCACATCTACAATTTTTCCTGCAATGGCAGTGGCTGCGGCTACTAACGGACTTGCCAATAGTGTACGTGCCCCTTGTCCTTGGCGACCTTCAAAGTTTCTATTTGAGGTAGAAACACAGTATTCGCCATCAGGAATTTTATCATCATTCATAGCCAAACACGCCGAACATCCTGGTTGACGTAGTTTGAATCCCGCGTCTTCAAAGATGGTATCTAATCCTTCTTCTTTTATTTGTTTGACCACCAATTGCGAACCTGGCACTAGCCAAGCATTGATATTGGGTGCTTTTTGCTTTCCTTTTACATAGTTGGCTGCGACTCTGAAATCTTCAATACGTGAGTTGGTACAACTTCCAATGAATACGTAATTTACTTGTTGTCCGATCAGTGAAGCGCCTTTTTCAAATTTCATATAGTTTAATGACTTTTCTAAGTTGGCATCGTCTGCGGACGGAATGTGTTCTGTCAATGAAATTCCCATCCCAGGATTCGTTCCAAACGTAATCATCGGAGAAATATCAGCAGCAGCAAAGAAATATTCTTTATCAAAGGTTGCACCTGCTTCCGTTTGTAAGTTTTTCCAATAGGCAACTTTTTTATCAAAATCTTCACCTTGTGGCGCAAATTTTCTTCCTTTTATATAGTCAAAAGTAGTTTCGTCCGGAGCGATCATTCCGCCACGGGCGCCCATTTCAATACTCATATTACAAACCGTCATACGTCCTTCCATGGACATATTTTCAAATACGTCACCTGCGAATTCAATAAAATGCTCTGTTCCACTATCTGTACCTAATTGAGAAATGATGTATAAGATCACATCTTTTGGCAACACATTTTGTCCGAGTGTTCCGTTAACGGTGATGCGCATCTTTTTCGGTTTTGTCAATAATAACGATTGACTTGCGAATACTTGTGCTACCTGGCTCGTTCCGATACCAAACGCAATCGCGCCAAAAGCACCATGCGTTGAGGTATGACTATCCCCACAAACTAGTGTCATGCCAGGTTGCGTGATACCCAATTCAGGCGCCATTACGTGTACGATACCGTTGTATTGATGCCCAAGTGCATACAATTCTATATTGTGTTCGTCACAGTTTTGTTGTAGTTGTTGTAGTTGGTTTCTAGACAGTTCGTCTTTTATAGGCAAATGCTGATCTACCGTTGGTGTATTGTGGTCGGCAGTTGCGACGATTTGTTTGGGTCTAAAAACTGGAATATTTCTTCTTTTTAATTCATTGAACGCTTGCGGACTCGTTACTTCATGAATTAAATGTTTGTCTATGTATAAAATTTGTGGTCCATTAGGAATGCTGTCTACGACATGCGTGTCCCACACTTTATCAAATAATGTCTTTTTCATATCAAATAAAATTTAGCTACAATTAAGCGTACATTCTCTTGTCAATAGTACTCATTTTTATGATATGATGAATGTCTGTGTCGGTTACTTCTTTGTGCTTGTCTGCAAAGTTTAGGAAGTCTGTATATACCGTATCCAATTCGCGTTTCGTTAGATTGTACCCAACATTTTTGGCTCTGAACGCTAGGGCTGCACGTCCGCTTCTTGCCGTTAATACAATCGAAGAAGTTTCTGCACCTACATCTTTTGGGTCCATGATTTCGTAGGTTTCTCTGTTCTTAATCACGCCATCTTGGTGAATTCCTGAACTGTGTGCAAACGCGTTTGTCCCAACAATGGCTTTGTTTGGTTGTACTGGCATTCCCATCGTTTCAGAAACCAATTGACTCATCTCCGTCAACATTCTGGAGTTGATGTTGGTGTTTAAGTCTAAATACGGATGTTGTTTTAGAATCATGGTTACTTCTTCTAACGACGTATTTCCAGCGCGTTCGCCAATTCCGTTGATCGTACATTCTATCTGACGTGCTCCATTGATAACTCCTGAGATAGAATTCGCCGTAGCCAATCCTAAGTCGTTATGACAATGGCAAGAAAGAATCGCTTTGTGGATTCCTGTTACGTTTTCTTTTAAGTATTTGATCTTTTGTCCGTATTCTTCTGGCAAGCAATAGCCTGTCGTATCTGGAATGTTCAATACGGTAGCGCCTGCTTTGATTACTTCTTCACAAACTTTTGCCAAAAACTCATTGTCGCTTCGTCCTGCATCTTCCGCATAAAACTCTACATCTTCTACAAAGGATTTGGCATATTTTACCGCAGCAACCGCACGTTCAATAATTTGTTCTGGCGTCGCTTTAAATTTGTATTTCATGTGCGATTCAGACGTTCCAATTCCTGTGTGGATTCGTGGTCGTTTTGCATATGTTAACGCTTCAGCGGCTATTTTTATATCGTTTTTTACGGCTCTAGTCAATCCGCAAACAGTGGCATTTTTTACTAGTTTCGCAATCGCTTCCACCGATTGGAAATCGCCTGGACTTGATACAGGAAATCCTGCTTCAATTACATCTACTCCTAAAATGTCTAATTTAGCAGCAATCATTAGCTTTTCTTCCGTGTTGAGTTTACAACCTGGAACTTGCTCTCCATCTCGCAAAGTAGTATCAAAAATATAGACTCGATTTGAACTCATAGATTAAAATTTGTGTGTTTATTTCTTTTTCTTAATACGAATGTATACTTTGTATTTCCCAAAATGAATGATAAAGCCTTGTATTTTACAGTGCTAACTGCATTTATTATTGGGTTAAGTAACTGATAATAAATTATTTACAGAATAGTTTTTTACAATGCCAAACTCACAAAAGGAATCTTTATTTGTATTGATTAAATCGTTATCAAAATCTGAAAAACGACAATTTAAGTTGTATGTTGGACGATTTGAAGGCAATGTGAATTCTAAATTTTTAGCCTTGTTTACGTTTTTAGATAAAAGTCAAGCGTATGACGAACAGGCAATTTTGAAAAAGAAGATCGTCACCAAGCAACAATTATCCAACTTAAAAGCCAATTTATACAAGCAAATTTTAAAAAGTTTACGCTTAAATCCCGCACAACATAACATCCGAATTGTCATTCGTGAACAGTTAGATTATGCTACTATTTTGTACAATAAAGGGTTGTACACACAAAGTTTGAAATTACTCGATAAAGCCAAAATTCTAGCTTTAGAACACGAAGAAAAAAACATCGCTTACGAAATTGTAGAATTGGAGAAGGTGATTGAAACACAGTATATTACGCGAAGTATGTCGAGCAGAGCGGATGAACTTACAGAGGAAGCGAAACGACTCAGTATACAAAATGCATTGGCGAGTAAATTGTCGAATTTATCATTAGAATTATACGGTTTGTTGCTGAAAGTCGGTTATGTGAAGAATGAAAAAGATTATGAGGAAGTCACCACGTATTTTTACGATCGATTGCCTGAAGTTCAACTAGAAAGCTTAGGTTTTCGCGAAAAATTGTGGTTGTATAAAGCGCATTTGTGGTATAGTTTTTTGACACAGGATTTTCTTTCGAGTTATAAATTTTCTTCGAAATGGGTAGAATTGTTCAATCGCGCACCAAAAATGAAGGAAATTCATCCCGTATTTTACTTGAAAGGGAATCATTATTTGCTGGAATCGCTTTTTTATATTAAGCATGAAGTGCGATTCAAAGAAGTGTTGCAGCAACTTGAAGAAGACATTGAAAACGGCATTGTGCCACAGAATGACAATACCAAAGTGTTGAGCTTTTTGTATGTGTATATGAATAAGATCAATTATCATTTTTTGACGGGAACGTTTAGCGAAGGTTTGTATTTGATTGATGAGGTGAACGAGCGTATTGAACAGTTTGAAAACCGAATTGACGAGCATCATGTGATGATTTTCTACTACAAAATCGCCTCGTTGTATTTTGGTGCAGGTGACAATCGAAATTGCATTGCATATTTGCAGAAAATCATTCGAAATAAGTCGTTGAAAGTTCGTGAAGATTTGTTGTGCTTTTCGCGAATTTTAAATCTGGTCGCGCATTACGAAGTAGGATTGGATTATCATTTGGAAACGCAACTAAAAAGTACGTATAAGTATTTGCTAAAGATGGACGATTTACATGAAGTGCAAAAGGAGTTTATCAAGTTTTTACGCGGTTTGGGCAGTATTTATCCGCATCAAGTAAAGAAAGCGTTTGAAGAATTGCATGCTAAATTGAAGCCTTTTGAAGATGATCCGTACGAGCGAAGAGCCTTTTTATATTTAGATATTTTATCGTGGCTGGAAAGTAAAATACAGAACAAACCTGTAGCGGAGATTATTCATGCGAAGGCTAAGTTGTTGGTGCGGTAGGTTAGACTTGCTGGCGCTCTTGGACTCGTTCCCGCGTAGGCGGGAAACTGTTAGTCACGCTTCGCTTTGGACACGCTTTGCTTTAGTATCGGCTTCGCCTGTTGGTATTTTTGTATTGTTTTGCTTTTAGAATTGTAAATAGCTATCGTAAGTCTGAGACTTACGATAGCGTCTCCCGACTTACGATAACCACAATAAAAAAAGCGACTGAAACTATTCAATCGCTTTTTTGTTTTGAGTTAGTAAGTGTTTATTCGGTGATATCGGTAGAAGATTGTACTGTGATTGCTTGAACATCTCTGTCAAACAAATACAATCCACCTTTATCGTCACCGATTAAATTGATTTTATCTAAAATAGTACGTGCCAATGCTTCTTCTTCAATTTGCTCTGCCACATACCATTGTAAAAAGTTGTGTGTTGCATAATCCTTCTCTTGTAAACAAATGTGTACCAAATCGTTGATACTTTGTGACACTTTCACTTCATGCTCAAAAAGTTTTTTAAACATCTCTTTGAACGATCCGTATTCTCTTGGTGGTTCTGATAAGTCTGAGATTGTTGCGTGTCCGCCGCGTTCGTTGACATATTTTACCAATTTTAGCATGTGCATGCGTTCCTCGTCGGAATGCTCATACATAAATGAAGCAACTCCTTCAAAACCTTGTACTTCGGCAAAACTTGCCATTGCTAAATATACTTGTGAGGATTCAGCTTCTATTCGTATTTGCGCGTTGAGTGCGCTTTCCATATTTTGTGATAACATAGCTTTTCTTTTTTCAATTAGCAATACAAAAATACGCATAAGATGTGAGTTTTACTTACGCGTAGTGTAATTTTAATTTATTCTAACTAAAGGGATAATGATATGAATTTTATTCTGATTACGACTCTTGCTACACTAAGCAAAAGAAGAAACTCACTATTTACTTCGGTATTTTGTTGAGATTAATTAATCGTCTCACCATTCATTACATTGTCTTCATCAGGATTGACAAAGACCAATTTGCCTTCTGGCGATTCCGTCATTAAGATCATTCCTTGACTTTCCACTTTGGCAATCACTCTTGGTGCTAAGTTGGCAAGAACCGTTACTTTTTTACCGATGATTTCTTCTGGCGTGAAGCTTTCTGCGATTCCAGAAACTATTGTGCGTTTGTCCAAACCTGTGTCTACAATGAGCTTTAACAGTTTCTTGGTTTTACGAACTTTTTCTGCTTCAATGATGGTTCCCACGCGTAAATCCAACTTGGTGAAATCGTCAAAAGTTGCCGTTTCTTTTTGTGGTTCTGGTTCTTTATTGGCAGCTTCGTTTGCTTTTTTTGTGGCTTCTAATTTGTCCAATTGTGCTTGAATTTCTTTGTCGTCAATTTTGGCAAATAGCAATTCAGCTTTGTTGATTGTATGTCCTTCTGGAAGTAATACATCTTTTGTGGCAATATCATTCCATCCTAAATCGGTATCAAGATTTAAAATGCCTTTTAACTTTTTCGCGGTGAAAGGTAAAAACGGTTCTGACAATACGGCGATGGCAGAAGCAATCTGCAAAGCAACATACATAATGCCTTTGACAGTTTCAGGATCTTCCTTGATCTTTTTCCAAGGTTCGTTTGCTTGGAGAAATTGATTTCCTAATCGTGCCAAGTTCATCAACTCCTGACTTGCCTCGCGGAAACGATATCTTTCAATAGAACTTGCAATGACATTTGGGAAATGCTTTACTTGTTTCAATTCTGTATAGTTTCCAGTGTATTCAGGAACAATTCCGTCATAATATTTATGTGTCAACACAACTACACGGTTGATAAAGTTTCCTAAGATTGCTACTAATTCACTATTGTTGCGTGTTTGGAAATCTTTCCACGTAAAATCATTATCCTTCGTTTCTGGTGCATTTGCCGTCAAAGCATAACGCAATACATCTTCTTTGCCTGGAAAATCTTCTAAATATTCATGTAGCCAAACTGCCCAGTTTTTTGAGGTGGATAGTTTGTTGCCCTCTAAGTTTAAGAATTCATTTGCAGGTACATTGTCTGGTAAAATATAATCGCCATGCGCTTTTAACATCGAAGGGAAAATGATACAGTGGAATACAATATTGTCTTTTCCGATGAAGTGAACCAACTTCGTATTCTCATCTTTCCAATACGGTTCCCAGTCTTTGTTTTCGCGTGCTGCCCATTCTTTGGTGGCAGAAATATATCCGATAGGCGCATCAAACCATACATATAAAACTTTTCCTTCGGCACCTTCTACAGGAACAGAAATTCCCCAATCCAAATCGCGTGTTACGGCTCTTGGCTGCAAACCTTCATTTACCCACGATTTTACTTGTCCATGCACATTGGCTTTCCAATCTTTTTCGTGTCCTTCTACAATCCATTCGTTTAAGAAATCAGTGTATTTATTTAAAGGTAAATACCAATGTTTTGTTTCTTTCAGCGAAGGACTGTTTCCTGTGATTTTTGATTTTGGATTGATCAATTCGGTAGCGCTTAACGAGCTTCCGCAGTTTTCACACTGATCGCCATAGGCTTCTTCATAACCACACTTTGGACAAGTTCCGACCACAAAACGATCTGCCAAAAACTGATTTGCTTCTTCGTCATACAATTGCTCACTTACTTTCTCGATAAATTCGCCATCATCATACAATTTCCTGAAAAAGTCAGATGCTGTTTTGTGATGAATTTCCGCAGAAGTTCTCGAATAATTATCAAACGAAATTCCAAAATCTTCAAATGATTTTTTGATGATTCCGTGATACTTGTCAATAATATCCTGTGGCGATACACCTTCTTTCAAAGCACGCATTGGGATCGCAAAACCATGTTCGTCACTTCCGCACATAAACGCAACATCGTTGCCTACTAAACGTAAGTAACGTGCATAAATATCTGCAGGAACATATACGCCAGCTAAATGCCCAATATGAATAGGTCCGTTGGTATACGGCAAAGCGGCGGTAATGGTGTATCGTTGTGGATGTTGACTCATTTTGTTTTAATTCTAAAAAGTTTACAAGACTGTGTAAATAACGTGCAAAAATACATATTTACCCCGCAAATTGTGCAGATTTACACATTAATAATTCAACTAACATTCACAAAAACGATGATTTTTGCAACTCGTCTAAAAATGTATTTTGTTTTTGAATCAAGATAAAGTCTGTTTATTTTCGATTAGATTTAACGTATGAACCCACCAAAACCACTACACAAAGGAGCCACTGTTGGCATTGTTTCGACGGCTCGTAAGATTTCGATTGCTGAAATTGAAGCTGCTATTGCCTTGCTACACAATTGGGATTTGAAAGTTGTTCTTGGAACGACGATTGAGCTAGAAGATCACCAATTTGCAGGTGATGATCGGACACGCGCACAGAATTTTCAACAGTTTATGGACGATGATAGCATTGACGCCATTTGGTGTGCACGCGGCGGTTATGGAACGATTCGCATCATAGATCAATTAGATTTTTCAAGATTTGTACAGCATCCAAAATGGATTATTGGCTATTCGGATGTGACCGTTTTGCATAGTAAAGGACAGCAATTGGGCTTTGAAACGTTGCACGCTACGATGCCTATTAACATTCCAAATAATAGTGCAATGGCTTTGGGAAGTCTGAAAGCACTGCTTTTCGGCGAAAGTCTACAGTATACAATTCCAGCAACTGATTCTAATAAGAAAGGAGAAGCTACAGGCAAATTGATCGGTGGAAATTTGAGCATGTTGTACAGCATGCTAGGTTCGGATTTGAGTTTGGATACGGATGGAAAAATTCTTTTTGTAGAAGATTTAGACGAATATCTCTACCATATTGATCGCATGTTGATGAACTTAAAACGCAACGGATATTTTGAAAATTTAGCAGGATTGATCGTAGGTGGCATGACCGATATGCACGATAATACCATTCCGTTTGGAAAGAATGTACATGAAATTATTTTAGATATCACTGCTGAATACGATTTTCCAATTTGCTTCAACTTTCCTGCGGGACATTTGGATGATAATCGTGCGTTGGTTTTTGGGAGGAAGGTTACTTTGCAGGTTGCTTCTGAAGTTGTATTAGATATGGGATGAATGTGTTAATTTGATGATTTGAAAATGTACCAACGCTTGTTTCAAAGGCGATTCTTGCTTTGATTTATTGAGATTGCTAGGACTATGTCTTGAAATGACGAATTATAACCAGAACTTGAACCCGAAATTGAATCTGAAACTCCAAACGTCAGTTCGAGTGTTTTTGGAGCATAGCGAACATAAAAATGTATCGAGAACAGCTTTGATTCTGCTAGCTTATAAGTCGAATAGTTTACTTTGAAAATAATTCAGCATTCAAAATTTAGCATTTAAAATTTCGAGTTTCGAAGTACTTCTCGATACATTTTTTTCGTTCCTCAAAAAACACTCGAAGTGACGTTTGTAAATCGAAATTGAATCTGAAACTCCAAACGTCAGTTCTGTAAAGGTTTTTAATTTGTTAATTTGAAAATGTACCAATGCTTGTTTCAAAGAGAAGTATTGCTTTGATTTACACAGATTGCCGCGCTATCGCTCGCAAAGACGTATCAAACACATCTAAAATCTAATAGCGAAGCGCATCTACTAATGTACCAATTTGAAAATGTAGCAATGCTTGTTTCAAAGGCGAGTCTTGCTTTGATTTAGGGAGATTGCCACGCTATCGCTCGCAAAGACGTATCAGACACATCTAAAATCTAATATCAAAGCGCATCTACTAATGTGCCAATTTGAAAATGTAGCAATGCTTGTTTCAAAGGCGATTCTTGCTTTGATTTAAGGAGATTGCCACGCTATCGCTCGCAAAGACGTATCAGACACATCTAAAATCTAATATCAAAGCGCATCTACTAATGTACCAATTTGAAAATTTGAAAATGTAGTAACGCTTGTTTCAAAGGCGATTCTTGCTTTGATTTAGGGAGATTGCCACGCTATCGCTCGCAAAGACGTATCACACACATCTAAAATCTAATATCAAAGCGCATCTACCAATGCACCAATTTGAAAATTTGAAAATGTATCAATGCTATTAAATGACACTTACAAACTCACCAACTAAAATACTAAAATACCAAGAGCGTGAGCAATACTAAAGCGAAGCGTGTCTAACAGGCGAAGCCGATACTAAAAATCTAAAAGCAAAGCGCGTCTAATTTAATCTTCCTTCTGACTCAACAAAAACAAATAATCTCCTGTGCGGTTTTCGTATTTTTTGATAATATTGAGAATTTCTCCTGACGCAATGTCTTTTTTGAGTTCTGCCAATCCTTTTTGAACTTCATCTTGATGTGCCAAATGTGAAAAAGAGGAAATTCCGTTGCGAATGTTGGCGTCTAAATACATGCTTGGATCGTGCTTTCCAACATATAAGAAATGATCTTTTAAATCGGGTTGAATAAAGTATCTTTCTGTAAAAATATCTTTAAAACCAGCTGTTTCCATTGCTTTGGTAATTTTTTCTAACGATGGCATTTGTTGTATGGAAGCTTCCATCATTTTTGGAAAATAATGATTCAACCAATAACCTTTCATTTGTTCGGGAGTTGCTGTGAAGAATACTACATTTGTATACTTTTTCATCACTCGAAATAATTCGGAAAAGCCTTTTTCCAAATCGCTCCAATGGTGTAAGGTTAAGGTTCCTACAACACCTTCCACACGGTTATCTTCGATGGGAATGTCTTCAGCAATTCCTTTACGCCATATAATGTTTGGGTAATTGTTTTGCGCTTCGGTTAGCATTTTTTCGGAAGGATCAATTCCGATGAATTTGGTGACTTTATTGTGGAGTTTTGAAGTGTAATTTCCGGTGCCGCAACCAATATCTAAATACCAACCTTTTTGGATTGGGTTGAGATGATACTGCAATCGGTCGAGTATGAAAGGATCGGCTTTTCGGGTATTGTTGTATCCTCTTCCAATGAGATCGTACTTTACTTTCATGTGGCGGCGGTTTAGGTGTTAGTCTTTACAACATAGCACGACGCAAAAAGCATCCGTAAGCGGTTAAAATATGGAGATATTTGGGTGGCTATTATTGTAGTGATGTACACTTTTCTTTTGACTGCAAATTTATCTTTTTCACCCTGAATTTGACTTTTTTTCGCAACGTAGCTATGGCTATGTTTCTTAAAAAAGACTTCTTCAGTTCAAAAATCTTTAATTTTCGTTACAAAACAAAAAGTTTACATCACTCCATTGATTATGCTGATTAAGATACGTATTTTATGTGAAAAAATTACAAGTAGGTTTATGGCACAGCATAACGAGTTAGGTGCAGAAGGTGAAAAATTGGCGGTTTCACACCTTAAAAAACAAGATTACACGATTTTAGAAACCAATTACCGATTTCAAAAAGCAGAAGTAGATATTATTGCGCAAAAAGAGGACATACTTGCGGTTGTAGAAGTAAAGACAAGAACTTCTGCCGATTTTGGGAATCCGGAAGAATTTGTGAGTAAAAAGAAAATTCAACTGTTGGTGAAGGCTGTGGACTACTATATTAATGATAATGATTTGGATGTGGAAGTTCGCTTTGATGTAATTGCGATTCTACATCAAAAAAATAACATCACAATAAATCACATAGAAGACGCATTTTATCATTTTTAAAAATTCCTGTTATAATTATAACAAATTGTTTTGAAAAGAGTTTTTCGGTTCGTATTTTTGTAGTCTATTAAAATTATAGGCTATGAAAACGATTTCCTCCATTGTAGAAGAATATATTAAAACCAAACCTTTTTTATCGAGTGCCTTATCGCAGGGAATTATCAATTTGACCTCATTGTCACGATTGATCAAGCCTGAGATAGAACACCAACTAGGAAAAGAAGTAAAAAACGGCGCCATTGTTATGGCATTGAAACGCTTGTCGTCCGAGTTGGAATTTCGCGTGACGCATCGCGTGTTGAAATTTGTTCGGAATATTGGAGAAATTACGGTGCGTTCTTCCCTGAATGATTATACGTTCAAAGTTTCAGAGACGTTGTTGAAAAATCAGGCGAATTTTATGTCTGAAATCGAAAGTTTGAATACGGTGTTTTATACTTCTTCGCGAGGTGTAAACGAGTCCAACATTGTAGTGAGTAGTGAAGTTGCCGATTTGGTAAAAACCTTCTTCAAGAATGAAATTTTACTCGAAAAACAGGAGAATTTATCTTCCATCACGGTAAAACTTCCCAAAGACAATGTGAACGTGCCTGGGATTTATTATTTCATTTTTCAACGACTTTCTTGGGAAGGTGTCAATATTTATGAAGTCATCTCCACCACTAATGAATTTACCATTTTAGTCAACGATGAGCAGGTAGATAAGGCTTTTACCGTAATTAAAAACTTGAAATCACTTTAATCACTATATTTAAAATCCTACATAGCTATACAATAGTACTAAAAACAGGTATTTTTACGCTGTTTCGCCTCAATTTTAATTCAGAAATTTGTTTCGTAGTAATATAATTTTGTATTTTAAGAGTATGTAAAAGCAGTTTAGCCACTGTAATCTTAAAAGAAAAAAGTGTATTACTACACATTGTGTTACCCCTAACGACCACCTTACAACTGGGTTCTTTTTTGAAGAATCAATCATAGAAGACAATTACATTTTGGATTGTACAACTGTATGGCATGCATAATGCGCTTGTATATAATTGTATACGAAAAGATAACTGCTTGCAGAAGCAGGACTATATGATATATAAAAGTTTGCGTGGAAGAATTGACAATTTCTGTTTAGTAGGTAGATAAGTCTTAGGGCACTTTCCTTAACGAAAGATAGATTTATCAGATTGAAATTTAAACAACTCTTTACGTAATTTTAGTTTTACGAGAAATCCCGCTCCTTTAACAGAGCGGGATTTTAAATATGTATAGGTTGGTTTATTTATGAAACAATACATTCAACAATTGTTTCTTGCCCATACATAGAGAGAAAATTGTCATGCACTATATTTTTTGACTAACTATTAACTTTTACATGTCAATCTTTTCCTCATTTGTATTCTGTATTGATTTTTTATGAATGTATAGTAATACCAATTCTACTATAAAATGCAACTTCGCTTCTAAAGTCGCATTTTACAATAGATTTGGTATCATAGAAAACTTGACTAGCAAGGACTTGCCAAGTTAGAAGTTCCGCCTGGATCTGGACAACCGCAGGTATGTTGCAATTGTGTATTACAGTCGTCAGAACAGTTTACTGTGGGTCTTGCACTACCGCCGCCGCCAGTTCCAGTATTACAGTCCACATTAATAGAACATGTTTCTGATAATACTACTTCACAGATTCTCACAGATTCATATCTATTTCCTCCGTGAATACGGGAAGAGACAAAACCTGCAATGCTTTTTTTATTGAGCTGTAATGATTTGATGTTTTGTTTTTTCATAATCGTATATTTTAATATTAGCTAATAGTGTAGCTACTATAGCTAAATCAACATAATATAACATGAATCTTATGAATAAAAAGCTGAATTTCTTCGTTAAAAATACTCAACGTAGCCTAGCTATGCCTGCGTTTTTTGCCTAGAACTTCAACTTTTTCTTTGCAAATCTTCTATGTTA
>JBCCLH010000013.1:0-128432 GCA_039026955.1 Bacteroidota bacterium
ATAAACCACTTAATTCTTTTCTTTATATCTTATTACTTCTCATAATTACCACATAACTATCTCTCACTTTCTTATTATAAAGATAAAAAATTTAGTTACAACATAGGTACAACAAATGGCGATTTTATATGATTTTATTTATATTTATTTGATAGTTTAAAATTCGTAAAATATTGAAATACAATTAAATAAATATTATTAGATGCGTAAATAATGAGGCTCATAACCCGAAGGTCACTGGTTCGAGTCCAGTTCCCGCTACTAAACCAAAGACACTTCAACAATCAAGTGTCTTTTTTTATGCTCAACAGTATGCTCAGAAATGAGTAAATTGTTTTACTAACTTACTGGAAAATCAATTCCTTTCTTAATTTTACTCAACCATTCAGGTGTAATACTCATAAAGTGCGCAAGTTTATTGTATGGAGTTCTCTCTAGTATGATAGGATAATTTTCTTTTAAATAGGCTAAAAATTCTTTTGGAGTATGCGCTATCATGTGATTTCGTATTTCCGCTAAATGAACGGTATCTCCAATAATATCATTGATGTAAAGCGTATTCATTTCTGGATATTTTTCCACCCATTTGTCTACACGTTCTTTGTGAAAGATACATACTTCAGAATCTTCTAAAGCGACTACTTCATATTTTGTGGGTTCATTCAAAAAATAACTATCAAAACAAGTAACAACATCAAACAATTCGTCAAAGTGAAACCAAATGGTTTGTTTGTTTCCATTGGTAGAAATTAGAGAAGTTTCAAATGCTCCAGAAAGGACAATATGTGCTTGCCTATTTGTACTAGAATAGTTGATTAAAGTATCTCCCTTTTTAATAAACTTTTGTACACAGGCAGTTTTAATATCCTCCCACAATACATCACTTAGTGTGATGGAGGCTTCTAGTTTTTGTTTCAACTTTGAAATCATTACATACTATTAAAGCGTTAATCTAAGGTATTAAATTGATTTTGAAAAGAAAAGTGTTTGATAATCAGAAAGTTTTGGAAAAGTACTTACAGATGTTGTATTGCACAGCTCCTTAGTTGTAAAAATAAACTTTCTAAAAAATTATAGATTTTTAGTGTTTGCTTTATGAACTCATCTTCAGTTAAATATTAAAAGTCAAGATGAGTTCTATATTTAATTTAACTAAAACCCAAACCCTAGTTGAAATTGGAAACGCAAGCCATCATCACCATCAAATACTGAGATATTTCCAACCAACACATCAAGCATATTTAAGAAAATACCGCCACCAAGCGACGTGTTCCAAGTATCATCATTGAATTGTGGTAAAATAGCCAATTGATCGTCAACCCAAATACGACCGTAGTCGAATCCTGCATAAATTCCGAACTTTAACGGCAAGAAACCTGCTCTGAGTTTGTTAAAACTCCAACGTACATCTGTAGACTGTGAGAAGGCTCTTTTTCCTGTAAAACGTTCGTTTCTATACCCTCGTAGTCCAGAATTAGCACCTAAAGTAGCTCCTTGGTAAAACTCAAAATCATCTCCAATATTGATGTAACTACTAATTCTAGAAGCCAACACCAACTGCCCGCTATCCAACAATTTATGATTTATACTTAAAGATGGAACAATATATCCAAACCCTTTTTCAGTCGAAGTATTGTTTTTATACCCTAGACGAACAAAAGCTTCTAGACCTAATGTCGGAAATGCTTTTTGATCTTTATTGATAAAATGGTATTCCGCTTCTACACCGAAAAAATTCTGATTGTCAAAAATACTGTCATCTACCGAAGGATTCCCTAAATTATCTTCAAGTGTAACGACTTCATCTAAAAATCGACCTTCGGTACGTTCTACTTCATTGCTTTCATACAACACGCCAATTTCAAACTTTGAGCCAAGTTCGCCGCGCCAAATTAGAGAAGGTTTTATATCAAAAGTCCGAATACGAACACGATTGTAATCCAAATTAGCTTCAAATGCATCAGTAGCATCATTTCCCTGAAAGTTGGGCGTACTATTCCCAAATCCGAAAAAGTTGATCGCGTAGTTGGGACTATTATACGAAGCTTTTAATCCAATATTTACACCTTTAAAAATATTAGCAAATTCACCACTGTAGTTGACTTCATATCCTTGTACTGCAAAAAAATAGGATGCTGAAATGATATGTCTTTCCGTAAACGGATTTCGCTCAAAACCATACACTGAAAACGTGTTGGTTGCGCCTACTTTCAATCCAGTATCCGGATTAAATCCAATAGATGGAATGAGCTGATTGGTGTTGTTTTTTAATTTTTTATAATCATAAGTATTAGTCTCGTATTCGTCTGAAAATTTCTTTCGTCCTTTATTTGTCGTTACGATATTTTTCTTGGATTTATAATCATAAAAAATCACGCGTCTCCCTTCTTCTAAATTGTAGGTATCTTTGTTTTGACCACCAATCAGGCGAAGTTTAATCATATTGATTTCATTTACACCTTTTACCACAAAAGTATCATCATCATCCAAGGCATAAATCCAGATTTCTTTGGTTTCTTCTCTATTGTAAACACGTTCGTGAAAAATTGTTCCTTTTTGACCATTTTTGATGCGATATGCAGTGACTTTCGTTTGTTTGTTAGGAAGCCGTTCAATCTCAAACCAATCGTCCTTATTGGTTCCTTTTATCACTATGTATTTTGTAAGGAGTTCATAGTAGCGATCTGCTATTTTTTGTAAATTTTTACGTCTTGCTTTTAATTTTTGTTTGATTGCTGAAATAGTCTCATCTCTGACTTCTAGGGGAATATTTAGGAACGCCTTTTCAATAACTTCGTCTGTTACATTTGATTGTATGCGTTGTACTTGCTGATCCCAAATGTCTTTATTGGATTGTTGAATGATTTCCATATCCAAAGGATATGGTTCTACATTGATGCCTTTTACATCTTTTAAATCATCACTATATTTTCGTAGAAGACGTGCTGTTGGTAATAATGCTACGGCGGTTCCAAGCACAAAACCGTCAGACATTATTGAGAATGCCTGATCTCGATCTCTTGGTAATGGACGGTACACTTTTTTGTCATTTTCCTTAAATTCAATCCAGCGCCATTGGTCTTGATGTCGATCCCAATCGCCAATAAGCATATCAAACAAACGCGCACGAATATAACTAGACTCATCTACCGAAATATCTTCATCCTTATGAATGCGATTCATCATATCGATGGTGCTGATGATTTTATCCTGAAAACCAAAACTCTTTGTGTTAGAATGTCCTTCAGACGTGTGTTCTTCTATCATATACAATTCGTCTCCAAAGTCCGTATTAAAACTCCCTAAAGCATTTTGTTTTGGAACATAATACAGTACGGGATTTGTATGAAAAACATCTATAGCATCTGCCAAATCTCCAATGACAAAAGGGGCGTACGGATGCGAGCCAGTAAAGACATCCAAAATTAAACTTTCTACACCTGTATTGTCAAATTTTCCATCAATATATTTATTTTTAAACATGGTGGCTTGCAAGTACTGCACTGCATTTTTCCGCAACGCACGCATTACATATTGCGCACCATTTTTATCTTGAAGGCGCAAGGATTTAGATTGATTTCCACCACCTTTACGCACAGGAACAAGTCCACCAAATAAAGTATCTAAATTTACCGTTGGTGCTTCGACTTTGGTGCTATAGTATTTTCGATACCGATCGCCCCATAAAAAGGTGTGAAAGCCTGATACATCCGTCTCTTCTGTTGTGTAGATAGCAGCAGAAACCTTCGCAGGAAATTCTGTTGCATAGTTTGGAATTGTTTCCGCTTTATTTTTCGCATAGATTTCCGTTTCATAGACAATTTCGGAAGTATTATTTTCAGTAATCGTATAAAAAGTCAACTGAGAAGCACCATTTTTGTAGACATTCAATTTTGCATATCCATTTGCAGCATACGCAAAAAGTCCATTGTTTTTTAGCTTCGTTTCCGTGAGTTCACTACCAGCACCACTGATAATTTGCGGAATGTTGTCTTCAATGATAAACTGTAAATTTTTCTCATGTGCAGACGCGAAAATGACCTTTTTATTTTCTTGTGTCAAGGTTATCAAGCGATCTCTGAATTCAATATATCGCTTGCTATTCAAATCAGCGGCATGTGCACCAGTGGTTCTTCTCAAAATATTTTTAAAGCTTCCAATCAGCGGCAATGGTTTCATGTGACTTTTAAAGGAATACTGTCCACCATATTCTCCATTAGAAAACATCGGATGATGGATTGCGACAATCGTTGTTTTGCCGCGTGCTTTTTTAATAAGACTTCCAAATTCGTCAAAAAAGTCAGCACGTGATTTAATCTCACAATCGTCATTGATGGTTGGGAAATCATCCCAATCATTTAAAAACCATTGACTATCAACCATGATGAGTTGTATATCTTCTCCAATGGTAATTTTGTCAATTGGACAGCCATTTTTCAGTGAAAAGCCAGCGTCATCTAATTGTTTTTTGATCTTTTTTTGAAGATTTTTTAAATCGCCCAAGCCTGTATTCCACTCTTGACTTCCAGGAACAAATACTGTATTTCCTTTAAAATCGGCTAAAAATGCAAGTGTATTTTTATAGTTTATTTTTTCGGTATCTAAGTAATTATCTGCCGAATTTCCTAAAAACAAAAGTGTAGAAGGATCATCTGTATTTTCACGATCATTCTGGACTGCATTCCACACATTTTCTTGTGCTAAAGTATTTCCCAAAATATAGAAAGAGTGCGCTATGTCACTTTCTGGTTTTGAATACGATTTGCTAGTGTCTATTATTTGTAATTTTGTAGTCGCACAACTATATAAAAATAGCAGGATGGTGAGGAGGATTAGTTTTTTCATAAGACATCAATTAGGTTCCCTACAATAAAACACAGTACTACCAAAACGAAACCTATGATAAAGGCTCCGTAGGCAATTTCAATACTTTGATACGCGCTTTTAATTTGTTTCTCAAATAAGTACATAGTCCGTATTTGATTTCCAACTTGTAGTTCTTGGTTAGTGAGTAATTTGTGATAGGCTTTCTCGTAGTCGTCTAGCGTAATATGTTCGTAGATTCCTAGGAGAAATATGTTTTTTTCGGTTTCAGGATATTTGGATAATACTTTTTTTCTAAATCGCTTTACCATTGCAAAGGCATTTGGGCGAGAAGCATTCAACGCAAATAAAAGTGACACAAAAGAGAAGACAACTAAGGCAATTCCGATGAATTTTCCGTATTCAATATTCTTGATATATTCAAAAAAAACCACAACGCCTGAAACAATAGTAGAATTTACACGAATCATAATAGCTGCTTTCCGATCAATGACATTGAAAGAGTTGACATAGAGTTTATTTTGATTTCTCATGAACGTTTGAAACGTTTTCCGCGGTTCTTTTTTGGTGTAGAACAATGCTTGCCCTTCGGTAAACTCTGAATCATATTTCATTTGGATAGGTATTTTTAGTTTAAAAAACACTTGAAATATATAGATAGTTTCAAAGAATTCTATTGAATTAATTCAACGTACACAAAATTCTATTTTCGTGTAACATATTGATATTCAGAATGTATTTTGTGAAATTCGCAACAGTTTTCCTAAAGTAAAATGGGTATTACAATTCATTTGAGGAATGATCACTTCCATTAAGCTGTCGTTTTAATTTGGAAAACCATTCGGGTGTAATTCCCATGAATTGAGCTATGTTTTTATCGGGAATTCGATCCAGAATGATTGGATAGCGTTCGCTTAAATAACTTATAAAATCTTTGGAAGAATAAGAGATGAGATGATTTCTAATTTCGCTTGTGGCAATAAAATCTTCCATAATATCATGCACGCCAAATTTGTATATCATATTGTATTTTTCACCCCATTTATCAATGTTTTTTTTTGTGTAGCGAATTACAATGGAATCTTCAAGGGCAGTAATTTCATATTTAGTAGGTAGTTGTAGAAAGATGCTATCAAAACAAGTTGCAATATCTAAAATCTTGTCCAAATAAAACCAAACAGTTTTAGAAATACCATTTGGTAAAAGAATTGAACTTTCAAAACTTCCTTGAACCACAAAATAAATATAGCGACTCAATTCGGAAAATCGGACTAATTTTTCTCTTCTTTTTACATGCAATACCGTTAAATCTTGTCTGATATACTCCCACATTTCATCGGTGACATCAATGTGTGTTTCTAATTTCTCTCTAAATTTATAAAGCATAGCAATTACTTTGTAATATCTTTTTTGAAGAAAAGAGTACAAAATTCATGATTTTTCAGTGGTTTCTTTGTGAATAAATTCAATTTCGAGAGGAATCTTTGCGGTATCTTTCCTAGCTAATTTTCTTATTAAAAACACACATGATGCACATTTTGTTTAACGAAAAGTTGAAAAATTGAATAATTTCACAAAAAACGTTAAACAAAACAGATAGTTTTGTAAGAAATACTAGATATATGGAAGCATTACAATTTTGGGCGTATGACGAATTAATCTCAAAATCAGACGTTACTATCGTAGAAAAAAGTGAGCTGTGGAATAGTATTTTAGTGAACACAAAAGTCTTGTCGTTAAAAAAAGGGGAAACCCTTATTAAAAAAAAGGAAAGAGACGCTAGTGTATATGTAATTATCAATGGCGCTTTTGAATGTAATTTGATGATGGATGACAACAAAGGAAAACTCGTTTGGTTTTTTCTCGATACCTTATTTGATGCTGCTACAGCATTGGATACCTTTTTTAAAGGAGTTCAAACTAAATATGAAATTACGGCAATTGAAGATGCTACCGTTATAAAATTCGAAAAAAGTTTTCTGGAAAAACTATGTAAAGAACACAAAATATTCAACGATTTTTATATTCATCAAATTCTAAACTCTTTTTTCTATTATTTTGAAATTCGAAATAATATGTTGGCTTTATCTTCCTTCGAATTTCTTATGTATTTGCAAAAAAACTATCCATTCATTGTAGAACGCGTATCCTCACACAAACTAGCTAATTTTATGGGAATTACACCAGAATGGTTGAGCAAATTGAAACGGCGTAGGGTTGGCGAACTCACAAATACAACCTCCAAAACATAAATAAATTATCCATTACAACTACCAAATTCCTCAATCATTACTCAAATAAAATTATAAGAGTCTTGAATTAATTCAAGATGATCTTCATTAGTTATTAATACTTTTCAATCGCTAAAGTTATTAATATCAATACTATGGTAAAAGAGTTTTCAACTGAAATAGAAAAGTATGTAAAAATTAGCGATCAATTAAGAGGTGAGTTTGAGCGTTCCTGTATTGAACGAAACATTAAAAAGAATGAAACTTTAGTAGAGTATGGCGGAATTTATAATAAAACATTCTTCGTCATCAAGGGAAGTTTTAAATCATCAACCTTTACACCGGACGGACTCAAAAAAACGATTTGGTTTTATTTTGATGATTTGTTCAGAATCATTCCTATCAAAGACGGATTTTTATCTAGAAAACCTACCAAATACGAAATTGTTGCCCTGGAAGATTCTACCATTTTAGAATTTGACATGGTCATTGTAGACTCGTGGATCAATAATTATCCTGAATTCAATCAATTTTTCCGATACAGTATGATCAATGATTTTATGTTAAGTGAAGAAATTAGAACACATCTTATTTGTTATTCTAAAGAAGATTTCCTCAAATACTTATATGAAAAATATCCAATCATATTGCTAAGAGCGCCTTCACATGCCATTGCTGATTTTATGGGAATTACGCGAGAATGGTATTCGAAAATTAAAAAAAATATAATGTGAGTTGCCTCTGTATAGTTTTTTACATAATGAAGTGATTTGAAAGTGAACTAATTCACTCTATATCGGTAAAATCCTGAGTACTTTCGTCTATCTAGTGTAAATCAAAATCCTTACATGAAATGCATACAGGAAATAAAGCACAAACGATAGACAGTCAAAATTCAAAAATTTCATTCAGTGTTAAAAAGCTCGGATTCATTACCGTTTCAGGAAAGATCTCTGAAATGCAAGGAGAAATCTTGCTGCTTGATGAGCATTTAGAACATTCCTATTTCAGAATTACAATTGATCCAAGTATCATCAACACAAACAATAAAAAGAGAGATGAACATTTAAGAAATAGTGATTTTTTTGATGTTGTTCACTATCCAAATATTGTATTCAAATCACAATCGATCACAAAAAATAATGACGAATATTGTGTGATAGGATTCTTATCAATTTTGGAATCTTCTATTAAAATAGAGGTCAATTTGAAACGTACTGACAATCTATTTACGGGAGTATTTAACATCAATAGACATGATTTTATGCTAGGAAAAAAAATCCCATCATTTATAGTAGGGAAACAAGTAGCCATAACTGTTCATTGTGCAGTGAATGCGCCTAAAAATGTGTAGGAAATTTATAATTAATGTGAGTTCGATATAACTATTTCGTTAAACACTCAATAGTCAACAATCTACAGAAACTGTCAAATCGAGCGCAGTCGAGATTCAATCGAAATCTTAACTTTTTTAGTGTTCTCGACTGCGCTCGAACTGACAAGTATTTAATTTTTAGTGAATTACAAGTAATTTAATGATTTCTTATATCGAACTCACGTTAATTAACATTTTTCATTCTTCCAAATACTACAAGTTGAGCTGATTTCATTGTGTGTGATATGGGTTACTACCTCAATCTTTCTTAAGGTATCAAAAGTAAGGAAGGTTGCCATCAGCTCAACTTCAATTTTTATATACAAAAAAGATATTTCAGTTAAATTGAATTAATTCAATAGTTGGTTGGTTGTAACTCGCTAATTTGCTGACCGTAAGATGTTTGTTTTTTTAAAGCCAGCAGCTTTAGTCTTAAAATTAAACCTAATAAACACCACCACAAATGATGAAATCAAGTATCAATCCATATGTGCTTGTACTGCTACTTATTTGTACGATTCCTATCGACATGCAGGCACAAAAAAAGAAAAATCCTCCGCAACAAGTCATAATAACTTCAAAAACCTCATAAAGTATATTCCGTTCTAAAAACTTGACAACGGATACTGTCATTTATACTAGTGGAGAAACAATATTCCACTACACTTTTTAAATCAAAAAAAGGAATACACATATGATGAAAAAAGCACTATTTACGCTATTGTTAAGCTTATGTTTTTTAAGTTTATACGGACAGCAAACTCAATATACCATTGGAATCCTCGTAGATGAAGATTCACAAGAATTAGCAGGTATTCGTCAACAATTAGAAGCTCAAATTGTAGCTGTAGTTGGAGAAGATGCCATCATTAAATTTCCTAAAAATAGCTTTTTGGTGAATGAGTTGAATCTTGAAAAAGCCAAAGAAAATTACAATACACTACTTAACAACGATACTGATATTATTTTGGCATTTGGTGCGCTTAATAATATCGTCATTAACGAACAAAAAACTTATCCGAAACCTACTATTTTATTTGGTGCGGTGAATAAAGATTTTGTTTCGATTGATGACACACAAAAAACGTCTCAACAACCGAATTTCACCTACATCATTACATCACAATCGTACACAAAAGATTTGAAAGTATTGAAAGAACTGACCAATTTTAAAAACGTGGGAATTATTGTGAAAAAACAGTTCACAGAAATGGTTGCGATCGATCAAAAATTTAGTGGTATTTCCGCAGAATTGGGGACACAATATACGCTAATTCCCTATGAAACTATCGGCGATATTAACGCAAACCTTAACGGAATTGACGCTGTGTATTTGGCAGATGGTTTTTTGTTAACCGATGCAGAAATTAAAAGTTTAGCACAAACGTTTATAGAAAAGAAGCTTCCTGCATTTACAAATACGTCGCGCAAAGATGTGGAAAATGGACTGTTTGCCACCAATCAAAGCGCTAATACCATCGATCAATTGTTTAGAAGAATTGCGCTGAATGTTGAAGCAACAATCAATGGCACAAATCTATCAGAAGTTCCTATCTATATTGATTACACATCACGATTAACGGTCAATTATAACACAGCAGAGCTTGTTGACGTTCCCATCAAATACAGTCTCATTGGGAATACCGATTTTGTAGGTGATTTTGAAAATGTACTCGCAGAAAAAAAATATACCATTCTCTCAGCGATCAATCAAGCATTAGACAACAATTTATCGTTAAATGCTACTAAAAAGGATGTTGCGCTCACCGAGCAAGATGTAAAACTTTCCAAAAGCAATTACCTGCCTTCACTATCTGCAGCGGCAAATGCAACCTATGTCGATCCAGATTTGGCAGATGTGAGTTTTGGGCAAAGTCCCGAATTTTCTACAGATGGAAACATCACGTTGAGTCAAACCCTATATTCTGAATCTGCCAATGCAAACATTAGTATTCAGAAAAATCTATTCAATGCAGAAGTTGAAAACTTAAATGCTTCACAATTAGATTTGATTTCGGAGACAGTCACAGCGTATTTTACCATCTTAATTCTAAAAGCGAATGCAAAAATTCAGTTGAGTAATTTAGACTTAACACGAGAAAATTTACAAATAGCAATTCAAAACTTTGAAGCTGGCGAGTCTGGAAAATCTGATCAATTGCGCTTTACAAGTGAACTTGCACAAAACATGCAGACTTTGGTAGAAGCCGTCAATCAAGTAGATCAAAATTTTATTGTCTTAAATCAAATCCTAAACAATCCTTTAGACACTGAAATTGACGTTGAAGATGTAGAACTTTCCAAAGGTATTTTAGAAAAATACAATTACACAGAAATCATCACGATTCTTGACGATCCGAAGTTGAGAGAAACCTTCATTGAATTTTTAATTGAAGAAGCCAAAAATAATGCACCTGAATTAAAATCGCTAGACTACAATTCAAAAGCTATTGAACGCTCTCTAAAACTTTTTGGCAGCGGAAGATTTATACCTACCGTAGCATTGCAAGGGCAGTACAACAGAACCTTTAGCAGAAGTGGTGCAGGTAGTACGGCAACGCAAGGTTTTCAATTGATTGATGATAGTTACAATGTTGGCGTCAACATTTCCATTCCAATATTCAATCAAAACACCAACAATATCAACAAGCAAATTGCGACCATTCAGCAAGACCAAATACAACTCAATATTGAAAATTCAGAATTGGCCATTGCAGCTAATATTAGAAATAGTGTGTTGAATTTGATTAATGAATTATCAAACATTGAACTTTCGCAAGTTTCAGAAGCAGCAGCCAAAGAATCCTTAGAATTAACACAAACAAGTTATGCAACAGGAGCCGTCAGTATCATTCAATTGATTGATGCCCAAAACAATTACCTAAGCGCACAACTTGCCCGTACCAACGCAGTGTACAACTATTTAATCCGTGCGTTGGAATTGGAACGAAACTTAGGATACTTTTTCATTCTGAATACCGAAGAAGACAATCAAAATTTTAGGCAACGATTTTTAGAATTTTCAACAAATAAAAACTAACAAAAACATAATAAGAAGATGAGGAATTTCAATACAATCATCATACTACTCCTTTCTATAATCCTGTATTCCTGTGGCGGGAATGAAGCGCAAAAAGAAATATTTCTACGCAATGTAAAATATCAAGAAGTGTCTTATGGAAACAGTGAAAGCATTCGAACATTTAGCGGTACCGCAGAAAAAGAAAAAATCGTAAAACTAAGTTTTCGAAACAACGGAATCATCACAAAACTAGACATCAAGCTTGGGCAAAAAGTGAAAAAAGGACAGTTGTTGGCAAAACTTGACAATGTGGCTTCCAGACTTTCATACGAACAAGCCATTACCCAGGTAAACAGTGCTGCATCTGAAATGAATACGGCAAAACTGAATTTGGATAGAGTGCGATCACTGTTTGAAAAAGGAAGTGCTTCACTGAGCGATTTTGAAGCGGCAAAAAATGCTTACAAAACAGCAAAAGAAGGTTATGAATCTGCAAAAAGAGGCGTTGCTATTGAACAAGAACGTGTACAGTATGGGTATTTATATGCGCCTGACGATGGTATTATTGCCGCTGTATATGCTGAATTGGATGAAAATGTAGCGAGCAGTCAAACCATAGGAACCTTGAACTCTGGAAAAGATATGGAAATTGTGCTTGGAATTCCCGAAAGTGTCATTAACAGAATTCAAAAAGACATGAGAGTCGATGTGAGTTTTACAGCTTTGACCAATGAAAACTTTCAAGGAATCGTAACGGAGGTTTCGCCAGCTGTCGATCAAAATACAGCGATTTACCCAGTTCGAATCAAAATTGAAAAACCGTCCAACACTATTAAAAGTGGTATGGCAGCCAATGTTACCTTCAACTTTGCCAAAAGCGAAGGACAGGAACGACTCCTACTAATTCCTGCAAAGTCAGTTGGAGAAGATAGCAAAGGTCGTTTCGTATATCGCATCAAAGAAGATACAGACACCGCTTATGTCCAAAAAACACACATACAAATTGGAAGCTTACAAGGGAAAAACTTTATCGTAACCGCTGGATTACAAGAAGGAGAAAAAATTGCAACAGGTGGATTACAAACACTGTTAGACGGTCAAAAAGTTAACATAAAAGAATAGCATTGGTATGAACTTAGCAAAATTTTCCATTGAAAAAAACAGAATCACCTTTGTTGTGTTGATCACGATTCTCCTCTTAGGGATTTCTGTATATTTTGATTTATCTAGAGATAGCATGCCGCCATTCTCTATCAAATCGGCAACGGTCGTTTCGGTATTTCCTGGAGCAAGTCCAGAACGTGTGGAGCAATTGGTGACTGATAAAGTTGAAAAGAAAACACAAGAATTGCCAGAGTTAGATGAAGTGACCAGTACTTCGAGAACAGGACTGTCAGTCGTACAAGTCACACTCAAAGATGAAGTGAAAGACGAAGATATGCAAGACGTTTGGGACCGATTGCGAAGAAAACTAAATGTCATTGAAGAACTTCCAGAAGGTGTATATCCACAATTAGATGACGATGGTATTGGCGATGTGTATGGTGTTGTATTGGGATTGACCAGTGATGGTTTTTCGTATGCAGAATTAAAGGAATATGCAGACGACATTAAAGACGAACTCATCAAACTTCCTAGAGCGGCAAAAGTAGAACTCAAAGGAACCCAAGATGAACGCATTTTTATAGAATTTGACAATACACGACTCAAAGAATACGGACTCTCCGCTTCAAAATTGCAACAACGAATTGCCACTACTAACATTTTAAATTCGGGCGGACAAATTAATATCGGAGATGAACGCATCATTCTGGAACCTACGGGAAATTTTGATACGGTAGAAGATATTAGAGAAATGTTAATTGATGTCGGCGATGGAAGCCAACTCGTAAAACTGGCAGATATCACTACCATTGAAAAAGGATATATTGATCCTTCTACACAAATTGTGCGTGTCAATGGCTTACCTGCCATTACAATTCATGTGAATCTTAAAGACTATGAAAATGTAGTGGCCTTGGGGCAAGACGTAGACCGTGTAGCCAATGAATGGCGAGAAAGACTACCTATCGGATTAGAGCTAGAGCGCGTATCGTCTATGGATGATTATATCGACTATAAAATCAATGACTTTATGGTGAATCTTGTGCAATCAATCAGTATTGTACTCATTGTGATGTTGATCTTCTTGGGAATACGAACAGGATTCATCATTGCAAGTTTAATTCCCATAGTAACCATTACAACGCTTTTAATTATGGGCGTTATGAGTGTCGGTTTAAATCAAGTAACCTTAGCCGCACTGATTATGGCGTTAGGAATGTTGGTAGACAATGCCATTGTGGTCGCCGAAACGATTATCGTAAAACTCGATCAAGGAATCGCCAAGAAACAAGCTGCTGTAGAAGCGTTCTCCGAGTTATGGATGCCACTGCTCATATCCACATTAACAACTTCAGCAGCTTTCTTAGCTTTTTACTTGTCACCTACAACAATGGGCGATATAGTAGGACCAATTTTTGTTGTAATTACCATTGCGCTGAGTACATCTTGGTTGATTGCTTTGACGGTTATTACCATGTTTTGTTATTTATTCTTAAAAGTAGTTCCTAAAGAAGAGAAAAAACTAACGGTGGTAGATAAAGTGATTAATGTGGCTAAAATTTATTACCGACGCATCATCATTTCGGCATTGCGAAACAAATGGAAAGTCACCATTGCCTTATTTGCAGCATTTATCGTTTCACTATATGGTTTTGGATATATTCCGTTTGTGTTTTTTCCAGACAGTGATCGTAATTTAATTACGCTAGATGTCAATATGCCAGAAGGCACCAAAATTGAGACTACAGAACAAGTAGTTCAAAAAATAGAAGAATACATTACCGATTCGCTATTGGTCAACGAAGAACGCGATAAAGGTATTTTAAGTTTTTCATCTTACACAGGCGAAGGACCAGAATCCTACGATTTAGGCTATGATCCTGACGAGGCGAATTCAAACTACGCACACATGTTGATCAACACGTCTACGTATTATGAAAACCAAGCAATGATTGATAAGTTGGACAAGTTTACCTTTTACAACTTTCCCGATGCAGACATCAAAGTATATGCATTGGCAGCGGGAGAAGCTGGCGAACCGATTGAGATCAAAGTTTCTGGAGCCAATCCTGATGTATTGGCGAGCCTTGCAGAAACCATCAAACTAAAACTTTCAAGCATTGCAGGAACAAAAAATGTAAAAGATGATTGGGGACCAAAAAGTAAAAAGTTTCTTATTGAAATTGATCAGCAACGTGCAAAAAAAGCTGGTGTGAGCAGTCAAGATATTGCTTCTTCATTACTCACCGTTTTGGACGGATTTGAAACAGGAAGTTATCGTGAAGACGACAAATCAATTCCAATACTCATGCGAAGCGATTCCAATCAGCAACAAACGTTGGCATCTATAGAAACTTTAAACGTCTATGCACAAAACACAGGGAAAAGTGTGCCGTTGTTGCAAGTAGCATCCATCATACCGACGTGGCAATATGCCAAAATAAAACGTTTGGATATCATTAGAACCATCAATGTGAATTGCGAATTACGGGAAGGTGCCAATGCTTCAGCTATTATGAGTGAAATTACACCTTGGATTGAAGCTGAAGCAGAAAAATGGCCTAAAAAATACACCTATGAATTTGGAGGTGATGCTGAACGAACTGCAAAATCGATGGGATCTGTAATTGGCTACTTGCCTGTTTCAGGTTTTATCATCATTTTATTATTAATCATTCAATTCAACTCTATCCGAAAAATGACCATGGTCGTATTAACGATTCCTTTGGCAATTATTGGAGTTGTAATTGGATTGTTACTCTTTCAGGAAAACTTTGGTTTTATGCCATTCTTAGGAGTAATATCCTTGGCGGGAATTGTCATTAACAATGCTATTGTGTTGGTAGATAGGATAGAAATTGAACAAAACGACTTAGGGCGAAAAGAAAAAGATGCGGTCATCACAGCTTGCTTGCAACGATTCAGACCGATTTTGTTAGCCACCTTTACTACGGTTCTTGGTTTGGTACCCTTATATATCAGTGGAGGTGAACTTTGGGAAGGAATGGCGGTGAGTATTATGATTGGGTTGTTATTTGGAACCATTATTACGCTCATCTTTATTCCTTCTTTCTATGCGATTCTATTTAAAATAAACTACAGAGAATTCGAATTTGATATGCGTTTGTTAGACGATTAACACGATGAAGCACATGACAAATCACGGAAAAAAAGTGTTGCTACTATTTCATTTGAAAGAAGAAACGATCAAAAAACAAATCATTTCTTTTTTTGAAAAAGAGGGATTGAGTCCATTACTGACTTCCGAAGCTTCTTTGTTATTTATAAATAAAACCATTGATTTTCAGTATACCATCATAAAAGCATTGAAAGAGTTAAATCAGCTGTCGTTTGATAAAAATGATGTCCTAGAAATAGCGATTGAGTTTCAAGGAGAACTCGAATTATTTAGAGTAAAAAAGAAAGGAAATAAAAAGATCAATACCAAAGAAATACAATCCCTAAAAGTTTGCAAAGATGAACCATGATCGCCAAAGCGTATACATATCGTTTTGAGTTATTTTTGACTACACAATTGTGCATTCTATTTGGCTCGTTAGTGTTTCCGCTTTTTATTTTTGAATCTATCTTATTGCCGGTGTTATTTATGTTCAACATCTGCACAGGAATACTATTGATTTCACAACATCGAAAGTGGATGTGGTTCTTAATCGTACTATTTATTGTGTCAATCCTCATTTTCGGTTCAGATATGTTGATTCATACTCAGAATGAAAATACTTTTTTACTACGATTGTTTATTTATTTTTTATTTCACTGTGTAGTCACTTTTTATATCATCTATCAAATATGGAAAGCCGAAGTTGTCAATAGAAATGTCATTATAGGATTGATTAGTGGTTACATTTCTATTGGGTTTTTAGCGTTCTTCTTATTTATGGCAATAGAGCTTACAAATGACAATGCATTTCGTGGCTTACTATTAGATGATACAGATTATCAATCCAGAATTGATAGTTTAATGTATTATTCTTTTATCACCTTAATGACTATTGGTTATGGAGAAATTGTCCCTGTCATTCCTATTGCACAAAAAGCCTCTGTTTTGGTAGGTTTGGTAGGACAATTTTATATCATTATTATTTCTTCTGTTATCATTAGTAAGTACTTAGATCATTCGAAAATGAAAAGGGATTGAAGCACAATTTTTTACCCTAAAAGTTCAGCTACTTGTTCATTTTCTAAGGCAACTTTTATAGCTTTTACTTTTCCGCCGCTGATATAAATTCCACTTCCTTTACCTTCTGAATTAAAAGCTGCATTGTACAAATTTTGAGCGCCTTGTGCAGGAGATTTAAAGAACAGATTTCGAATCGGTTTTAGCCAAAAAGGCATTCCGTCACCTGCTGTCATTTTTGTTTTAATTGCTCCAGGATCAGCATTAATGACACGAATATGTTTATTCTTTTCATTTAAATAGTTCATAAGTAACACCATTGTCAGCTTAGAATCCATATACGAGCCCATAAGTTTGATAAACTTTTTTGGCTTTTTAAATCCAGCAATATCAATGGACTTTTTATTGTGCAATCCAGCAGTTGCTGTGTTAACAACCACAGGATTTTCGGATGCTTCCAAAAGTGGTACAAGTTCTTTGGTCAGGAGATATGGACTGATGGCATTAATTTCTAGCTGTAATTCATTGCCGTAATCAGAAAAGTATAATTTATCAAGCAGTACACCAGCATTATTGAATATAACATCAATTGTTGGCCATGTTGATTTGATGCTTTCAGCAACTTGTTGTAGTTGTTCTCTCATGCTTAAATCTGCAAAAAAGAAATCTATTTGATCTGAATTCACGAGTTCTTTTAGCACTTCATTTTTTCGCTGTTCACTTCGGATGATAAGACCAATTTTATGTCCCTCACTCAATAATTTTTTAGTCAATTCAAGTCCCATTCCTGAATGACCGCCTGTTAAAAGAATATTTTTAGGTTTCATCATGTTGCTCTGTTTTAGTTACCGCAAATGTCTGATGAAATTTTTTCGTGTGCATTAAGATATCATAAGAAATCAATGAAGTTGTTTTTTGTGCCAATCTTTCTTTGCGGCGCTTAAGGTTTCAGGTGTAACACCAAGATAGGAAGCAATCATGCGTTGCGGAACGCGTTGAACAATATCGGCATAGGTTTCAATAAAATGTTGATAGCGCTCTATAGCGGAAGAACTCATAAGCATGATGACTCTTTTTTGGAGTACATGAATTCGATTAATTAACGATTGTGTATCGCTAGTGTTTTCAATCTTTTTTTCAAGTACAATCACTTCAGAATCTTCCAATGCTTCAATAAACAATTCACATGGCAATTCTGGACTTACAGTATCTGCAATAGTCCAATTTTCTGGAGCAAACATAAAGATGTGCTCTTTTCCCTTATCATCAAGATAATAACTGCGTAACAATCCAGATTTTACAGCATAAACTTTAGAATTGAGTTCTCCGTGATATTGAAGAACATGTCCTTTATGTACTTTTATTTTCTTCAAAATATCAGTGTTGATATGATATATTGCATTTAATAGTTATTAACGAATCATCTTAAAAATACAATAATTTAACGTTCATAAAAAATGATAGTTATAAAAATGTTTACTAATACCAACTTACATCTAAAATGGGTTTTATAAACT
Source organism: Bacteroidota bacterium (assembly GCA_039026955.1). Classification (GTDB taxonomy): domain Bacteria; phylum Bacteroidota; class Bacteroidia; order Flavobacteriales; family Flavobacteriaceae; genus Kordia. The sequence goes on from JBCCLH010000013.1 coordinate 18,212, forward strand.
TGTTCATTTGGTATTCTAGTTCTTTGTGAATAATTTCCGTAGCGATGCTATGCAACCCATTCACAGCGTCCTATGATACCAAAGCAACTTCGTATCCAAAAACCCATTTTAGACATAAATTGGGATTACACTAAAAACGGTTGATTGGAACACTTCTTTTGTAAAGGATATACAGTGTACATAATATGTATTAATACTAAAATAATTACAATGCTAAATATACTTATCCTGTTAAATTTAAGAGATATTTTAGCATATTCTCAAAAAAAATAGCTATTCATTATTTAGACTAAAGAAAAATAGCCAAATTTTTATGAAAAATTCAGTATAAAATTCCGAAAAATAGATTATAGCACCTATATTAAAGAAAATTTTTACGATAACAACTAAAAACAATCACTTATGGCTAACGTTTTATGGCTACAAGGAGGTGCATGTAGTGGAAACACAATGTCCTTTTTAAACGCAGAAGAACCAACCGTTGTTGAGCTCATCACTGATTTTGGTCTCAACATACTTTGGCATCCCACGACGGGATTACAAATTGGAGATCAAGTGCAGGATTTGCTAAAAGATATCCTAGCAGGAAAAACGCAAATGGATATATTAGTATATGAAGGTTCATTAATTGAAGGACCTAATGGAACAGGTTCAATGAACTATTTTGCAGATCGTCCAATGAAGGATTGGATTAAGGAACTTTCAGAAGTAGCGGGTTATGTTGTTGCCATAGGAGATTGTGCTACTTGGGGAGGAATTCCTGCAGTTCCACCAAATCCAAGCGAATCTACCGGATTACAATTTCACAAAAAACAAAAAGGCGGTTTTCTTGGTGCTGATTATGTATCAAAAGGCGGCTTACCAGTAATCAACATTCCAGGATGTCCAGCACATCCCGATTGGATTACCCAAATTTTAGTGGCGATTGCAGTAGGTAGAATTGGAGATGTGGTAATCGATGATTATCACAGACCAAAAACATTCTTTACCGACTTCGTACAAGATGGTTGTACCAATGTCACCAACTTTGCACAAAAAGTCGATGGAAACTTCGGAAAACGCGGTGGTTGTCTATTCTATGAAGTTGGTTGTCGCGGACCGATGACACGTGCAAGTTGTAACAATATACTTTGGAATCGTCAATCGAGTAAAACACGTTCCAATCATCCATGTTTAGGATGTACCGAACCAGGATTTCCACACAATGATTTGATGAAAGGAAGTGTGTTCAAAACAATGAAATATATGGGCGTATTCCCTAAAGAAGTTCCTACGGGAAGAAACAAATTGGCATACTACATGGAAGCAGGATTCCAGAAAATCATGCCTACGAATAAAAAGATAATGGAAACATCTAAATAAATAAAACTATAAAAATGTCAGTAAAAGAATTAAACATATCACCTGTCGGAAGAGTTGAAGGCGATTTAGATGTGAAGGTGTACATAGACAATGGAAAAGTCACTCGCGCACATACGCAAGCAGCGATGTTTAGAGGCTTTGAGAAAATTATGGTTGGGAAAGATCCGCAATCCGGATTAATTGTCACACCTAGAATTTGTGGAATCTGTGGAGGGTCACACTTATACTGTGCGTCTTCTGCGTTAGATACGGCTTGGGGAACAAAACTCTCTCCAAATGCATTATTATTAAGAGCCATTGGACAAGCTACGGAAACCATACAAAGTATTCCACGTTGGTTTTACGCCATCTTTGCAACCGATATGGCAAATAAGAAATTTGCAGATAAACCTTTGTATCAAGAAGTGGTAAAACGTTGGTCTGCTTATGTGGGAGAAACATTCCAAATAGGTTTAACCGCAAGTGGATTGCCAGTACAAGTATATGCGCTATTTGGTGGACAATGGCCGCATTCAAGTTATATGGTGCCTGGTGGTGTCATGTGTGCGCCAACCTTAAAAGACATCACGCGTGCGCATGCAATCATGACGCAATTTAAAAATGATTGGTTAGAACCAGTTTGGTTAGGTTGTACAATTGAGCGTTACCTAGAAATCAAATCTTGGGACGATATGTTAGCGTGGATGGAAGAAAGCGAATCGCATAAAAACAGCGATTTAGGATTACTCATTAGAGCTGGTTTGGAATTTGGATTAGACACGTTTGGAAAAGGTGTCGGCAAGTTCTTGGCTTTCGGAACCTATCTGCATAAAGATTTATACAACAATCCAACAATTGACGGTCGTAACAAAGCACTCATTAGTTCTAGTGGGTATTTTGACGGTGAAAATTGGCATGAATTCGATCATTTAAAAGTGAGCGAACACGTAAAACACTCTTGGTACAACAATCAAGAAGACGGATTACATCCTTGGGACGAACCGCTACCAACGCCAGCCAAATCACAAACATTACACGATTCGGATTTTGACGGACAGTACAGTTGGGCAAAAGCACCGCGTTATGACGGAAATGCTGTAGAAGCAGGACCAATAGCACGTTGTCTCATGAATGGAAATCCTAACAACTTAGAGCATCAAATAAAAGATCCATTCTTTATTGATGCCTATCGCAAACTTGGTGGCGCAAGTGTATTTACCAGAGTATTGGCACGTGTGCATGAAGCCCCAAGACTATATACCTTAATTGATAAATGGTTATCTGAAATTGACTTAGATGGAGAATTCTACAGCAAGCCAGTTGAAAAAGATGGAAAAGGTTTTGGAGCGACAGAAGCAGCTCGTGGTTCTTTAGCTCATTGGATTGAAATAGAAAATGGTGTGATCAAAAACTATCAAGTAATGGCACCAACAACCTGGAATGTGGGACCAAATGATGGAAATGACAATCCAGGACCGATTGAAGCAGCGCTGGAAGGTACCGACATTGAAGATCCAACAGATCCTGTAGAAGTGGGAATGGTAGCACGTTCATTTGACTCATGTTTGGTGTGTACGGTACATGCACATGACGAGCAAAGCGGCGTGGAACTCTCAAGATTTAAGATATAAAACATAAATCAGATAGTTAAAAAAAGCTTTCTTGAGTGCGTTTCTTGGGGAAGTTTTTTGATTTAAACGAAAAAGAAAATTGTCAAATTAAAAAAAAGAAGTGTGTGAAAACAGCCATAATGGGTTTTGGAAATCCTGTGCGAAGTGATGATGCTATCGGAATCTACATCATAGAGCAGCTAAAAAAAATCATTGGAGAAAATGAAGATATTAGCATTTTCGATATGGGAACCGCGGCTTTTGAAGTATTATTTGGGTTGAAAGGACATCAAAAAATCATTTTGGTAGATGCCGTTATCAACACAAACGAACCTGTAGGAACACTATTCAAAGTGCCTGCCGAAGAAGTGTTGCGTGCGCCCAAAGACGATCCAATGGTATTCTTACACGGAATGAAGTGGGATCAAGCGTTGTCGTATGCTAAAAAGATATTACAAGACGAATATCCCGATGATATTCAAGTGTATCTCATTGCGGTTGAAAATACACGTTTGGAAGTAGAACTGTGCAAAGAAGTGCAAGATGCAGGTGATAAAGTTGTACAACATGTGCTAAACGATTTGCAAATTTCGGTGGACTAATGGTATTGTTGAAGTCATCACATATCTATCTAGGCAACGAATTGGTACAAACGGTATTTGGGAACATTCATTATGCCTACGCAGCGTACAATGATACACAAAAACAATTGCTAATCACGCCCGTTTCCAGTCAATGGTTTGTGAAAATGTATGAAAGTCCAGCACAATTCTTACTAAAAGATCGCAATCTAAAAGGAGACAAAACACTGGCAATTCGCGAAATTTTAATTGACAATGATTTGGATGCTTCCGATCGAAACTTACAATATGAATTGGTTGAAAAGACCAGTCTATTAAAAATAAAAGTATGACACAATCTGCAGATGATAAATGGCTGATGAATGCTGAGGTGCAAAGTCAAGTCACCTATGAAAAAGGGCGCTGGGTCGTGTCGCTCATTTTTATCGATACCAAAGATCCAAATCGTGTTTTGATCAAAGAAATTAACGATTATCGCTCCAAACGTCTGGCAGAAATTGCCGCGTTAAATATGAAAAATACCGCAGCAAAAGATGTTCGTGGAACACAAAAAGTAAAAAAGGATGCTTACAATTTTAACAACAACTAATCATCAAAATAACCTAGAAAACATCATTGCATCAGTCGATCGATTGGACGAATTGGTGAACGTGGTGACAGCTGATAAAGAAGTACAAGCAACTTCAAAATTAATCATTGTTGAAAATGATACCATCATAAAACCGTTGGACTGGCACGATAGCGAACCGCCATTCATATTACCTTCTCAGGAATTCACCGAAAATAATGTATTAGCGTTTGTATTCTACAGTTTAGGAAATCATCAAAAAGCATTTGAGTATCTGACGGAAGAAAGTGTGTTACATCATAATTTATTAATAGCAACTTATATTCATCTTGGATATGAAATTCCTGAGGAACTCTTGGCAGCAGCCAAACTATTCAAACACAATACCTGTATTGTACATCACTACGGAAACTATGCAAACCGTTTATCGTTAGACGAATTAAAAAATTTGTACAAAGAAGCCATCGAAACAGCGGAAAATGACGAATTAAAAATATTTACGACCAAACATTATGTGAATCTGCTGATGGACGTGCAGGAATTTGCCAAAGCAACAACAGTGATTCGTTCGTTACAACAACATGCTGTATCAGAGGAAGCAAAAAATGCAATGCATGTGCAGTTAGCAACCACACTAATGCAACAATTACAATTGCCTTTCAATCGTGAAGAATTACAAAAAATTCAAGAATTATTTCAAAAAGGAATTGACTTTTACACAAACAAAAAACTGATCGTAAACGCTGGTTTACTACTGATTGATGCTTCCGAAATTGCGAACTATCAACAAGACTACATCACGTCAAAAAACTATATCAACCAGGCAATTCAATATTTCAAACAAGAAAATGTACCCGAATTTTTAGGGGAAGCAGGTTTGCGCAAAGCCACACTATTATACACGTGGAGTAAAAATGGGCAACCGCAATATTATAAACCTGCGATTAATGCTTTTCAAGATACATTAAAGGTGTTTAAACGCGATACGCATCCGCAGAAGTTTGCAGACATTCATCACAATATGGCGTTGATTTATTCTGAAATTCCAGTATCGTCAGAAGAAAAACCGATGTGGACAGCTTTCTGTGCATCGTCGTTTAAAGAAGCGCTAGCGTTTTACACGAAAGACCAATATCCGTACGAATATGCCATGGTCAGTCACAACTATGCTACAGCTTTGATCAATTTTCCAGAAGCAAAACTGCACAACAACTTTGACAAAGCATTCGGCTTATTTGAAGAAGCATTACACATTCGTACAGCAGCATATCCATTTGAGCGTGCTTCTAGCTTGCTCAATCAACTAGAATTATATTGGTTGTTACACAACGAAACCGATGCCGACGAACTCAAGCGTTTCGAAGAAATGGAACGCAGCATAGACGAAATAAAAATGCTGGTCACTGATGCCAAAATATTGGAAAAAGCCGCATTTCATGAAGCCAAATTACAATCTCTAAAAACCGTATTATAACATGCACGAAACCTCAATTGTAAATAGCATTATGCGTACGCTAGAAATGGAATTTGAAGAAGAAAAACTTCAAAAAATGAAAGCCATTCACTTAAAAGTGGGTGTGTTGTCCAATATTGAGCCGCGTTTGTTACACAATGCGTATGGAGCGTACAATTATATGGGCTCTAAATATCACAATGTCAATTTGCATATTCAATCATTATCAGTAAAAGTGCAATGTCTGGTATGCAATCATGTCACCCAAGTGGAACAGTATAAATTTATCTGTGAAAACTGTGGGCGACCCAGTAAAAATATCATCCAAGGAGAAGAAATGTTAATCCATAAAGTAGAATTTGAAGACTAAAAATAGGCTATGAGTGTAGAAAAATCAAACAAAGCAGCGCGCGGAACAGTACAGTGCGAGAATACGAATATCAACTTATTGAAAGCCAATGATTTTGTGGCAGATATCATCCGTAAGGAAATGACAAAACACAATACCTTATTGGTAAATATCACGTCCTCTGCGGGAAGCGGGAAAACGACTTTGATGCAGAAAACGGCGGAACGATTGAAAGATAAATTGACCATGGCAGTAATGGTGGGCGATTTAGAAACTGAGCGTGATGCCGCGCGTATTCGAGAAACAGGCATTCAAGCGTTACAAATTGTTACGGGCGGAATCTGTCACTTAGAAGCACAAATGATTCACCAAGTACTGGATCAATTTGATTTGGAAAAAATCGACTTGTTGTTCATTGAAAATGTCGGAAACTTGGTATGTCCAGCGTCATTCGATTTAGGAGAAGACTATCGTGTCACATTGATGGCAACGACAGAAGGTGACGACAAGCCAAAAAAATACCCACGCATGTTTCTCACAAGTGATATGATGTTGGTCTCCAAAGCCGATTTATTACCACACTTACCATTCTCAGTAGAAGCAGTGACCAAAGATGCACGAGAAGTCAATCATGAATTAGAAGTCATTCAGGTTTCTTCTATCACTGAAGAAGGATTAGAAGAATGGTGCGATTGGTTGGTAACAAAAGTAAAACAAAAACAAGAAGGTAAGTTAATCCATTCGTGAATCAAACATTTAAAATACAAATTCAAGGGCGCGTTCAAGGAGTAGGCTTTCGTCCTTTTATTTTTAATCGTGCGAATGCACATCAACTCACAGGAACGGTTTCCAATAACGAAAGTGGCGTCATTATTTTTTGCAATGCATCAAAGCACAAAGCAGCACAATTTTTAGAAGATATTCAAAAGAATAAACCCGAAATGGCGATCATTACGTCGCATGCACTAGCCAAAGTTTCGTTTGTGGACTATGACAATTTTGCAATTGTACCCTCGCAAGCAAATGCTAAAATCAACATACCATTAACACCTGATTTTGCGATTTGTACTGCGTGTAAAATAGACATTGCAGATCCGAATAACAGACGCTTTCGATATGCATTTACCACTTGTATCAACTGTGGACCAAGGTATGCAATTACGGAAAAGTTTCCTTTTGAAAGACCACATACGGCAATGCGGCATTTTAAAATGTGTAGCGATTGTGTAAGCGAATATGAAAATCCTGCGGACAGGCGTTTTCATTCACAAACAAATTCCTGCGATACTTGTGGGATACAACTAGAATTGACAAATCAGTTAGGAGAAATAGTTTCTAACAATCAAGATAATATCATTACTAAAACAGTACATCTTTTGCGAAGCGGAAACATCATAGCACTCAAAAACACAAGTGGATACTTGTTGTGTTGTGACGCTTCAAATCCAAAAGCCATTCAAACCTTACGAGAGCGAAAACAAAGACCGAACAAACCGTTTGCAGTCGTTTATCCATCGATGAAAACGATCCAAAACGACTTTAAAGGATCGTCACTAGAACAACAAGCTTTGCAATCTGCAGTAGCGCCAATTGTCATTCTGCAAAATACCAAAAACACAAGTATAGCAACACACGCCATTGCACCAAACATTGATCAAACAGGCGTAATGTTGCCTTCTACGGCATTATTAGAACTCATCGTGCAAGAATTTCAACAACCAATCGTTGCAACAAGTGGAAACATTCACGGAAGTCCGATCATTTCTGAAAATGAAACAGCACAACAACAATTACAATCCATAGCAGATTATTTTGTACATCACAATCTAAACATTCAATTTCCTCAAGATGATTCTGTCCTAAAATTTAGCAATACCGAACAACTCATCATACGACGTTCTCGCGGCATAGCGCCCAATTATATCGACGCAGATATTCACACAGAAAAAACCATCTTAGCGATGGGCGCGCATCTCAAAAGTACCTTTGCTTTTGTACCGAACAATCAAGTGTATGTGAGTCAATATTTTGGAAATTTAGATAGTTATGAAGTGTTGCAACGGTATGAAATTTGTATTCAGCAATACATTCAGCTATTCGATTCCAAACCTGAAATCATTTTGGTAGACAAACATGCACAGTATCAAAGTAGCATTCTCGGAAAAGAGTTGGCGACAAAATACAACACAGAACTATTAGAAATTCAACATCACAAAGCACATTTTGCCAGTGTATTAGGCGAACATCGTTTATTCGATTCTGAAGAAAAAATACTAGGCGTTATTTGGGACGGCACAGGTTTAGGAGATGATAATACCATTTGGGGTGGCGAATTTTTTATGTATCAAGATCAAAAAATAGCACGTCTCACACATGTTCAACAATACGATTGGCTGGCAAATGACAACATGGCGAAAGAACCACGCTTAGCCTTATTCAGTCTTTTAGATGATTCATATCGCACTGCAATTCAAGATAAATTTTCGAAAACGGAATGGAAGGTATACAGCAAAATGATTCGCAGCAATACCTTAAAAACATCGTCTGTGGGGCGACTCTTTGATGCAGTAGCTTCCGCACTCGACATTGTAGATACAAACACCTTTGAAGCAGAAGCGGCAATGCGACTCGAAAATTGTACAGCAATGTTGCCGAATGCCGAATGTATTGACTTATTAGAATTCGCAGAATATGAGCAGATTCCATCAAAATTATTATTGAAAATTATCCTAAAAGCCTACAAAGAAGACGGAGTTTCAAAAGCGTTCATTGCACGCAGTTTTATATACACGTTGGCGAAGTCTATCATCAATATCGCGCATAAAAATCAATTCAAAATCATTGCTTGTAGCGGCGGCGTTTTTCAAAATGCACTATTGGTATCCATGCTGCATACGCTAGCAGAAAAAGCAGAAATAACTATAAAATTAAATCGCAAATTGTCTGGTAATGATGAAAACATTTCGTTCGGACAATTGATGTATTATCAGAATATTACAACTAAAAATCAAAAAAACTAAAAACAATGTGTCTAGCAATTCCTGGAAAAATAAAAAGTATCGAATCGCAATACAACGGTTTGGTGCGCATGGCTAAAATATCGTTTGGCGGTATTACCAAAGAAGCCAGTTTGGAAATGTTACCTGACGCCGATGTGGGCGATTATGTGTTAGTACACGTAGGTGTTGCCATCAGCAAAGTAAATGAAGAAGAAGCCAAAAAAACCTTCGAATACTTAGAAGAAATAGGCGAATTAGGAGAACTCGAAGATGTGGATGAATATCTTCCTAAAAAAGAAGAATTATGAAATACATGAAAGAATATAGAGATCCTGAATTAGCCAAAAAGTATCTCGCAGAAATCGAAAAAACAGTGACGCAACCGTGGTCCATCATGGAAGTTTGTGGCGGACAAACACATAGCTTAGTCAAAAACGGAATCATAGACATGCTGCCAAAAGAAGTCACGATGATTCACGGTCCAGGTTGTCCCGTATGTGTAACACCAATCAATTTGATCGATAAAGCGATTCATCTTGCACTCAATGAAAATGTAATTCTTTGTTCGTTTGGCGATATGTTACGCGTGCCAGGTTCTGAAATCAATCTTCTAGAAGCCAAAGCCAAAGGTGCGGATGTACGTATTTTATATTCACCTTTAGAAGCAGTAAAAATTGCGGAAGACAATCCCGATAGAGAAGTAGTATTTTTTGCAGTAGGTTTTGAAACGACGGCACCAGCAAATGCGTTATCTGTGATTCATGCACACCGAAAAGGATTGAAAAACTACGCCATTCTAGCATCACACGTGTTGGTGCCGCCAGCCATCAAAGCCGTAATTGATGATGATGAAAGTAATATTGATGGTTTCTTAGCCGCAGGTCATGTGTGTACGATTATGGGAAATTCAGAATACCATCCGTTAGCGTACAAATACAACGTGCCGATTGTCGTAACAGGTTTTGAACCGTTGGATGTGTTGCAAGGAATTCTCATGGTTATTCGTCAGTTAGAAGCTGACAAAGCGCAAGTAGAAAATCAATACTCGCGAATTGTGAAGGAAGATGGAAATACCGAAGCGCAAAAAATGATCTTTGAAGTTTTTGAAATCAAAAATCAAATGTGGCGAGGCATTGGCGAAATTCCTGAAAGTGGCTACGCGGTCAAAGAAAAATATGCGTTGTACGATGCCAATAAAAAGTTCAGCATTTCCATTGAAGAAGCGCCAGAACATCCAGATTGTATTTCGGGACAGATCATGAAAGGCATTAAAAAACCGTTCGAGTGTCCGCAATTTGGCAAAAAGTGCAAACCGTCCTTTCCGTTGGGAGCACCGATGGTCAGTAGCGAAGGTGCCTGCGCGGCGTACTATCATTTCTCTGGATTGGTTGAAGCGTAGTTGGGCGTTCCCAAAACCTTCGCAAACTCAGGATTTGGTCGGGCTGTCACTACTCGCTCTCTTCGAGGAGCTCAAACAGACCGTTCCATCCCTAACGCGAAGTTCCCACGAAAGTAGGAATCTCAAACAACCATACTGTTTCATTACTAAAAAAAGAAAAAGAAAACCATCACATGACAAACAATACCAAACTAAAAATGCAATTGCAATGTCCCATGCCAAAGCTAGATTTTGATGTGATTACGTTAGGACACGGCAGCGGCGGAATGCTCACCAACAAATTACTAGACAGCGGCGTTTTTGATCTTTTAAGCAATGACATTTTAGACAAACGACACGATGGTGCTTTCCTAGAAATGAATGGAAAAATGGCATTCTCCACAGATAGTTTTTTAGTTTCTCCTATCTTTTTCCCAGGCGGAAACATTGGTGAATTAGCCGTCAACGGAACTGTAAATGATTTAGCAGTCTGCGGAGCCATTCCAAAATATCTATCGCTAAGTTTTATCATTGAAGAAGGACTCAAAATGACCGAGTTTTGGGAAATCCTAGTTGCCATCAAATATGCTTGCGAAAAAGCCAATGTAAAAGTAGTTACAGGCGATACCAAAGTTGTAGAAAAGGGGAAAGGTGATAAAATATTCATCAATACTTCAGGTGTAGGAAGCATGCATCCGAAAGCAAATATTAGTCAAGAAAACATAAAAGTTGGTGATAAAATCATTCTCAGTGGAAACATTGCTACACACGGCATGGCAATCATGTCCGTTCGCGAAGGATTGGAATTTGAAACCACCATTGAAAGTGATAGCAACAATCTCAATCATACCATTATAAATCTCATAGAAAAATTTGGAGTAGACATTCATCTATTAACCGATCCCACACGTGGTGGCGTGGCAACAGTTTTAAAGGAAATTGCAGTTTCTTCCAACTTTGGAATTGATATTTTTCAAAGAGATATTCCTATTGACGATCAAGTGGCAAGTGCTTGTGAACTTTTGGGATTAGATCCGTTGTACGTTGCCAACGAAGGACTATTTCTAAGTTTTGTAGACGCTTCTATCGCAGATGTATTTTTAGAAACATTACAACAAGATGAAAACGGAAAAGCAGCAAAAATTATCGGAACTGTGGTAGCAGAGCATCCAAAACAAGTCATTTTAGAAAGTGCCATTGGCGGAAAACGTGTGGTTAGTATGTTGCCAGGTGAACAATTGCCACGAATTTGCTAATTAAAGAAGCGGAAATAATGACAAATTATAAATGTATTAAGAAGTGTTTGAACACGTCATCGCGAGGAGTTTACGACGTGGTGATCTCATTGTATCAAAGCATAATTTTAGTATGAAATAAACAGATTACCGCGCTACGCTCGTAATGACGCATCACAGATGTAAGGATAAAATTGTAATACCTAACAATATAATTATATCACCAAATTCAAAAACTTCCAGTACTAAAAAAACACAAACTACACAACAACATGAACTACAAAACCTTAGGTGACAAAATCAAAAACGCATACACATTTAAAGGTTCGCAAAAGAAACCTTTCTTAGCGCCAAGAGGTGTTTTTGTAGCGAATACTATGTTGTTTGTTTCGGATACGGGACAAAACCGAGTATTTATTTGGAAAACCATTCCGACTTCGGAGTTTCAAGAACCTGATGTGATTTTAGGTCAAGAAGTTATTGAAGATTCAGGGAGAAACGCCAATGATGAGGTTTCTTCTAAAACCTTGCATTATCCATCAGGCATTTGGAGCGATGGAAAGAAATTGATCGTAGCAGATGCTTGGAATCATCGTGTGTTGATTTGGCATACGATGCCTACCAAAAATGCTCAGCCTGCCGATGTTGTGTTAGGTCAACCTGATTTTGAGAGCAATCAACCGAATGCGGAAGGACAAGCAGCACATCCAAAAGCAACTACGCTTAACTGGCCGTACGGTGTTTTTTCTAATGGAGAAAATTTGTGGATTGCTGACACTGGAAATCGACGTGTGTTATTCTTTGAGAACATTCCCACAACAAATTTTTCCAAAGCGGATAAAGTCATCGGAAAACCCAATTTCACGACACGTGATTATGAAAATAATGATCCCATTTGGCCGTATTCTGTCAAAGTGAATTCAAAAGGCGTTTTAGCAATTGCAGATACACAGTTTTATCGCATTTTATTGTGGCACAATCAAAACGAGGCGTTTCACACACAAGCAGATGTCATTATTGGACAGTCAAGTTTTGATGCTTGTGGACAAAATCAATTTCGATTGGCGCCTGAAGCAAACACACTCAATTGGACCTACGATACCTGCTTTTACGGCGATGGAATTTTGGTAAACGATACAGGAAACAGTCGCATCTTAGGATATGAAAACATTCCCACAGTCAACAACGCGTCTGCAAATTGGCTCATCGGACGTCCAAATTTTCAAACCAGTAGCGAATACAAAGAAAATTTAACAGGAACACAAAGCGCGATTTATTGGCCATTTTCAATTACAACCTACAACGACCAACTTTTCATTGCCGATACAGGAAATCATCGTCTTATCATCGGAGATTTATAAGCTCAAATACATCCAATACACACCGACAACCAACGCAAAAACGCCACCTGTGACGCGAATGCCATTCAATAAAGATCTATTGTTCCTGGATGATTTGGTAATTCCGCCTAAAATGAATGTGTAAACGGTCATGGCGACTACAGTCCCAATCGCAAAACCAATAATGTATTGAATACTTTCAAATTGTGTAGCAAATCCTAATGCAGGTAATAACAATAGGAAATGCGCAACACCTGCGAGTCCGTGTAAAATACCAATACTAAAAGAGGAAGAAATATTTCCTTTTTTAAAAATTGAACGATGCTTACTATCGTGATGCTTTTCTTCGTGTGTGTGTACATACACCTCACCATCGGTATGAATATGTGGGCGATGATGTACTTTTTCTTTGTAGAACAATTTGTAAAGTGACCACAGTCCAATGCCAATTAAAACCAATGCTACCAATTGTTCGCTGTATGCTGAAATTGCTTCTACAGGAATCACTTCTTTAAATACAAAAAACAGCATTCCGATAATCAGCATTCCTAACAAATGTCCAGCGCCCCAATAAAAGCCAATTCGCCAAACTTTCCGTTTCGTTTCAATGGCGATCGGCGTCACAGCAGCCAAGTGATCTGGTCCTGATATTACATGAAGTATGGACGCTATAATTCCTGCTATGATTGGTAAACTTGTCATTGGAAAGGTTTCCTTTAAATATATGAAAAAGTAATGATATGCAAGTCCTTCCAACAAACTAATCTGTTGCACATTTTGTTTTAAAAAGATTGATTGGTATTATTGATTAGTTTGCTGAATCGTACGTATCAAATATTGATGTTTGATAGACATTCCCTTTGAATTTATTTATCAATTCTCTGATAAATTCGTAATGTTTTACGTATTGATTTGGGATGAATAGTAATTTGATTCCCTTCCTTTTTAAAAGCTCCATTTTTATTTTATCAGATTTGATGGTGCTTTTTCGCGAATAATGTTCCCTACCGTTTAATTCAAAAACAATTTTAGGAGTAATGCCTTGATACAGAACTCCGTCAAATTCTTTTTTATTGACTAACTTATTGTTCTTTTCTTCGGGAAATACCTCAATAATCTTAACATTCCTTCTAAATTTGCTACCTCTTACAGTACAAAAATGATTCATAGTGACATAAAATTCGTTCTCAAATCTTGAATCATTTGAGAAACCAATGGTAAACTTATTTACAGTACTTTGAGACACTGTTGTGGTTCCATTTTTGGCAACATACTCAATCAAAGCATATAAATCGTCATCTTTTTTTGAAAGAATATCAATTGCTTTTTTGTCTGTGACCACAATCAAATTCTCTTTTGCTCTAGTGACTCCAACATTGATTAATTGACTATTATTCTTTATCCAATCGTATGTTTTAGAAGAGGTGTTTTTTGAAATTGCAGTCGATATGATAATCGTTTTATTTTCCTGACCTTGGACTTTATGAATCGTTCCGCAACTGACAGAAATGTCTATTTCTTTTTTATTTTTAGCAACCTTTAGATAATGATTTATGACTTCTTCTTGATTCCTGAATGGTGTAATAATGAATACATCTTTTAACTGATTTTCTTTGATATACTCTACGATTGCCTGCGCTTCTTCTATTTGTGAGTTTCTATTTTTATGATTTACATTGTGTACATCTATAAGTTTAATGTCTCCTTGTGTTTTAATCGCTTCAAGATTCAATCTGCTTTCATAAAATCGCATGTTAGAGTAATTGATAATCTTTTTACCACATCTATAATGATAGCTCAATAGAATATTTCGTGAAATATTGTCTATGCTTTTATATACAGAAAGAATGGAATTATTGAAGTAATCATACGTCTCCTCAATTCCAAACTTTTTCATTAACTGCTCATTGCGCGTTTCTTCAAAAATCACAATAGGTTTTAGCTGATTGGTGTCGCCAATTAATACCATATTTTTGCATTTTGAAATTGGAATTAGACTAGTGGCAATATCACATTGTCCCGCTTCGTCAATGGCTAGCAAGTCAAACTTGAATTTTCTTCCCAACTTGCGACATGAGATATTGGTAGTCAGAATGATGGGAAATACTTTTGTGAATCTTTCCAAATTTTCATCGTCTGCGATCCATTTGTTGAACATCTTCACTTGTTCTTTTTCATCTTCTACATACAGGATTTCAATTAGATCACTGTATTTTTTCGTTTTTAATCGTTTCACATATCGTAAACATTCAAAGTAAAAGAATTGCAACAATTGAAAATTATCTTTTATTACCTCAAATATTCCCTTTACATTGTCATCTGTTGTTTGCGGAATTTCTTGCAATCGTTTTTCAAGTTTGTCTTTTTCTTGCTCCAGTAGGTAATAACTGCCTTTTGATAATAAACTATTGACGAAAACTAGATTTTGTTCCAAATCAATTCTGACCTAATAATTTTTCAGTTTTTCAAGAAGTATTCGGTTTTTCTCTTTTGATTTTTCCTTTAAATTAAGAAGGAGTTTTTCTTTTGGGAGATCTCTTGTTTCAAACTCATATAGTGCTTTAATTCTTTCTAACGCTTTCGCTACTAGCTTATTATTTCCAAGTCTGATAATGGGAAATAATATTTCTTTGTTTTTGTAGGTGCCTAAAAATAGCTTGTCTTTTATTCCATCAATTGGAATATTGTTATTGGATGAAATCAGCAAGGTTTTGTTGTTCGTCAAACCATTCACTACAATATTTAGGATCGTTTGTGTTTTGCCTGTACCTGGTGGACCTTGAACATACGTTATTGGAAACTTTAATGAATTATAAATCGTTCTGAGTTGATCTATATTGGTATTATTGTCATAAAGCACAATATGTGGTTCTTTTCTGTTTTTTCTGTCGAGCAAGGAAAAATTTTGAAAGAAGGCTCTCAAAGGCGGATGCATTTCTTTTTTTGAGTGTTGTGTATGTATTTCATCGTAGATGTTAGAGATATCAATTTGGGCATACCCCAAAATAACAATTTCTGGTCGTGTATTCGATAACTCTCCTGATTTGAAATTACTTCTTAAGAGTTCAATAGCGGCGTTTTTATCTTCAAGATACAAGGCTTCAAAGTCATCAGGACTCATATCGGTATAGTAAGACAAAGAATATTTGATGTTTTCTATATAGAAATTTGAATTGAAGTACAATCTATTCCCTATCTCTAGTGTCTTTTCTACAGGATTAAAAGTGAGATTTCTGTAAGCAACCACAAATTTTCCTTTGGATTGAAGGTCTATCGAGAATTCACTTATGGCTAGTTCGTAATCATAAAATCGATTGTAATCATTCGAATAGATTTCTTTTAATATTTGGTCTTGTTGAATCTTTGATAATTGATACGGATTTTTTTCAATAAGCTCTTTTATGTCAAGATGTTGAATGAGATGCTGCCGATGTAAAAAAGGATCGGAATTTGCTTTGTAACATTCTAAATAATAATTGAGTATATTATTATCAAATCTGTCAAAGTCATAGGTGCGTAAACTTTGGTCTTCATCCAGCTTTTTAATGAGTTTTTCAGAAACTTTATAATGCGAAAACTTCAAAATCTCAGCCTTCTGAATGCTGGAAATAAAGATCTTTGCATTTAGAATTGGTTCTGCCTTCTGAACATTAAACATATGTACAAAAAGCTCGTCATTAGCGTTGATGTCTAAAATTGCAATCCAGAATTGAGTAGTATCACCACTCTTATTTCTATAAAATATATTTAGGTATTTTCCTTCTCTAATGGCTTTCCCTATGAGAGCTATCGTACTTATTTTTGACATAGATTAGTCGCATTTTATGGTAGAAATAGTATCGGTTTCTAAAAATACAAATTTTCTCACAAAGCTTAAGAAGCGCTAGAAGGGAAGTGGTTTTTAGAAAGAGTGTATTTATTTGCTTCAAATCTTACCTTAAAAAGTTCAGTGTTGGAACTATTGGGCTTGCACCAAAGACACTTCAAAATGAAACGTTTCAATGTGTTGATTAAGAGCGATCCTCTTCTGGATTGTCAAATAGACTGAGTTGTGAACTTTCTGGTTTTACAAATCCATGTATGGTTCTTCCTCCGTGTTTGTGGGCTTGTGCTCTTTCTTTTTTCAGGATAGCGTCTAAGTTTTCATTTGCTTCAAAGTTGGCTTCTAACTTTCGGGAAAGTTCTGACAATTTTGAAATCGCTTTTAATTTATCAGAACGATCTATTTTTGCATTTTCTACAGCATTTTTGAGCGTTTGTATGGTTTCATCATATACTTTGGTGAGTACAGGAAAAGGTTTGGCGGATTTGGCGCCATGTGCAAAAGAAAAACGAGCGGGATCTGAAAAACGAGAAGGTGTTCCGTAGAGCAATTCACTGACCAGGGTTAACGATTGCAATGTTCTCGGTCCTAATCCTTTTAACAGTAACAAATCTTCAAAGGTTTTGGTCTCCATTTCTTGTGCCAACCAAAGAATACTTCCTAATCGTTTGATGTCAATATCTTTCGCTTTTACATCACAATAACTTGGCATTAGTAAATGTGGTAGTTCTTTAATGATGGCGTTTGGATTTTCTTGCATAATGTCTAAAATCCCTTTTTGTGTTGGTAATGCTTGCTTATCAACCAGGTTGATGATTTTTGTCTCTTCATTTAATCCGCAAATTGCCGTGTGCGGTTCTTCTACAAACGAATGTATATTTTCTGAATGCCAATGATATCTCCGTGCTTTTCGAGTTTTGGTTTGCATTCCTTGTTGAATTACACTCCAATGTCCTTCATCACTAATTACAAAACTGTGTAAGTACAACTGAAAACCATCTTGAATTGCCGTATTATCAACTTTTGCTGTGAGTTTACTTGCGTTGGACAGTTGTGTACCATCCAAACCAGTTTTATTTGCTACCACTTGTAATTCATGCGGTGTTTTAAGAGAAGCTTTGCCTTTGCCGCCACAGACATACAATCCTAGTTCCTTACTCAATGGGTTTAGTGACTGTTTTAAAGCACTCATTACAGCAGTGGTGGCACCCGAAGAATTCCAGTCCATTCCTATGGTTGCTGCAAAACTTTGAAACCAAAATGGATCTGATAATCGCGCTAAGAAACCTTCTTTGCCATGTATTGTCAATAACGCTTCCACTATCGGCACAGAAAGTTGCTTCATTCGTGTAAAAAGCCACGAAGGAATGCTTCCGCCCATCAATGATAAATCTGCACGACCTGAATGTTTCATAACAATTTCCACGAAGTTACTAAAGTTTTCACCTAAAGATGAATTTTTTAGTGTTTATTCACTATCAAAAGTCAGTTTTTGTAACTTTTGGAGTTACTTATTAAAGGAATTTTAAAATTATGGAATTATGAAATGATCGCTAGCGTAGTTATTTTTTCTTTTCTTTCTTCTTTTTACCTAATGAAATCTTGTAGTCGTCTATTTTTCCTCTGATTTTTACATTCAGATAGCGCGTTCGTCTATTCGGATCTACTTCTACAATTTCATCTACTTGGTCTTCTTCAATCGTACGTTTCTTACGTCCAAATAATTTATACCACGCAGCTTTTCGCACAGTTTTCCAAGGAATACGCACATAATAATCAATATTTTGATCCGCATCGTGTGTGCCAGAAAGTTCCATGTGACCTAGTGTAGATTCGATAGTCATGGAAGGAATATGAATTTTTCCTTTATCCACATTCAAGTTGTTTTGCAGCGTATCGAACCGAATGTTTCGCAAGTTTTTCTTTCCCATGTAATCTGAAAGTGCCAACATCGGATCGTAATTTTTCAATCTTCCATTTAAGACTTTGACATCCATTTCTAAGGTAGATTGATCCAAATCAGGCACCAAATCAGGATATACTCGAATTTTTCCTGTAATTCTGGAAGTGAGTTTTCCTTGTAGATTTTCAGAAACCAAATGATCTTGTCCAAAATTTTCAAATTTGAACAGCAATTTATCCAAATCCACATTATTCATGGCCAAATCGGGTTGCATGTAAATATGCTTCGGATCGCTTCCATTAAAATAACCACTCAACCGAATATTTCCTCCTGCCGCGTCCATGTGTAGGGTGTCAATATAAAGATAGTGTTCTGGTGTCGTTCGTAAATCTGCTTTGATATTTTTAAGATCCAATCGGTGGTAGATAAAATGTGCAATATCTGCCTTAAATCGCATGTCGGTAAATGGCAATTCGTATATGTTGAAAGCCTCTGCATGTGCTTTTACATCTTCATTTTTTGACGTAGCCGATTCTGCCGTTTTTGGCGAATTCATATCGAATTTAAAAAGCGCGTCATAGTCAATATAGTTTGCGGTCACTGACAGATAATTGTCTCTTTTCTTTATTTCAGGATTTTCTCCTACGTAATAATTTAAATCGAAATTAAAATTCGTAGTGCCTATTTCACCATGAAAATCCTTGATAACAATGTGCTCGTCTTCGTAATGTATGTTTCCTTTAAAATCGTGAAAGCGCAGTGGATGCAATTTCATTTTTGTGTCCAACTTATCCAACGCCAGATCGATGGAATGTAAAGACGAATCTTTGTAATGCATGCTCGAATCGAAGTGCAATGCCAAATTATCAAATTCTTCATGTCTGTACTCTTCAGGAACGTAGTTTTCCCCTTTGTATGAAAAAAGGTCTTCCAATCGCAACTTTTTAGAAGTGAGATTGATATCTAAGTCTACATCTCCGTTCAGTTCGGGCTGCATCCAAAAAGTGTAATCGTGTATCAATCCGTCAAAATGAAAGTCACTATCGTCTATATATCCTGTAAAATCTACGATTTTTAAGTCGTTATCATCGATTAATACATCGGAATGAAAGTCATGTAGTGTGTGCGGATAATGTTTTAAGTCAGCAGACAAACTATCGATAAAAAATTCACCTTTTGGCAGATATTGAGATTCTGTAAAATCTCTTGCGGATGCTTTAAAAGAAAGTCCTAAACTGAGATTTTCTATCTGCTCATCAATGCCTTTTTGGATAGTATCTTGTGCAGAATACCCTGTCAATTGTGCAATATCTAGATATTTGGCACTGATATCAAAATGCGCTTCCACAGGAATATCCGTATGATGTACCACAGCAGGCAAGTCTGATAAAAAACCACTCACGGACAGATTTGAATTTCCCATTGACATATCAAATTGTTTCAGCATGGCTTCCTTACCATTCATGACTAATTGTACATTCAAAGTGTCTAAAGTTGCAGGGAGATTTTCGGCGGTTAGACTCAGGTCTTTCACTGTTAACTCTGCAAAATACGCCTGATTGAGTTTTTGCAATGCTTTTTCGGGTTGATTGAGATCAATAATATCGTGAAAATTCATTTTCAGCGAAACTTCCCCGGAAGCACCTTGTACTTGTTCCAATTCAAAAAAGTCTGCGATAAAATTTAGATTGAAATTCGAATCAATCTGCATGTCAATTTCGGGCGATTCAAAATTCTTGACAACAATGGCACCTTTAAATTTTCCTTTTTCCAAAGAAGCTGTCATGTCTGTGAGTGAAAATTCCATGGTACTCGCATTTCTATTTTCGCCATTCGTAAAATAGCCGCTAAAGCCCATATTATCGATCTTCTTTCCTCTTTCAGTATTTTCTAAAAATGCTTTTCCAGCACCAAAATTTGCATCGATAGCAGGTCTATTTCCTTTGTTTGCAGGACCTTGAATCGTAGCATTAAAATAAATTTCTCCTGCATTTCTGTATTTTTCCAACACAGGAATGACATCTGCAGGCGCAAAAGCGATGAACATATCAAAGTTGGGTTTTGTTCCTTTAATGATAAAATCAAGGTCTACATCATTCTTAATATCTATGGAACCTTCTAACTCAAAATCACCATTTTCCATCACAATTCTTGAAGGTAGTATGTCTAGAATTGTGGTATCTTCATTAAATTCTACATCCGTATGAATTTCAAAATGCTTCTTGTTTATAAAAGTTGTATCATTATTTTTGATGACATTCAATTCTAAATTGGCATCTACATGTCCCGCAATGATGCTATCTTTTAACGTAAAACCACCTGAGCCTTCGTAAACAAACTTTTCAACATCAGTATTTGTAGCTTCATCTAATGTGTGAATGTCTAGATTTTTAAATTGAATCTTTTTCAGATGAATATTGGTAGGTGGCGTTTCCGTATCGGACGTACTCGCAATGGAGTTTTGGATATTTGTGGTGTTATTTTCGTGAATGACGATATTGAACACACCATCTTCAACAATTAACGATTGAATGTCATAATTTCCGTTGACGATATCCCACAAGTTAAATCCGACATAAATATCTTTTACATCCATAATAACTGGCGAATCGTCGGCTTTTGTTTCAAAAATTTGAAAATCATACACCTTTACAGAAATGTATGGAAAGTTGCCAAAAAGCGATAATTCACTATCACCAACACTGATACGACCTTTATACTCTTGGTTGAGTTTTGCAATTTCGCCTTTGATAATTTCCGCTTGGTTGCTCTGTACATATAAAACTAGTCCGCCTAAGACTAAAATTGGAACTAAGATGAGTCCTAATACAATTCGTTTCCATCGTTTTTTAATCTTCAAAGTAGCGGTCTTTTAGTGTTCGAAAAAGTGTGTGAGTTTAAAAATAACGAATTCGTATGAAATACGCCATACGAATTGGGTAGATACTTGTTTGATTGTGTTTTTGGATAAATTTATAATCTTAAGATTGCAGTTTCAATGGCTGTTTTTGCTATTAAATTAAAAGAGGCTGTCTAAAAGTCTTTGCAAGCGTCATTCTGAGCTTGACTCAGAATCTCATCATATTGATTATCAACTATTATGAGAAACCGAATCAAGTTCGGTTTGACGAAATCTGTACTTTTTAGACAGCCTCTTTTGGGTGATTATTTTATGTAAGTAAAAATATTATCCTCCACATTCATCGGTATTGGCAAAACCGCTTCCTAAAGTTCTTGTTCCTTCATTTGTCCCTCCTTTAATTTTCATCAATTTTACAGCAGAAATGGTTTTCTTCTTTAACTTAAGTAGTTTTAAATTCTTTTTTTCATGTCATTTATGTTTTGTTTTTAATGAAAAATTTTAGGATGATAGATTTAGACTACGATATAAACAAGAAATATTACAATTTATAATATAGCTTATCTTATTTAAGAGTAAAACACTAACCGTTACAATCATCAGTTTCTGCTAAATTTCCTTGAGTTCTAATTGTCAAACCATTTGTACCACCTTTAATTTTCGTCAGCTTTACAATAGAAATAGTTTTCTTGTTTAAGTTAAGTAGTTTCAAATTCTTTTTTTTCATATCATTTATGTTTTGCTTTTAATAAAAAGTTTAATGTAACAGATTTAAGCTATAATATAAAAAAGAAATATCGTTTTTTATTATAAAGTATTAGCTTCTATTTAAATAACAATTTATTTTACTTTAGAATAAAATACTACCCGCCACATCTATCAGTTTCGATAAAGCCATCTGTTGGATCTCCTGCTAATGTACCATTATTTGTTGTTTGACAGCTAACGTTAAAAGGGTCTTTAGTTTTGTCAGGAGGACAAGTACGCGTGTCTGGTATACAACCTTGCACAATAGTTTGTCTAGCATCTCCTCCTAAAATCATACTAATATTGGTAATCTTAGCAACTTTAATTTTTTTTAGTTTTAAATGTCTCATAATGCAATAATTTGTTTTAGTTAACCACAGCAAGATGAGAAATGTTTTTAAAATTTGCTAGTAGTATATTTGATGCTTTATAAAAGATCAATTTTTTATATTGCTGGTTTTTAGTGATTTAATGTATTTGGAAGGCAGCATATTGGTTTGTGCTTTGAAAGCTTTCGAAAACGTTTCTTGACGCTTAAAACCAAACTCTTCTGCAATTGCTTTGATGGTATAGGCTCTTAATTTTGAGTCATTCTTTAAGCGAATTAGCGCGGAGTTGATTCGCAATTCGGTGAGGTACGATTTAAACGATTTTCCTTTATACGTATTGATCACATTTGACAAATATGACGTATTCGTTTTTAATTTTTTAGCCACAAAACCCAACGTGCAATCTTGGCGTAAATAATATTCCTTTTTCTCAAAAGTTTGTAAGCCTTTTAAAATTTCCAATACACTTTCGTCGGTAATTACCGAGGCAGTAGGTTTAATCGGTTGTGATTCCGTTTGAGATTGCTCTAAAGTATCTATGGTTTGTAAAAGTGTTTGGAAGTGTTTTTTAGTTTGTTGCCGTCTTTTTCTATAAACGAAGAGAAATGATAACAATAATAGAATCAAAATAGCTGAGATACTATACAGTATAGTTGCACGACCTTTTTGTTGTTTTCCATAATTATCTAAAGATTCTATCTTTTCTTTCAAAGGAACGATATCATTTTTTTTATGAAGTTCATTATTCGCTTTTACATTGATACTATCATATTTGTCATCAAAAGTTGCAGCTAATTTTTGATTTTCTATACTCTTTTCGACGTTACCAATTTTAGTATAGCAGATACCTAATGCACTGCAAACTTCTTTTAGTTCAGGAAATTCAAAATTCTCTTTTTTAGTAAGCGTTTTGATTTCTTCAAAATATTTGATGACACTATCACACTCCTGTAACTCTAAATAATTTTTACCTACATATAAATAAAGTGTAGTAATAGACTTATCACTACTATAGTCATGCATAGGTTTTAATAAGGAGTATGCCTTTTGAATGCTGGATTGATATAATTTTTTTTGATAATTAATGATGACTTTGTTGACTGATAAAATAAGGTAGGCATCCTTAAACTTTTCTAAAGAAGACTTTCGTAAACCTTCATCAGTATACTTTTCTGCATTATTTACATTTTTAATCCTCAAATAAGCATCAGCTAATGCGACTAAACTAATGATTTCGAGCCTTTCAAGATCCAAATCCTTATATGTGTCAACAGCTTCTAAATTTGCTAAAAAAATATCAATAGCTTCATCAAGGTCTTTAGTTTGCTTTTTTATCATACCAATGTTGTGATCTAATAAAAAAACATCATTTAAGTTTCCCATTCGAATGGCTATACTCTTCGCCTTTATATATCCATTAATCGCATTATTATAATCACCTTTTGCTAAATAAATAGTACCTGTTAGACTTTCATTATTTAATTCAAGAGAATCATTTTTTATTTTTTTGGCAATAGAAAGTGAATTTTTAATATCTATGAAAGCCTTTTGATAATTACCTAACTTGTAAGCTATATAGGCCTTTCTATATAACGCTTTCCCGA
Organism: Bacteroidota bacterium; assembly: GCA_039026955.1. Classification (GTDB taxonomy): domain Bacteria; phylum Bacteroidota; class Bacteroidia; order Flavobacteriales; family Flavobacteriaceae; genus Kordia. Next base: position 42,332 of record JBCCLH010000013.1, read on the forward strand.
TTTTTTTATCGTTTTTAACTACCTGAGCTTTCGCATAAAGTGCATCTGCATATATCTTAGCCTTCTTCGGATTGTTATACCGATACTTCAAATACAAAGAATCCAATTCCTGATACGATCTCTGCGCCAAAGAATCGATTTGCGCATACAATATTGATAAGTTGAAAAACAGAATACAGCATACAATTTTTTTAAAAACAGTGTAGGAGGAATGAGCAATAGACATACAATAAACTTCTAGAAATTACCCAAATATACTGAGAAGTTTTATTCCACAGAAAAAGAAAAGTAGTAACTGCTAAAACACATTTGATCTTTTATAAAAGGTCAATTATATTCCTTGGTTTACAGATGTTTACGTGTTTTCTTTGAGTCCATATTTAATTAAAAAAATTGTACTATTATGAAAAAACAAAATGTAAAATTATTGAAGCTGAACAAGAATTCTATTTCAAATTTTGAAACAGGAGAGATCAATGGAGGTATTTCTGGAAATCACTGGACATGTAACCTTTCACATGGAAATTCGTATTGCTGTCCGCACTCCGTTGTGCACACCTGCAGGTATTCAGATCAAAGGACTTGTACAGATAAAACTTTTTAGTGATTAAGGATTCTGTAAAGCGAACTTCGGTTCGCTTTCCCTTATTCTTGCGATTTAATACAGCGAAGAAAGCAACTCAGAAAACGCATTGATACACTCATGTTTGAACTGCTTTTCATTCAGTTCTTCCGAAAGTTGAATGTATTGTATAGGCAATTGATTCGATTGTTGTTTCTGTGATGAATTAAACTCATTTTTTGAGATTAAAATGGCGCCATCTACACTGCCATCATGAATATTTTTTAAGCAATCTCTTTCACGTTTGGCTTCTTCAAAAGATTGAAACAACACAATGCGATAGCCAATTTTTGAAGCTACTTTTTCAATATTATAGACAAAGCAACTGTAAAAAGGCGTATTGATTTGCGGAATGATTATCGCAACAGTTTTTGTTTGCTTTTTACGTAGCGCAACGGCATAATTGTTTGGAACATAATTATACTTTAAGGCAATTTTTTTAATGGCTTTTCGAGTATCGGGACTGATATCAAATTTGTTATTCAATGCCTTAGAAACCGTAGACACTGAAAAACCTGAAAGTCGCGACAGTTCTTTTAAAGTGATCGATGACGATTGTGAAAGATTCATGCGTTCAATTCTTTTATAAGTTGAAGTACGGTTTGTGTGGTCGTTTTAATTTTTTCCAGATCGAATGCACCGTCTTCATTTTTTTGAATCAACTTTGAACCCATTCCAACGCAAGTTACCCCAGCAGCAAACCATTGTTGTAAATTTTCACGAGTAGGAGCGACGCCACCTGTTGGCATGATATTCGTCCAAGGTTGCGGTGCTTTGATGGCTTTGACAAATTCTGGTCCGTAGATGCTTCCCGGAAATAACTTTACAATCTCGCAACCTAATTCTTCTGCTTTTGCGATTTCTGTCAACGAAGCACAACCTGGAGACCACAATACTTTTCTACGATTGCAAACAATAGCAATATCTTCACGCAGTACTGGTGTGACAATAAAATTCGCGCCAAGCGACATGTACAAAGAAGCGGAAGCGGCATCTGTAACAGAGCCAACACCTAAAATCATTTCAGGAAGTGTAGTTCGAACATATTTATTTAATTCACCAAAAACCTCATGCGCAAAATCGCCACGAGCGGTAAATTCTAACAATCGTGCGCCGCCATCGTAACAAGCTTTTACGACACTTTTGGCAATTTCAACATCGTGATGATAAAACAAAGGAACCAATCCTGTGTTTGCCATGGTTTGTGTGACTTCTATACGTGTAAATGTTGCCATTATCGAGATACTTTTCCGTTGTTATTTCCTGCTAAAAATGTATTGATGTCTTCGGTCGAAACCAAATTGTAATCGCCGTAAATGGTATGTTTTAAACAACATGAAGCTACGGCGATATTGATCGCTTTTTGTTTGTCGTTTTCATGTTCCATCAAGCCGTAAATTAATCCGCCCATAAAGGCGTCACCACTTCCAACTCGGTCTACGACAGGCGTCACTTCCTTAATGTCAGCATCATATATTTGCTTTTTATCATACAAAATACCGCCAATACGTTGATGGGAAGCACTGACCGAATAGCGAAGCGTCGTCGCAATGGTTTGTAGATTTGGACACAATTCAAAAATATGATCGTATAGATTTGGCAACGATTTTACATCTTGATAATTAGGATTGACTTTATTGTGTCCCAACATAAAATAGGCAGTATCGATGTCGCCTAGAATGACGTTGCTGTACTGTAGCATTTCTAGCATCACTTCATGCGGTTCTTTCCCATATTTCCAAAGTTTTGATCGGTAATTGAGATCGCAGGAAATGGTAATTCCCAATTCATGCGCCACTTTGATCGCTTCCAAACATTCGTCTGCGGCACCTTGCGAAATGGCAGGTGTAATACCGCTCCAATGAAACCACGAAGCATCTTGTAAAATTTCTTTCCAATTGAAGGTACCTTTCTTCAAATTCGCCATGGCACTATGCGCTCTGTCATACACAACATTGCTCGCACGCGTACCCGAACCCATTTCTAAAAAGTAAATTCCGAGTCGGTCTTTTCCAAAAGAAATATGTGCTGTGCCAACGTTGCGTTTGCGCATTTCAATCAACGCACATTCGCCAATTTCATTATCGGGCAATCGGGTTACAAATTCACTATTTATACCGAAGTTCGCTAAGGAAACCGCAACATTAAATTCGCCACCACCATACATCGCATTGAATGCTTTTGACTGTGAGAATCGCAAAAAGCGTTCTGTAGAAAGTCGCAACATAATTTCACCAAATGTGACTACTTTTTTCATGTATTAATTATGAGGATACTGTATGTTTTATAAAAATACGATTTATACCAGTTATAATTTCAGGTTGTAAATGGTATTAACTTAAGTTTGATTTAAAACTTGACCTATAGTTCTAATTTTCAAATTATTACAAAAATGTCAAATCGAGCGCAGTCGAGATTCCTTTTGAAAATGTCAATTCTTAGCTGTTCTGGTGAACTTCGTTCGGTGCTTTCAGCAATGCTCGAACTGAAATTAGTTAAATTTTCAGCTACTTATGATTAATAAAGCTAGTTTTGTTAATCGAACTCAGATTATTAAATTCCGAGTGCTTGTCCACCACCAATTTGAATGGTTTCTGCGGTGATAAAAGAAGCGTCTGAGCTTGCTAAGAACGAAATTACAGAGGCAACATCTTCAGGTTGTCCCAAACGTCCTAATAAAATATTGTTTGCCCACGAAGCAAAAACTTCAGGTTTAGTCGATTTTATCTGTGCATGAAAAGGTGTATCAATCGTTCCAGGAGATACCGCATTGACACGAATTCCATATTCTGCCAAATCTTTCGCCAATGCTCTTGTAATGGAATGTACGCCTGCTTTGGAAGTTCCATAGATGCCTGCGCCCGGTCCACCAGCCGTCCAACCTGCATTGGATGTAAAGTTGATAATCGTTGGATGTTCCCCTTTTTTTAAGAAAGGAATGGAAGCTCTGGAAGCAAAAAATACAGAATCTAAATTTAATGCCATCACAAAACGGTAGAATTCAGTGGTCATTTCTTCAAAACGAGAACGTCCGCCGAGTCCACCAGCATTGTTGACCAACACGTCTATTTTACCATATTTTTCGCCAATTTTAGTGATATTTTCTGTGACTTGTGCTTCTTTAGTCACATCAAAACCATAATATTCCGCAGTAATTCCTGCGTCGGTTAGTTGTTTTAATTTTTCAGCGCCGCTGGCATCATCAATACCGTTTAAAATAACAGTATATCCATCCGCTCCAAGTCTTTTGGCTACTTCAAAACCAATACCTCCCGTGGCTCCTGTTATGATTGCTACTTTTCCGTTGTTTGTACTCATGTTGTATATTCTTTTTTGTGTATTGTTCGTAATTATTTTTTAGATTGTAAGGGTTCTATTTTTCCGCATAAACCCCAGACACTTGCCATCGCGATGACTGCTAAAGTTGCACCGATGATAAAGGCTGGTGTATAATTTCCACCACTTGTCAACCAAGGAACTAACGAGGTCAATCCTACAGCGGCGAGTTTGGCTGCCATTCCTGAGAATCCTGCAAGTGTTCCTACGGTTTTTCCACTGAAGAAATCACTTGGTAAGGTTTGTACGTTTCCAATGGCAGTTTGAAATCCGAATAAAATCACTGCCATGATTAATACGGCTTGTGTCGGTCCGCCCGGATTTGCCATGATCAGCAATGCAGGAAGCATGATCAAGCATCCCATCGTAATGACGGTTTTACGGGTTTTATCAATTGTCCATCCTGCTTTGATTCTATTTTGAGCGAATAAACCTCCGAACCAAGCACCTAACATCGCGCCGACATACGGAACCCAACCGTAAATACCGATAGCTTTTACGTCCATGCCATACACTTCGTTGAGGTAAATAGGAATCCAAAAGACGAATAACCACCAAATAGGATCAATTGCAGCAGAAGCGATGATTACGCCCCAACTTTGTTTGTGTGAAAGTAATTCTCCTGTATCTGGATTGTACGTTGCTTCAATTTCTTGTGCTTCCGATTGTACTTTTTGTCCTGATAAGATATACTCGCGTTCTTCTTTTGTAATCCACGGATGTTTTTTTGGAGGTGCTTTAACTAAGATCAACCAAGGAATTAACCAGAGCAATCCTGTAATTCCCACTAAAATAAAGATCGATTTCCAATCAAAATAGATCGACAGAAAAGCGATAAGCGGAATTGAAATGATACCTCCAATGGCAGCTCCCGAATTAAAGATTCCTTGTGCAAAGGCGCGTTCTTTGATCGGAAACCATTCTGCATTTCCTTTCGTCGCTCCTGGCCAGTTTCCAGCTTCTGATACTCCTAAAATCGCTCTAAAAACAGCAAATAATCCAAATGAATTTGCTAAGGCATGAAGCGCAGTCGCAATAGACCAAACTCCGATAGAAAGCACAAATCCCAAACGCGTGCCAATCCAATCGAATATTTTTCCAAAAATGGCTTGTCCAAACGCATACGCAAACACGAAGATCACCGAAATCCACGAGTAGATTTCTTTGCGTTCGGTGCTCGACTTATCTGGATAGAGTTCTTCGGCGATTTCTGGCCAAAGGACATTCAGCGATTGTCGGTCTATATAGTTAATAACAGTGGCTAAGGCAATCAATCCTACAACCCACCATCGTAAGTTTTTTAGTTTCATTTTGATATGTATAGTCCAAGCAAGCTCCTTTTTTGATAGGATTTGCGTGTTGATTAGCAAGCTGTGTAGCTTTGTATTTTGTAGTGTAATTTATCGTGAAGAAAGTACTGTTCGCTTTCTATGCATAAAATTACATTCCCTCCTTATGTTGTTGACCGTTTTGAATCCGTGCACTTTTAAAACGGTGTTTATTTTTTAAATGTTATAGCAATATTGATAGAGCATTTTAAAGTGTTCTTTCATTTTTTGCTTTGCCAATTGTGGATTTTGATCCTTAATGGCTTCGTAAATTTCTGTGTGTTCTTGAATTCCTAGTTGCGCTTGATTGTCATCGCAGACGTGATATTTTTGGAAATTGGTGATGATTTCAGGAGTGATGATCAGCATGAACGTATTCATTGTACTGTTGCCACAGGCTTTGGCAATTGCCAAGTGAAATAGCAAATCTTCCTGAACCGCATCTTCGCCGTTGAGTACTTTTTTAGTAAAGGCATCCAAGGCTTCTTTCATTTTTTGCAGATCTTCGTCGGTTCTTCGCAATGCTGCCAAACGCACTGTTTTTAGCTCTAATAAGATGCGCGTTTCTACCAACGATTTAAAATCAGGTTCTTCTAAGCGTAAAATATCTTCAATCATTCCGTTCATGGCAATGACACCAATATCGGCAACAAAGGTTCCACTTTGCGGAATGGATTTGAGCAAACCATAAAATTCGAGTTTCTGAATTGTTTCTCGAATATTGCTACGAGATACACCAAACTTTTCAGACAGCATACGCTCTGACGGAAGCTTGTCACCAGGCTCCAAATTTTTGAAATTGATTAAATCTCGAATCTTTGAGATAATCGTATTTTGTACGTCTAGACTTTCTGTTTTTGTTACTATATCTAATTTCATACGCTATCGAATGTAATTGGTTAACCAGATTTTATATGTTAAATTTACACAATTAATAAGGAATATGCGTTAACATTTTTAGAAATCTTTCCTTGAATCTTACTGATCTGAAGCAGATCAGTAAAACTCAATAAAAGTGCAATCCAAATTAAATAAACTCAATGTGTTACTTCTAATGTGTAATACCGAACTTTGGCAAATGAACCTTCGTCACGTGATTGAAAATAGTTTCCAGCTTTGAAATAATTCTCAAAGATTCCCCATTTTCGCATGTGTACGTTTTCATAGGTTTTGAATTCGTTATTGTTCAGTACTATTGTCATTTTTCCTTCGCTGACTCTGACTTCGAGTCGAAATTTTTTAAAGCCTACTTTTTCTTTGAATGTAAATCCTTTATCATCGCCCCAAGCATCTTCATGTAGCATTTCTTCATAGGTTGCATTCAAGTTTTTTAAGACTTTGGTTTTGACGCGAACTTTACCGTCTTTCCAATATATTTTTAAGATTGGCGGCGCATTGTTGTCTTTTTGACCGATTAAATCGCGTTGTTCATTGGTTAAGCGACCGTGAATTTGCATGATGATGACTTTGTGATATTTGCCATTTCTATCACGCGAAACTTCATCCATCGCCAGCTTTCCTTTCATGATACCGCCTTGCTTAAACGTCCAATTGACTTTATTGCTTCCCGGCTCCATTTGTTCACGCAATTCTGAGCGCGAATATTTGGTGTTGGCTGTCGTTGCATTGCTCGGATAGGCGTGAAAAACAATAGCTCCACGCACCGAATCGTTATACATGTACGGCAATAGGTCTTTATTGGTTGCATAGTCCAAAATTTCTGGAGGTGACACTTCCTGCGGTTTTTTTCCGTTGCCCGCAGGTGTGGTCACTTTCCAATGCGATAAATCAATTTTAGGTAACTTGTATTTTTTTCGCTTTTTCTTCTTTCGTTTTCGTTCCTTTTTGATGTCTGCTTTGCGCGTATCGTTAGATTGTGCAACACTTGTGCTAAGGCTGAAAGCAAAAAATAATATGAATAGGGTTCGTATCGTCATGATTTGCATTAGTTAACCGCTTCTATTACTACAGAGTCTGCTCGTATTTCTTCATCTCCGCTCGTATACATAAAATCACCAATAGCATCTCCTCCGATACCTCTGATAAAGAGTGCTACACTATCATTAGCACCTGCATTGAATGCGTATGTATAGCTAAAATAGCCATCATCTGAAGGATTGTTTTGTACTTCTACTAAGAGATTGTTTGCGGCATCTTCCACTTGTGCAATACTTGTGTATCCCCAATTTTCTTGTGGGAAATCTACTGTGTTTGTGTAATACGTTGGTGTGTATCCATCTATATATCCAGCACCTGCTAACACACGTAGTTCAAGCATAGCTGGGAAAGCTCCGTTAAGCGGATCTTTGAACGAAGTGACAATCGTGATGGTATAATCTGCATTTGGTGTCACGGCAAATTCTTGGTATACATGGTCAGGTTCGTTGTTATCAAATTTTACCACATTATCAGAACCACCATTACCTGAACTCGATTCTCCTTGATCGCCTAAGTCTTTGTTAATCCAACCTGCACAAGAACAATCTGATCCAGAAGATTTTGGTAGTTTGTCAAAATCTGCATTTATTAGCACAGGATCTGCCACTAATGGCGCTTCCGGCTCCACTACTTCAATGGTTTGTGAAAATGTGCTTTCCACTCCTAAAGCATCCGAAGCGGTTAAAGTTACAGTATAGGTTCCTTCACCTGGATAGGTATTGGCTCCATCGACATCCGTAGACGTGTTTCCATCACCAAAATCCCAAGAGTACATCGTTGCACTGGTTGATAGATTGGCAAAGGTGTAATTTTTCCATTCTTCACCAGCACCTTCTCCTTGCGTGAATGAGAAATCAGCTTGTGGCGGCGTAGCATCTGCAATGGAGTTGGCTCCTAATGGTTCAAATTTATCTATGTCACAAGATTGATATATCAGCGCTCCTGCAATCAGGAATGCCATACCAACTATTTTTATTGTTTTTTTCATAATAGATCTTTTTAAATTTTAGTACCCTGGATTTTGTGTCATTAAACCATTACTCAAGTTGATTTCACGTTGCGGAATTGGTAATAATAAGTCTGTTGCAGTAAAACTATAATTGTTTGCCGTAGATAAAGCAGACAATACTGCTTGTGCTTCTCCAAAACGTAATAAGTCAAATAAACGTTGATTTTCAAAAGCTAATTCTGCACGTCTTTCATCTAATAATTCTTGTTTTGTGATGGAAGTTACGGCGTCTGTTAAACCAGCTCTGTCACGAATCATTTGGAACGATGCAATCGCCGCAGCATTCGAAGTTTCTTGATTTCCTGCTAAGATCGCTTCCACATGCATAAGCAATACATCTGCATAACGTAGCACAACCCAATCGTTTCCAGAAAGCGTAGCATCCGATTCGAATACATTTCCGTTATCGCCACCATCTTCGCCATTTGGCAAGTATTTTACCACTTGTCTTTGTGTAGGTTGTAATGGATCAATTCGGTAGGAAAAAGGTGTTCTGTTTCCACCACTTGCATCTAGGAAAGCAGCGGCATCATCCGTAACATAATTTACTCCGACTGTACGTCCGACACCATTCATAAATTCCGCAGAAAAATCTTGACTATCCGCTTCAATTCCTTGTGTATAAGCAATTACGAAGATAACTTCGTTGTTTCCTTCGCTGTAGAAGATGTCATTAAAGTTTGGTTCTAGCGTGTAGCCATAATTCATCAAATTTTCGCACAGTACTTGCGCATCTAGATAGTTTCCAAGTGTTAAATGTACTTTGGCAAGTAACGCTTCTGCAGCTGCTTTTGACGCTCTTGTATATTCGCCATTGCTTAGGTTAGCCGCTGCCGTTTCTAAATCGCTCACGATTAACTCGTAGATCGTTGCTGTGGCTACTCTTGTGAAGGCAATTTCATCTTCTTGTGGTGTAATTGTTCTGTCTATCAAAGGCACATCTCCAAAAAGACGCACTAACTGAAAGTAACTGTACGCTCTGGCGAATTTTGCTTCTCCTTCAAAAATTGGCGACATCGTTTCCGAAGCATTTCCAAGATTTTCCAATACCAAATTTGCTCTAAAAATTGTACTGTAGCAGCTTCTGTAGTAGTTTTCCACAATACCATTATTCGCTGTAATGGCATAACTTTCAAACTGTGCCGCTTCTCCTTCTTGGTTTTTGGTTCGCGTGTTATCACTGCGCATTTCTGTCACGTAATATTCATGCTGTACGCCACGATTGTCGTTCAAGTTTGTGGAATTTACACCTTGAATGGCATCGTAAATAGCAATGACTCCTGTTTCGATTTGATCGTCATTCAAAAAGTAATTTTCACTACTTACGGCTGCTTCTGGGATAGGTTCTAAGAGGTCTTCGTGACAAGACTGAAAGCTGATCACTAGCATCAGAAAACCGATATATTTTAAATGTTTCATACGTAAATATTTTTATAAATCATGTTGTTAAAATTGTACATTCAATCCAACAGATACCGTTCTAAATATTGGTGAACCCGCACGCTGATATCCGTAGGTTGTGGCACTTGTGTTGTTGATTGATTCTGGATTAAATCCTGTGTAATCACTTGCGGTGAAATACAAGAGGTTTTGTCCCGTAGCATAGATTCTAAAAGAAGAAGCTCCAAATTTGTTAGCTAAATCTTCTGGAAGATTGTACCCAAGTGTGAGCGTACGCAATGCTACATAACTGGCATCTTGTATGATGGCGTTTGTGAATATTTTTTCGCGAATGAATCCTTGATTTGGCGTGGTTGACGTATTAAAATCCTGCGCGCTGTTGAAGTGGTTGAATAAGTACTGATCTCCCATGTTACGAATTTCAGCACCGTGACTTCCTTGAAACATAAAGCTTAAGTCAAAATCTTTGTATTGGAAATTGTTGGTCACACTCCACACTAAATCTGGATATGGATCTCCTAGAATCGTTTTGTCATCATCATCAATAAGTCCGTCACCATTTAAATCTTTTACATATACGTCTTGCGCTTGTCCGCCTACGGGATGATATGGATCGTTGATAAATTCTAATGGAATTTCAGTATCCACAACCCAACCGTAATACGATGATATCGGGTTTCCAACAAGGTTGATCCACTCGGCAGCTCTTTTACTGTCTACATTTTGAATTTGTCCGTTGGAATCAGCAAAGTCTAGTAATTCATTTTTATTGTGCGCAGCCACTACAGAGGTTGTCCATCGGAAGTTTTCGCGTGTGATGTTTCTAGACGTAAGTTCTAATTCAATTCCTGAGTTTCGTACTTCTCCTAAGTTTTCAAGCGCCGCTGAGAATCCTGTGGAAGATGGTACTGGATTGAATAGTAAGAGTTGATCACTCGTTCTGGTATAGTAATCTAATGATCCTGTGATTTTATTGTTGAAGAATCCAAAGTCAATTCCTGGATTGAATTCTATCAAGCGTTCCCATTGTAATTCTGGATTTGCAATGTTTAACGCCACAAAAGCTGCTTGCGAATTGTAATTGTCTGTTCCTAATAAGGAGATTGAAGGATATAAATCTGTCAAGTCATTTCCAGTATCAATGTCTTTATTTCCTGTGATACCATAACTTGCTCTTAGTTTTAACGTGCTTAAAAATTCACTTTCACTTAAGAAATCTTCTTCCGAAACAACCCAACCGACAGAAGCCGAAGGGAAATCTCCGTATTTATTATCGACGCCGAAAATGGAGCTACCATCACGTCTGTAACTTAAGGATGCTAAGTATTTGTCTTCGTAGGCATAGTTGACTCTCGCAAAGAATGAAGAGAATCCTTCTTCGTATCTATATGATTGTATTTCATTTAAAATCGTAGCAGCACTTAGCGTTTGTACTAAATCTGAAGTGTATCCTGAACCTAGTGCGCTATCGCCTTGCCATTCCCATCGTTCTGCGGAAGCACCAACAACCGCGTTGAGTTCATGTCCGCCAAATGCTTTGTCATAGGTAAAATATCCCTCCGATAAGGTGTGAATTCTGTTTTCATTCGATTCAAAATAACTTGCTGCTGCGGCACCATTTCTGTTGGATAAGACACCTTGCCATCTATTGCGGAAGGTATTTTGGTAATCTCCACCTAGCGTTGCTCTGAATCGCAATCCGTCGATGATTTTGTATTCACCATAGAAAAGTCCAGCCAACTTAAACTTATAATCATTACGATCGCGTTCTAGTACTTTTGCAGCTGGGTTTGTGTTAGAAGTGTTACTAATATCTTGCGATACCGTACCATCACCAAATAAGTCATAATTATCAAAATGTCTTTGGATGGCATAATCGCCAATTCGAACATTTGGATAGGTGTTAAAATCTACAAATTGAATCGTATTGGCATCATGGTACAAAGGCAACCACGGCGCTTGACGTAAGATATCATGCGTTGATCCGTCAAAACGTCTTCTTCTCGTATACGATGGTGCAAAGTTTACACCTATCTTGATGCGATCACCGATTTTGGTATCTAGTTTCAATCGAGCATTATATCGTTTGTAATCGTCTGTTAACAATACACCTTCATCATGATTGTATCCTAAAGACGCACTGAATTTGGTATTTTTATTTCCTCCGCGCGCATTGAATGAGTGTGTTTGAATCGTTCCACCTTCAAAGATGACATCTTGCCAATCTCTGTCAATTCCGGTGGTTTGTGTGAGTAATACCTTGTAGGCAGTTCTGTTAGAAAGTGTTCCTGTGGCAGCTTGTTCGGCAGCGGCAGTTTCGGCTACGGTAAAGTAATAATCGTCACTTTGTCTTGCTTCTTTAAATCCGAAAAAGCTATTGTATGAGAAGGTTGTTTTTCCTTCTTTTCCTTGTTTTGTCGTAATTTGAATCACACCATTCGCCCCACGAGAACCGTAGATTGCGGTAGAAGCGGCATCTTTCAATACATCAAAAGTTTCTACTTCGTTCATATCCAAATTCCCAAGGAAATCACTGTCAACTACCAATCCATCAATAACGATCAACGGCGCAGAATCTCCATTCAGCGAGCCGACACCACGAATACGTAGCGTAGGATCGGAACCTGCTTCTCCTTCTGTGGCAGCTACATTTAAACCAGCTACTTGTCCTACAAGCGCATCGTCTAATCGTGATACTGCAATTTTATCTAAGCCTTTATCTTCCACATTTAGGGTAGACATAGAACCTGTAAGGTGTTTCTTTTTTCGAGTACCATATCCTACAACTACTACTTCATCTAGTGCGTTGGCATCATCTGCTAAACTAACATTCAAGTTTTGTTGTGCGTCAATGATCACAGTTTGTGTCACATATCCAACATAGGAAAATTGCAGTACATCTCCTTTGGTCACGGCAATCTCATACAATCCATCAAAATTGGTAGAAGTCCCTTTTGATGTTTTAAGATTCAACACGTTCACTCCAGGAATTGGAATGCTATCCGATTTGGCTACTACCTTTCCCTTGATGGTGTAGGAATTCTGCGCGTATATTGAAATACTACAGAGTAGCATGACAAAGCAGGCTAGCTTAGTTTTTAAATTCATAATTAGGTTTTTAAATTAGTTAATATTCAACTAATCACTTAAAGCCTTATTTCTACTGCTAAAAATTTTGTATTTTTACAGTATGCATGTTACGATAAGTAATTATGTATAATTTTACTTCCCTCCGAAAGAAGTAATTATCAAAAAGGATAGGCGTGCACCTGTCCTTTTTTTGCGTGCAATAAAATTGGTTAACCAGATTGGTTGACCAAATATAAATATTTTTTTTAGACTTGCAACACTTTTGTTGATTTTATTAAGGAAATGTTAATTTTTAAGTGTTTTTTTTGACTATTCCATAAAGTCTTCACGTATCGGACTAAATACATCGATGAGGATTCCTTCTTCTGTGCAGATCGCTCCGTGTAGTACGTGTGGTGGAATGTAGACTGTATCGCCACCTTTTACAATTTTTGTTTCTTCTCCGATAGAAAACTCAAACGTTCCGCTTTCTACGTAGGTTACTTGACTGTGATAATGTTCGTGTTTGTATCCGATGCCGCCTTTGTCGAAATGCACTTTTACGAGCATGATTTTATCATCATAGCCCATTATTTTTCTTTTGACACCTTCGCCTACCACTTCCCAGTCGAGGTCTTTGTCGTATATAAATTCTTTACTTGCTCCGTATGTTTTCATGTTGTTGGTTGTTGGTTGTTGGATTGTTTATTTGTTGATTTGTGTATTCGTTTATTTGTTTTGCTTACTCTTGTGTGTTTTTTTGTTGTTGGTTGTTTGTTGTTGGTTGTCAGTTGTTTGTGCAACTAGTTTTTCGTTTTATATTTTGAGTTTTACATTTTAAATTTTTGTTCGTTTGTTGTCTGTTGATCGCTGTGCTCCGTTGTGGGTTGTGTGTAACTTCCTTTTTGTTTCAAAGTATAAACTTATTAAACCTATAAACTTTTAAACTTCTATGTTGTTTATTTGTTAATTCGTTTATTTGTTTTGCTTACTCTTGTGTGTTTTTTTGTTGGTTGTCAATTGTTTGTGCAACTAGTTTTTCATTTTATATTTTGAGTTTTAAATTTTTGTTCGTTTGTTGTCTGTTGATCGCTGTGCTCCGTTGTGGGTTGTGTGTAACTTTCTTTTTGTTTCAGAGTATAAACTTATTAAACCTATAAACTTTTAAACTTTTATGTTGTTTATTTGTTGATTCGTGTATTTGTTTTGCTTACTCTTGTGTGTTTTTTGGTTGTTATGTTATTTTACCTTTTGTTTCAAAGTATAAACTCATAAACCTATAAACTCTTAAACTTTTAAGTTGTTAATTCGTCTATTTGTTAATTTTACTCACAACTCACAACTCACAACTCACAACTCACTACTCACTACTCACTACTCACTACTCACTACTCACTACTCCTCAGGTGGTGTCCCAGGACCAATAGTCGCTTCTCTAAACCATACTTCGGTATAGCAACCATTTTCATATTGTTTTTGAATATCACCTCCGTAGGTTTCAGCGCCAGCGCACCAAACTAGATTCTTTTCAGGACTTTTGCCATTGGTTTGATTGTACGCGCCTTGTTTGAAATAGTTGAGTTCTCCGCTGTAGGCCTCCGCGCGTTCAGTTCCGTCTTGCCCAATTGGAACGAATAGTTTTTGAACTTGGGCTGGAATGTCCGACTTGTTTACATATTCAGATTTGATGAGGTTTTTAGTGAATGTTTTGGTTTCATGTCCTTCGCTTGTAAAGGTTAGGTACATGATTCCTTTGTATACATTGACTTCATAACTGAATTCTTCTCCGAGTTCTATTCCTTCTGTAGGTTCTGCTGGGAAATCATCTTTGGTAGTTCCAACGACTGACATGTCATGTCCCCAAACAGCGTTTGAAAAGTCCCATCTTCCAGAATTGTCATCACCAGCAGTGTTGATTTCGTAATTCCAGAAGACAGAACCTTTGGTGTGGCCGGGGAATTTCTTATAAAATATTTTAAGCGGTTCGTTTTCATGACCTTCACCGCTGTGAATTTGTCCAACAACCGTGGCATATGAAGCTGCCACACGCGCATCTCCAGAAACGGATACTTGCATTACTTTACAGGTTCCTGTGAGTTTTCCGCCTTCTTCAGGAATCCATTCTCGTTTTTCTTGCAATTCAGTTCTGGTGTTGCTGGAGTTTTTGGAAGTCACTCCAGAATTTGGTGTTTTGTACACAACCCAACGTCGAGTACCATCAATAACTGTGTAGAAAAAGTCTTTGTCTTCGAAGTTGATCAAATCATCTACGTTTGTACCATCGCCTGTTAGGATTTTGAATTTATCCATGAAGGGAATGACTTCGCTTGGATAGACTGTTTTTTTGCTTAATCCATCATTTGCTTTGAAATATCCTGCATTGGAAATCGCATCGTCGCTGATTTCAATACTTGCCGATTTGAACCAGACTTCTGCGTAGTTGCCGTCTGCATATTGTTTGGCAATATCACCGCCATGTGTTTCTGCACCAGAACACCAAACTTTGTTGACTTTCGGAGCTTTTCCGTTGGTTTGATTGTAACAGCCCAGTTTGAAGAAGAGTCCTTCGCCCGTATATGCTTTTTCACGTTCTATACCATCTTGTCCAATAGGAACAAATAGTTGTTGTACTTGTTCTGGGATGTTTATAGTTTCTGTGTATTCAGAATTGATCAGGTCTTTGGTAAATGTTTTGGTTTTATGTCCTTCACTTGTGAATGTCAACTCCATGATTCCATCTTTAACTTTTATGGAGTAGCTGAATTCTTCACCAAGTGCAATGCCATCTTCTGGTTCTGGAGGATAGATATTTGCGTCCGTTCCTACCACAGAAAAGTCATATCCCCAAATAGGATAGGAGTAATCCCATCGTTTTGAGTTGTCTTCTCCAGCCGTATTGATTTCATAGTTCCAAAAAACAGAACCTTTGGTATGTCCTGGAAATTTTTTGTAAAATATTTTTAACGGTTCGTTTTCATGTCCATCCGCACTGTGAATTTGACCAACAACTACCGAATAGGTTGCTGCCACACGCGCATCACCAGTAGTAGCTACATTCATTACTTTTAATGTCGCGTTCATGGTAGCTTCTGTCATTGGCGTCCATTTTTTTAGCTGTGCCAATTCGGTACGTGTATTGTTGGAAGTACCATGCGTATTTCCTGCGTTGGGTGTTTTGAATACGACCCAATCATCAGCATCATGAGCAGTGTAAAAGAAATTTTCATTTGTGTAGTCAAGTGCTTGACCTGCATTAGAACCATCTCCCAGAATTAGATTCCAATGTTGGAAAAAAGGAATGATATCATTGGCAGTGGTACTTTTTGACTTTGTATCGCACGCACTGAGTACAATTACACAAAAAGAAAAAAGAAAAAGCGAATGTTTTAGTGACATGAATCGGTAATTAGTTGATAATTATTTTTTTAGTGGTGCTTTTGGTATCTGCGTTTATTTTTAAGAAATACATTCCTTTTGCCAAGGCACTTACATTTATACGATCGAGATTGGTATTGGTAAAGAATACACTTTTCCCCAACGGATTCAAGATTTCAACAGAAGAAATTTGCATATGTTCCGAAGATATTGAAATAAATTCACTTGCCGGATTCGGATAAATCAATGTATCATCTAAAGAAGCAGTCACTCTTGAAAGTGTGTTTTGTGTTGGATTTGGTCCACCAATATGATTTAATTGCGAACCTTCCCAACTTTCAGGATGACTTCGTACTGCGGATGAATTTGAGCCAATCAACCAAACGCGAGGAGAACTTACATTGCTAGGAACATCACAACCAACCCAATCGACAGCATCTACAGAAGCGTCGTTATTTACAGTACTTCCCGTAGAGTTTCCGATGCGAGCCGCGTAATCGTATTGTGTGTCTGTTGAGATGACCGTAGCAGTCGCTGGATGCAATAAATCAGCTACCGCATCTGCTTCTGCAAAGATTACATCCGCATAAGCGATTTCTCCCGTTGAGGTATCATCGTCAATAAAAGCGACACCGTCAATAAATGTCCAGATAGATGTGAAGGCAGCGTCAATTTCACCATTATCATCCGCATCAATATCATCACTCGAAGAAGGCGCGCCGTTTCCGTTGGTATTCACCAAAAGAAACGAATGCGATTGTCCTTCTAAATCACCATCCGTAACATCGAGTAGAACTGTTGCATCAGGATTTATCGTATAATCATTTCCAGAGGTTGCAATCACAACATAACCATTAGAACCAATGGTTACTCCCGATAAATCGATGATTCCGCCTTGTGGACAAGGTGTTGTGCCGTCATTATTTACTGTACATCCGTTGGAAGCACTTCCGTTAGATTCGATATCGCCTGGATTGTTGGCACTGTCGCCTTCTACTTGAATTAAATAGGTGTCTGCGGCAATTGTTGCGCCTGCATCGCCTCTGAGTTCAATAAATTCAAAAGGTGAATCGGAACCCGAAGGATTGACCATAATTTCACTTATAACTAGATTTTGCGCCCAAGCAAGATTCGCTGCCAAAGCAAAAATGAGAAGTAATTTTGTTTTCATATCGTGAGTGTTAGTGTGTTATGTATAAGTTGTAATATTTTATATATGAGAATCCGTTTTCGTCGGTCGTGATTAGATAGTTTCCAGCTTTGAAGTAGTTTTCAAATGGCCATTTATCTAGACTTACATCTTGGTAGATATATGGTGTATTGTTGTTGAGTTGTACGCTCAATCGCGCATTGGAAGCAATGATTTCAAAATCAAATGCATCGTAGCCTACATAGCCAAGATTTTGCTTAATGTCTGTCCAAATGGTGTTTGAAGTTGTGAGTAAATCATCACTGGAAGTACTTTCATTTACTAATGATTTTTTGTGTGACCATACGTAGCCATCTTTCCAATAGATTTTTAGTAATGGCGGACCGTTGTTGGATGAAAAGTTAAAGGTATTCATGTCTTCTTCCGAAATGATTCCGTGAATTTGCATGATGATGACATCGTGGAATTCATCATTGGAATTTAAATCTTCAGAAACCGAAACCACTTTGAGTCGTCCCTTCATCGTGCCACCTTCAGCAAGTGTCCAATTTTCTCGTGAGTTGGTTGGATTGATTAATTCGCGCAATTCCGTACGGGAATACGAACTATTTGCCGTAGTTGATTCAGGAAATGTGTAAAAAACTAAAGATTCATCTTCGGTATCATCATACATATACGGTTGTACAGGCGTTAAGTTTTGATATCCAAAATTGACCAATTCATTCGGTTGGTATTCATCAGGTCGTCCGTTATTATTTTCATCTACCGGAAGAGTTACTTTCCAATTAGAGAAGTCAATATCAGCAAAGTTTTGTACAGGCGGCGTTTCTTCGGAAGGTGTTTCAACAGCCGTTGCAGTCGGACGATTGAGTTCGTCATTACTAGAGCAATTCATCATACATACTACTACAAACAACGCAACACTAGCATTGCTAAAACGATTTAAAAAGAGTGATTTTCGATACATTTTCATAATTGGTTAACCAGATTGGTTGACCAAATATACTCATATTTTTGAAAGTTCCAAATTTCGTTTAGATGAAATGGAGTTATTTGAAAGGTAAATGATCCTTGTTTTGGATTAGAATTGTTTGAAAAAACTTATAAAAAGGAGTCTGAATACCAAACAAATCGAAAAACCATGATTTATGCGCAAGCTTCTCTCAAAATGTAACTATTTTTAGCAGGCACATTAATTAGCGCTATTCACCTATAATTCTCTTTACTGATGAAAAAGTCAATCCTATTACTGCTACTTTACATATTATTTCCACTGTATTCTTTCAGTCAAGTCACACATAGCGCTTCTGATAGTTTAGCACAATATTCCTTTGCGCAATTGGCTGAAAAATATGAAGTGACTCGGAAAACAAATCCTGAAAGCGCGAAAATCTACTTGAATATTTTACACACGAAAGCGAGTAGTAAAAAAGAACAGATTACGGCATTTTTAAAAATGTGTCATCATGAAATTTTTTATGGAACTAAAGAAAAAGCCTTTTCCTATATCGAATCTGCCTATGATTTAGCAAAAGATTCAGCAACGATTCAGTTAGGATATGTGTATGAAAAAAAGGGATATTATTACTATGCGAAAGAGCGCGATCACGATAAAGCCTTAGCCAATTATTTAAAAGCATTGGCCATTGCAGAAAAATATCAAGATAAACTCCTACTCATTAAAGTAGAACATAAAATTGGCGCGCTTCAGTATACTTTGGGAGCGATAGACAAAGCGTTGAAATCCTATAATGCATTGTACAAAAAAATAGAAACGGATACGATTCCGTATAACTTACGAGTTACGATTTTAAAAAGTTTGGGAAATGCCTATTTGCGGAACTATTCGTTTCACAAGGAACAAAAAAAGTTGTTGGATTCTTCTGCTTTTTTCACCCAAAAAGGACTTCAGATCGCCTCACAAAAAAAGGATCAAAAAGCCATCGCGTATTTTGAATATTTATTGGGAATTGCTGCTTTTATTAAAGAAGATTATACAACTGCACTAACGCATTTTGATCGTTCTCAAAACGCCAATAACGTCATAAAAGTGCAACGAATGCTTCAAGATATTTACTTTCACAAAGGGAAAATATTTTTAGCGTTACAACAGTCGGATAGTGCTATTTATTACATTAAAAAAAGTGAACCTTATTTTGAAGATGCTTCTAAAAAACTAAATCAAAGTTCAACCTATGCGCTTTTATCGGAATCGTATGAATTGAAAGGAGATTTTAAAAACGCCACAAAATACGCGCAGTTAGCATATGCGTATACGGAGAAACTTTTTACGGATAACGAGCAAACCAAAGCGTCTATTGATCAAAAGTATAGTCTGCCGAAACTAGAAAAAAGGATTCATTCACTAGAAGAAACCTTGCAAAATACTTCTCAAAAGAAAACGAATTGGTATATTTTTTCGTTGATTTTAGTAGCGTTGCTTGTGAGCGTGTATGTGTTTTCTAGAAGACGCGAACAAAGAATGAAAGTACATTTTAACGAGTTGATTCAAAATTTAGAAACGAAAGAATCTATTCCCATCAAAGAAACTAAGAAATTCATTGTTTCCGAAAAAAAAGTGCAACAGATTTTAGTTGCTTTAGAAAAGTTTGAAAAAGGCGATTTGTTTTTAAAACAAGATTGCTCGCTGTCTTTTTTAGCCAAAAATTTACAGACAAATACCGCATATTTATCCAAAATCATAAATGATTATAAGTCGCAATCGTATACTACGTACATTACTAATTTGCGTATTCAACATGCTGTGAATCGACTCAAAAATGATCCGCGATTTAGAGCATATACTATAGAATCTATCGCAAAAGAAAGCGGATTTAAAAACGCGAAACCATTTTCTAGAGCATTTAAGAAAGCTACTAAACTATATCCTTCCGTTTTTATCAAAAACTTGGAAAACTTGGAAAGTTTATAGTGTCCTTTTTATAAATTGACCCTAGAAGTTTTAGAATTCCTGCACGTTCCTCACTTATATTTGAGCAACATAACTATTAATTATTTAGACATGAAAAAAAGACTTTTATTCAAAAAAATACGCATTTCAAAATTAAATCAGCTTCGTGTAACAGGCGGAGGAAAAACAGAAACTACGACCGATTCAGGATATGATCCGAGTGATAATACTACATCCTATTGTTCTATTTCTTGCGATCCCAATGACAATATAATTTGTGATTTGATAAAAAGTATAGATCCTGTAAGTTGCCCGTAATAAGGGAAATTTTATAGTAATTACAGATACAAATTTGTACATTATTAGTAGGTGTGCCTATTTATAAATCGGCAGGGTATTATTTATAAATCGACTTTAGATCACTTTTCAATCGTGGCATTTTTCACTTTCCTTTGAGTCATAATTTTAAAATTTATTATGATGAAAAAAAGAAATCTTAAATCATTGAATCTGAACAAAAAGTCAATTTCTAGTTTAAACAAATCTGCTGTGACAGGAGGAACCTCAGGATTGTTATCGCTCCTTCCAGGCGTAGCATGTGCGCCAGGCGGTACGGATGAATCTTGTTACAACACGGTATGTCCAGACGGACCTGTGTGCGATTTGCAAACACCAAAACCTAAGGAAGAGAATTAAGAAACTTGAAGCGAACTTCGGTTCGCTTTGTTCTTGTTTTGTTATTCAATATGCGATAAATCTTCTCCCAATCTTCTATTTTGATTAAGCGATGCAATGATTTTCATTTCCTCAGCACTCAATTCAAAATCATACACTTTAAAATTTTCTGCAATTCTTTTAGGAGTAACGGACTTCGGAATTACAGCAATTCCTCGTTGGATAAGCCATCGCAAGGTAACTTGTACTGCCGATTTTGAATGCGATTTTCCTATGGCTACAAGTTCAGGAATTTGTAACACTTCGCCCATCATAATCGGACGCCATGCTTCTAGTTGAATATGCTTCTCTTTGGCATACGCTAACAGCTCGTTTTGGCTTAAATGCGGATGTATTTCTACTTGATTCAACGCAGGTCGTATGTGACTGTGCTGCATCAAATCCTCTAATTGTTCGATGGAAAAATTGCAAACGCCAATAGCTTTTACCTTCTTTTCATCATACAAACGTTCCAGAGCTTTGTAGGTTTCTTTGTATTTACTTTTAACAGGCCAATGGATCAAATATAAATCCACATAATTGGTTTGAAGACGCTGCAAACTCTCTTCAAATGATATTAGCGTAGCGTCGTAGCCTTGTTCCGTATTCCAGACTTTGGTAGTTAAAAAGATATCTTCTCGTTTCAGTCCACTTTCTCTCATTCCTTTTCCCACGCCTTCTTCATTTCCATAACCAGAAGCTGTATCAATTTTTCGATATCCTTCTTGCAGCGCTGTCGCTACAGCATTTTCTACTTCGCCATCATTTTTGGCAAAAAGAACACCAAGTCCCATGGACGGCATCTTTAAATTATTGTTGAGTGTAAATGTATGTATAGGTGATGTACTCATGCGATTACTTTTAATGGAATATAAAACTCAAATATAGGCATTGTTGCTATTATTTACGTGCTTTATTGAGCGTAAATCAATTCAACAGTGAATAAAAAACAGTAATCTGTAAATGAAGTTTTTACCGTTAAAAAGTCTTTGAAAATGGCATAATATTTGGAGTGAATTTGTTAAAAAAATTATTCCGCTATGAAACCAACAATACTCTTAATTGCTTTATTTTGTTTTATTTCACCTGCTTTTGCACAATTCACCTACGAACACTTGGAAGTGGACTATGCAGGTGCTTATCAATTTCGTGATTTAAAAATCATTCCTATTCGCGCCAAGCCTAGTTTTGTACAAGCAAATGCACAAGCTGCAAGTCTGAACAACGCGCTCAGTTTGCGTCAGGCACTTGCCACCAATCAGGCGTCTATCTCTGAACGGATTAACAGTCGTGGACGCATCCGACCAACAGTCAATACACTTACCATTGAAAACTTTGCAGATCAACCTATTTTCCTGATGTCGGGAGAAGTAATTACGGGCGGAATGCAAGACCGTGTGATTGCGCGTGATATAGTGATACAACCGCGAAGTGGACGTGTAGATATTCCCGTATATTGTGTGGAAGAAGGTCGATGGACAGGAGGCACTAAAAAAGATAAATTCAAAAATTATCACGAAGCGAGCATGCATCTTCGACAAGTAATTGATCGAGATCAAAATCAATCTGCCGTGTGGAAAGAAATTAAAAAAGAAAATCGTCGTGACAATGTTCGTTCGAACACAGATGCGTACACAGCACATGCAAGTTCGCCAGAATATATCCGTCGCGAAAACGAATACCTAACATTTTTTAATGAAAAATTCAGAAATAAAGAAAATATTGTCGGAATTATCGGTGTATCAGGCGGCGTAGTCATTGGCTGTGATATTTTTGCTACGAGCGATTTGTTTTATCGCGAATACAACAATTTGATCTTTGCCTACATAGATGAAGTCCTTACCTTCGGAATGGCTGTGACGATGACCGATGAGATGATCAAGCGCTATATGGACAACATTCTTACCAATAGAAGAATGCAACAACGCTTCGTGCGACAGAATGGTAAAATGTTCAAGCAAGGAGAACAAATCATTCATATTACTACGTATTAATTTTCGATTTGGAATGAAAGTACTGCTGTTTTGGCTATTGGGAAGTGTATTTGTATGTGCGCAGACAACCATGATCAAGGAAAATCTGGGAGCAACAATTAACTCGGTGGAAGACCAAATTTTACCAGTGTTATCATTGGATGGAAAAACGCTATACTTTAGCGAAAATACTCAAAACGGAAAGTATGAAATATGGTTCAGTAAACGTGATGAAATGGGCAACTGGACTGCCAAGCAAAAGGCAGAAGATCTAAATCTACCAACGGATGGTAGTAAATATGTATTTGCCGATGTATCGAAAGATTTGCTACTCGTGAATGGTTGGTTTGAGCAGGAGGCAGGAATCTGGAAACAATCAAAAGGATTGTCATGGTACATTCTGAGTGAAAAACGGTTTGTACGTCTTGATATTCCAGCGTTGCAAATGCAAGCCAAAGGTCGATTTGTAAATGCATTTTTACATCGAGCTAGCAAAACCTTGTTATTGAGTTACGCCGAAAACGGACAAAAAAATATATATGTCTGCAACGCTGAAAATCCAACGGCATCGTGGACGGAATTGCGCTGGCAAGAGCCTGTAAAGCTACCAGCGCCGCTCAATTCTGAATTTGACGATACAACACCATTTTTAGATACGGACGGGAAAACGCTGTATTTTGCTAGCAATCGACTTGGTGGTTATGGAGCGCAAGATATTTATCGTTCGCAACGCCTTGACGATTCTTGGACACGCTGGTCTACTCCTGAAAATCTCGGTTTTAGTGTGAATAGCAATCGTGCAGAAATCTACTATTCTATTTCTCCGTTGCGCGATTTTGTCTATTTTGTTTCGTATAAACATTCGTATGGTTCGGGCGATGTTTTTCAATTAAAAACGGATGCCACACAACAACGTCCTGCAATTGTTTCATCAGTTCCGAATCGTGATAGTATAGAGAAGCCAGTTGTACCAGTACAACCACAACAGGTAACTGAGTTGGATGTGAAAGAATATAAACCGAACAATCTAGTGTTTCTCATTGATCTTTCTTCTTCGATGAAATCTCCTGAAAAGCTACCTGTATTAAAACGTTCGTTGAAACGACTCATCGGTCAATTACGCGACATTGATCGACTTACCTTAGTCAGCTTTGCCAATTCAGCCAATATTGACTTTTCAACGCGCAAAGTAACAGAAAAAGACAGTTTGTATCGTCTCATTGATAATTTTGTAGCTACTGGGAGAACAAGAGCCAATCAAGGTTTGCAATTAGCGTATGACTACACGAATCAGAATTTTATTGATGATGGTAACAACGAAATCATTCTAGTCACCGACGGACTGTTTAAACTGTCTACACAAGATCGCCGGCGCATTCAAGCCAACACAAATATCGTACTCTCCACAGTAGGTTTGGGAGACAATCAAAATGCATTGAACAACTTACGAAAACTGGCGACTGAAACTAGCGGAAGTTTTATCCGAATTCGATCTGTTGAAACAGATATTGAAGCGCTGTTGGAGGAAGTAAAAGCAAGGTCGCGTATGTAATATCAGTGCTACTATAAAATGCAATTTTGCTTCTAAAGTTACATTTTATAGTAGCATTGATAGTATTGAATATTTACTCACGTTTTCTCAAATACACACTTCCAGAGCCTGCATCGATCTTCATTTTTGAGCGACCCAAATTTAACTGAAGTTGCATGTTTTTTGAAGATTCCGTAAGCGTTTCTGTAATGACTTTAAAGTCGATATTACTCAAAATACGATAGCCAGTTGCATCTACTTTTATATTGGCATTTTTTGGTAGCGTTACATCAATATATCCGTCATTACTCACCAAGGAATAGAGTTTTGAAGGCGCAATATTCTCAAAAACCACTTTGATATTTCCTCCAATGGTATTTGCAATGACCGGACCGCTCACGTTGGTTAAATTGATAGAATTATACGCGGTTGAAATTTCAACTTCTCCTTCAAAATCAGACAATTCCCAAGGTGCTGAATTGGTTCGTATGTAAAAAGTATTGGAGTTCGTTTTAGTACAATTTTCGGTATTCCACAATAATTTTATCGAATTTGGAACTAATAATTCATATTTATTATTGTAGGTGACAAAACTTGAAGTGGTCGCAATCCTGCCTTGTCCAAGGCTATTAGGTTTGTAATCGCGAATGATCAACTCTCCTGACTTTTCCGTAATATCTAAGTACAAATTATCTGCTGGATTTGTCGATTTCTTTCCTAAAGGTTTCAATCCTTTTTCAAGTTCCTTCTTTTCTGAGAGTGAAGAATTAAAGGTATATCCACGGACCAATGCAGAATCTGTTGATCTGTAAAATCGTAAAGAGTCTAAATTCTTACTTACAAAATTGCTACTAAAAACAAAGCGATTGGTATTGTTCAGACTTTTAATGATGACTTCGTCTCCATCATAGCCCTTGATGGTCATGTGCGAAGAGGAACATATTTTTAAAGTTCCTTTATTAAATTGGATTCGTTTTTCGTTTTCTTGTGCATGACTGACACTTACTAGTAAAAAAAGTGTCAATACGGTTACTATTTTTTTCATCTTGTTCGTTTTTTTATTGATTTAACATAGCGAGTAGCTCAGAAGCATTTCCTTTTACCAAAGGCAACGATTCATTGTCTTCTATAATTTTTTGTAATGGCGCTTTGGCGCGTTGTTCTCGTAAAACTGCAATCGATTTGATTAATTTAAGTTGTACCAAAGGCTCTTTTTCATTTCCTAACGCATCAATCAAATTTGAGCGCACTTCTTGATTGTTTGGAAATTTCAACAATGCATCAATCACGGCTATTTTAGAATTTGCATCAGAATCATCTTTTAAAATCTTAAAAAAAGCGTTGAGTATTTTTCTGTCTTCTTTTTGATATTGCGGTTGCTCTTCTATCTCGTAAATGGTTTGTAGACGCGAGCTATTTGTTTGCTCTTCTTCCAAGGCCAACACCAAATTATCTCTAATTTCTACTTCTTTTAGCCAATCCAAATAAAAATACCCAACGCTCACTAAAAGCACCAAGCCTGCTGCTATAGCTATGTATCGAGTCGGTATCAATCGTCTCACTTTCGTGTCAGAATGCAACTCTTGTTTCAATCGTGCTTCAAAATCCATTGTAGCAGATGCTGGCATTTTCTCATCGTCAAATGTTTCTTTATGTTGCTTGATAAATTTTTCCAAACTCATGATGCTATTCTATTTTGCAGTTGCTGTTTCAAAAGACGTTTTCCGCGTATGTATTGATTGCGTACAGTGCTTTCATTCAAGCCTAATTGTTGTGCTATTTCTTTATGCGAATAGTCCTCAATTAAGTACAACACAATAATAATTCGGTATTTTTCTTTGAGTCCATTCAATGCTTTTTTGACTTCTTCAATTTTAAAAGAAATGTCTTCATAAACATGTGTATCTTCCTCTTCAGGAAATTCAGTGACGTCTTGTGACCAACCCAACTTCTTTTGTTTCTTTAAAAAATCTAAAGAACAATTGATCACAATACGTTTTAACCAGGCGCCTAGGTTAAGCTCTTTTTCTAACTTCGATATATTCTGAAACGCTTTAATAAAAGCATCGTGCACCGTATCTTGTGCATCTTGTTGATTCTTCACAATTCGAAAGCTAGCATTATACAGCATATCCTTGTACAGTTGATACACTTGCATTTGTGCTTTCAAATTATTTTGCTTGCATGCTTTTATTAATTCTTGATGGTTCACAATAATGTGTTAGTTTATATGTATAACTTCATTGTTTTAAAAATGTCGCAAAAAAAGTGCATTTTATTTTTCTTTTTCAATTTTTCAGCTTTATCTGAAAAATTCCAACCTTATCAGAAATGTACTAATTATCGAGAGGAATGCTCGTAGTTTTGCTCAAAAAAAATTATGGACTACAACAGAATCATTTCAAACTCGATGCATTATGTGACCTATTTACTGAATTGTCATCTAAAGCCAACGATTAAATTTCACAATTTTCATCATACACTCAGCGTGGTAGAAGCTTGCAGTACCATGGCAATGTTCTATCAACTTTCGGAAGAAAAAAGAGCGATTCTCATTACAAGCGCGTGGTTTCACGATGTTGGTTATATCAAAACGACGGAAGGTCACGAAGCAGTAAGCAAGGAATTCTTAATTGACTTTTTTAAAGATAAAGAGGTCCCGAAAGACTTCATTCAGAAATGTTGCCAATGTATTGAAGCAACCACTTTAGGACATCAACCTAAAAACAAATTGGAAGCCATTATCAAAGATGCCGATTACAATCATGTCATCAGTGATAATTATTGGGTGCTCAATGAACGACTCAAAAAAGAAATAGAATCCTTGAACGATATCCAACTCACACAAGAAATATGGTACGAACGCAATTTGATGTTTTTAAGCTCACTCACCTTTGCGACCAGCTATTATGAAGTCAAATTTCAAGGTAAAAAAGAACAACGCATCAAAGAAAACGAAGCCATTCTAAGATCCTTTACGTCCTTAAAAACTGCCATTTAATCTTAAAATATAATCATAGTAAAAGTCGGTTATAGGTTTATCAGAAAAAATCGAGGTTTATCCAATTAACCCAATACACTGACAACATTCAACCGAATTTTGAACCAAATTTTTAATTAAAACAAAATGAAAAAGATACTAATCATCCTATGTTTTTTAACAGCATACGGAAGCTACGCTCAAAACGAGTATACCCTTAGCGGATTCGTCAAAGAAAAATCGACTGGGGAAGAATTATTTGGAGTGGACATTATTCTGGGAACTTCATCAGGAACTATCACGAATGAATATGGTTTCTTTTCGATCACACTTCCAGAAGGAACCTACAAACTACAAATAAGCTACTTAGGTTTTAAAACCATCGCACAAG
The DNA here is from genome assembly GCA_039026955.1 of Bacteroidota bacterium. Lineage (GTDB taxonomy): Bacteria > Bacteroidota > Bacteroidia > Flavobacteriales > Flavobacteriaceae > Kordia. Next base: position 70,060 of record JBCCLH010000013.1, read on the forward strand.
ACATCAATCTGAATCAAGATATAAAACTAGATTTTCAGCTAGAAGAAGACACGGACGAATTGGATACCGTGGTCGTAACTGCCGAAAAACAAAAACAAACCGCTTCGGTGCGATCTACCGAAATGAGTGTGGTGCAACTGTCTTCTAGAACGATTAAAAAATTGCCAGTCACGCTTGGAGAACCTGATTTAATTCGCTCGTTACAACTATTGCCAGGTGTTTCTAGTGTGAATGATGCTGCCACAGGATTTAATGTACGTGGAGGTTCCGCCGATCAGAATTTAGTGTTGTTGGATGATGGAACCATCTACAATGCCTCGCATATTTTTGGCTTCTTCTCTGTATTCAACACGAACGCGGTAAAAGATGTAAAACTCTATAAAGGTGGAATTCCGTCGATTTATGGTGGACGCTTATCTTCTGTATTGGATGTAAAGCAACGCGAAGGAAATACAAAAGAATTTCGCGGTGAATTGGGTATTGGTTTGATTGCTGCAAATGGTCTAATTGAAGGGCCAATCGGCAAAGGCGATGGCGAAGAAGGACGCGGAAGCTATATGATTGCAGGTCGCCGAACGTACTTTGATCTCTTTGCAGGTTTGTCCGACGAATTATCAGATACGAAAGCTAATTTTTACGATTTAAACCTAAAAGCCAACTATAAATTAGATGAAAAGAACCGAATTTTCTTGTCGGGTTATTTTGGAAGAGATCGTTTTGAAATTGATGACTTTCTAGGAACCATTTGGGGAAATGCGACAGGAACCTTACGTTGGACAAGTGTATTGAGCGATAAACTATTTTTGCAAACGTCTGCCATCTTTAGCAATTACGATTACCAATTGGATAACTTTAGAACAGGTTCGGAATTTAGTTGGTCCTCAAACATTATCAACTACAATTTAAAACCGCGATTGACATGGTATATCAATTCCAACAATACCTTACGAACAGGAATCGATGTAACATATCACGATTTCAATCCAGGAGAAATTTCTCCGTTAGAAGGTTCTGCGATCAATCCGCAACAATTCCAAGAGAAAAAAGCATTAGAAACCGCTGCGTATGTCGATTTTAAACAAAATATTTCTGAAAAGTTAAGTCTGCAATACGGATTCCGAATCAGTAATTTTAATCGTATCGGAGGTGACAATATCCAACAATATGCTACCGGAAATCCGCTTAGTTATAATCCAACCTTAGATTTGTGGGAAGAAAACGAAGTAACTGGAACAAGAAGCTATTCTGGAGGAGAAAGTATTGAAAACTTCTATGGTTTTGAACCGCGTTTTTCAGCGCGTTACTTACTCAACGACAACAATTCCTTAAAGTTAAGCTACAACAGAAACTATCAATATTTACACTTAATTTCCAACACAACCTCGCCAACGCCACTAGATATTTGGGCACCAAGCGGACCGTATTTAAAGCCACAATATGCGGATCAAGTTGCGATCGGATATTTCAAATCGTTCAATGACAAAGCCTACGATTTTAATGTAGAAGCCTATTACAAAGACATGAGTAATGTCACCGATTTTGTGGATGGAGCCGATTTATTATTTACAGAAAGCATCGAAACAGAAGTCGTACAAGGAGATGCGCGTGCCTATGGATTGGAACTCCAATTAAGCAAAAACAAAGGAGACTTTACAGGTTGGTTGAGCTATACTTTGGCGCGAAGTGAACGTAAGATTTTAGGAATTAATAACAATGAATTTTACGCTGCCAATAACGATCAGTTACACGAATTGAATTTGGTAGGAATGTACAAATGGAACGATCGCTGGGATTTTAGTGCCAACTTTGTATTTGGTTCGGGTCGTCCAGTGACCTATCCAACAGGACAATACGAACAAAACGGATTGGTCGTTGCCGATTACCAAAACAGAAACGGTGATCGTTTGCCAGCCTATCACCGATTGGATGTTTCCGCCACCTTAAACCCAAAACCAGGCGGACGCGGAAAGTGGATTTTCAGTCTAGCGAATCTATATAATCGTCAAAATGCAGCTTCGATCTACTTTAGAGAAATTGGCGAAGTAAATGATGTGGAAGTTGCCACAGGCGAAACCGAAGCGATCAAGTTATCCTATTTCGGAATCGTTCCAACAGTAACCTATCAATTCAGATTTTAATCAACACAAAAAATAAAAACACAATGAAACGTATATTTTTAATCCTCCTCGCAATCGCATTAGGTTACAGTTGTGAAACCGATGTAACCGACGAAATTACCCTAAATGGCGCCGCACCAAGAATTATCATAGAAGGCGGAATTGAACGAAATACCAACAATCCTGTGATCACACAGCGCATCCGATTGACAAGCACAATTGGTTTTTTAGACGAAGGCGATCCAAACGCTGTCACCAATGCACAAGTTACGGTAAATGATGGCACGACTGATTTTCAATTTACACATATTGGGGATGGTTTGTACACCAACAGTACAATTGCAGCCACCCTAAACACAACGTATACTGTTACGGTGATTTGGAATGGTGAAACCTATGTAGGAAGCGATACGCTCAACGAAGTGGCAGGTTTTGACGCTGTGTATTCCGAATTTGAAGAAGAAACGTTGATCACCGATGAAGGCTATTTTGTAAAGTTTGACAGTACCGATCCAGTAGGTGTAGAAAATTTCTACTACTACAAAGCGTTCAGAAATGGTGAGTTTATTATAGTTCCCGATCCAGGAAATAGTGCTACTTTAGTGGAAAGTGATGAGTTTTTTGACGGACAGCAACGCATTGGCGTGAATCCGAATGAAGAAGTGGCGTATGAAATAGGTGATAGCGCAACGGTGCAGCAGTTAGGAATCACGGAAGAATATTTTGATTTTCTATTTCAATTGTTTGAACAAACAGGAAATCAAGTGCCGATTATCGGGAATCCGCCGCCAGCTTCTATCAGAAGTAATGTCATTAATACGACCACGCCAAGTAACCGAATGTTGGGATTCTTTTACGCGGTAGATATTGAAGAAGCATCACTCATTGTTACAGAATAAAACGACCAAACCATCTTAAAAAATTCACTATGTTAAAACGCGGGAGAATTTATATTTACGCATCACTATCCTTAGTTTTTGTGACTTACAACTTTATTTTTGAGATGGTTTTCTCTACTGTGGATGAAGCCGTTATAGAATCTCTTGTATTATTTCCGATGGTTTTTTTATTTCTATTTTTTATTTATTGGATGCGTTTAAAAGTGCTCAATTCAAGTTTTACGAAAAAGTTTATTGCTGAAAAACCATCCAATCGAATGCTGTTGATTGTGGGCTTAATTCTGGCTTCTACGATTGTCATTACGGTGAGTTCTAAATTGGTTTCATTGCTTTTTCTCGAAAAGGAAGAAGAAAACCAGGAATTTTTGGGTTGGCTGTTTGTCACCATTTTTATTAGTGTGTTGGTGGTGACGATTTTTATCTATTTTTTGGAAGAATATGTATCTTCTATCAATGACAAGCACAAAATGGCAGAAGAAATTTCGAACTATGAATTGGAAAAAACGCATGCCAAATACAATGCACTGAAGAAACAACTCAATCCGCATTTTCTATTTAACAGTTTTAATAGTTTGTTGACGCTCATTCATTTTGATTCGCCAAAAGCTGAAAAATTTGTAGAAGAATTGTCAAGCATTTACCGTTACAATCTCTCCAAAAGTGACGAATTGGTAGTGCGCTTATCCGAAGAATTACAAATGATCGATTCGTACATTCACTTGCAAAAAATACGCTTTGGCGATGCATTGCAATACAAAACAACGATCAATTTTGAGGCAGACAAATTACTGTTGCCGCCGATGACGTTGCAATTATTAGTCGAAAACGCGATCAAGCATAACAAAATCAACAGAGATCATCCCTTGCAAATTCAGGTACATGTAGAAGAAGATGAAGTCTACGTATCCAACAATTTGCAACTCAAAGAAAGGTATGATACCAAAGTAGATTCTTTTGGGATTGGGATTAGCAATATCGAAAGTCAGATCAAATTGATTTCCAATAAAACCATTCAAATCACACAAAACGAACACGCCTACAAAGTGGTTGTTCCGTTACTAAAAACCGAATTAGATGATTAAAGTATTAGTAGTTGAAGACGAAGATTTAGCGGCGCAACGCTTACAAGAGTTGATCAAGGAAACCGCGTCGGATATGGAAATCATTGGTAGAACCATTTCTATTGAAGAAACCGTACGTTTTTTAAAAAACAACGAAGTCGATTTGATGTTTTTGGATATCAACCTTTCGGATGGCTATTCGTTCAGTATTTTTGAAAAGAACGAATATAAAACACCGCCGATCATCTTTACCACAGCCTATTCGCAATACGCGATCAAAGCCTTTGAATTGAACAGTATTTCCTATTTGCTCAAACCGATTAAAGTAGAAGCCTTGCAATTGGCGATTGAAAAGTACAGACATCTTTCGGAAGCCAACAAAGAACGTTTGGATGAAGACTATTCCAAACTGATTGAAGATTTCCTTCAACCCTACAAAGAGCGCTTTTTAGTCAAAGTCAACAACCGATTGGAAACCATAAAAGTAATAGATATTAGTTATTTCTATTCGGAAGACAAACTTACATTCATCATGCTCCACACCGGAAGATACGTTCCGATTGAGTTCTCCCTAAAAGCCTTGGAAGACAAACTCGATCCTACCCAATTTTACAGAGTCAACCGTAAATATTTGGTACATATCAACAGCATCAAAGAAATGTATTACCTCTCCAAATCGAAAATCAAAATTGAACTGACTCCACCAAATAAAAATGATAAAGAATTGAATTTTGTGGCAGTGGAGAAGATTGGGAAGTTTAAGAAGTGGTTGTCGTTTTGAGTGGGGTTAGGTTTCTATGATTTTTCTTAGCCTAGCAACAGTAACTTTATAATTTACTTGAAATTTCACATGTTTAGGGTTTTTTCTCAATAATTTTTGATATATCTCAATAGCACTAATTAGGTAATCAATTCCTTCATCTCTTTTTACTGGTATATTACCATAGAGGCTACCTAGTTTTATATAAGTAACAGCTAAACTATTCCTAAAATCTACATGATTTGGACTATTTTTAACAAGTTTTTTAGTCAAACTTAAATCCCATTCTAAATAATTTATGGCTTTATTGATTTTTTTTAATTTAGTATATATTGTACCTAATTTAGAATATGAAGCTGCAAGCCCATTTGTGAATCCTAAATTTGAAGGATTCATTTTGTGAAGTTCCTCAAATAAAGTTTTTCCCTTTTCAAAAAAAGCTAAGGATTTATTTAAATTACCCAAAAATAGATGAACTTCGCCTAGTCGCTGAAAAACTATGGCTAATCCACTTTTAAATCCTATATGACTTGGGAAGCTATCATAAAGTTCTTGACTTAATTTAAAATCATTTTCGAAAAAAAATAGTGCTCTTTCATAATTTCCTAAACTCATAATTATCTCTCCTAATTTTTCATAAGAAATTGCTAAATCATATTTTAGACCTACATTACCTTGGTGATCTTGAAAAAGTTCTTTTGCAAGTTTTAATCTTTCAACGAAAAGACTTAAAGCCATATTTTGATTTCCTATGGTTAAGTATGTAGAACCAAGTTTTTCATATGAAATAGCAAGACTCTTCTTAATATTTAAATTCTTTGAGTTTTTATTATAGCGTTTTTTATCAAACACTAATCTACTTTCAAAAAATTCTTGAGCTTTTTCAATATTTCCTAATACTCTGTATATTTCCCCGATTTTAGTATAAGAAATTACTAAGTTATTTTTGAATTTAGAATTATCAGGAAAGCTTTCTGTTAGTTCTTTAAATAATTTAACTGCATTTTGCAACTGAGTTAAAGATTTATCTAAATATCCTTGAATTTTATATATTTCTCCAAGTTTAGTATATGCTATTGCTAAGCCGTTTTTGAAATGTTTATTTTCAGGCTTTTCATTTAGAAAAAGTTGTTTCAATCTAAAATATATTTTCATGAAATTCAATGACTTATCTAAGTTGCCGTAGGCTTTATAGAAATTTCCTAGTCTTTCAAATAATAAGGATTTATTATAATCAAAAGTGTTAGAATTATTAATACATGTTTCTGTGTAAGTAACTATAATTTTAATTTCTTTAAAAACTCCTTCAATATAACCCGTACCAGTTTGATATCTGAGCATATTACTTAAGCATATTACTAAACTATTTGTATCAGCATCGAGTCTTTTTGAGTTTTGTTGTTTTACTACTTCGGATATAATAGGATTAGTTTTATACTTTTTAAATTTTCTATTACTATCTATCCACCCTTTTTGAAATAATTTTATGAGTACCATATCCAACATTTCAATATTTGGTAGAAATAAAATTAAATGATTCAAAGGAATAACGTTATTAGATAAAGTCCCAAAAACAGAGAGAATTTGTTTTTCATCTTCTGAAAGTGCAGAAACATCATACATTGCACGAATGATATCTTCTAAAGTAGAAGGAGTAAGCTTGTAGTCTGATCGCACCTTAGTACTCTTACTTATTGCTAAAACCCCTTTTTCCTGAATATCTTCTAGTAGTTTCTGTAATGGATAATTTTCACATAATTTGTTATTAAATTCGTGTAAATTTTTCGCTAGTAATTCAATAACTAAGGTATTATAATCTATGGCTTTTAATATTGCATCTAATAAGCTTTGTTCTTCTTCTTTAAACTTTTTATAATAATGTTTGAATAGTATATTGGCAGTCTCTTTAGTTAAATGATTGATTTTATGTGTTGGGATATCTTCATATCTTTCAATGCGTGATGTCAATAAAATATGTGTGTTATGAAATTGTCGCAGTAATCTATAGTTCTCTGCTAAATCTTTAAGATCATTTACATTATCTATAACTATTAATACAGGACGCCTGAGTGTAGATATGACACGAATAATCTCTCTTATCTTTTGTGTTTTCGCCATTTTATTCTCAAAGCGAATATCTAATGAAAGTGCCAAATACATTATTGCGTCCTGAATACTTGTTTCTGCTACCAACCAAATTAAATGAGAATAACGATTTGCGTATTCAAAATAATATTGTGAAGCCATTGTAGTTTTCCCTATACCTCCTTGACCATTCACTAACAACAATAAATTATTATTTTTTTGACACAGTTTTTCATGAATTTTTTGCGTATGATTTTCCCTTCCTAGAAATATCGTAGGAGATACTGGAAAACGTCCTAGTTGCTTAGGTATTTTTCTCCCTTCATAATCAATTATAACATTTTGAATATCTGACATATTTACTAGAAAATTATATTATTAAAAGTTTTATCATTGAACTCATTTTTGATATTTACACCACGTTTACTCACAAAATTCATACTCAATGAAAGCTTATTTTTTCTTCCAATTTAAAACTTTTAGAAATCAGCCTATATTTCATTGGAAAATGCTAAAAATGTGTAAATAGTTTTTATACTTGTACTACATTGTCAAGTCTTATTATAAAAAGATTAGGGTAATGAAAAAAATACAAAAAAATCATACTAAACATATATGAGATAAACAGAAGATATCAAAACTGTTATTAACATAAACTTATGAAGTATATTTCAGCTTTCTCCTACTGTGATTATTGACATAATCTAGAATTCGTCTATTTGATTTTGAATTTATTTGTCGAAGTTTAACTTAAAAAAAGAGTTTTATTTGTTACTTTATCGTAGATACGAATTAAGATGTTTTCGGAGTTTTTTCTTTAATCAACCGATTCAACACTTTTTCAACCAACGAAACAAACGGTAAAAAGACTACAACACCTAAAATATTGAACAACATATGTGCATTGGCGATCATGTTTCCGATGTCTTCGGTACGCGATATGTTTTCTACAAATGAGACAAATGGAATGAATAAGAGCAATCCAACAATGATGGTAATTAAGTTAAAGAACAAATGAAAAAGTCCTGCTTTTAAGGCTTGTCGACTTCCATTGACGGTGGCAATCAAAGTGTCTGAACACGTACCCAATTCCGCCCCCAACATAATCGCAATACCGCCAGCAACGGATAAAATACTTTGTTTTCCCAAGACAATCGCCATGCCTACAGTACCACTCGACGATTGTATGATCGTAGTAATCAAACCGCCAATGAGTGCACCTTGAAAGTGATTGCCTTCTACGCGTGCAATCCACGAAGAGAAGGTTTCACTGCCTCGCATCGGTAAGACAGATTCTTCCATGATGTACAATCCGAAAAAAAGCATTCCGAAATACAACAAAATGTTTCCGTATTTTTTCCATCTTTTATTCTTGACAAAGACTTCAAAAACCAATCCAAGAAACAAAGGAACTACGGCGTATTTACCCACATCCATGGCAATGATCTGACTCGAAAATGTTGTACCAATATTTGCGCCCATAATAAGTCCGATAGCCTGTCGAAACGTCAAGGTTTTGGCATTGATAAATACAATCACAAGAATAATGACCGCAGAAGAAGAATCTAAAATAACCGTCAAAAGTGTTCCAATAAGAATCGAAGTATAGATATTGGATGTATATTTTTGGATGATGTGTTTCGCGTTCTCGGAAAAGATCTCTGTTAAGACTTCAGAAAGCTGCGAAATGGCATAGAGAAACAAGACGAGTCCACCGAATAGCAAAGGCAATACTTCATTCATGAGTGTGATTTTTTATAGTTGAATTGGTATACGATTGCTAAAAGTAGTAGCTATGCCAAGATGTAGTACTGATGAAAATCAGGGTCATACGGATTTAACCTAATGGTAACTTGTAGTTAATTGTGGAAGTGGTTATTAAGTGTTCTTTTTACACAAAAGAGGCTGTCTAAAAAGTACAGATTTCGTCAAACCGAACTTGATTCGGTTTCTCATAACAATTGATAATCAGTGTAATGAGATTCTGAAGCCTGTGCTGAATTTATTTCAGTATCAAGCTCAGAATGACGCTTGCAAAGACTTTTTAGACAGCCTCTTTTAGATTGTTTTTTAAAAGTCTTTGCGAGCGACAGCACAGCAATCTGTTTAAATCACAGCAAAATTCATTTTTGAAATAAACAGATTGCCACGAACGTTTCATTTCGACAAGCTCAATGTAAAAGTGCTCGCAAAGACGAATCATAGTCTTTTCAAAAATCAAATTTTATTTCCTCTTAAATATTTATATGATACGTCTTTGCGAGCGACAGCGCGGCAATCTCATTATCGTATATCGTTTTTGTTTTTTGAAGAATGAGATTGCCACGAATTTTTCATTTCGCTAAAGCTCAATGTAAAAGTTCTCGCAAAGACGTATTATAGGTTTTATCAAAGTCATTGGGTTTTCTCAGAGAAATCCAAATCATATTTTATTCCCTACGACTTCTGCAAAGGCACCACACACAAACTCGTTGAATCCAAATTCAAATAGTATTTCTGAGCGGGTGAGGTGTAATCGTCTATTTCATAAATCAAACGGTAGCGGTAACGTCCTGGCGGAAGATTCACACGGACACTTCCTGCCCAATAGAAAAATACGGGTGGACATAAATATGGGCGTCCTTTTTCCAAGCTTCCATACGAATGCAGGTTTTCACAAATCTTTTCTCTGTACACTTCACCATTATCTTGCAAGAAGACAATATTACTAATGCGAATCGTTGGAGAGTATACATACGGATTGTGGAATTCGTCTATGTTGATTGGAAACATTAACCAATTCAAAACCTGTCCTTGCGTACAAACGGTTTCTAAGTCAGGCGTACCTTTTCCTGTGCTTTCAAAGCTATTATCTGTTAAAAATACCGCGTTATTCAATGATTTGTAACCGCTACGCATAATGCTCTTATAGTCAATCGTAGTGACAATATTCAGCTGAATTCCGTTGACAACTCCTAATGGGATTTCTTGTGTTTTACTCATGATTTCTAGCGGTTTACAGGTTTAATGCTTGGTCCTTTTTTCGTAGCAAACAGTGTAGTCGTATCGCCCACTTCAAACTGAATGCTATATGGAATAGTTGTTTCAGGTGTTTTTAAAACCCTGGAAGTCCAATATTGAATATTCGTTCCTTCATAATATTCTGCTTTAGGTTTGGTCAAGTAGGTTTCGTCGACAGTAATATCACAGATTTTGACATACGATTCAACTTCCAATCCGTAGGTACTCCACAGTACCTGATCGTTCTTTTGAACGGCACTTTCCAAATTGCTGGTTCCTTCTTTGGTAGAACCTTGCAATTTATTCGTATCAAACAAATACATATTTCCGTCTAGTTGATCGTTTGAGAGCACCGCGACAACGTCAACAAGTGCTTTTATATTTACATAATTCATGTTTTGAATTGTTGTTAAATTAATAGATGGGTAAGTAACTATCGCCCGCTCCTGTAAATCCGTTGCGCATGGCATCTTTGGAAATGAGGATGTGCGAATCTAAAGTTAGCTGAACTGGTTTCCACGAAATTTGATCGTCTTTTATCACAAGATCAAACAAGGTAATATGCATGGTGTATCTATATTTTCCAGCTTTTGCAGTGTTTACCGTCGCACACCAATACCAACCTCGCGTAATAAAGTTAGGTGATCCGTATTCTGCAGGATAAATAATGCCTAAATCCACCGCTTCTCCCGTTATATTAGTGATCACAGGCGGAAGATTGATATAATTATTCTCCTCTTGAATCACTTTGATGTCGCCACTTTCTAGCTGTCCTGTAAGACTCACTAATGGCCAATCAGATTCAATATTTTTGGTAGAATCGGTATTCGTTTTCAGTCCACCTTCAGCAACATTGGTAATATCTTGCAGTTGTTCAAGTATGGAATTAAAGCCTTGTTGCGAAACTTTGATGTCTAATTGTCTGTCATCGGTATCGTTCGTATTCGTATCTCCTTGTTCAGATCGACTCACGTTCGTGAGATGTTTCTTGAGGAAATTTTCAATCGTTTTTGCTCTAAAATAGGTGTAATACGAAGGCTTTTGCACGGTTTGTGGCATATCGTTGATATCAATCGCTAGCCAGTTCATCACTTCTTCACCAGCTTGATTTCCATTTGCCCAATAGGTGCCGCTTACTTTCGAAATTAAAGCGTTGGTTCCTTCGTTTTGCGAACCAAAATCTTTCATATTATCAATTAAATAGGCATGATCGCGTAAGTTGCGTGTTTTTAAGGCAGACTTCACATCAATCATGACCATAATTCCAAATTGTTGACTCATAATGCGTAGGTTTAAAGATTAATATGGTGGTAAAATGGTTAACGATGGCGTAAACGTTTCCAGTGTACTTTTCTTGCCTTTTCCAATTTGTAAAACGACTTTGTACTTGTATGTTTGTTGTTTATTGCCCAAATACGGCACAATTCCGTTCCAAACCAGCGCATCTAAATTTTCCACATTCGTAGTGTTGAAAATTTGCTGATACGGTTCAAAAGAAATTTGCTTAATACTTACAGGCGTTTGCACATCAACCGCTTTTACGGTCCAATGAATCAACTGCCCGGGAATGCATTGCGTATCTAAATGAAGCGTTCCTTTTTGTTTGCTAAAGAAACGACTATCGTCTACCATGAAGCAGTTTCCGTCCAAACGTTGGTCGACCAAAGCTTGGATAGAATCTACCATAATCATGATATTAACTTGTTCGTTCATGTGGTGAGGTTTTATGGTTAAAAATGGTCTCTTATTAAAGGTGTTTTTCCTAATGGCGTTCTAAAAATATCGTCCGATCCTTTGTCCACTACTTTTAGTTCGAAGGTGTAGTTGCTTTTCTTTACATAAGCAGCATTCATTTCACGTGAGTTAAACATTGGAAGCGACTTCACTAAAGCATCTATAAACAATTCGTCAATCTTTTCTTTGGATTGATTTTGGACTTGTTGATATAATTCTTTTGGGGTTTTGGTAGAAACCAACAAGGTCAAATTGCAATTGGCTCTGTCATTTAAAAACTGAATCTCTAATGCTTGATTGGAAATGTCAACGCCAATCGCATCCAACGCAGGAAACAAATTATTCATCACTTTGATCGTAGAAAAATGTGAGTCTGTAATGTGAATGACATCACCACTGCGTCCTTGAAATAAAAATTGTTCTGTTTTCAATACGCGTGAATTATTTCGTTTCAATCGAATGGCTCTGTCACCTAATTTGTAACGAATGTTAGGTACTTTATTACTGTGCAAACGCGTTACGACCAATTCACCTTCTTCGCCTTCTTTCACCCACTTTCCGTTTTCGTCTACAATTTCTATAAAATGCAATCCTGGAACGGCAGATAAAACATCGCTTGTATGATCCAATTGCAATCCAATCGTTTCTGCTTGTGTCGCGGCAAAATAGCTGAGTAATTCTACATTCGGATAGACAGCTTTCAGTTCTGCTTCTTGCTTTTGCGACATCAATCCGCTGCCATACATCGCCAAAATAAAACTCGCGCGTTTTTCTTCACTGATTTCTTTTCCATAATCTGCCAAACCTGCAATTGCCGACGAAATCGACATGATCAATTTATCTCCTTTGTACGACATCATATGATCGTACACTTTCAAACTCAACGGTCCGGCACCTAAAAAGTTCGTATTTGGAATCTTCTGCAACACGCCACCAACCATCGTTCCGCTGCTCCACATTTGTGTGTCTGCAAGCGTTGTAATAATCCATTTTGGGGTTTTCTTGGTGAAATATTTATCGGCAATAAATTTCCCCATAAATTCCCCTGCAATTCTGTAGGTATCTTGCAATTCCTGCAATTCATAAACAGTCTCTAAAGGAACGCCTGAACTCGTTCCGCCACTAGCGACAATCTCAAATCCACCATGACGAAATGGAACAACCATGCCTTCTCGTTTTCCGTTAAAAGCGGTAATCATGGTTTCTTTATCCGTCAACGGAATGTTTTGCCATGCTTCAAAATCCAGCGGAGTTTCAGTAATGTCAGCGTTATCTAAACGATTTTTCCAAAACGGATTTAAAAACAGATTGTTCACCAATTGTTGCAATCGTCTCAATACCAACGCGTCTTGCGTATCAAAATCTACTTTGTAATACGGAACACCTTTTTCCTGTTCCAATAATTTTATTTTCTCGTAAAACATCGGTTGCTTTTTGACATCCTCAATGGTTTTTGGAGAAAATTCGGTATCAGGAATGATTTTTTTAGCGAGTTCAGCTGCTTTTGCTGCTTTTGCGCTGACTTTTTTTACTTTCTTTTTAAGCGTTGCTGCACCGTTAATAGGCGATTTTTTTATGGAGATTTGATTGGTACCGTCCATAGTATTGGTATTTTGATTTAATATGTTGTTCCCGATTTGCTGAATTTCTTCTAGTAATTGTTCAAAATGCTCTAATTCAATGCGATGATTCATGAAAACCACACGCAAAGCAGGTTCTCCGTCAATATTCACTTTGGAAATAAAGAAATTGCCATTGCCTTTAATTTGATTTCGGATTTGTAATTGGAAGTCTTTCAGTTTGCTAGGATTGAATCCTTTTGGCTTGTATCGAAAGCAAAGCATGTTCGCTTCAGGTTTGTGCAAGGATTCAAAGTTTTTATTCCTGATTAAGACTTGATACGCCTTGCTGCCAAGATCACACAAATAATCAATCTTTTGCTGAAAAACTTGCGGTCCGTAGAAGGTCCAAATTCCCCACAAATTCATAATCATTGGGCGTTTGGTACATTCAATATTCTTTTTAGCGCCGTCAAATTTTGTGTATTGATCTTCTTCTTTTTCAAACACATAACTCGCATTTTGACGAAATGCCAATTTGCTTCGCTGCTTATTTTTATAAAACAACATGCTACAGGTTCCCGGAATGAACATCATCTTATGTGCGTCCCATGTAATGGAATCGGCACGTTCAATTCCTTTGAGTTTTCCACGATGCGTTTCAGACAATAAAAAACTCGCGCCATGTGCACCATCAATATGTAACCAACAATCGTTCTGCTTGGCTATAGTGGCTAAGTCATCAATCGGATCAAAAGCACCGACAGCAGTGGTTGCTGCATTTGCCACCATGCAGAATACTTTGAAACCCTCTTTTTTAGCTTGATCCAGCGCAAATTGTACTTTCTGACTATCAACTTGTCGCTTATCGTTTACAGGTAATTTTACAATTTGATCTTTGTTGAAACCTAACATTTCCACCGTACGAATAATGCTGTAATGCGCTTCTTCACTTACGGCAATTGCTGGAATTTCATCAGGTTTGATACTGGAAATACCTTCTTCCCAAAATTTAGGGAAATAGAAGTTTCTGGCAGATAATAAAGCGGTCAAATTCGCCAAGGAACCACCAGAAGTAGTCACCATGTCAAATTCATCTTCCTTGTAACCAATGTATTTGTTCAACTCGTTTGCCATGTACACACGAACGACGCTTGGCAATTGCGCTGCTTCGTAGAATGAAGACGGTTGCGTCAACATCGAACTGATAAAATCAAAGACACTTGCCAACGGAAATACCGAAGAAAACTGTCGTCCCATATATCCGGGCGAATTGGCTTGTACGCCAGTTTGCAAATACAAATCGATGATTTTGCTGAGTGTTTCTTCTGTGTTTGCATGCTCGGTAGCCATTAATTCTTGTACTTCAGAGAGTAGTTCGTCTGGTTTTCTCAGATCCATTCCTTTGGTTACTTGCTGACTTTCTAACAAATAATTTTCAAGCTTATCCACAATTAAATGTGCATGTTTTTCAAACAATTCCGTGTCAAATATTTGTGTAAAGTCTAACGGAACAGCATTTCCATTGAGCGTACTAACAGTATGGTTTGTCGTAGTTTCCATAAGCTATGATTTTGAATTGAGTACGTCTCTGTAGAAAGGAATTTTTCCTAACTCTGTTTTGTAAATGACATCTGAATACGTGTTCACAAACTTGATCTCAAACGTATATCCGATTTGATCCAACGAATCATTTTTGATCGATGATTTGCTGTACAATCCCATGGATTTCATGAGCGCATCTTTGACCAAATATTGTACGCCTTGCTTTCCTAAAGTGGTTTGTAAAACCGATTCGTAATAGCCGGAATAATCTGTGGCAATGACAAAAGACAGTAGTTTTTGATCTCGATAATGCGTGATTTGCGTGACAGAAGCAATATCGTCTAAGTCAATATTGTGATAGGTTTTTAGCTGAAATTTGATATAATCATACGTATTCAATGCGGAAAACTGATGATCTTCAATGTGAATCACATCACCGCTTCTACCTCTAAACTCAAATTGAAATGTCTTTAGATTTTCCTCTTCACGAATTGGCAATCGAATCGCGCGGTCGCCTAATTTATAACGAATGATTGGCGCTTTGTTATTGTGTAATCGCGTAATCAGTAATTCGCCTTCTTCACCTTCTTTGACCCAATTTCCGTTTTCGTCTACAATTTCAATAAAATGCAATCCCGGAACGGCGGTTAACGCATCCTCATTCGGATCAAACTGAATGGCAATCGCTTCAGCTTGTGTTGCCGAAAAATAACTTAGAATGTCTAAATTCGGATAAAGTGTTTTTAATTCTTTTTGTTTCTTTTTTGGAAGTAATCCGCTGCAATACAACGCCAAACGCAAACTTTCTTTGGTTTCTTGATCTAAATCCAAACCATTATCATACAACTGACAAATTGATTCAATGTAGCCTAAAATCACTTTTGGACCTTCATAACTCATCATCAATTCGTAGACTTTCTTGTCAATCGGACCTGCAGCAATGTAGTTTGTATTCGGAATTCGTTGCAATACGCCGCCAACCATCGTTCCGCTGCTCCACAATTGGAAATCTGCATAGGTTGTGGAAACGATTGGTATTCCGTCATTCTCCGAGAAAAATCGCGGTAAGAGATGATTCCCCATAAATGCTCCCGAAAGGTGATAGGTATTATCGAGTTCTTCTAATGAATATACAGTTTCTGAAGGTTTTCCTGTACTCGTTCCGCCACTGGCCACAATTTCAAATCCGCCATATTCTAAGGAAACCACCATTCCTTTTCGTTCTTCTGAATAGAAATTGATTGAAGTTTCTTTGTCTGTCACAGGAAGTTTTTGCCAATCTTCAAAGGTTTTAGGCGCTTCCGTAATTCCGTGCTGTTCAAAACGTTCTTTCCAATGTGGATTTAGGTGTAGAATGTTGACAATTTGTTGCAAACGTGTGAGAATAATTTTTTGCTGTGTTTCATATGCCAACGCATCAAACGGAATTCCGAAATGTGCTTCACATTGTTGGAGTTTTTGAAGAAATCGTGGCAATTGCAGTACTTCTTCAATGGAAGTTGGTTGCATTTCTTCTTCCGTAAACAATTTTTGTATAAACGTTTCTTTTGTGTCTAATGTAGGTGTCGGTGTTTCCATTTAAGCTGTGATCGGTTGTGGAATGTTGTTGTGTGTGAGTATGTTTTGACCAATGTTGCGAATTTCTGCTAAGAGATTTTTAAAGTGATCGATTTGTATTTCGTGATTCATAAAAACGACACGTAATGCCGTTTTTCCCTGAACTTCTACTTTTGAGATGAAAAATTTTCCTTCTTCTTTTATTTTGTTACGAATGGCAATTTGCAGATCGAAATCTTCCTCCAATAGCATATCTTCTGGCTGATAGCGAAAACAGAGAATATTTGTTTGTGGTTCGTGAATGCATTCGAAATCGGAAGTGTTTAAAAGTTCCGTATATGCTTGCGTTGCAAGATTGCATAAAGCTTCTAATTTTTGTGCAAAGACTTCTTTTCCATACAAAACCCATGGAATCCAAAGATTCATAATCATCGGTCTTTTGGTACATTCAAAGCTTTTTTCGCCACCGTCAAAATTGTTGGATTCATTTTCAAAAATGTAGCTTGCTTCTTTGTAAAATGTCTTTTTAGGTGACGCAATATCTTTATAGAATAATAAGGTACACGCTGCCGGCAAGAACATGGTTTTGTGCGCATCTAAAGCAAAAGAATCTGCAAGTTCTATGCCTTTGAGGCGATTTCGCAATTTGTCAGATACTAAAAAACTTCCACCATGCGCGCCGTCAATGTGAAACCAGCAGTTTTTTCGTTGACAGAGTTCAGCTAATTTTTCTAGTGGATCAATCGCTCCCAAAACGGTTGTTCCCGCAGTGGCGACCAAACAAAATACGTTGTAGCCTTTATGTTCAGCTTCAGCTAATGTGCTTTCAGCCTGTTCCATACAAATTTGTCCAGCATCGTTGATCGGCAGTGGAATGAGTTGCTTTTCACCAATTCCCAAAATTCCCACAGCTCTTTTGATCGAATAATGCACATCGGCACTGACGGCAATCGCAGGAATGGATTTTTTTAGTTTTTTAAAATTTGTAAAATCAGGAACTTTGGTGTTTCTAGCTGTTAAAATGGCGGTGATATTTGCCAATGATCCGCCAGAAGTAGTCACCATATCGTAGCTGTCAGGATTCCATCCGAGCAAATCGCCAAATTCTTTCGCAATCACTTTTTCAACCATGCTTGGAAGTTGTGCCGATTCGTAAAAGGAAGAAGGCTGACTCATCATAGAAGTTAACAAATCGGTCAATCCCGTAATCGGAATCACACCTGAAAACTGTCTGCCCATATAACCTGTAGAATACACAGGAATTCCTGTGGCAGTATATAGGTCAATGATTTCTTCTAACAAATTGCGATCGAGTTTTTCACTTGATTTCGAATGCTTTTCTGAAAACGCTTTTACAAACGTCATTAATTTGTCAGGCGCTAACAAATTCAATCCTCTCGGATGCTTGTTGGCAATATTTTCTTTAAGTTTTTTGATCGCTACGGAAGTAGCTTCTTGCAAGATATCGGCATTAAAAGCTTCTCGGAAATCTACAGAAGCCTTTAACGGATCTACGAGCTTAGGACTGGGACGATTCTCTACGCTGTACATGGGTTGTTGTTTAGGTTACTTTTTTGCATCAAACGAGATGCATTTACACATGAAACGCTTTTTTTTATGCCTTGTAAACATAAGTTTCTTTCCTTTTTTTTACAGAAGTGGAAACCTCTATTTTAAAATACAAGTGTAAATACTTACGTTTAATTCTGTATTATCTTAATTATTATCAATTATTTATCTTAAGGTTAAGGCATGATTTTAGTGAAAATTTGATGTGTCAAAGCGAGTAGAGTAGTGCTGTTAGTGTAATTTGCATGATGGTAAAACGATCAAGGTTCGTCCTATGTTTCCCCGATTTATTTTTAAAATTACAATCCTTCAAAAATAATGACCAGCACTAAGCAAAGTACTTTAAATCCCTAAAAGCGAAGGTGTTTTTCATAGCTCGTAATTTAATAAATACGACTTCAAATACTTTTAACAGCTAAATTTCCTAGTTACATTTACACTATTAGTTCATTAAAAATTATGTGCCTGAGCATAATTTTCTTGTTTAATTGGTATTCGTATAATCGCAACCATGAAATTAAGAAATAGCAATTCCTTTTTTGCTTTGAAATCTCAGGTAATAAAAAGTTTAACTTCAGGTGAATTAGGAGTTGCGCTGTAATACAAAAGCTTTGCGTTATCGTGAAGCTTTTTCTTTTTTATACCAAATCTACTATAAAATGCGACTTTAGAAGCGAAGTTGCTTTGGCATTATAAAACGCCTCGGATGCTTTGCATAGCCTTAGCTACGGAAAGGATTTGCAAGGCATTAGAATGCCAAATGAACGAGTTTATATGTTGCATTTTATAGTAGATTTGGTATTAATACATGCATTCATCACAAAATAAGCGCATTCATCACAATAATTTTTACCGTCTTAAAAAATGCAGCACTTTTACCACATTAACTAAAAACTTTATAATAATGAAGAAAAAGAATTTAAAAAGCTTAACATTAAACAAGAAAGCAGTTTCAAAGCTTTCGTATGTAAAAGGCGGTGTTGCTGCGGGTGATAGTGTGCTACATCAACGATCGGGTTGTGTAGCTGATCCAATTTGTAAAGTAGAACCAGAAGAACCAGAGCCATTGACAGTTTGGTCCTGTCCAGGGAAGTGTTGGACATGGTGGTCTTGCCCATGATTTTTAGCATACACAAAGCGGATTTCGATCCGCTTTTTTAATGCGTTCTGTATGAGTATGATAGAAATCAAAACATTTAACAGAATAAATTAAACATATGTTTTAAATTTATCTGTAAAATGTTATATTTGTGGAGTAGATGTAGATTTTAATAAACCCAATACTCACACAGAACTTTTCATGTCTTTTGAACGAATTAGAGAGAAGCTAAACATTCTGGCAGATGCTGCGAAATACGATGTGTCTTGTGCCTCAAGCGGAAGCGATCGCGCGAATACAAATAAAGGATTGGGCGATGCCAAAGGAATGGGAATTTGCCATACGTACACGGAAGATGGTCGTTGTGTTTCGTTACTGAAAATCCTATTGACCAATTACTGTATTTTTGATTGTGCTTATTGTGTGACCCGAAAGAGCAATGACATCAAGCGCGCTGCTTTTAAAGTGCAAGAAGTCGTCGATTTGACGATTAATTTTTACCGTAGAAACTATATTGAAGGCTTGTTTTTGAGTTCGGGAATCTTCAAAAATGCAGATTATACGATGGAACGTTTGGTGGCTGTCGCTAAGAAATTGCGTTTAGAAGAAAATTTTAACGGCTACATTCATCTCAAATCAATTCCGGGAGCTTCAGATGAATTGATGCGTGAAGCAGGTTTGTATGCTGATCGATTGAGTGTGAACATCGAAATTCCAACCCGAGAAGGCTTGAAACGACTCGCTCCCGATAAAAATCGAGAGGATTTTATCAAACCGATGAAAAAGGTGAAAAATGAAATCATTCAATACAAATCGGAGAAAAAAATCATCAAAAGCACGCCAAAATATGCACCGGCGGGACAAAGTACACAGATGATCATTGGCGCTAGTGGCGAAACGGATTATCAAATTATGACTGCTTCTAACTTCTTCTACCAAAAGTTCAACTTAAAGCGTGTGTATTATTCGGGTTATGTGCCGATAAGTTACGACAGTCGTTTGCCGCAGATTGGAAGTGAAGTGCCGATGCTGCGCGAAAATAGATTGTATCAAACGGATTGGTTGATGCGTTTTTACGGCTTTCACATTCATGAAATTGTGAATGAAAGTCATCAACAGTTGGATTTAGATATTGATCCAAAATTGTCGTGGGCTTTGCGAAATATTCATGAATTTCCTGTAGATGTGAATCGTGCGAGCAAGCGTATGTTGGCGCGTGTGCCCGGTTTGGGAATGACTTCGGTGTATAAGATTTTGAATGCGCGTAAATTTCGTCAATTGAATTGGGAACATTTAAAGCGTTTAGGCGTGGCATTGAATCGTGCGAAGTACTTTTTAGTCTGTAATTCGAATGATTTTGAACGTCGCGATTTGGAACCTGACAAAATCAAAGGCTTCATTTTGCAAAACTCTAAAAGTAAGTTCCGACAAGCGACAAGTAATCAGTTAAACTTATTCGGATGATGCAGAAAGTATTGGTGTATGACGGATCGTTTGAAGGATTTTTAAGCACGGTTTTTAAAGTCTATGAAGAAAAACTTGTTCAAGTTGACATTCAGCGTGAAGGCAATGTGCAATCGTCTTTTTTTGGTGATATGGAAGAAGTAATCACAAATAAAGCGCATGCCGATCGCGTATGGAATGGACTTCGAAAGAAACTCACGTCCCACGGTCGGAATCAATTGTATTATTCGTTTCTAAGCGAAATGAGTTCAGTTGAAAATCTATTGCTCGATTATGTACAGCAAGTATTTGCCAATACTGAAAACATAGAAAAAGACTTTTCTAATGAAACTGTTTTAAAGTTGTCAAAAATCACCAAAAGTGTCGGTCGCGAGAAGCATCGAATGGAAGCTTTTGTACGTTTCAAACTGACCAAAGATGGACTGTATTTTGCGAATGTCTCTCCCGATTTTAATGTGCTTCCGTTAATCGCCAAGCATTTTAAATCGCGCTATGCAGACCAGAAATGGGTGATTTATGACATTCAGCGAAAATATGGTTTGCATTACAATTTGGAGCATGTGGAAACCATCGTAATGGACTTTCCAAAGGAATTCGATTTTACCAAAACTTCTGGAGATTTCTTTGCCGAAGAAGAATTGGAATTTCAAGAATTATGGCAAAACTATTTTAAAAGTACCAATATTGAATCGCGGAAAAATATGTTGTTACACGTACGACATGTGCCCAAACGTTATTGGAAATATTTAAGCGAGAAACAACCGTTTTAAATCTTAAATCGGATGCCTGTACGCAAGTAGATTTTCGCTTTATTGTCTAACTCAAAAATAGGATTTCGGCTATTGTTACGCAGTTCATTATTAGTCGCAAAAATATAGGCAGCACGTGCATAAAACTGAAGTTGCTTGGTCAAATGATATTCGTATTGCAATCCTGACAAAATCAACGTCAAATTGATACTTCCTGCAGCTTCACCGTCAATTATCGGAACTTCGCGCTGTAAATTGGACGCAAAACCATCTAGCTGTGCGTAAGCTTTTAAGCGATGTCTTTGTGAAAAATAGTATTGTAAATTCGTCTTCGGAATTCCTAAATTATACGACCAATTCGGACGAAATTTTTTAAAATAACTGATAAAAGGTAGCGGAAAATTAAATCCTGAATTTCCTGCGTATGTGACTCCTAAAATCCATCGTTCAGGCTTGTCATTGTATACTTTTCCTTTTTTGATAAAAACAACCGTTCCCGAAAATACCACATCTTTGAGACTGAGCGCGTTTGCCACTAAATTGGTACTGACTCCAGGAACAAACAACATGCCCAATCGCCAGTTGTTGCGCAAAGGCGTTGTATATCCAATATTAAAATCGAGGAGTTGAAAATCGTTTAAATCTCGCGTTTCAAAAGGAAATTCCACTTCTGAATTTAAGTGAATATTACTGTAGTCCAATCCCAAAAATAAATAGGTATCGTCGTCTTTTAGTTTGATCGGATAATTAAACAACGCGCGCAATCGCTTGTATTCTATGTTTGATTTTGCATTCGGAATGTACGTGTAATCAATACGTGCCAAATCACTCAACTGTGCATGTGTTTCTGTAATACAGAAAAATACAATGCAAAGTAAAATTCGAGTAATAATTGACATGAACAGCGTGTATAATTTAGGGTTGAAAGATAAACGATTAAAAACAGTAAATATGATTTTGTGCGTAATTTTCTTAAAAATTAGCCGAAAATAAGAGAGTTTTCAAAAAAACAAAAGCGATATCTTCAAAAAATATCGCTTCTTATGAGGATGCACTGTAATTTGTTTCTAAAACTGATATCGGATGGAGAGTGCAATGTCCAAATCTAAATCGTCGCTGTACGTATCGTCAAACGATAATTCTGGTCGCATGTCCAGTGAGAGTAACAATGGAAAGTCAAAATTATATTCAATTCCGATATTTCCTGCAGCTAAGGCAAAGGTTCCGTCGTCATTTGGTGCATCATACGAGCCAATTCCCGCACCTGCGCCTACATACCAATTAAAATTTCCATCAATTGGCTTTACCCATTGATACAATCCGACCAATTTAAAAGCATCGACATCGTTGCTATTTCTAAAACCTAAGTCAAACTCCAAACGGTTATTGCCACCAATATGTCTTTGGTATGAGATTTCGGCGCCCAAACCGTCGTTATCACCGATACGCAATCCGATAGCATTATCTGAAATTTGTTGCGCGCTTAGAGAAGATGCCATTGCTAAAAAGCTAATGATTAAAAATGTTTTAATGTTTTTCATGATTTCTGGTTGTTTTGATTGTGAACTAAAAGTACGTAAAAATCTTTTTTGAAATTACATACTGATGAACGTATCTTAATTTAAAGTAGTACAAAAGTATGCGAAACTTTTGAGTACTTTTGATATCATTCACACATAAAATACGGTTATGAACTATCCTCAAAAAGAAATTTTAATCACGGTTGTATTGATTATCATCATGATTACGGTGATGTATCTGATCAAAAAAGCCATTCAAAAGTTTAGTTTTGTCAAAGCGATTGAAGTCAATCGAAGAAAAGCCATTTTCAATATTTGTTACTTTATCATTTATTTGATTTTTGGAATTATTCTCGCTATTGTTTGGGGAATTCAATTCAAAGATTTCACAGTTTTTATTTCTTCAATACTAGCAGTTTTAGGTGTGGGATTCTTTGCGCAATGGTCTATCTTATCAAGTCTAACAGCATGTTTTATTCTATTTTTCTATCATCCAATTCGCATTGGACATCGCATCAAAATCATTGACAAAGATTACGATTGGACAGGCGAAGTGAAGAATATTACGGCATTTTATTTTTTTATAGAAACAGATGCTGGCGAAAATATTTCCTTGCCAAATTCGCTCGTCATGCAAAAAGGAATTCAAATTTTGGATGAAGCGACGCCGTCAAAACAAGCACCAACCAAAGTTGGCGAAGACGAAGCGTACTGATTGCTCATTAATTCTGTATATTTAAAAGAAAAAACCATACGATTTGCAAACTCCTTTTAAAAAAACGAAAAAATCTAAAAAAGTTACCGCAGCCAAAAGTCTGGGAAAAGCACCTGGAGAAGTAGTATACATGGGCGCTAAGGAAAACTTAGAAACCTTGTTGGAAGTACACGAATATACGGCAGATGAATACCAAACTTTTCAAACCAAGCAAATCAATAATATATTTAATATCAAAGGAAATAATCGTGTGACGTGGATCAATGTGAACGGATTGAGCAATGCTGCAGATATTACTAAGATTGGAGAATATTTTAAAATTCATCCGCTGATTCTTGAAGACATTGTAAATACGAGTCAGCGCCCGAAAATTGACGAATTTGAAGAGTACATTTTTATTGTGTTGAAAATGTTTTACCACAACAAGCAAAACGAATTACTCACCGAACACATTTCGTTTATCGTTGGAACGGATTATGTCCTCACATTTCAAGAAACGGAAGACGATATTTTTCATCCGATACGTGGGCGTTTTAAAAATGCAAAAAGCAGATTGCGCAGTTTTGGAGCCGACTATCTAGCGTTTTCACTCATGGATGCGATTATTGATAATTACGCTGTGGTTGTGGAATCGTTTGGTTCCAAAGTAGAAGGTACTGAAGATGAATTGTTTTTAGAAAGTTCCCGCGAAGGCATTTCGAGAGACATTCAATACTTAAAACATGAATTGTTACGCTTGCGCAGAAATATCTTGCCTTCTCGCGAAGTCATCAGTCGTTTGGTAAAATCTGAATCGAAACTTATTAAAATTAAGACGCATGACTATTTGAAAGATTTGCAAGATCATGTATTGCAGATCAATGACAATATCGATCTCTACCGTGAAATGGTTTGGGGTTTGATGGACATGCACATGACCAACATGAGCAATAAAATGAACGGAATCATGAAAGTATTGACGATCATTTCCACGATTTTCATTCCGCTTACATTCATTGTAGGTGTGTACGGAATGAACTTCGAAAACATGCCCGAACTGCACTCCAAAAACGGATATTTCATCCTATGGGGCGTGATGGTGATTTTATTTATTGCTTTGTTAATCTTCTTCCGTAGAAAAAAGTGGCTTTAGTTTTTGAATGTTGAATGTTGGATTGTGAATGTTGAATGTTGAATGTTTGAATTGAGATTTTTTTGATACGTCATTGCGCGGAAGAATGACAAAGCAATCTACCACTTCAAATAGCAAGTACGTTCTACAACAAACAGATTACCGCGTCGCTATCGCTTCTCCTAATGACGTATTGGAGACAGTTAAAAATTAACGAATCAACAAATTAACACAATAGAAGTTTAAGGGTTTATAAGTTTATGAGTTTATATTTTGAAACAAAAAATAGAGTTCCACACGAACCCACAACAAACAAATTGAAAAATGTAAAATAAAAAATACTAAATGTAAAATGAAAAAGTAACCTCACCAAACAACCAACAACCAAAACCTAATACCCAAGACCCAAAACCCAACACCTAGACAAGTTTCTTCAACAACGAAATCTGTCCCAAATGATAATGTGTATGTTCTATGATGCCGTGCATATTTCGGTAATAATTTCCGTATTTTTCATCGGTAAAAGGTTGATCAAAACAATCTTCTGGGAGCTTTTTTAAATGCTCCTCAAAATCTTCAGCAGCTTTAAAAACCTTTGTAACAAATGCGTCCCATTCCGCTTGCGAAGTGATCTCTGGATGATCAAAACTAAATTCATCTTTTGCTTTTAAGGGTTCGCCTTCAAACACTCTCAAAACTTCAGCGACGTAATAGTGAATGTGATAGGTTAAGGTTAAAATCGTATTCAAATCCTTCACTTTTTTCGTGGCTTGTTCGAAGGTGATTCCGCTCAATACATCTTTCATATTGGAACCTGTCCAATTGCCACCAAAATGAACTTCTTTAAAATGTTTTGCAATCTGTTCGGCTATGTTCACGCGTATTCAGATTTTAAATGATCAGGATCTACGATACTTCCCAAGGCTTCTATCACGCCAAGTGCAGCTGCTTCTCCAGCAATCATGGCCGCATTGAGCGAACCGTTTAATTGGACATCACCTGCTAAAAATACCTGTGTGGTTATACGCGTTTCTGATGGCGACATGCTGTATTGCAACTGACGTAAATTGGGCAATGCTTTTGGAATGGAATATCGTTTTACAAACGTACAATCGGTAATTCCGCAGTAGTGTTTTAATTCTTCTTGTACTTTTTTGATGAGGAATTTTTCGGATAAATTATGATCTTTCACTACAGTGACAGACAACAATTCTTTGCTACCTTTCGAAGTAGTTGGTAAACTGTGATGGAAAAAAATATTGTTGACGAGTAAACTTTCATCCGCAACCAAGCCAATTAACGGTTTGTTGATGGTTCGTTTTGGTGTTTCAAAATACAACGTATCACAGGATTTCCAAGGTGTTTCTTGCGATTTTAAATTTGAAATCAACTGACTTGCCTCTGTCGCCACAATGGTAAAATGACTTTCCAATATAGTGCCATTTTCAAGCGTAATTTTTCCATCTTCAATAGTTTTTACTTTGGTATTGAAGTGAAATTTTGTGTGTTGTAATTTTGAGTGTAATTGTGTTGGAATCGCTTCAATTCCTGATTTTGGCAATGCTGCAAAACCATTACCAAACATCTTATAAACAAACTCAAACATTCGATTGGAAGTTTCTAAGTTTGGCTCTAGAAAAATTCCACTAAAGAATGGTTTGAAAAACTTTGTAATCATATCTTCTGAAAAACCTAATTTCTGCAGATGTGCCAACGTAGTAGTTTCTGGCTGAGAAAAAATGGCTTCAAGCGATTTCTTTTTTAAATTTTTATTGAGTTTGAGGACTTTCGATTTATCTGAAAACGATCCAATTCCTGAAAAAAGTGTTGGTAATAATAATGAAAAGTTTCGCAGCGGATCGCCGATTGTTTTTTGTTTTCCTTTCGTGAAAATGGTTGCGCCAGGTAGAAATTTTTGCAAATCAAGCGCCGCATAATCCAAATGCTTTTTGGCTGCAGGATACGAAGTCAGCAATACTTGAAAACCATGATCTGTTTGGTAACCATTTACAATATCCGTCTTTACACGGCCGCCCACACGATCGGTTGCTTCAATGATTTCGGGATGATAACCGTTTTCTTCTAGTATTTTAGCAGCGATCAATCCGCTAATTCCTGCTCCAACAATATAAATTTTGTACGCTTCTTTTTCCATGAAAATAGTTCTCTAAAGTGACTGTAAAAATACGACAAAACAGGCAGATTTATGTCGTTCAAAAAATGATTTATAGATTAAAAATGTAAGATGAATTATTCTTTCGCGTAGACTTTTAGATTATAGCAACCCCAAACCACAAACAGAATTTCCAAAATAGTGCCCACTGTAAATGCGGTAGAAGGAACGCCATCAATGAAGATACTTAACAAGCGTCCAGCCGCCAATCCGCCCATAAAAAATATGACTGAATAGGTTGCACTGCGCCAATGTTTTTGAAAAAGAACACTGTAACCCCAATAAAGTCCCAAGGCAAAGTAACAGCCCATCATCGCTCTGAATACGTGGTTGAGGTCCGTGCTTTCTACACTAAAATCGAAAAATAGTGGCAAAAATGTATTTGGATGAAGTCCATACGTAACACCTACAATCAAAATGGCAGCCGTAGATAAGGATAAGTGCAGGTTTTTGTGAACTTCTTTCAAAACGTGAAAATAGTTTTTAGTAATTTCGGTTTTAGTTTATAAAGAACGTTTTTATACATTTGATTAGTATTGAGGTCGTTTTTTATAAACCTGTATATTTGTTATAGTTATGTTAAAATTAGTTAAAAAAATTAACATAAATGGCTGTTTTTCTGAAAAAAACGCCTTTTTGTTTATTTTAACATAAAAAACGCTGAACAAAATTTCAATCGATAACGGCACGCTTCATGCACTTGAAAATTTTCATCTGAACACATTCAAGAAAAAATAGCACAACGACAAACGTTTCAAACACTCGAAAAAGTCTTAGCGTTTTGCAACATAATTTACATTTCAGAATTCAACTTCTTAAAGTACTCTGTCAGGACTTGGAATTTTTGGGCAGGAAACGATATTGCCTATACGAATCGTTTGTCATATGTATATTATTTGGAATTGTGTAAGACTCATAATTTGCACATAATTGACTTCACAGGTGAGAATTACCTAGCGCATCATCCGTTGCCAGCGGAAGCGATTCATCAAGATATTATCAAAAAATACAAGCAACTTTCAAGCGTAGCAGCAGTGTGTAAATATCAGCGTGGGACTTTAATTTTTAGCAAATGAAAAAATAAAAAAACACCTCTGACATGATCTGTCAAAGTCGCCAATACATTTGCAGTATTATTAATTCTTAAAAATACAACATCATGAAAAACGCAGTAAATTGGTTCGAAATTCCAGTAACAGATTATGAAAGAGCTAAAAAATTCTACTCTGAAATTTTAGGTCAAGAAATTAAAGATCATCACATGGAAACGATGAAATACGGAATTTTCCCGTACGAAGAAGAAAATCACAATGTCGGTGGCGCTATTATGCAAATGGAAGGTACGAATCCTTCACGTCACGGTTCTACAGTTTATTTGAATGGCGGTGAAGATTTGAGCATTCCGTTGAGTAAAGTAGAAGCTGCTGGTGGCTCGATCATCATGCCAAAAACGGACATTCAGGAGAATGGATTTATAGCTCAATTTCTAGACACCGAGGGAAATAGAGTCGCTTTGCATTCGATGAATTAATCACTTATATTTTACTTTAGATTCGTCTTTGCGAGAATTTTTTATATTGAGCTTGTCGAAATGAAAAATTCGTGGCAATCTCATTCAACGAAAACGCTAACTACACTTAGCATACGATTACCGCTCTCCAATCAAGTTGGAGATCGTAAAGACGAATCATAGTTTTGACCAAGATTACTTTTATTAAAAATTAGATGATATTTTAAAGTTATGACGCAACTCGCAAGACTCATCTCTATACTCACCTTATTACGATCCAAACGATTGTTAACGGCGACCGAATTGGCAGAAAAATACGATGTAAGTGTACGCACTATTTACAGAGATATTCGAAAGCTGGAAGAAGCCGGAGTGCCAGTATATACGATAGAAGGCAGAGGTTATAGTTTGATCGATACCTACACGATTGCGCCTGTGCAATTCACGGAAAAGCAAGCCAACGCGTTGATCACGGCGGAACATATCATCAATCAATCGAAAGATGTTTCTTTTGTGAACGATTTCAAAGAAGCAATGGTCAAAATCAAATCAGTTTTTAAAACATCTGTTCAGGAAAAGAGCGAATTATTAAGTGATAAAATTCATGTGTTCAATTGGAAATTGGAAAACAATGCCAGCAATGCATTGTCGGAGATTCAGTTGGCCATTACCAATTTCAACATCATGAAAATCAACTACAAAAAGGCAAACGATTACCAAATTTCCAGTCGAAAAATAGAACCCTGCGCCATGTATTCTACAGATAACAAGTGGATTTTAATTGCGTGGTGTCATTTGCGAAATGAGATGCGTGCCTTTCGCGTAGATCGCATTCAGAATTTTAAAATATTGACAGAAACATTCGAAGATCGCAAGTTTAATATTAGCGATTACTTTGCTTCGTATCCGTATTCGAGTCACAACTATAACAACTAAAAAAGCCAAAGTTGTGACTTTGACTTTTCTGTAAAGGTAATTTTAGTGTTACGAGTTTGGATTTTTATTTCCGTCAGTAAGTACACAAGGTTGGAAACCATACGTATTGTCAGGTGCAATAACAGCCCAAGATACGCTCTGACCTGGCTCCAATACTTTTTGAGTAAATGTTCCTCCAATATCGCCTGTATCTCCAGCAGCTCCTGGATCTCCTGGTTGTGCACCTTGATTTGGATGACCATTTATTGAATAAAACCAAAA
Organism: Bacteroidota bacterium; assembly: GCA_039026955.1. Taxonomy (GTDB): domain Bacteria; phylum Bacteroidota; class Bacteroidia; order Flavobacteriales; family Flavobacteriaceae; genus Kordia. The sequence continues at coordinate 99,484 of JBCCLH010000013.1, forward strand.
TGCAGAATTGGCATCAGGATGTTCTTTTAAATTATAACAATCTTGACTTATGTCTGCTGTGATTGCTAACCCAGCTATAGTTATGTAGCTCACATAATCTTGTGGGTTTCCATTTGCATCATTTGCTTGTACAGTTTTATAATCAAAACCATAATTATTAGGAACCAAACTAGTTCCTTTTTTATAAGCATCCATTAGGTTTTTTATAGTAACTTCACCTGGCAAAGGTATTGAAGGTAAGCTAATGGCATATGTATAAGCACTACCATAATTATCTTCAATATATTCATTATCTTGACATGTTAGTACTAGTGGGTTTGAAGCAGGTTGTGTAGAAAAAGGGAAATATACAATCATAGAATACAATGGAAGAGGAGCTCCTGTATTTTGTGCTACAGCATGTGTGTCCTGAACCATTTTTGAACCTACATTATGCAATACATTCTGCAATAAACGTAACGAACGTCTATACGACCCTAAATGTCTGGAAACGGTGTATCCGTTTTTAGATTTGTTACTTAAATGTGCAACGGTTCTTCGAAGCACGGCACGTTCCGCTTTGGTAATTCCGTGCGCTTCTTCTGCTTGGATTGGATCGACTAAGAATTGATGCAACGCATCGTCGTCATTCAGAAGTAAACTAATGTAATTCAGTAAGTTTGAATTGGATTTTGACATAGTTTTATTTTTAAAGATTAATAATTTTTAAATGTAGGAATATTCGTTTTTTGGCTTGTGCGTAGAAATACCTATTTGTATTTATGGAGGTTTCTTTCTGTTTAATTATTTTATTAAAATGGTCAAACAAAATTTTTGTATATAGCAGTTTTTGACACTTCTGATTATTTTGTAGAATTAAATTTTAGTATATTTAAATATTTGATAATTATGTGTTTATGATTTATTGAGTTAAAATTGCTGAAGATTTGCTTTGTTTTTAAGTAAGACAATTCTGTTTACTCATTTGTTTGTAGGAAAAAATGTTGGAGTCAAATTTGTACTGAGAAATACGCAATTCATCGTATTGTTTGAAGCGTGATAAAATTCGAATTTTATTCAAAATTAAAACCACATGAAATATATATACATCATTCTCACGCTAGGTGTATTTTCAGTTGCAAATGCACAAACTGCACAAGCGTTATTGGACAGTGCTTTGGTAAAAAAAGAACAATTAAAATTTGCGGAAGGCATTCAACTCTGTAAAAAAGCCATTGCAATCGATAGTACGCTGGTAGATGCCTATTTTTACAAAGGAGGATTTCATACCGCCTTAATCAACAAACGAAATGCCAGAGCTGATTATAGCAATTACAAGAAAGCTATTGCCGCCTATTCCAAAGTCATTGAATTGCAACCCAAACATCCGAAAGTGTACTTGTATCGCGGCGGCGCACACGATGCGATGGGATTTTTGGATGAAGCTATCATCGATTACCGACATGCCATCTCCATCAACGTGAATCAACCTGAAGTCTATAACAGTTTGGGTGTTTGTCATGCTAAAAAAGGGAAAATAGACATGGCGATGAGTTATTTTGACAAGGCGCTTATTTTCAATCCTTCGTATGGAAAAGCCTATGCCAATAAAGGCAATGTGTATGATATGAAAGGCGATTTAAAAAGTGCTTGTAAATACTGGGAAAAGGCAATTATTTTTGGCTACACAGGCAACCAAAGACGCTACGAAGCTAAATGCAAGCAGAACTAATGTAAAAATACGCAATTCCTCGTATTTCGTAAATAGTTGAAAAAGAGGAAATTTAAACATCACAAAAGCAACCGACTTTTATCACAATGAATCTTTTAGCAAGCATCTACTGCAATCAATATTTTGAACTAAAGCAAAAAGGAAAAGAAGCAAGTGCGCGCTACAACGGCACAATATTGACCACTTTTGCGTTAGTTTTGGTACTGTTTGCAATCTATATTTTATTGGTGACTTTTCTTCCGGATGTAGAAAAAGAAATGAATCGCTTTGTGCGCAAAACTGTAGGAAGAACGAGTGGACGTTTGTTTGGAAAGATTTTAGCAGGAGTGCTAATGGTAGTTTCTTACCTAGGCATTCGCTACACATTGGGAACTGAAAAACGATATCAAAAAATGATTCAAACTTTTGAAAAGTTGCCATTTTCAGTACAAGAACAAATTTCAAAAAAGGGATTGAAAACGTTCATTGCAGCCATTGTTTTTATCGGAATTGCATTGCTATCGTTATTAATAAAAACATATATATAAATCTGAAAATACGTAATTTGTCGTATTGTGAAAATTGTTAAAAAAGAAGAGTTTTGAGCATAACAATATCAATAAAGATCGAATGAAAAAAATATACATCTTACTTTTTGTGCTAGTGCTTGCAACTTCTTGTGCCTATTACGGCGAAAAGAAAGTTTTTGATGGAACAGAGATTTATTATACAGATGGAGTGACGGTGGAGCAAGTAGAAAAACTTGGCGAAAGCCTCGTAGCTTCTGGATTTACTGATGGTAGACATAAATCAGTGCAATTTGTGAAAGAAGGCGAAAAGTATGTGTTTAAAATGATCATCAAAGAAGAATTTTTAGAAAATGAAGCCTATGAAAACTTGTATAAATTCTTTCCAAAAGAACTTTCAAACTATGTGAATTTACCTGTAGATTTTCATGTGTGCGACAATCAATTTAATACGCTGAAAGTATACAAACTAGAAGATTCACTGCAAAGTGTCATGGCGAAAGGCACAGAAATTCGCTACACAAAAAAAATGCTTCCAACGGAAGTTGAAAAACTCAGAACATTTTTAATTGAAAGTGGATTTTCAGACGATACGCCAAAAACAGTAGAGTTAGACAGAGAAAATACAACCTATATTTTTAAAATGGTCATTGATACTTATAGGCTCAAGAGTGAAGCAAACCTATCGATCTTACGACTTTTAAAAGGAGAATTATCAAAAAAAGTATTTAGCAATTTCCCTGTAAAAATTCATGCATGTGATGAGCTTATGAATCCGCTGAAAATAATCTAAATAAACAATAATACCCGTATTACAATGAAAAATATATTAGTTAGCATGTTGTTTGTTTTTTTGTGTCAATCTGTAGTTGCACAAAAAATTGACATGGTCAACGCGCCACGAAATCCGATCGGATTCAAACATAAAAAAGAACACTTCTTTTTACGTGGAGATATTTATGCTTCCGCAGGAAAGATTTTTGACAAAAAAGGAAACCTCACGTTCAATTACGGAACACGTTACTATTACGATAGCAACGGTAAAATTACAGGGAATAATTATAATGATACTTTTGAATATGATGCAAGTGGAAACATCATCAAATTTCAATACAAAAGCGGAAGTGCTTCCAAATATCAATTCAATTCAAAAGGTCTATTAGTCTATGAAAAAAGCTCGTACGGCGATGAAAAAACATATACCTACGATAACAAAAATCGCATCATAAAAACTTCCATCAAAAAGAAAGGAAAGCTAAGTCAGGAACGTGAATTCTCATACAGAAAACAAGGAGATACGTTAATCGTCGATTTAAAATATACTTACACCAACGGACGTCGCGGATTTACAGCTACATCTTATTATGTCAATGGATTTTTGGTGAAAGAAGATGTTTCTTCTGGAACGTATCGCTACATCGTAAAGACAGATAACAAAGGCAATAAAATTGATTTTTATGATGCCGACAAACCGAATCCAAAACACTTTGAAACCGTAAATCGTTACTACAGTGACGCAAACAAACCCGTAAAAATTGAATACGGATACTACAAATTAAGCGATAGCAAAACTGCTAAAAAAACGGGAACCATTTATGTAAACGGAAAACGCAGCACTGATGTAGCTATGAGTAAAGGTGTAAAACCGAATGAAAAAGTGATTTATGATGGTTTGACAAAAACGTATTACACAGTCCAAAACATAGTTCCTGACAATCATACCATGGACACAAGAATTCCAGTAACAAATGCAATTTCTAAAGGAAATCCGTACATCAACTATGTATATGACGGAAAGTTTATCAACTATGTAGAAGGTTACAACAAAGTGAAAAAGCGCGATTTTGCGTTTCTAGGTTCACATATGATTGACTATCGCATAGACAAGTCGCTAGGAAGAACGTACATCATTCGAGATTACAAAAACAAAAAAGAACAAAAAGTAAAGCAGATGGAATTGCTGTCTGCCGACACGACCTCTATTTTCTATGTGCGTGAATTGAAAAAGGAAAACTTCTTCATTGTGGTCAACGGAAAACATATTGACTACAAAAAAGCACGTTTTGAATACCTGACCAATGGTGATCCTGTCATTTTTCTCGATAACAATCCTAAATATGTATTGAAAGGATTCCGAATGGCAGAAGATAATGAAGTATTAACGGGAAGTTATTACAAGGGTGAATTGGACAACGAAACTAATAAAAAAAGCACCACACAAAATACTTCGAATAATTTAGACTGTATTGATGGCGATTGCGAAAATGGTTGGGGGAAAATTAAAGTAGGCGATATCGTTACGGAAGCAACCTTTAAAAACGGCGCGATTGAGGGCGTTGCCTATATAACTTATCCTGGCGATTCGTATTATCATGGACAATATGTCAACAATCGCAGACACGGTTTTGGCTATTACAAATGGTCTAGTGGGACAACCTACATTGGCTATTGGAAAGACGGAAAGCAACACGGATTAGGCTTCTTAATGAGCAAAGACAATGACGTCATTTCTGGTGGAACCTATGAAAATGGAGAACTTGTGAAAAGTGCCATGTCAGAGAAAATGAGCGAAATCGTAAACGGAAACTGTGCCGGGAACTGTGTAGATGGTTTTGGAAGGTATAGCTACACTAATGGTGATGTCTATTGGGGATTCTTTAAAAACGGACAACGCGCAGGCGTGGGCACTTACAAGTGGAAAAACAAAAGTTCCTATATCGGTTCGTACACGGATGATGGCGTGCGAAATGGCTACGGAATGTACACGTATGTAGATCGTTCAGTGTACAAAGGCATGTTTGTCAACGATCGTATTGACGGACTCGGCATGATGAAATACAACAAAACAGGAAATGTAGTACGCGGTGTCTTCAACAATAAAGGCGCAAAAGTAAAAGACTACGAATAATCAACACAACTAATTTATATGAAGAATACTAAAAGCATTGCTTTGCTGCTGTGCATGCTGCTCTTTTTTGTGCAATGTCAAAACAAAAATAAAGCTGAGGAACCTGTAGAAACCTACGAAATGACTCCAGAATTTGCAGAAAAAATTGACAAACCCGAAATTCATTTTACGGTAGACATTCCTAAAAGTTTGAAATTTAACAAACCTGAAATTGGTAAAAAATCGTCTTCTTACGGAATGATTCAAAAAGTAGAAGATGACGGAGTTGTCACAGAAATGTGTTCGTTTGGATACATTTCTATAGATGGAGTGGAGTTCGAAGAAAATGCACGTTCATTCATGAGACAAGTCCGAAGCATGTTAACGCGAGGCGGATATACCATAGAAAAAGATACGATTGGAAACTTACCATTTGACGGCGAAAAATACATGACACTAAAGGCAGAAGCCATCATGGAGAAAGGAAAAACACCAGAATTTGTTGGGACATATTTATTCAACGTAGTGGTGAAGCCAAATCCAAAAGGAAATACAAGTATTATTTTCTTGATGGCTGCACGCGATGATCAAGACGCAGAAACCTATGAAGATTTTAAAGACAAACTCACAATATCAACCGTTTGGAATACTTTTCAATACCTTAAATAAACCCAGTTAGTCGTTAGTGAGAGGTTGTTAAAATTACAAATTTAACAGCCTCTCATGTTTTAAAAGGATCATGAATGACGCACCTAAAATAATGTTGAATCGTTGATAAAACCGCTCATATGACAAAACTAAAATGCTTTTGCATCTGTTTTTTTAGTGCGATGATGCTCTATGCGAATATGGCGTCGCCTGTGCAAGAAGGGACCTTAGGAACGCGTCCGTTTATCAGTCAGTATGTGCACATTCTTCATGAAAATTTATATATTACGCTCCATGCAGACTTCACTACAGCACAATTTGAAATTGAATATATCATCAATGCGGAAAAAGACGGTTTGCAAATTCCGCTACTTTTCTACGCTTCCGAATACTATAAAGACTTTCAAGTAACCATTGACGGACAAGAAATTGCATTGCAAAAGCAGGAATACTTTTGGGATGTATATGGCGACGACAAAGAAAAACTGTCCAATTTTGAATATCTGTACAATACAGACGCAAAGAAGTCGCGAACACTTGAAAATCAATTCAAATATGAGAGAAATGATCGGATTTCTCTAAACGATTTTCTCTATTTTGAAACAGACATCGCTGCGGGCAAACACAGTATCAAAGTCAGTTATCAAGCTACCAATTGGCGTTACAGTCACAATCGGTTGAATGAAGATAGTTTCCGATATGCACTCGCGCCTGCAAAATACTGGAAATCCTTTGGAATACTAGCAATTACGATTGATGCCAGCAAAGTTCAAGATAAAATAACGATCAACTTAGGAACGCCAAAAAGTGGAGAAGTTGACGAAATTTCCAACTATCATTTTGAAAAATTACCAGTAGATATGATACAAATCACACGCATTCCTACATTGAGTGGCTTTGCCAAATTCTTACTCAATCTTGAGACTTTTTGGTTGGCAATCATTTTGATCAGTTTCTTTATAGTATTTCATGTGTGGAAAATGCATCGTTTTCGAAAACAATATCCGTTCAAACCACGATCAAATACCGCAATTTTGGGAACATTCATTATGCCATTACTGTTTGTTTGTATGTTACTCGTAAGTACTTTTTGGATTGATGAAGCAATTGGAAAACCCTATGCTAGCGGACGTGAAAGTTATGGCGCATTCTATGAATTTTTAAACTTGCCAAAATATGTGATAGTCTATATTGTCTTTGCAATTTTGGTAGATTTTATGTTCAAAAAACGATACATCCAACGTTGAAAATTAGGGAAGTATTGAAAATTTAGTATTTTACCTTTCAATTCATAGAAATCCCTTAAATGAAAGATCAAAAAGTTTCCCTAAAATATGTGCTAAATGTACTCTTTGCTGTCCTTTTTACATGGTTTATTCACGAATTTGCACATTGGGTAACGAGTGAAGCACTAGGGTACGAAGCCATGATGCGACTCAACGGTGTGGCACCTTTGTACGGCGTATTTCCTACGGAAGGGCATCAAGCAATTATTTCTATTTCTGGTCCGATCATCACCATTTTACAAGGAATTATATGTTATCTCATGCTGAATTTGAAAGGCTGGAATAAATATCTTTATCCGTTGCTATTCACAGCATTCTACATGCGTCTTTTTGCAGGAGCTATGAACTTTATCCACCCAAATGACGAAGCGCGTGTCGGGCAATACTTAGGAATTGGAACGCATACCTTATCACTCATTGTCAGCATCTTTCTATTTGCGTTGGTGTATCTCATCAGTAAAAAATACAAACTTCATTGGACGTTTCAACTGTGGACAATCCTTATTGTTTTTATTGTAAGTTGGGCAATTATTTATATAGATATGTACTTCCGAATTCGAATCATCTAGAAGATTTCAATCCAAAAATATACGCAACTCTTCGTATAGGAAATGCCGTGAAAAAGTAAGAATATTGTTAGTGTGAATCATCACGCAACAAAAAACCAACCAAAACATTTTTTATCTTTATAAAGATGAAACTACGCGTACGCATATTTTTTCTATTGTTTGCAACTTTTTTAATGGCGCAGGAAACAGATTCCTCTGTAGAAGAAGTCAAAGCACTCTTTGAAAAATACGAAGACAAAAGTGAATTTTTCAACGAAAAGCGTCAATTTGACTCCATGCAAGTCTATTCAGAAAAGTTAGCTGCATTAGCGCTAAAAATTCAAGATTCATCCTATACCTATCGAGCCGATTTAATTCGCGGTTCGGTTCTCACACGCAACACGCAATCGGATCAGGCGATGAAAGTATTGCTAAAAGCTGCCGAATTTTTCAAACTGCAAGAAGATTACAAAAACTATTACCGTGCATTGCTCAAAATAGGAATTTGTTATTACTATGTAAATCGCCGTGACGATGCCAAAGCCGCCATGTTAGAAGTGATAGCCAATAAGCAATATGTCAGTACATCGCTGGCTACAACTGCCTTAGCCAATGTAGGTGCGATCAATATTGAATTGGGCATGCGAAGAGACGACAATTCATTATTAGAAGATGCTATTGAACGGTTCAACAAAGCTATATTAATCAACAAACAAGAAAAAAAATATACCAAATTAGCTTCCAATTATAGCTTAATCGCAGAAGCGTACAATCAGTTAAATGATAAGAAAAAAGCGATCAAACTACTAGATAGCGCTATTTATTATGCGAAAAAAGATGTGAATCCTGTGCAAGAAGGTTTTGCCTTAATCAAAAAGGGAAACATGCTGACGAATAATCAACAATATTCACAAGCACTGAAAATGTTTGACAAAGCTATCAAAACCTATAAAGACGCCAAAGAAAATCCGTCGTTACTGTACGCCTATGTGGAGAAAAAGCGACTCTTAATGCTCACAGAAAATTATAAAGCTGCGAGTAAACTAGGCGATACTATTTATGGGTTGTCTATTGCTAATTTTGACAAACGCTTTGCAGATGGCATTTCAGAAATGCAAACGAAATACAAAACTGCCGAAAAAGAACGAGAAATTTTAACACAACGCGCTGATATTGCTGAAAAAGAATTATTGCTTCAAAAGCAACAATATCAACTCTACGGCGTCATAGGATTGGCAGTATTAATCTTGATTGTAAGCTATTTGTTGTACAATCAGCAGAAACTGAAAAACCGTCAATTAGTCAAGGAAAATAAGTTGAAAGTTGCTTTAAAAGAAATAGAAACTCAAAACAAATTACAAGAACAACGTTTGCGAATTTCGCGCGATTTACATGATAATATTGGTGCGCAATTGTCGTTTATCATTTCGTCTATTGACAACTTAAAATATGCTTCCAAACATACTTCGCCAGCGTTCAAAGACAAGTTGAATTACATCAGCGAATTTACATCAACTACGATCGATCAATTACGAGACACGATTTGGGCGATGAACAAAGACGAAATTTCGCTGACCGATTTGCAAAGTCGAACTTTAGCGTTCATTGAAAAAGCAAAAGTCGCGAAACAACAGGTGAAATTTACGTTCAACAATGAAGTAGCCGTATCGATTCAATTTACCGCGATTGAAGGCATGCATCTATTTCGCGTGATTCAGGAAGCGATCAACAATGCATTAAAATATGCAGAAGCCAATTTGGTGACAGTCAATTTCAAAGAAGAAAACCGAAAATTGCTCATCAGCGTAAAAGACGACGGCATCGGATTTGAAAAAGAAACAGTGCAACTAGGCAACGGATTGCACAATATACAGAAACGCATGGATGAAATCAACGCAGCAATCCACATCCACTCAAAACCCTCAGAAGGAACGGAGATTGCAGTGGAATTTCAGTATGAAATCGTATGATACAAATGAGGTATTAACAAAATATGATAAAAGTTTATGAGTTTATAAGTTTAAGAGTTTATGTGCCAAAAGCCAACAAGCCAACAAGCAAAATGACCAAATTAACAAATAAACAAATCGACGAATACACAGATCAACAAAAAGACGAGAAAAGTTTATGAGTTTATGTGCCAAAAAGCCAAAAAGCCAAAAGCAAGAAGCCAAAAGCCAACAAGCAAAGCGACCAAATAAACAAATCAACGAATACACAAATCAACAAAAACAACAACAACCAAAAACATGAAACTCAAAATTGCCATTGCGGAAGACAACCATTTTTTAGCCAAAGCTGTGATTGAAAAACTATCTTTCTTTGATGATTTTGTGTTTAAATTCAAAGCGGCTAACGGAGCGGAAATGATTGGGAAATTGGAAGCCAATCACAATATTGATGTGATACTGATGGACATTCAAATGCCAGAAATGGATGGTATCAAAGCCACAGAAATCATCAAAGAAAAACATCCACAAATTAAAATCATCATGCTAACAGTGTTCGACGATGAAGAAAATATTTTCAAAGCGATTCAAGCGGGTGCGGATGGTTATTTATTGAAAGAAATCAACGCGGAAAACATTCACAAATCCATTCTCGAAGTCGTGAATGATGGTGCGCCAATGTCGCCAAGTATTGCTTTAAAAGCATTGAATTTACTACGAAATCCACTGCAACTCACCGAAAACGAAGAAGAAATTGAAAAGGTAAAACTCACCAAACGCGAAACCGATGTCTTATTACAATTAAGCAAGGGACTTAACTATAACGAAATCGCAGAAAACCTGTTCATCTCTTCAGGAACCATTCGCAAACACATCGAAAACATCTACAGAAAACTACAAGTCCACAACAAAATGGAAGCCGTACAAAAGGCGAAATCACAGAAGTTGATATAGTTGTTTAAGTATTGAGATATTAGTATTGAGTATTGAGAAGTGTCGTGAATAAGAGTTGGAAAATGCGTCAAGCTGAACTTGATTCAGCTTCACATAAAAAGGCAAAAAAGAGTTTAGCAGTTTATAAGTTTAGTAGTTTATTTATTAAGAGTTAAGAGTTAAGAGTTAAGAGTTAAGAGTTTCTATGCCAGAAGCTAAAGGCAAAAGGCAACAGCTAACAAGCAAATCGAACAAATCCACAAATCAACGAATCCACGAATAGACAAATCCACAAATCCACAAAAAGACAAAAAACCTATCGAACCGCAATTCTCTTCACATAATCCGAAAAATCCTTAGCTTTCACACCCAACTTCTCTTTGACAAAATTTAAATAATCTTCATCGGTATTTACGGTTTGTAATCCTTCAATTAACGCATCCATTCCGCGTTTTTCGATGATTTCTTTGCAGATCAATCCGCCGATTACATACCTGAATTCCGTATGATGTTCGCCATTAGGAATATAACCACGCAACTCGCTTAACGAAATTTCAAAATCGGGATTTTCTAAAATATAGGTTTTAAACTTTGCAATATGCCAATCCAAATCGTTGCCGCCACTTCCGCCTAAATACGTCGCAAAACCTTCATCTAGCCAAAAATGATTGACATTTGGAAACAGTTCGCGGGTGTAAATATGCACCAATTCATGCGCGTAATACGCAGAGTTGTTTCCTGCATACACAATCCGATTTCGAATATCTGCTACGCCGCCCGTTTGTCCTGGAATGTAAATTCTATTCATATAATCATACCCGATCAAGCGGACAATTTCTCTAGAATAACTACTCAAAAAATAGTCAAATGAAATCGGTTCCACTTTAAAAATGGCTGCCATTTTTTCATTAAACGCATTCATGCGTTGCGCATCTTTCTCGTTAAATTGATGTGTCGGATGAATATAATATCGAATCTTCCCAAATTGCTTTTGTTGCCAAACATTTTTATGATATTGCGTACTATTCACCAACACATATGTTCCGTTCACTTTTTTGGCATACACCGAGAGAATCGCTTCTAGAGCAATCGTATTGTTTTCGCCTACATGTGCCAAGGAAGTTTTAATCGCATAATGATCGTTCTCCACAGGAAACACGCCTAAAATCGTACACTGTACTTTAGGCGTTCTTGTGAGGAGCGTTCTCAAATTTACCATCCACAAAAAATAATCCGGAATGCGATATTGACTCGTGTCCCAATACGAAGTTTCAGGATTTTGGTATTCTCCAGCTTGTAAATAGTTCGTCCAAAGTGCGATAATTTCTTTCTCTTCAGGATCGTTGGCATTCTCTACATTTGGGTCAATTCGTACTTCAAAAGCGTTGTTATATTGCGCATATCCTACAGAAACTATTAAAAAGGAAAGTAAAAGTATAGTTCGTTTCATCATCAGTAATTAGTTGTCTCACATACGAAACGTATCTTTTCAAAATATATTTTTAATAGACTATTGATTTTCTTGTTAAAACTAATTATGTAAAAGTATTGAGATGTTAGTATTGAGTATTGAGATGTTTCTCAAGCATCATAAAAAGATACATAACGAAGTTGAGGTATTTAATTTTAAATGCTGAATTTTGAATTGAAAATACCCGAAAACAGCGCGAAGCGACCAACTGATAACAAGCCCAAAACCCAAAACCCAACACCTCCCTAATGTGGCAACTTCTCCTTCAACAAACCATACACAAACGTTCCCAATAAAGCTGCGGCAATTACAACTAAAATTGGTAAAAATCCTGCGCCAATCAACGTAAACATCGGTCCAGGACACGCACCTGCCAATGCCCAACCAAATCCGAATAGAATTCCGCCAAATAAATAGCGTTTTACGGATTTTTGTTTGGGTGCGAAGTGGATTTTTTCTCCGTAAAATGATCTGATTTGAAAGCGTTTGATCAATTGAATGCCAATCACTCCCAAAACCACAGAAACACCAATAATTCCGTACATGTGAAACGATTCAAACTTGAACATTTCATAAATGCGAAACCAAGAAGCCGCTTCCGACTTAAACATTGTGATGCCAAATACAATTCCGATCAATACATATATAAGTGCTCTCATAGCTAAAAAAGAAAAGGAAAAATAACATGAATCATAAGCAAACCTCCAATAAAGAAACCAATGACGGCAATGAGTGAAGGCAATTGTAAATTACTCAATCCAGAAATGGCATGTCCCGATGTGCAACCACCTGCATAACGCGCGCCAAATCCGACAAGGAATCCGCCGATAATCAGTAACGAAAGATTTTTGATGTCACCGAAAATCTCTGTAGAAAACAACTTTTCAGGCATATACGCATTCCCAGCACTTTCAAATCCCAAGGCTTGCAAATCAGCAGCCGTTTTCGGATTGATGGCAACTGCGGTGTCTACCGCTAAAAATTCATGTGCAATAAATCCGCCAATAATGGTTCCTAAAACGACGATCAAATTCCAGCGTTGTGCTTTCCAATCAAATCGAAAAAAATCTGCTTTATTTCCAGCGCCGCAAATGCTACAAATTGTTCGTAGGTTTCCAGACATTCCAAAATTCTTCCCGACAAAAATTAGCAAAAACATGACGAATGCAATCATAAAACCCGAAACATACCACGGCCAAGGTTCATATATCCAGTTCATACCCAAACATTTTTGACAAAAAAAAGAAAAACCAATCGAGTTGGAAGTAACTTTGGTTACAGACTTTTAAATTCCCCAAACTTTCCTGTATTTTTATGGTGATGAAACAACAACTCTTGACAGAAATTGTAGGCAATACCGATATCTATTTGCTCGATCAAATCCTTAAAGGACGTTATGAACAAAACGATTTGATTTTAGATGCAGGTTGCGGAAGTGGACGAAATCTGCATTATTTTCACCAAAGCAATATTCCTTTTTATGCGATTGATCGGAATGCGGAATACATTGAAAACCTTCAGCAATATTATCCTGAATTCGCTACGAACTTTAAAGTAGCAGAAGTAGAAAAAATGCCTTTTGATGATGAAAAATTTGATCATGTTTTGTGTAATGCAGTGTTACATTTTGCAGAAAGTGAAATACATTTTAAAGCTATGTTTACCGAATTAGCGCGTGTCTTGAAAAAGGGCGGAAGTCTCTTCATCAGAATGACATCTAATATCGCAATCGAAGGAAAATCGACACATCTTCAAGATGGTGTTTATTTTTTACCTGATGAATCGCAGCGTTTTTTATTGACACGCGAATTGCTGAATGAAATCTTAGCCACACATCAACTTTCACTCTTAGAACCTGTAAAAAGTACCAATGTACATGATTTGCGAAGCATGACAACTTTGATGTTGCTGAAATAATACGACAACTTATAAAACCGAAACTATGAGCACAATTTCCAGAATGATGACGAATATCTGTTCGGATCGATTAGCAGAAAGTAAAGCATTTTATACCAAATTATTGAATCTGAAAGTCGCTTACGACAGTGATTGGTTTGTGCAATTAGCATCGGAAGATTCCAAATTTGAATTGGGCATTATTGATCGTGCCAGCGAAATTGTACCCAAAGATTTTCAACAGCTTCCTCAAGGTTTTTATCTCACTTTTGTGGTAGATGATGTCGACGCAGTTTTTGAAATCGCACAAGTTGAAAACATGGAGATTGTAAGCGAACCCACTGATACATTTTACGGACAACGACGCTTGCTACTCAAAGATCCAAATGGAGCTTTGGTAGATATTTCTGCACCGATGAAAAATTTCTAGGGAACTTACCAAATCTACTATAATATGTGACTTTAGAAGCGAAGTTGCTTTGGTAGCCTAGGACACCGTGAATGTTTTGCATAGCCTTAGCTACGGACAATATTCACAAGGAGCTAGGATGCCAAATGGACGAGCTTATATGTTGCATATTATAGTAGGTTTGGTATCATTTCCAAGCTTTGTAGCCGCCTTTGAGGTCATAGATTTTTGTAAAGCCTATTTTAACCAGTTTTTTGGCAGCGCGTTGACTTCTATGTCCAGACCTGCAATACAAATACACAGGTTTTTCACGATCAAATTCAGCAAAGTTTTCGTTAAAATTAGAACGATCAAAAAAGTCAATATTTGCGGCATTTTCAATATGTCCAGCGTTGTATTCTAATTTGGTTCGTACATCAACCAATTGAATATTTTCAGCAGAAATAGCTTCTTTAAATGCTGCAACATCCAAGATTTTGATATTATCCGTTGCTGCTTTTTCGCCAAATAAAGAGTTGATAAAAGACATAAAATTCGGGTTTAGGGGTTCTCAGTCACAAAAATAATATAACTGTGATCGTTAGCGCGTAACTTTAGTTACAAAAATGTAATTTTTTGTAGAAAAAGATATCGAGCACAGCTGATCGGTTTTTTATTATACCAAGCTTTATAAACGTCTTCATGTTCAACTGCACTCGATGAAATATTTTTATAGACTTGACGGACATACAAACTCTGAAACTGGAATTGTTGTTTCTTTAATTGCTTTAAATCCGCCTTCTACATTGATGAGGTTATGAATGCCTCTACTTTTTAAAATGGAAGCGGCTATGACACTTCTGTATCCGCCTGCACAATGTACGTAAAATGTTTCACTTTTTGGAAATTCAGCTAAATGCGAATTGATATAATCTAAAGGTGTATTATTCGCATCTAGAATGTGTTCGGAAGTAAATTCACTTTCACGTCTTACATCAAACACCGAAATCTTTGTGTCGAATGCTTCTTGAAAAGTCTCTGCTGAAATCGAACTCAGCGTATCGTATTCTTTAGCTGCTTTTTTCCATGCGTCAAATCCGCCCTGCAAATATCCTAAAGTATTGTCAAAACCAACTCTAGACAAACGTGTCACTGCTTCTTCTTCACGATTTTCTGGTGCGATTAATAAAATAGGTTGTTCAATATCGGCAATTAATGCACCAACCCAAGGCGCAAAACTTCCGTCCAATCCAATAAAGATAGAACGCGGAATGTGCCCTTTAACAAATTCATTTTGATGGCGTACGTCTAAAATAATCGCATTGGTTTCATTGGCGATCACTTCAAATTCGGTGGGTAACAATGGTGTTGTGCCGCGTTTTAAGACTTCTGAAATGTCGTCGTACCCTTGTTTGTTGAGTTTTACATTATCTGGAAAATATCCTGGTGGCGGAAGCAGTCCGTCTGTCACCTCTTCGATGAATTCTGCTTTGGTCATATCCGAACGCAATGCATAATTCACCTTCTTCTGATTGCCCAAAGTATCCATGGTTTCTTTCATCATATTTTTTCCACAAGCAGAACCCGCTCCGTGTGCAGGATACACGATCACATCATCTGCTAAAGGCATGATTTTTTCGCGCAAGCTATCGTATAAATGACTCGCTAAATCTTCCACAGTAATTTCGCCAGCTTTTTGTGCCAAATCGGGTCTTCCAACATCGCCTAAAAACAACGTGTCGCCACTAAAAAGCGCATGATCTTTTCCATTTTCATCACGTAATAAATACGACGTACTTTCCATGGTATGACCAGGAGTGTGCAAGGCGATAATGGTAATATTTCCTAACGCAAATACTTGATCATCTTCTGCAATAATCGCATCAAAGGCTGGTTTTGCATTCGGTCCATATACTATCGGTGCGCCTGTTTTTTTGGCAAGTGTGACATGTCCGCTCACAAAATCAGCATGGAAATGTGTTTCAAAAATATATTTGATAGTTGCGTTTTGCTGTGTGGTTTTGTCAATGTACGGTTGTACTTCTCGCAAAGGATCAATAATGGCAACTTCGCCATTACTTTCTATGTAATATGCGCCTTGTGCCAGGCAACCTGTATATATTTGTTCTATTTTCATGAGGAGTAATTTTAACTTGTTAATCTGAGATAAAATTACACATAGAAGTATTTATACACAGTAACTTGTGTTACAAAATTGTAATTTTTTGAAGATTTATGGCTTTACGAAGAATTCCATATAGAAAATGAAAATCGCCATGACAAAAATAAAGTAGCCAAATCCTTTTTTGAGTTTTTTTCCATCGATAAAATTCCCTAGATAGCTTCCAATAAAGATTCCGATTAACGAAATGGCTGTAAAAGTAGCTAGAAACTGCCAATCAATTTCCATCGTAATGGCATCGCCTAAAAAGAAACCTAATAGCGATTTAAAAGCAATGATGATTAGTGAAGTTCCAACAGCAATTTTCATTTCCACATTCGCCAATAATACCAACGCAGGAATGATTAAAAAACCGCCGCCCGCACCAATCATTCCCGTGATGGAGCCGACTACTAAACCTTCTATCAAAATCAAAGGATAATTGTACGAGATATTTCCTGCATCCGATTTGTCTTTTCGTTCTTTCAACATTGAGATTGCCGCAGGAAACATTAAAATGGCAAACAAACCAAACATGCCCATTCTGCGTGTAAATTCAAAATCTCCCACCGTAAATAAGATATCAGGTAAGGCAGGAATGACATACAAGCGCACTAACGTCACACCAATGATGGAAGGAATTCCGAAAACGATTGCGGTACGCCAGTCAACAAAGCCTTTGAAGTGCTGTTTAAGTCCACCCACAAATGCACTAGTTCCCACAATAAATAAGGAGTATGCCGTAGCAATTTTTTCATTAACTGCAAACAAATACGCGAGCACTGGCACTGCTAAAATAGAGCCTCCGCCGCCAATAAGTCCTAGAGAAATTCCAATGATCAAGGCACTAACATAGCCAAGTATTTCCATAATTGTTTAGGGTGTTTGTCAGTGCAAATAACAGTATTGAATCCTAATTTTGCAGTAACAAAAGTTACATATTCAGGCTAAATTTATGATTTTAATATGATTTCTGTGCAATTCAATGCGCCCCATTTGCTCCAATTTTTTCAAAAGCCTTGATATGACTACTCTTGAGCTGTGTAAATCGTAAGCGATTTCTTGATGGGTGTTGTGGATGACATTGGTTTTGTTGATGCGCACTTTTTCCTTGAGGTAATTTACCAAACGCTGATCCATTTTTTCAAAGGCAACACTGTCTAAAATATGCAATACTTCGTTGAGTCTAGTGTGGTAACTTTGAAACACAAAATCACGCCAGGTTTTATAGTTGGCGGTCCATTCTTCCATTTTTTGGACAGGCACCATGATGAGCGTAGTATCTTGTTCGGCAACCGCTTTGATTTCGCTTCGTGTTTGTCCCATGCAGCAATTCATCGTCATAGAACAGGTTTCTCCACTTTCTAGATAATAAAGTAGGAGTTCGTCGCCTTCTTTGTCTTCTCGCATTACTTTGATAACTCCTGAAACCAACAAAGGCATGCCACGAATATAATCGCCAATTGCCATCATGGTAAAACCCGCAGGAATTTCTTTGAACGTTCCTACTTGGGCAATTTCATTCAACAGATTTTCTTCAAAAAGATGTCCGTAATTGTCTTTGAGTTCTTGAATCATAATACGTTTTGAATGCTGTTCGGCACTATTAAAAGTACTGAAAGTAGTTGACATTCAAAAGTAGCTTTTTTGAAGTTGGTTTGCAGTAACAATGGTTACATTCTTAATCCTGCTGTAAAAGTTTATTTAGAAAGAAAAAACTTTACCTTTATATAAGTAAAATGAAAATTATCATGAGTGAGTTTAAAATTCCAAAAGAAAGCTGGAAATCTATCCCGATAGATTCTGCGTTGTTTATTTTGAATGAAAGTAAAGATTATATTGACTATACTTTGAATGAATCAGATAAAATAACGAGTAGATCATACTCCTTAGTACTTATTTTGGTTACTTTACTATCAGCAATTATTGGTTATACTTTTAGTACATTAGTTGCTGGTGAATTAACGAAAATTACCTATGTCAACTTCTTTTTCATATTTACAATAGTTATCATAGTAATTTATTTATCAATGATCATTTTTCCAAAAAAAATGATTGTAAAAGGGAGAATGCCAAAAGAATTAGCATTAAAAGAATTTTTGATTAACCCCAAATTGACAAGTAAAGAAAACTATCTTTCATTTATTATACAAGAAATTGAAAATTCTCAACATAAAATAGATTATAATCTTAAAAAAAATAAAGCAAGAAGAGAAAGGTTAAGGTTAGCCATGTATACTATAATTATTTTGTTACCCATTTATGTTATAGTAGCTTTTCTCTCTATCGAAGTTTAATGATTATAATCCTCCAGGTTTAATAATTTCTCTATCTTTTTTCTTGGATTTTTCTTTTGGATTTTTTTTGTGCTCAACTTCCTCCGAAATTTGTGAAGATGAACTCTTTGTAAAACCTGGAAAATCATCCTCATCATCAAAATATCTACTCATAATTTTTTGATTTTATTTTCTTACATAAAAATAGGAAATATATCAATACAAAACCATCAACTGAAATTTTAAAAATTTCTTTTGTTTGACTTGTTTGTTTTAATCAAATTTTAAAACTAGAAATAGTTATTTAAAATAAATGATTAGGTATAGAAAGGCATCTTTTCTTACTAAAAGAAAAGATAAAATATGCTCAATGAGTATGAAAGTATGTTTTTACAACGCTTCAATCTGCTTCATAATCGCTTCTGCTTCCGCTGTTTTTTGGTCGCTTAGCTTTCTGTTAGAAGTTGATAAATTAAAAGCTTCTTGGGTAAGTTTTTGATACTTTTCGTAGAGCTTGTCTTTTTCTGATTTCTTTTTAAATAATCCGAACATAATTTTTTCTTTTTCTTAATTTTATAGCACTGTAAAGATACGACTTATAATTTCAATAGAAAAGCCAAAGCTTTCATTGGAAAGACTTTGGCTTTTCATCAATTGAAATTTAGGGGGAATTCTTCTATGCTATTATATTTTATACCATTTACAGTAATTTCAAATCATAATTAGTATTAGAAAAATGTTACTTTTCCATCACTGATATCATACATGCCACCGACGATTTTGATGTCTTCGTCACGTTCCATATCTGCTAATACCGGACTTTGCTTGCGAATGTTTTCAATCGTCATTTCTACATTTTTGATCGCCACATTGTTCACAAACTCTATATTTTTTGAGTTGCGTAAATTTTCGTCTGTCGGCTCTTTAACGGCCTCAACCGCAGGTTCAATTTTGTTAATGAGCGTTGTTAAATTTCCAAGTCGCGCATGATCGCAAGCGCCTTTTACAGCACCGCAACTTGTATGTCCTAACACTACAATTACTTTGGTACCTGCCAATTTACAAGCAAACTCCATGCTCCCTAAAATATCAGGATTGACAAAGTTTCCAGCAATTCGAACACTGAAAATATCTCCGATACCTTGATCAAAAATCAGCTCAGAGGACACACGTGAATCAATACAACTCAACACTGTTGCAAACGGATATTGTCCTGTGCTTGTATCAGAAACCTGATCTAGTAAGTCGCGAGAAACTGGTGTATTTTCCATAAAGCGTTTGTTTCCATCTTTCAACGCTTGAATCGCTGAATCTGGGGTCATGAGTGCTTGTGTCTCTTTTGTTTGTGCTTTCATATATAGTTTTAGGTGTTTTAATGAAGTGATGTAAATTTTTTCTTTTGGCTGTGAATTTATCTTGTTTTGTCCTGATTTTGACTTTTTTCCCTAACGTAGCTAAGGCTATGTTACTCAAAAAAGGCTTCATCAGCCCAAAAAATCTAAAATTCTCGCTAAAAAAATAAAAAGTTTACATCACTTCAATGTTATTGTAATTGAATGGTTGATTGATTGTTTACGATTAAAATCGGAACATTGATTTTTTGAATCGCATCTTTGATATTGGATTTCAAACTGTGCAAACGACCGCTATTTTTCTTGGGATACGGATTGAAACATAAGAGTCCAATATTATTTTTAGCCACATATTTTGCGATGTGATTCATAGTATTGCTGCTGTTTTCAAACTCAAATGTGATGACGTTTTCAGGTGTCTTTTGAGCAGCTGCGGTAGCAATGTCGCTATTGTACACATAAAAGCGTTTGATAGGACTTGTCAAATGTTTGCGCAAGTCATTTGCCATTTCCAGCGGTAATTCAGCTGCAGTAGTGTTAAGCATACCTAGCGATGCTATTTCTGAAGAACTGAGCGCTTTTTCTTTTCCAGAAATCAATACCGAACCTTGAAATGTATTGATGATAAATTTCGTAAAGCTATCACCCATAAAGTTGACTACTTTTTTGGGACGTTTTCCGAGTACAATAATATCTGGCTTTATTTGCGCGATATGTGCTGTCACTTCGTCTTTTAAATTTCCTAAAATGCAATGTGTACGAATAGAAACATTGAATTTTTCAGTCACTTCTTCGGCAATACTTTTCAGCTTTGTTTTCGCGCGAAAGCGTGCTTCGTCAATAGAGCGCATTGTGGCATGTTGATTTTCATATCCAGCAATCTGAGAAGATTTCATCACATGAAAAATATCAATCGTTCCGCCGATAATCTTTGAGAGATTTACTGCGTTTTCTAAGGCTACTTGACAGGTTTTTGAAAAATCTGTTAGGACCAATAATTTATATTTTGAGCTATCCATAATTCAGTGTTTTAGTAGTTAAGAATGAATTATGCACTTTTTTCAAGCTTGAAAAACTCAATAAAACTATGTGGATTTTCTGCGATACCGCGCTCAGAAATTAGTTTGATGTCTATATTTCTATTGCGTGCTTTTGCGGAGAAATCTTCTAAAATTTCAATAATATCATTGTCCAAGAAATGTGTTTTACGCACGTCAATTTCTAAGAATGTATCTCTTGGTAAGCTGTCCAATTCTTTTAAAATGGCACCTTTGTTAAAGAAGGTTACTTCTTCGGCAAACGTCATCTTAATTTTATGTTTTCCGTTGCTTTTATCTTCAATATGTAAGAAATGTGAATTTTGGAAACTTTTGTATAAAATTACCACGATACCAACCGCAAGTCCTAATCCGATTCCCCATAAAAGATCGATAAAAACAATTCCTGTAATCGTTACCATAAACGGTACAAACTGCATCCAACCAGCATTCCACATGCTTTTAAATGTAGATGGTTTTGCCAATTTATAGCCGACAATTAATAATACAGCGGCTAATACCGAAAGCGGAATCAAATTCAACACGGTAGGAATTAAAATTACCGAAATCAATAAGAAGAATCCGTGAATGATTGCCGCCATTTTGGTACGTCCACCAGATTGGATATTGGCAGAGCTTCGTACAATTACTTGTGTAATAGGTAATCCTCCGATCAATCCAGAAACTACGTTTCCGGCACCTTGCGCTAATAATTCTCTGTTGGTTGGTGTGACACGCTTTAGCGGATCTAACTTGTCAGTCGCTTCTACACATAGTAAGGTTTCTAAACTTGCAACTAACGCAATGGTAAATGCAGTCAACAATACTTCAGGATTGGTAATGGCAGACCAATTTGGAAATTGGAATTGTCCTAAAAACGAGTCCATATCTTGTGGAACAGGAACGCTTACCAAATTCTCCTTAGCAATTGCTAAAGATCCTGAATCACCCAAAAATACAAAGAATAAAATTCCGACTACTACAGCTACTAAAGGTCCTTGAATCAGTTGAAAAATTTTCGCTTTTTTCATTAAAAATGTCCAAGCGATTAAAATTCCTAATCCGATAACTGCGATCAATGTATTTCCTAAACTGATCTCAGAAATTGAAGTGAGAATTGGCGCAAAAGTACCTTCGCCTTTGGCAGGAATGTATCCGAAAAAGTATGGGATTTGTTTTAAAATGATAATGATACCAATTCCTGTCAGCATTCCTTTAATGACAGATGATGGGAAAAAGTACCCAATGATTCCAGCTTTTAATACGCCAAAAAGTATTTGAATAACGCCAGCCAATACGACTGCCACTAAGAAGTTTTGAAATCCGAGTGAACCAATTGCAGTTAACACAATAACGGCCAAACCTGCGGCAGGACCACTCACTCCAATTTGAGAACCACTAATGATTCCCACAACAATACCTCCGATAATTCCGGCAATTAAACCAGAAAAAGGTGAGGCTCCACTGGCTACTGCAATTCCTAAGCAAAGTGGTAGGGCGACAAAGAATACGACAATACTAGCGGGAAAATCCGCTTTTAAATTTTTAAAAGGGTTTGAACTATGCATGATAGTAAATGTTTTGTGAATTCAGAAGCACACATACGTCGTGCGCTTTCAATTCGTTGTTAGCTTAATTATTTTGATTTGAGAAATTATTGAATCGTTCTCCAAAAGTTGGTGTGAGAATGCAGAGAGAATTCAATTAGGTGTCTTTCTATAGTATGTACATAGAAGTACTATGCCATTTCTGGAGGTGGAATCAATATTTCGATGTTGTGTGATAGTCCCATTCGTTGTACGTAAAAGTGAGAATTGTACAAGGATAAATCGGTTTCCACAAACATGAAGTGAATTGAATCGTGTGTTACTTTTTCATCTTTTTCAGAAGTATCTTCGAGTTCTTTTTCAGAATCGTCGTCAAAATCGTGATCGACAAGTTCGTACGAAGCATCTACAAAAAGTGTATAGGTTTTAATGACAGGTTGTAAAAACAAAGCACACAATACCAAAACGAAGGCAGATTGCCTTATAATTTGAAAAAAGTATGTTCGCGTTTGTGACATATCAACAATTAATGACTTTGAAAACTAAATCTGTATAGAATTTCACGATGCAATTTTTTCCTTCTGTCACATCTGTTAAAGATGGTAAATGTTTGGAAAAATAGCGTTGCTGATGTGCGCCTTCTATAACTGTTGAAATGAGCATGTTTGGATATTCAAAATCTGGACTAATTTCCGTCACCATATTACTTACGCGTTGTACCACACGTTTGTACACTTTGTAGTATCCTTTCTCATTTTCAGAGTCGATATCTTTGGTATGATATGCCTTTGAAGACTCAGCAATGATAATTCTATTCAAAATTATTTCGTCAATATAAGAAAATGAATTGTCAACATCAACTTTGCGTGTTAAAATTTCGATGGCAGCGTTCAATTTGTCCTTTTTTGACGGAATATTGTTGGTTGAAAAGACCAATCGGTACTCAACCCAACTCCAATACCAACAAATCAAATACACCAAAAGCATGTGTTTGCTCTCAAAATAACGGTAGATAGAACTTTCATTAGAGCCAATAGATTGTCCCAGTTTTTTAAAGGTAAACGCTTCAAAACCGAGTTCGTCAATCATTTCAATACTTCTTGAAACAATCTTTTTGCCCAATGCGGAAGACTCCGGATTTTTAGTGTATAATTCTTGGCTGATTACGATATGTACTTGTAAATTTTCCATACTAATTGCACAAATATAATAGTAATACTATCAAAAACTAAAAGTTTAACTATTTTTTTTGAAAAAAGTCAATCAAATACAATGTAAACAACTGTAAAACAGCTTTTAATATGAAGATGGTAAGATTTATGAAAAAAGAGGTAAAGCCTTCTTTTCTAGAGAAATATATGTATTTTTGCAGCCTAATTTTACCCTAGAAATTACTTTTATTTATGGCACATAAAGCAGGATTCGTAAATATCATTGGCAACCCAAATGTAGGGAAATCGACTTTGATGAATGCATTTGTTGGAGAAAAACTGTCCATCATCACTTCCAAAGCACAAACTACGCGTCACCGAATTTTAGGAATTGTCAATGGAGAAGATTTTCAGGTGGTTTTGTCTGATACGCCAGGAATTATCAAACCTGCATATGAGTTACAATCGTCTATGATGGATTTTGTAAAGTCTGCTTTTGAAGATGCCGATGTGTTGATTTATATGGTAGAAATTGGCGAAAAAGATTTAAAAGACGAAGCATTCTTTAGAAAAATTATTAACAGTAAAATTCCTGTATTATTATTATTGAATAAGATTGATACTTCTTCGCAAGAACAATTAGAAGCGCAAATGGCATTGTGGAAAGAAAAAGTGCCAACAGCAGAAATTTATCCGATTTCCGCATTGGAAAACTTCAATGTACCGCAAGTATTTTCAAGAATTATTGAATTATTGCCAGAATCGCCAGCATTCTATCCAAAAGATCAATTGACTGACAAACCCGAACGTTTCTTTGTCAACGAGACCATTCGCGAAAAAATCTTATTAAACTACAAAAAAGAAATTCCGTATGCTGTTGAAGTAGAAACAGAAGAATTTTTTGAAGAAGAAGACATCATCCGAATTCGCTCCGTCATCATGGTGGAACGCGAAACTCAAAAAGGAATTATCATTGGTCACAAAGGAAGCGCTATAAAAAACGTGGGCATGTTAGCACGAAAAGATCTAGAAAAATTCTTCGGCAAACAAATCCACATTGAACTCTATGTAAAAGTCAACAAAAACTGGCGTAGCAATGCGAAGCAGTTAAAGCGTTTTGGGTATAATGGATAGTTTTTGGTTGTTTGTTAGTTGTTAGTTGTTAGTTGTTAGGGGAAATACTTTTTTGTTTTACATTTAGTATTTTACATTTTAACTTTTCGCTTCGTTTGTTGTCAGTTGGTCGCTGCGCTCCGTTGTGGGTTTGCATGAAACTCTATTTTTTGGTTTGAAACATAAACTACTCAACTTATAAACTCATAAACTTCCTTTTTGTTTATTCGTTGATTTGTGGATTCGTGGGTTTGTATGAAACTCTATTTTTACTTCAAAACATAAACTGTTCAACTTATACACTCATAAACTTCTTTTTTGTTTATTCGTTGATTTGTGGATTCGTGGGTTTGTATGAAATTCTATTTTTACTTCAAAATATAAACTAATCAACTCATAAACTTATAAACTTATAAACTTCTATGCTGTTAATTCGTGGATTCGTTAATTTGTTTATCCTTCCCTTCAAAACGTCATCACGAGAAGCGACAGCGCCGTGATGATCTTTTTGTTGTAGAAGGTATTTGCTATTTGAAGTAAAAGAGTATTCTTCTTCGTTCATAATGACGTTTCAAAACTCCCAATACTCAATACTAACATCTCAATACTAACATCTCAATACCAATAAAAAACTAATCATCAGACTTGCTAGCTTTCCCTTTAAAATAGCCAATCGCAAAACCAATGGCAGCAAAAACGATAACGCTTAAAATAATATTATTTCTAATCGTATTGGAGCCAAAAGAGCGAGACACTCTGTCCAAATCACCAAAATTATTGACATAATCAAAAAAGCCTAAAAACTGACGCACAAGCTTTGGCTGAAAAAAATAGCTTAGAGGAATTCCTAAGATCGCTCCGAAAATAGCGTACTTATATTGTTTCTTCATGTTGTAAAATTAAAGTTTCCATAAAAGTAATTTCATAGCAATACATCTCCTTATGGTTTTCCTTACTCCATTAGTGGATGCTCCATAAATATATAAAAAAGAAGTATTTATTTTCTGTATTTGATAAGAAGTGTTGTAAAATCATCGTTTTTTTACCATTTCTTAATGTTATAGTCTAATCGAAATCGAAGATTACAATTGAAGCGTTCGTTTCAAAAAATCATACAAATCATACATTTCAGACTTCCCCGTAGCTTTTCCCCAGCGTCCGCCAAAATACAAAGCAAACCAAACCAATACCATGAAGAACATCAGCGCGACTTGAATGGCATATGATTTGTCCAAAGCTGCATTGGAATACGCCCAAACGCCAAATCCGATAAACAAACACGCGACTAAAAAGTGTAGAAACATAAAAAAAGTCCAAACGGTTGGACTCGGTCCAAAGAGTCCGCGTAGTAAACAATTTTCATCATCAATCTCATCTACTTCTACATGTAATTGTGGCGACCAAAAATGCTGTTTTGCTTTTGGAATGCGAATAAACACGTGCTGATCGACACGTGTCAACACAAACGTATCTTGCGTTTTTTTAGTAGCTTCCAAGCGATCCAAAATAGTTTCTGAAGGTTCGGAAAGCTCCATCCGAAAGCGCGGTCGTAAAATAATTTCTTCTCCTAAACTCATGGCAGACGATTTGATGATCTTAAAAATAGTGCATCCCACCAAAACAAAATCTGATAAATATCATGTTGCTTGTAATTGAGCTAAAAATCACAAACTCCAAAAACTTACTTCAATTTACTTTTCACGCGTCACTAGAAAATGTACCTTTGCAGGCACAAAAAGAAGGAAATGATACCAATTTTGCTTTAAAATGCGACTTTAGAAGCGAAGTTGCTTTGGTATCATAAAACGCTGCGAATGATTTGCATAGCCATAGCTACGGAAAGCATTCGCAAGGCATTAGGATGCCAAATGAACGAGTTTATATGTTGCATTTTAAAGTAATATTGGTATGAGTAATATAGTAGCTATCGTAGGGCGACCAAATGTAGGGAAATCGACATTGTTTAATCGTATGATTCAACGTAGAGAAGCGATTGTGGATTCGGTAAGTGGTGTGACGAGAGATCGCCATTATGGAAAATCAGATTGGAATGGTAAAGAATTCTCGCTAATCGATACAGGCGGATACGTAGTAGGAAGCGACGATATTTTTGAACAAGAAATCGACAAGCAAGTAGAACTTGCCATTGATGAAGCCGATGCAATTCTTTTTGTAGTAGATGTAGAATCTGGTGTGACAGGAATGGACGAAGAAGTGGCAAATTTGCTGCGTCGTGTCAACAAACCTGTCTTATTGGTAGTCAACAAAGTAGATGCGTCCAATCGTTTACATGATGCTACGGAATTCTATTCGTTAGGTTTGGGCGAATATTATCCCATTGCCAGTATCAACGGAAGTGGCACAGGTGAAATGTTAGATGCCTTGGTCGCTGCTTTACCAGATGTTGAAGAAGTAGAAGAAGAAAACTTACCGCGTTTTGCAGTAGTGGGACGACCAAATGCTGGAAAATCATCGTTGATCAATGCACTTATTGGACAAGATCGCTACATCGTAACCGACATTGCCGGAACCACGCGTGATGCCATTGATACCAAATACAATCGTTTCGGATTTGAATTCAACTTGGTTGATACTGCAGGAATCCGAAGAAAAGCGAAAGTAAAAGAAGATTTAGAATTTTACTCAGTCATGCGTTCCATTCGTGCCATTGAACATTCAGATGTGTGTTTATTGGTGGTAGATGCGACACGCGGATTCGATTCACAAGTGCAAAATATTTTCTGGCTAGCTGAAAAAAATCACAAAGGAATTGTCATCCTAGTGAACAAGTGGGATTTGGTAGAAAAAAATACATCTACCGTCAAGGAATTTGAACAACACATTCGCAAGCAAATTGAACCGTTTACGGATGTGCCAATTGTATTCATCTCTGTGTTGACGAAACAACGTATTTTCAAAGCAATCGAAACTGCGGTACAAGTTTATAAAAATCGTTCCAACAGAATTCCAACAAGCAAGCTGAATGATGTCATGTTGCCAATCATAGAAAACACGCCGCCGCCAGCATACAAAGGAAAATATATCAAAGTAAAATTCTGTACACAGTTGCCAACAGCATATCCGCAATTTGCATTTTTCGCTAATTTACCACAATACATTCGCGATCCGTACAGACGTTTTGTAGAAAACAAACTCCGAGAGCAATTTGACTTTACGGGCGTTCCTGTACAAGTCTACTTTAGAAAAAAATAATATGTCTGCAAAAGGAATTCTTATCGCATTTGTCATTGTCAGTCTGCTATTAATTGGAATGATGTTTTTGGTGGTAGATGTGCGAAATAATCCTGTGCAAGACAATCAAAGCATCACAAATACGACCGAGCGGCAAAAAAAGCGTGCGCAAGCCTTGAAAGATTCGCTCAAATCGAAAGTTTCCTCAACAACAAACAATGTGGCACTTTCTGTAGAAGCGATCAATGCAGCAGCAAAAGACATTCTCGAAATCATAACAGAATTAGAAGAAAGCTTATTCCCTGGCGGATTGGCAGCTCACGATTTAAAAACATCTGATAGAGTAGCGGAAAATAACACAGTTTTCTTCAAAGAAAATGGTGAATATAGCGAGCAATCCATTCGTTTTGTAGGCAGATTGGATGCGTTTGAAAATGTCATTCGCAATCTGCAAAAAACACATCCTACACTCGCTAACATCACTCCAGAAGTTCGCAATCCACATACAGGGAATACTGATTGGTTGAATTACAATTTTAAAGACTTTCCAGCTGTTGCTTCGTATTCCAGATTAAAATCATTGGCAGAAGCAATTCGCACCAAAAAAGAAGAAGCTACTGCCGCTTTGCTAAAGAATAAATAAAAGCTACTTTACACGCGAAATCATCCTCGAAATTCCACGTGTACAGCTGCACTTTTTGTACAAATTCAAACAAAAAAATCCCTCTTAACTTAGAATTTGACACCATCAGTCTCATATAGCTAAATCATTATAATTTGTCATATTTTTTTTGTATCTTGTCCTATGGCATATTCATTAGATTTCAGACGACAGGTATTCAAAGTAAAACAAGAACAAGGGCTTACTTTTGAGCAAACAAGCGATAGATTTGGTAT
>JBCCLH010000014.1:0-116603 GCA_039026955.1 Bacteroidota bacterium
CTGGTTTATCGCGCTTAGTTTTGGGTTCTATAGATACTTGCCATCTAAAAAGTGTCCGTATGGGAATACCAAATCTATCGCTTGTTTGCTCAAAAGTAAGCCCTTGTTCTTGTTTTACTTTGAATACCTGTCGTCTGAAATTTAATGAATATGCCATAGGACAAGATACAAAAAAAATATGACAAATTATAATGATTTAGCTATATTATAAATTTAACAGAATAGTTGTATCGAACTCACGTTAAATAGGCAAAGTCATTTTTGAAGATACTTATAATCTAACCACAAACAAGAAGACACAAAAAAACCTGCAACGTAACAGCTACAGGTTTTTTTAAATTATGTTGTATCGTCAGTGTTAGTCTTTACTCACAATGATAAAGTCTGAACGACGGTTTTGTTGATGCTCATCATCTGTACACTTTTTACAGTCAATTAACGGAACGGTTTCTCCTTTTCCTTCACTGCTTAAGCGAGATTCATCAATTCCTTTAGAAATGATGTATTGTACTGTAGATTTTGCTCTTCTTTCTGATAATTTCAGGTTGTACGGAGCAGGACCTCTGACGTCTGTATGCGTTTCAACTTTTATGACCATGTTTGGATATTTTGTCATAACATTGACAACTTTATCCAATTCAAATGCTGCATCTTGACGAATGTTATGCTTATCAAAGTCAAAATAGATAGGATTTAATACAATCACATCTTCAATGATTTCTTCAATTGGCGCTAATGGAATATCAATAGACATTTCTGGATTGTCACCACTGTTTACATCAATTTTTTGCGATACATATCCTTGGATAGAGGCTTCTAACTGCGATGATTTATCACATTCTACCTTGAACACTACTTTTCCGTCAGCATCGGTAGTTTTTGAACCTACGCTGTTTCCTTGATCGTCTGCAAGTACTACATTCGCACCACTTAAAGCAGCACCAGTTTCTTTGTCTGTTACTGTGATTACGTAATCAACATCACAAATAGGATTGATTAAGCTTACTTCGTAAATGTCATCATCTCCTTTTCCACCTTCACGGTTAGACGCTACAAATCCTTTTTTAGATTCTTCGTCAAACGTAAAAGAGAAATCATCAGAGTTACTGTTTAATGGTGTTCCTAAGTTACGAACGGCACCAAATCCACTTCCTTTTACCTTCGAAGCAAATACATCCAATCCGCCGATGCCTAAGTGACCGTCAGAAGAAAAGTATAATGTATTGTTGCTACTAATGTATGGGAAGAATTCTCTACCTTCTGTATTGATATCGTCCCCTAAGTTTTCTGGCTCTCCGAAAGTTCCATCATCGTTTATGGCAACTTTGTATATATCAGACTGACCTAAACCGCCTGGCATGTCAGAAGCAAAATATAATGTTTTACCATCTGCACTTACTGCTGGATGTCCTACAGAATACTCATCATTGTTAAATGGAACTGGTTGTACATTTCCCCATTGACCACCTGTCATGGTAGCCGTATATAGGTTTAATGTTCCTTGCCCTTCTTCACTTTTCTTGAATTTACCATCATAGTAATTTTCACGTGTGAAGTACATTGTTTTTCCATCCGGAGAGAAACTTACAGTTCCTTCGTGGAATTTTGTATTGATATCCTTTGATAAGGCAATTGCGTTTGATAATTCGCCATCACCATCATACGTAGCCATGTAAATGTCTAAGAATGGCTGATCGTTCCATCCGTACTTTCTTCCTCCATCACGCGTAGACGTGAAATATACTGTTCCTTTTACAGCCAACGCTCCAAAATCAGAATTTTGCGTATTGATTTCTGAGTTCTTCACTTCAAATTTTGTGACTTTCGCTAAGATTTGCGGAATATAGTCTGGATTTTTATTAAACGCGATGGCTCTTTTATCACTTGGCTTCGCTTTTGCGAACTTTGCCATCCACTCGTTGTGTTCTTGATATTTTCCGTTCGCTTTTAGCATTTGTGCATATTTAAAATACACATCTGCATTGGTATTCCCTTCAGAAATACTTTGTCTATACCAACGCTCTGCATCTTTTGTTTTAAAAAGATTGTAGTAACAGTTTGCTAACTGTTCGTATACATAAGCATCAGCTTCCTCGATAGCGATCTCTTCATATTCCTTAGCCGCTTTAACATATTCAAGTCTGTTATAAAACTTATCAGCTTTTTTGGTTTTTTCGCTCTGAGCAAACACGTTTGAGGTTGCTAGAACAAGAAGTAATATATATAGTTTTTTCATTGTTATTGGCGTGTTAGGTGTTAGAAATATCTAGGCGAACGAGAAACTTTTCTTGGGAAATATAAATCGAATAGTAAAAATACCTCGTGTGATGCATTGGCTACAGTAGAGATTTCTGAAGTTACCGCATCATAGGCATATCCTATACGCAATCTCGGGTTAATCGCAAAGTTGACCATTCCACTGAACGAATCATCCAAACGGTATGAAGCTCCAATTTCAAATTTTTCATAAAATAAGGCATTCAAGTTGACGTCAAATGATGTTGGTGCATCAAAAGCCGACTTTACTAAGAATGATGGCTTTATTTTAGTATTTGGACTTGCTTGGAATACATATCCACCTGTTAAAAAGTAGTGTTGTATTTCTGAACCAAATGCTCTTCCATTCACGTCAAGATGTTCTCCTTCTAAAAAGTTTGGTACTGATAATGCTAAGTAGTAATTATTCGTGTAATAAAAAATACCAGCTCCTGCATTAAAAGTCGTTTTGTTCACATTACTAGAAAAGGCTTCATCTCCTTGATCAAGAAGTGTTGGATTTACTTCAGATAACAATCCGATGTCATGGAATGTCAATCCTCCTTTAATACCAAATGCCAATTTGTGTTCGCCTCCTAAGTTTAATGTATATGCAAAATCAACATAAGCATTTGTTTCATTTACAGGTCCGATTTGATCAGAAATTAAAGATAAACCTAAACCTACATTTTTACCGACTGGCGAATGCCCGAAGAACGTAAATGTTCTTGGGGCACCGTCAAATCCGGTCCATTGATTTCTGTATAGTGCACCTAAAGAAATTCCTTCTCTAGATCCAGCGTACGCTGGATTAACTACTGCCATGTTGTACATGTACTGTGTGTACTGCGGATCTTGCTGTGCAAATGACGGTAGCGTGAAAAGCAATACGAATAGTGCGATATATAAGTTCTTCATGATATGATGTAATATTATATTTTTAAGAATTTAGATGTTTAATTATAGGGAATCTATTTGTTTATATAAACCCATCCGTTTTTAGATTCTCCACTTTCAAGTCTCAATACATAAAAATAAGTACCTACTGGTAATTCATCATTATCATTTGTTTGACCTCTCCATTGGTTTGTATAATTATTCTGTTTGTACACAGAACGACCAAGAGAATTAAAGATCTCTAATTCTTGTACTCTGAATGCTCTTAAGTCCCAAGTTTCATTTAAATTATCTCCATTAGGTGATATTCCTTGTGGGAATGAACACATAGAGTTCATAACTGTAAATGTTTGTGAACTTGAGCAACCATCAGCAGTAGTTACTGTTACCGTATATTCTCCATCGTCAGTAGCGATGAACTGTTCGCCATCATTTTCAAATGATGAACCTCCACTCCACTCATATGTTACTGTCGCAGGATCAAAACTGCCGTTTATTGGTGATACTGTAATGGTATATTCTCCATTGATACATTCACCTTCTAAGCCAATCTCTTCTGGATCGATTTGTAATATTACGGAAACATCAAAAGTTCCTGTTGAAAAACATCCTGTAATATCATCTTGCACTCTGAAATATACGGGTCCATCAGCACTTACAAATGCCGTTGGATCTGCAAGCATGTTTGTTCCTGCTTCCGCATCCGCCAATGTCTCGTAGTACGTAACTGATAAATCTGGTTGTCCATCAATAATATTTGCATCTTGTAGTGTTAAATCAAATTCAGCGATTCCGTCAAAGTCATCATCACAAGATAGTAATGTTTCTGTTGCACCTGCATCAGGATCTTGCTGAACAGTAACTGTAACATCATCTGTTAGTGTTACCAAAGAACCATCTGCTAAAGCATAGGTAATAGATGCTGTATACGTAGTAGTTTCTGTTGGTGACACTGTTATATCAGTATCATTACTAAGTACGTTACCATCTGGATCTAACCACTCAAATGTGTAGTTTGGATTCCCTGCTGGTACAAATCGCCATAATTCTTGTTGTGTAACATCCCAAGGAGAGTCACTTGTATTTCTTCCTGTAGGCGCATATCCTGTATCGCCAGCTTCATTTTGAATACCGATTACTGCATTTCCACCATTCCAAGTTGTACATGTTGGTTTATTAAGTACGAGTACATCTATTACATTAGAAGATTCGTATAAGATAATTTGATGTGTTGATAACAAATCATTACATGCAAAAGAGAAGTGCGGCATTTGGAAGAACGTAACTTTAAATTGTCTTTCCGGAGCAGTTCCTAAAACAGAGAATTCAATTTGACCACCAACGTTAGGGTCAATATCATGATATACTCCGAAAATTGCAGCTCTATGCAATGGATCTGGATCGAAGAATCCTGTTTCAACTAATGCTGGATCTGGAAGATCTTCATTAAAAGCCCAATCGCAACCTAAGTTTGCTAAGCTCGTATCAAACGAAAGCAATCCGTTTCCACCAACTACTACTTGTGAATATGTTTCTCCAAAAAATTGGAAATCAAAACCTAAATCAATTACACCAGACCATGTATCATCTGAATCAATTCCCGTAGCATCACCAGTTAAATTCTCTGGTGGACATTGTAAGTCACTGATTTGATATACAGTTGTATTTGACGTTATGGAACTTTCCATAAATGTAGCTGATAAATCAGTGGATGTCATATCACAGGTTTGTACTTGATCGAAACCTGCATTGATAATACCACAGGATTGATCTGGACAGAAATCTTGTGTTAGCGGATCACTTGTCAGCACACAGTTAGTATCATCTGTATCAGCTACTGTAATAACTATATTAGTAGTATTTGGATATGGTCCAAATGTATATACTCCTGTTGCGGTTGCTACTTGTGGTGCACTTCCAAAGTCATCAGAAATGGTGATAGAAGCTGCATCTCCTGTAGCTAAGATTTCTACGTCAATTAAGAATTGATCTCCTTGACCACAGTCGTCTACAACAGTGTAGGATGCGGTTGGTTTGAAACATGTCAAACATTCTGCAGTCCATTCCCAAAGCGTACCATTTCCATCAGCACAACTATTAAATCCGTCACTGATTACTTCCATAAATAAGTTACCTCCTGAAGATTCAACTACCAATCCACTTAAATCTCCAGCATTATTTGTAGAAAGAATTACTGGGAATGTATTGTCTGAACCATCATAGAATGTAATTACATCGTCGTCGTCGTCAATGAGTCCTGAATTGAACGTGAGTCGAATCGGGAATCCTGAGTCACTTGTATATGTAAATGTGTTGTCATCAAAATCTGTATAACAGTGAGTAATAGTGATTGGTCCATCAGCACATACTAAATTAAATATTTGGTTAGGATCTGGTCTTGTAGTGAAAACTTGTTCCGTACAGCCTGTTGTCAATCCATTTCCGTTGTATGGTAAGATAGTTACATAATACGTAGTGTCATAGTTAGTTGTTAATGGCAATGTAGTCACCAAGCCAACATCTAATCCATCCACAATATCATTTCCACCTGGCGTAGTTCCTACAGTTACAATATATCCTGCTGGATTATTGAATGCAGTTCCCCAAGTAATATTTTGGTTAATTTCTACTGCAGTATCTCCATCCGAAGGAGAAATTAAGGACACACATGGTGGTGGTCCCGCAGGGTCAACACATATTACATCGAATTCTATTGGTAATGATCCACTTGATTGACAAGAGACGCTACCATCGGATTGTACTGTAATTGTAATTGAACTTCCTGTTGATTCAAAGGCAAATCCTGATATATCTCCACCGTTTCCATAACCATTATATAGTTCGGTAACACCGTCAGAGTCTAAGACAATTAATTCATCAAAGTTATTTTCTACCTCACCTGAATTAAAAATGACACCTAAAGTTAAGCTAGGATCAGAAGCAAAAAATGTAAATACAGTAGTGGCATTGTTGTCATAACAGTACGTTGTACTTACTGGACCTGCTGCACAGTCTACTTCTACAAATGTTGTAAAGTTTACTGGACCGCCCCAGAGGCTTTCAAATCCTGGTGCACAAACTGCTCTTATATATACTTCATAATCTGTATCATCATCTAGGTTTGATACTGTAACTGGATTCGTTGTTGTAGTTGTTCCAGGTCCCGTTGGAGTTCCTGTTCCTGCTGGTTGTATTACATATTCCCATTCTGTTTCTCCACTGTTTGCAGTCCAACTAAGATCTACACTATCATCTGTAATATTGGATACTGTTATTGCTGTTGGAGCAATACAGAAATCACCACAAGCTTCTACACGTACTAAATCTATTGACATGTCACCTTCAAATCCATTTCCAGTAGCTCCGTAGCTAAATTCTAAGTAAATGGCTTGTCCCAAGTAAGCAGTTAAATCTACACCTACTGGAACCCAAGCATCTGTTGCTGCTGTTTGTAATTCGCCACTGTATGTAAAGACGTTTGTGAAAGGACCCGTTGCTGTGGTTCCCACACCTACGTTTAATGTTCCTATATCTTCTCCGAAAGCATGTAAATAAAAAGATAGTTCTGCGCCATCAACAGCTGTCGTCAAATCAATTATTGGACTGATTGCCGAAGCAATGGTTGATGAGTTTCCTGATGCTTCATATTCTAAGTGACTTCCACCACTAAATGAAGCTGATGGTCCTGTTCCTCCTGAGTTTCCAGCTCCAAGCGTGATGTCCCAGTTTCCGTCATTCCCGTCGTAACTATTACCTGTCCAACCAAGAAGTGGATCGGTTTCAAAATCTTCAGTGAATATAAAAGTCGAAGTTCCTGTAGCACAGGTGACTCCCATAGGTACAGGTAATAATGTATTAAAATTAAATGGTCCAGCCCATACACTGAAATCTCCACCGCCACAGTTTGCCCGTATATATACTTCGTAAGGTGTGTTTGGTGTTAATCCAGTAGCTGTATATGGATTGGTCGTGATTGGAGTTCCTGCACCTGTTGGTTCGCCTGTTCCTGGTGCTTGCACTACAATTTCCCATGCAGTTTCTCCAGTATTTGCTGTCCAGCTGATATCAGCACTATCACCTGTGATATTTGATGCTGCTAAAGCAGATGGAGCAATACAGAAATTACCACAAGCTTCTACACGTACTAAATCAATAGACATGTCGCCTTCAAATCCATTTCCAGTAGCTCCGTAACTAAACTCAATGTAGATTGATTGTCCTAAGTAAGCACTTAAGTCTACGCCTACTGGAGCCCAAGCATCTGTCTCTGCAGTTTGTAATTCGCCACTATATGTGAATACGTTAGTGAAAGGACCTGTTGCTGTTGTTCCCACACCTACGTTTAATGTTCCTATATCTTCTCCGAAAGCATGTAAATAGAAAGATAGTTCTGCGCCATCAGTCGCTAAAGATAAGTCAATCTCTGGCGTAATTGCCGAAGCAATTGTTGAGGAGTTTCCGGATGCTTCGTATTCTAAGTGACTTCCTCCACTAAATGAAGCTGATGGTCCAGTTCCTCCGGAGTTTGCTGCTCCGAGTGTAATATCCCAGTTTCCATCATTACCGTCAAAACTATTACCTGTCCATCCTACAAGTGGATCGGTTTCAAAATCTTCTGTAAAGACAAAAGACGAATTTCCTGTAGCACACGTTACTCCTACTGGATCTGGCAATAATGTATTAAAATTAATTGGTCCAGACCATAAACTGAAAGCTCCACCTCCACAATCGGCTCTTACATATACTTCGTAAGCTGTGTTTGGTGTTAATCCAGAAGCAGTATATGGATTTGTTGTGATTGCAGTTCCTGCTCCTGTTGGTTCGCCTGTCCCTGCTGGTTGCACTACAATTTCCCATGCAGTTTCTCCATTGACTGCTGTCCAGCCAATGTCCGCAGATGATCCTGTCACATTGGATACTGTAACGGAAGAGGGTGCGATACAGAAATCACCGCAGGCTTCAACACGTACAAAGTCTATTGACATATCGCCTTCAAATCCATTTCCAGTAGCTCCGTAACTAAATTCTATATAAATAGATTGTCCCAAATAGGCACTGATATCAATTCCTACAGGAACCCAAGCATCTGTCTCTGCTGTTTGCAATTGTCCAGTCCATGCATATACATTGGTAAAAGGACCTGTTGGTGAAGTTCCTACACCTACACTCAATACGCCAATATCCGCTCCAAAAGCGTGCATGTAGAATGATAATTCTGCACCATCAGTAGCGGTTGTTAAATCGATTACTGGAGAGATTGCAGAAGCGATCGCTGATGCGTTTCCTGATGCTTCATATTCTAAGTGACTTCCTCCACTAAATGAAGCTGATGGTCCAGTTCCTCCTGAGTTTGCATCCCCGAGTGTAATGTCCCAGTTTCCATCAAAACCGTCAAAACTGTTACCCGTCCATCCTACAAGTGGATCGGTTTCAAAATCTTCAGTGTATATAAAAGTAGAAGTTCCTGTGGCACAGGTTACACCTGCTGGTGCTGGTATTGTAGCTGAATTGTCCGTAGTAAATGTAATTGGACCAACCCAGTTACTAAATCCATCTGTTGCGCCACAATCAGCTCTTATATATACTTCATATGTGATACTGCCTGATAAACCAGTAGCAGTATAAGGATTTGTAGTAATTGCGGTTCCTGCACCTGTTGGAGCTCCCGTTCCTGATGGTTGTATTACAATTTCCCATGCAGTTTCACCATTGACTGTTGTCCAGCTAATGTCTGCAGTTGTTTCCGTAACGTTTGCAACTGCTATGTTTGAAACATCAAAACAAGTAGGAATCATTGCAGATGTGATTGTTGGAGAATCAAAACAGAATCCCCATTGAAAACCATCAACATCATCATATGCTAAACGGTAACGGAATCCTGATTGCTGTGTTGGGGTAAAAGTAGTAATGTCTAAAGGATCACTCGTAAAGGCATCTTTAGCCGGCGTACAAAAGTTATCAAAAGGCTGATTTGTAGAAGCTAAAAATTGTTGCCATACAACCCACGCGCCAGCATCTGCATCCCAGTATTCTAAATTTAGAATGTCGCCACCGTTATCGTTGTAATTGTAAGCAAGATCAACTATGATCCAAAGTTCTCCTCCAGTAAATGCTCCCGTGAGGTCAATGACTGGAGATTCTGCAGCGATATCATTATTACTTCCGAATCCTGCATCGTCTTCATCGAAAGCAAAGTTTGCTGTCAATGTCGGATCTGCTTCAAAAGCAGCCGGATCTGTATTATATGTTCCTGTGACTGACCAATTCGTATTCGGCCAGTTGGCAGGCTGGTTCAATACTTGAGAATATGCAAACGTACAGAAGAGCGTTAGCATACATAACAAGGTAATTTTTCTCATAAAAAAGTTGGTTAATAGTTAGTAGCCCTAAAAATAGTAAAAAAATATAAACTTAACTTTACTTTAACACTTTAGTTGAGAAAATATGTGTTTAGCTATTAAATTTTAATTGAATGTAAACTGGAAAGTGATCGCTGTAACCACCTAAATATTTTCTGCCAGCGTAGGTTCTAAAAGGATTGCCCTTGAATCTTCCTTTCCATTGGGTTAGAAAGTATTCATCAAAAATATCTGCGGAAGCGAAACTATGTGTCTGCACTTTGTAGTCAAAAAAATTAGTCGTAAAAATTATTTGATCAAACAGATTCCATTCGCCTTTGTAGTTTAAACTCCCTTTATATAAAGTCAGCAGTTTTTCCATAGGATTGTACAAATCGGTATCCATTAAATAATCGTGAATACTACTACTCGTAGGATCGTCATTAAAGTCACCCATAATAATGATATGCGGATCTGCTTCTTCTACTTGAATGTAGTTAATTTTTTCGCGAACCGTTTGTGCAGCTTTGATGCGTTTGTGCGCAGTTTCATCAGCGCCATCTCTGCGGGAAGACCAATGGTTGACAAATATGTGAATGGGTTCATTATTCAGTAAACCTTTTACATACAAAGTATCACGTGTAAAATCGCGATTTCCATCTTCATCATACAACAATATAGGTATAGATTCGGATTCCAACACTTCAAAGAATTCCGTTTGATATAACAATCCCACATCAATGCCACGCTCGTCAGGTGAGTTGTAGTGTACAAAATCATAATTGAATCCTCGAAGTTGTTTGGATTCTACCAAGTCTCTCAACACTTTTTTGTTTTCTACCTCAGCTACGCCCAAAATTACAGGGGCATTTTTGGCTTCTTCTGTACCTAAATTAGCAATAGCAGAACCGAGTTTAAAAATTTTATTCTCATACCGTTTTGGAGTCCAGTTACGATCAGAATCTGGCAAAAAATCATTGTCCAGCGCATATTGATCATCAAACGTATCAAATAGATTTTCAAGATTGTAGAATGCTACTGTATGATATTTTCGGATCGTATTTTTTTTCTCCATAAAGTCCTGAAAAGTTTATTTCGCACCATAAAAGTACTAAAATCAATAAAGGAAATGTGTAACTTTGCCTTTTTAATTTTATCTATGCTAGAGAAGAAAGCCATTGCATATGAGCGCGCCGTACTTATTGGAGTGATTACAAAAGATCAGGACGAAGCCAAATCGAAAGAATATTTGGAT
Organism: Bacteroidota bacterium; assembly: GCA_039026955.1. Classification (GTDB taxonomy): domain Bacteria; phylum Bacteroidota; class Bacteroidia; order Flavobacteriales; family Flavobacteriaceae; genus Kordia. The sequence goes on from JBCCLH010000014.1 coordinate 10,747, forward strand.
GAGCTTGAGTTTTTGACCTACACTGCTGGCGGCGAAGTCATCAAACGTTTTACACAGAAGATTGATATTCCAAATCCGAAAACATTTATCGGAACTGGAAAAATGGAGGAAGTACAAGAGTTTGTGAAGTCGAACGAAATTGGCTCTGTGATTTTTGATGATGAATTATCGCCATCGCAACAAAAAAATATTGAACGCTTATTGCGCTGCAAGATTATTGATCGTACCGGATTGATTTTAGATATTTTCGCCCAACGTGCCAAAACTAGTTATGCGCGTACGCAGGTAGAATTGGCGCAATACCAATATTTATTACCACGACTGACAGGTTTATGGACACACTTGGAACGTCAACGAGGTGGAATTGGAATGCGTGGTCCAGGAGAAACGGAGATTGAAACCGATAGACGTATTGTCCGCGATAAGATTGCTTTGTTGCGTAAAAAGATGGTCACTATTGACAAGCAAATGGCGGTACAGCGCGGAAACAGAGGTGCGCTAGTTCGTGTGGCGTTGGTAGGATATACCAATGTTGGAAAATCTACGTTGATGAATGTTATTAGTAAGAGTAATGTGTTTGCCGAAAATAAATTGTTTGCTACGCTCGATACAACCGTTCGAAAAGTGGTGATTGGCAACTTGCCTTTTTTATTGAGTGATACGGTTGGATTCATCCGAAAGTTACCAACACAATTGGTTGATTCTTTTAAAAGTACGTTGGATGAAGTACGCGAAGCCGATTTGTTATTGCATGTTGTAGATATTTCGCACCCGAATTTTGAAGATCATATTGCTTCGGTAAATCAGATATTAAGTGAGATTAAAAGTGCTGACAAACCTACTGTGATGGTATTCAACAAGATTGATGCGTACACGCATGAAACTATTGATACGGATGATTTGGTCACCGAAAAAACCAAAGCACATTATACATTAGACGACTGGAAAAAAACATGGATGCATTCTGCTGCACAAGAAGTGTTGTTCATTTCCGCCATTAATAAAGAAAACCTAGATGAGTTTAAGCGAAAAGTATACAATGTAGTTCGTGAAATTCACATTACGCGCTTTCCTTACAATAATTTTTTGTATCCTGATTATGAAGATTTAACATAATTTTTCCACTAAAACATAAGTAGATACGCACAAGCATTTCCTTTTTTAGTGATATCTATTCATGAAATGACATTTTTCACTTAATAAATGTCATTTTTCTCCCTTGATAAACCTATAAATTCAAAGTCGAAATATGGTAGTTCAACGTTGTACTCTTTAAAAGAGATGATGTTGCAATGATGTATGTGTATTTAAAATGCACTACAAGCAAGCAGAAATTTTCCTGAAAAAATCTGTGACTACAAACTTTATTAGAATTTATAGAATGAAAAAAAATCTCAAAAAATTAGTCTTACACAAAAAGGCAATTTCTAATCTTTCCTTTACGATCAAAGGTGGATTTGAAAAAGATACTACAGAATTTACCAATATTTCTGGATGTTGCACAACTAACAACGAATCTACAAGATGCTGTGAAGTATAAATCTGTTTCAATGCAATAACAGCGCAATCACCAAGTAAAAACTTTAATAAATATTTATATCATGAAAAAAAATCTTAAAAAATTAGCATTAAAGAAAAAAGCAGTATCCAACTTAAGTGATCTTATTAAAGGAGGATTAAGAGCGAGTGGCAGTATTTCAACCATTACCGATCCTACCGCAAATACAGGATGTTATGACTGTCCTCCAACAACATTTCGCTAATCATTAATCACAAAACCATGAAAAAAAGTATTAAAAAACTCGAATTAAACAAGAAAGCAGTATCTAATTTAACCGCAAAGAAAATCGGAGGAGCTGATTCGGGAAGATCCAATGATTTTTTAAGTTGTACAGATACAACATTATTGACTTGGTGTTATTTCTGCCCAGTTGATCCAATTGACTTACCATTTGATTGGTAAACCGTATTAGAAATCTTTAAATCAATTAAACTTAATAAGTATGAAAAAAAGTATCAAAAAACTCGAATTAAACAAAAAATCAGTATCCGATTTGTCAGGACAAGTAAAAGGTGGATATGGTAAAGATACCACTATCACTACGATTACAACAACTGCCACAGGACCAACGGCACAAACTAGATGTTATATATGCCCAGTAGATGATCCTTTTGATTTACCTTCTGAATGGTAAACCTTATTAAAAGTTTTTAAATCACTTTAAACCTAGTAATTATGAAAAAAAATCTAAAGAAACTCGAATTAAATAAAAAATCAGTATCTGATTTGTCAGGACAAGTAAAAGGTGGATTGGCAAGTATTTCAATTAATGATAAGACGATAACTACGCTTACAACAAGTGCCACAGGACCAACAGCACAAACTAGATGTTACATATGCCCAGTGGACGATCCTTTTGATATACCGTCTAAATAGGAAGCAACATTAGAAATCTTTAAATTACTTTAAAACTAATAATCATGAAAAAAAATCTTAAAAAACTCGAATTAAATAAAAAAGCAATATCAAATTTAACACATAAAATTAATGGAGGCGCGGCATCAACGTTCAACGAGACTTTCTTAGTAGCCTGCACAAATAATCCTACAGCACTTACTTGGTGTTATATTTGTCCAATAGACCCAATCAAAACGATTGATACAGTCGCACCAATTGACACAGTAGTACCGATTGATACAATAGTACCTGTTGATACCTCTTTATTCAATAAGAAATAAAATCAACAAACATATAAGAAGAGTCTATGGTAAATAGGCTCTTTTTTTTGCTTATTATCTATCCTCTTCGATCCAAGTCCCAACAATACCTTTGCTGCCCAAACTATAACCCAAACGGTAACTGCCTGCTTTTTTCATTTCAATATATTTTCCAGGTGCAGGAATGATGCCGTTGTCGCGAAATATGGCATTGTATGCAGCTACTTTTGCAGTGGTTAATTGTTGACCGTTTTGGGTGATCGCATCTCCATCAATCAATAACTTTATGGCTTCATCCGCGGAAGCAATATGTCCATTTTCATATAAATCGTTGAATACTTTTTTAATTCTAGCATTCAAACCAAGTACGACAATATGATCTGCTTTTTTATAAAAAGAAAAATCGGCGTTGGAAGGAATTCCCGCCTTTTGAAACATACTGCTATACGTTTCTTGCAGTGCTTGCGTAAGCTCTTTTCCATTGCTGTACATACGATCTTTTTCCGCGGTAAAAGTAACTTCCGAAGTAGATTCGATCAAATTATCTTTTAACAGAGAAGCCAACAAATTTTCTTGCAATTCAGGCCAAATCCAATTAAGATTTGACCCAGAAGTTGCTGTATATTTTGTTTTAGGATCGTTGAGTAAACGCTTGATTACGCTGCTCACGCCACCTTTATGACGTGCCTTTTGTTCCAAACGTTTTGCTTCACGCTCTATGCGTTTTGCTTCTCTTTCTATGCGCTGTGCATCGCGCTCAATACGTTGCTGATTACGCTTATTTAGCTCATTGATGCGTTGCGCTTCTCTTTCAATACGCTGTGTTTCACGAGCTACTTCGCGCTCCATACGTGCGGCGTCTCGTTTTGCTTGTTGTTCCAAACGCCTAGCTTCACGCTGCATACGATCGGCTTCTCTACGCATACGGTCAGCCTCGCGTTGCATACGTTCGCGTTCTACTTTGGCATTGCTTCCCGAAATGATAATTTTGGCATCGTTTCCTAATGTTCTAAATTTTTCTGCCAAATCTGGCGAAGCGACATCCAAATCAACATTCATACGTAAGTTTTTCTCGGTCAACTTTACGTAATATACCTTTTCGTCATTACTCCATTTGGAAAAACCACTTCCCACGTCCATATGTTTCGTTCCTAAAGTATTTTCAATGAGCGTTTTTAACTTGGCATATCTGTTTTTTGGAAAACGTGCACGCAATTTATACTCGTCATCCGTTTGACTGATAGATATAGACGTGTTTTCATTGTTATTGCTACTTTTAGTAGAACTACTATATGTAGATGACGAACTGCTTGTAGTAGTAGATGAACTCGTTGACAGCGGCGTTGGTGGCGTTGGCGGTTCTTCTTGTGCAAATCCTATTTGGAATGCTAGGATTAAAATTGTAATTATGATTGAATTTTTCATTTTTTTGTTCTTTGATGATTTAACTAATTTAAGTTCTAACGATTTTAAAAGTTAATCCAACACCACGCGTGCTCTCAATTGCGATAGATGGATCTTTTTTAAAGTATTTCCGAAGTCGGCTAATGAATACATCCATGCTTCTTCCAGAAAAGAAATCGTCATTTCCCCACACATTTTCAAGAACGTCTTCTCGTTTAATGAGTTGGTTTTTGTGATCGTAGAAATACTGAATCAGTTGCGCTTCTTTTTCAGTAATTCGCTGGGTTTCTCCATTGAATTTCAATTGATAATTTACGGTATCAAACACATACTTCCCGATGGCATATTGCTGTTCGTTTTTTGATGAAATGATCGTTTTTTGCACTCGTTTTAGTATGTTTTGCAAGCGTAATACCAAAATATCAGCTTCAAATGGTTTGACGATATAATCGTCGGCTCCGAGTTTTAATCCTCGTATTTTATCTTCTTTCATCTTTTTGGCAGTCAAAAAGATAAAGGGAATTTCAGGGTTGTATTGAATCACTTTTTCAGCTAAGGAAAAACCATCCAATTTTGGCATCATCACATCAAACACACAAATATCAAAAGCATCTGTTGCGGAGGTGAATAATTGCAAGGCTTCTTCACCATTTTTTGCCCAAGTCACCTCAAAATTGTGAATTAGTAAGTATTGCTTTAAAATACTTCCGAAATCATAATCGTCTTCTGCGAGTAAAACGTTGGTTTTTTGCATTAGTTAATCGGTATTAAAATGGTAAACGTGGTTCCTTTTTCTAATTCGCTCTTTACAGAAATGCTTCCTTCATGTGCATTTACAATTTGACTCGTGTAGTATAAGCCCAATCCAAGTCCTTTGACATTGTGTACATTTCCGTGACTCACTCTGTAAAATTTTTCAAAAATCTGTGTCTGATCTGCCGCTGCAATTCCCACACCATTATCGGTGATTTGAATGCTGTATTCGTTGCCTTTCAAAGCGGTTTCAATGCTAATTTCTGTCTGATCATTTCCGTATTTCACCGCATTTTCCAAAATGTTTAGAATGGCGGTGGTAAAGTGAAAAGTATCAATTCGCAACAACACTTCTTCCATACAAACATTATTAATGATCGTTAAATCACGTTGTTGTGTGGAGAGCTGAAAATCGGCGATCAAATCTTTAAAATAAGCATTGTCTATCACAGAATCTTTCGACAATACAATATCATTGGCACTAAGACTGTTCGTTAATACTTGATCGATGAGTTTTTGCAAGCGTGTATTCTGTCTGTCTACAATGTTTAAGGTATGATCGAACGCTTCTGCCGAATTGCGAATTTCTTTGTTTTTTAAACTTTTAGAAGCGACACTCAATGTAGCCAAAGGTGTTTTCAGTTCGTGTGTAATATTGTTGATAAAATCGGTTTTAATTTCGGTAACTTTCTTTTGCTTGATTAAATTTTTAATCGAATAGTACAGCAATCCCACCACAAACAAGAAGAGCAATACTGAGAACACTAACAACGTTCCCATACGACGGAATACAATACTTTTCCAATCGACAATAAGAATAACATCACGCATTTTCAATTCCAAATCGAGTGATTTTGAAAGCACATTGTCATTTTCTCGCGCTACATACTCAAACTCTGTGTAGGTACGTGAGGTTTTAATCACACTCAACGCTTCGTCTTTATCAAAAGTATCGCCTAAAATCTTCGCATATTTTTCATCTCCGTACGGAAAAATAGTATCGTTTTCTTCCGCGTCAAACGTAACAATACTCGTGATTTGTCGTTGATAGCGAATTTCATATCCCAAATTAATCGCTTCCAATTCTTTCTTGTAGCGCTTCATGTAGAACTTGTTAATACTATCACTCTTCAGTTGCAACTTACGAATCACTTCTGCTTTGCTGATACGTTCGTTTTTATAATCTGTTAAATGCAATTGCAAATCTTGTCCTAAAACATCTACTAACGAATCCAATTCCGGATGGTTGTCAATATCAGAAATCGCATCATCTGTTTCTTTGATAAAGGCACTTTTCTTCAACTGATAAGTATTTTCAACCAAATACGTTTGAATGGCTGACAACGCTATTAAAGTTGCAATAGATCCGATAATTAATATGGTGATTTTGTTTTTCATTTCGGTTGTTGGGTCGTTGGTCGTTTCAACAATTCAAAAGTAGCAATTCGGCAATTAGTAGCCATATAAAACGCATTCGTTAACCGATCATTAACCTAAAAATCGCTGGAATCCATTGTGTTTACTAGGTTTTTGTTTTTATGTTAACGGAATGCTCTCGTATGTTAAAAAGCACATTAACTCTGCTTTAACTCCTGCTTAACCTGTTTATCGGCGCGACTTCTTCACATTTGTAACAGCAAACCAATTCATCAATCAAATGCGACATTTCATTATTTGCTACATTTTTTTACTGTGTAGTATCACGCTTTATGCGCAACGTACCATTCAAATTCACAAAGTTTCTTCGCCCATTTCCATAGATGGTGTGGCTGAGGAAGCCGATTGGAAACAGTACCTTGAAGCTGGAAATTTCACCCAAACACGCCCTGATAATGGCAAACCTTCCATCCGAAAAACAGAAATTGCCATCCTGTATGACGAGAGTTATTTGTATGTGTTGGGCATTATGCATGTGGAAAATAAATCAGAAATCAACCATCAGTTAAGTGCGCGTGATAATGTGGGAAATGCAGATATTTTTGCCGTGCAGATCGATCCTTTTGGAGAAACACGTGAAGGATACGATTTTACGATCACCGCCGCCAATGTGCAAACCGATTTAAAATTGAGTCAGAATGATGTGTATGAGAATTTTAATGTAGTTTGGGAAAGTGCCGTCAAATTGTATGACGATAAATGGATTGTGGAGTTGAAAATTCCGTTCAATAGCATTCGGTTTCCGAAAGATGCGATGAACAATTTTAAAATTAATTTTCAGCGTGTTTCTACCAAATTGAACGAGGAATCGTTTTGGAATCCGATACGTCCTGAAGTAGATGGGTATTTGAATCAGTTTGGGAAATTAGAAGGTTTGCCAAAGATTAAACCGCCGTTGAATTTATCTTTTTTGCCGTTTGTGTCTGTAGTGAATGAAAAAAGTCCTGATGGAAGTAGCAAAACCAATTTTAATGGCGGGTTGGATGTAAAATATGTACACGACAATTCGTATACGTTAGATGTATCACTCATTCCAGATTTTAGTCAAGCATTGTCTGACAATCAAATTTTTAACTTATCGCCGTTTGAAGTGCGCTTTAACGAAAACCGACAGTTTTTTATTGAAGGTACCGAGATTTTTGACAAAGGTGGTTATTTGTACACACGTCGAATTGGCGGTGTTCCGATCAATATTGACAATATTTCGTTAGATAAAAACGAAGAAATCATCACCAATCCGATTGCTTCAAATATTATCAATCTTGTCAAAGTCACAGGAAAATCATCCAAAGGGTTTTCTATCGGAGTTTTAAATGGAATTACGGCAAAAAGTGAAGCGACCATTCGAAATACAGCAACCAACGAATTCAGAAACACACAGACCAATCCGTTTACAAATTACAATGCATTGGTGCTCGATCAAGCCTTGAAAAATAATTCGTCTGTGACCTTTTTAAACAATTCTGTGTGGCGTAGCGGCACCGATTATGACAGCAATTTTTCAGCGTTATTATTTCGCGGGTATAACAAAAACAGAACCTATTCGGTATACGTAAAAAAGGCACTTTCACAAAAGTATTTTTCAGATCAAAAAGCGGAATTTGGTCATCAGTATTTTGGGTATTTTGGTAAAGTCAGCGGTAATTGGACAGGCGGAATTTCAGCAAATTTGTATGATGATAAGTTTGACAACAACGACTTTGGATTTTTGCCTAGAAACAATCAATTTTCGGTACGCGCCAATGTAAATTACCAAAATAACAATCCAAAAAAATGGTTCAATCAGTATTCGGTTGGCTTGGAGTATTCGCAGCGTTATTATTACAGTTTGTTTGAAAAAGAAGTTGCCTATTACAAACTTTCTGGCGATGCTACGTTGAAGAATAACAGCGTATTTTTTGGTTCGTTTGCATATGTAGAACCGCGCAAAGATTTCTTTGAACCGCGCACGAAAGATCGAAATTTTAACAAACCTGCACAGCTTGAATATTTTTTGGAATACCAAACCAATCGGAATAAGAATTTTTCATTTGCGGGTTATGCGGTGTATGTGAAAACCTTGGATTCCAATATTTTTTCAGATGAATACATTGGTGGTTACGGTTTGCGCGCACAGTTGGGACAGCATCTTTCTTTCTATTTCAGTCAAGATCTCACCAACATTCCAAGCAATGCGGGTTTTGTAACACGAGAAAATGATGATTTGATTTTTGGAAAACGAAGCATTAAAGAATTGACCAATACTTTTGAAGCGAGTTACGCGATCTATTCCAAACTTAGCATGAACATTCGCGTGCGTCATTATTGGATTCAGGTTGATTATGACGATCAATTTTCCTTAAACACACAAGGCGATTTAATTCGCAACAATTTCAATATTGATCCTAATGATTTTGATGATAATTTTAACTCTTTCACGATTGATTATATCGCGCGATGGCAATTTGCGCCTGCAAGTGAACTAAGTTTTAATTACAAGTTGGGCGCGAATCTATTCAACAATCAAATCAATTCGAGTTATGGTACCAATTTGAAAAATACCTTGCAGCAAGATAATAGCAATACTGTTTCATTGAAGTTGACATATTTTTTGGATTTTAATCAGTTGCGGAAGTTGTAGGTTGGATTGTTGCTTTTTTAATGTATTAATTTGAAAAATGTACCTATGTATTATTTTTGATACGTCTTTGCGAGAATTTCAAGGAAATTCGTGGCAATCTGTTACTACAAATAACGACTATGTTTTACAATAAACAGATCACCGCGTCACTACGTTCCTCGTGAAGACGCATCAAAAATCAGAGTGATTTAGCAGGAAATCAAAGATTCAACAGAGACTAAGAGCAATTTGTGTGATCCTGAATCAAGTTCAGCACATGGTTTAGGACACTTGAAGTGACGTTTTTTTAATGTAACGATTTGATAATTTGAAAATGTACCAATGGTGATTTTGCTTCTATCACAAATATTATAATAATTTACACTTTTAGATTTCTAAACCAAAAATCAAAACTTTTCTATAAAATCGCATGCTTTTGTCATAGAAATCGAAGTGACGCTACTGTTTTCTAAAAACCTTACACGTCAGTTCGAGTGTTTTTTATGAAGTAAAACGTAATAAAAAATGTATCGAGAACAGCTTTGAAGGTTATAAGTTTACGTCGAAAATAATTTAAAATTCAACATTTAAAATCTAAAATTTAAACTTTTTATCAAAACCCATAATTCACCCCAAGTCCTAATACCTCACGCGTTTGGAATCCATTGAAAGCATTGTCGTCATAAATGGTTTGAAAATTGATGTTGGCAGAAAGGTATTTGTTGATGGTCATTACTAGATTCACATTGTAATCAATATCCACATTTTCAGGCTTTTCTAAGTAATTAGAATAGAGATTTATGATGTTTTCCATGACCACATTATCAAACACAGTTACTTTGTAATAACCTGAAGCGTACATTCCCAATTCATAACGAATGCTTTCACCTTCTGCAACACCAAAATATTCCTGATTAGGAAGTGTAAAATCTCTATCTACAATGGTCATTTTGGATGTTCCTGGTGCAATGTTAAAGTTGAGATTGTCACTTTTTTTCCATAACACTCCAGGTCCAAACGAAAGATACGCTGGCGAAAAGATATTGGTATTTTGGGTACGAATTTCACGTCCGTTTTCGTCAGTTTCAAAGCGAAAACCTTTCGTCATTTGGGTTCTGAAGTTTAAAAAAGCGGAGTAAAACCAATAGTTTTTCCCTTTTTTACCAATCACAGTATTCAATTCAAAACGATCGTCTGTTTTTTTGGTGAATTCACTATTTCGAGTTTGCAACAAACCATACGCCGCCACAATGCGCGTGTCCCAATCCCAATGCTCTTGATGATAATTGAGATCGTATGTCAAACCCAACGTTCCAGAAATGGTATTTTCTCCACCAGCTGCCCAATTGGAAAATGCTGCCTGATTGAAAAGAAACGAAACATTTCCACGCGAGCGCCAGCCTTTCGGAATCGTATCTTGAGGAATTAATGTAGGTTTTTCAATAGAAGCGATATGTTTAATGGCTGCTTCTATCATTTTTACTTCTTGGATTTCTTGTGCTGTAGCTGCAAATCCTATTAATATCAAACAAAAAGTGAATAACTGTTTCATAGATATCACAAATAAGTGGGCAAAAAGTTATCGTGAGTTTGAGACTCACGATAACGATTAAAAAATTCGCGCCAAAAATAAAAGGTATATTATTTTGAGGCAAATTGAACATCCTAAAAATTATTACAAAAACGAAAAAAGCCGTTTCAAATAATTATGAAACGACTTCTTAAATAAGTTATATAGGCTTTTATAAATTATAACTCAACCCAATTGTCCAGAACGATTGTAATTTATTGTCTACATTGTCAAACGTAGTGCCTAAGTTTCCTTGTGCTAAGTTGAAGTTTACGGCTTCTTGCTTGTTTTGTCTTAATCCGAAATCGAATCCAACACCAATCATTTTCCATAGTGTGTAGCTAAACGAGTTTGTCCATGTCCAGTTTGATAAGTCGCTGCTTTCATAGCTTTGGAACATTGATAAGTTCGTCTTAAAGTTGATGGCACCAATGCTTCTTGTGTAATCTGCTACGATTTTTGCACCTAACGAAGATTCGAATACCGTATCGTTGTCACTAAATACAAAGTTGTAGTTTAATGGGTGAATAACCACGATTAAGTTTGTCACTGGCGTCCAAGTAGCACCTACACCAACGTCTAAGTATCCCGGATCGTTGAAGTTGCTTAATAAGGTAGTTCTGTATTCCATTAATCCAGAAATGGCAAACTTTTCACTCAATTTACGTCCGTACAACGTACTGAAATTGAATACATCTGTTGCTTCTCTGAACTCGTCGCTATCGGTCGGATCATCTTTGTCATCTAACTTTACCCAAGCTAAGTTTACATTTAAACTGTTGTTCCAGAAAAATTTCTCTTGATTTAAGTTCGCATACGCATTTACAGTAAATCCGATGTTTCCTGAAGAGTTGTTCGGGATACCTTGCGCATACCAATTGTTGAATTCTGAAAGACTTCCACCAATAGTTCCAAAAACACCTATTTTCCAGCCTGGAAGTGCGTCAATTTGCGCTTGTATTGCATTTGCTTCTGCTTGTAAAGCATCAGCAGCCGCTTGCTTTTCTGCTTTTTGCGCTTTTAATTCTTCTGCGGTTTGTGCATTCATTGCAGTCATTCCTACACATAATGCAATGGCAAATACGATTTTTTTCATTTGTTTAGTTTTTATTAGGTTATCAGTTAGGTAAAATAGTTTTATAAACATTCATTACTAATAACGAATGTAAGAATTTATTTCACATCTGTACTTTTTAATTTTGCGAGGGCAAATATATAATTTGCACCGTAGTTAACAAAACTAGAATAATTTATTTAAACAAATGATATTCAGTAGATTGAATGTGTTTTTAAGATTTTTTCTTCTTTTTGTACAAAGGAACAGACGAGCATGCTTCACCATACATGACGCTTCTTGCCACACCATGTAGTTTCGCAGTCATCATCGCGTAGGCATTGTCCGGTATAGGTTTGTTAGCACAACCTTTTATGATCACAGGCTTGTCTTGATATTCAGAAACATCTAAATTGTTGATGATATCTTGGTAAATGGACGTTTCTAAAGTATCCAAAGAGCCAATTATTACTTTTTCGACAAAAGGTGTCAAATATACGCTCACTAACATAAAAGCCCACGCAGGAATGATAGCGTCTGTACTGCAATACAAGGCAACGTACTTGTTTTGGTACTGTGACCAATCGTGTTCAGCAACGTAGGTACGGAATTCTTTTTCGCGAAGAATCAAGCCTTCCATCAACCAATTGGAAATATCAAACTGTACACGTTCGCCCACAGGATAGTAATCTTCCAGATCAAACGTAACTAGTTTGCTTTGCGCTACTCTATTGATAATTTCTTCCGCCATAGTATTTGTAGATTATAGTAAGCCTAATTCTAATTTCGCTTCTTCGCTCATTAAGTCTTGACTCCATTCTGGTTCAAAAGTAATTTCAACAGTGGCATTGTTGATTTCTTTGAGCGATTTTACTTTTTCTTCTACTTCTAATGGAAGTGTTTCTGCTACCGGACAATTTGGTGATGTAAGTGTCATTAAAATCTTTACATCGTAGTTTTCATTGACAAAAACATCGTAAATCAATCCCAGTTCGTAAATGTCTACTGGAATTTCTGGATCGTAAATCGTTTTTAAAACGCGTACTATTTTTTCGCCTAAGGCTTCAGTATCTATCGTGATTTCTGACATGTTAATTGAGTTGTGTTTGATACGCAATAGCGTATAACTTAAGTTGCTTGATCATGCTTACCAATCCGTTAGCTCTGGTTGGAGATAAATGCTCTTTTAAGCCTATTTCATCAATAAAATCAGTATTCGCATCAATGATTGCGGCAGGATGTTGATTGGAAAACACGCGAATTAAGATAGCAATGATTCCTTTGGTAATAATCGCATCACTATCAGCGGTAAACACTAATTTATCGCCTTGCATTTCACCGTGAACCCATACTTTGCTTTGACAACCTTTGATGATATTTTCATCTACTTTTAGCTGCTCATCTATCAAAGGCAATGATTTTCCAAGGTCAATCATGTATTCGTACCGTTGCATCCAGTCGTCAAACATGCTGAATTCGTCTACGATTTCGTCTTGTATTTCCTGTATCGTCATTTCTTTTTCCTTTACACAATGTTTATTTAGACGCAAAAATACAACAAAATATACAACAACGATTACGGTTTGTCTACCGCATTTGCCATCGCTTCTATTTTTGTGAGTAATGGCGCTAAGGCTTCAGGAGGATTTCCATAACCAAATTCGACATCAGTCACGATATTTTCTTTGTAACGAACTGTCAGTTTTGCAGGAATGACAGCATCTCGCCCGATATCATCTGGATTGACATAATTTCGTTTTAACTTTTCAGAATCTATCTTGTCAAGCAGTGTTACAATTTCGTTCCAATCTGTTTCCGACATTTCTTGTTTTGCCGATACTTTTCCCCCGCGAACTTTGGTCAGTGATAATTGCGCTTTATCGACAACAATATTTTGATAGAATCCGCGCGCAGACGCTTCATACTGAATTGAAATTTCATCTTGCGCATTTTTTACCGTATCCTCATCCGAATTCTTATCATTACAACCTTTCGCAAATAGCGCAACAGAGAATAGCACAAACAGATATTTCATAAAGCATTTATGTTTAAATTACGAAAGCATCATTTTTGCTTTCTTGACAGCTTCGATAAAGGTATCAATTTCTTCTTTAGTATTGTAAAATGAGAACGAAGCCCTTACAGTTCCTGGAATTTTGTAGAAATCCATGATCGGTTGTGCGCAGTGATGTCCTGTACGTACGGCGATTCCTAGTTTATCGACAATTGTTCCGATGTCGTACGGATGAATGTTTTCAATATTGAATGAAATCACCGCCGTTTTTGCGCCAGAACCGTAAATCGTAACATCACCAACAGCTAGCAATTTTTCTGTGGCGTATTCCAACAATTCATTTTCGTAGGCTGCTACCGTTTCAAAGCCAATGTTGTTCATATAATCCAACGCTGCTCCAAAGGCTATGACTCCGCAAATATTTGGCGTTCCTGCTTCAAATTTATGTGGCAAACCTGCGTAGGTTGTTTTTTCAAACGTTACTTGATCAATCATTTCACCACCGCCGCGATATGGAGGTAGTTTGTTCAACCATGCTTCTTTTCCATAGAGAACTCCCACACCTGTTGGTCCGCAAATTTTATGTGCAGAAGCTACGTAGAAATCAACATCTAGTGCTTGCACATCTGCTTTGATGTGTGGAGAAGCTTGTGCGCCATCAATCAATACAGCGGCACCAACTTCGTGTGCTTTTTCAATAATAAATTCAATCGGATTGATCACGCCAAGTGCATTTGACACGTGATTACAGAAAACCAATTTTGTGTTTTCATTCAACAACGAAGTGTAGGTTTCCATATCCAATTGTCCGCTTTCAAACATCGGAATGACCTTCAACGTCGCACCGACATGTTCACACAGCATTTGCCAAGGCACAATATTCGAGTGATGTTCTAAGGCAGATACAATAATTTCATCGCCTTTTTTCAATAAAGACGCAAAACCATTCGCTACCAAATTAATACTGTCAGTAGTTCCTGAAGTCAAAATCATTTCATACGGTTTTGCCGCGTTGAAATGCTGCTGAATTTTAATACGTGCTTCTTCATACGCATCGGTGGCTTCCTGACTCAACGTATGCACGCCACGATGAATGTTGGCGTTGTATCGTGTGTAGTAATCTACAATACAATCAATCACTTGCTGCGGCGTTTGCGAGGTTGCCGCGTTGTCAAAATATATTAAGGGTTTTCCATTCACTTCTCTGGAAAGGATTGGAAAATCTTTACGAATCTTAGCTACATCAAACATTATTTCTTTTTCTACCATGATCTTTTTTTCTTGCTTTACAAAGATACTAACTATTCGTATAATCGGACATCACTTTTTATAAGAAATCAGTTGTAATTGTAACAGCAATCATCGCAGTATTATGCATTTAATCGGGTTTCCGCTATACTTTTAAAAGTACATCCAACACATTTCGAGATTTTTCTCTTTATTTGTTACTTGAGTCATGTATGTGAATCATTTGATTTCCACTGTGAAAATTAGTATTTTTCTCAATGAACTTATGTAAGCTTTTTTATTTGCTGAAAGTTTATATAAGTTCGACATAAAAATCCAAGCAATGCCAAAAAACCAACCTAAAAAAAACAAGGTTTCTGCGACCAATCAATTGCCCAATCAGTTCATCATTGCACATGTTTTTCTGCTATTGTATATGGCATCGTGTTTTGTGCCTTTGTTGAATGCGATGGATTATGACGCGCCACAATGGTTGTATGTTTCGTTGTTGAATATTGCAGGGTTGATTTTTATTTTCAAGAATAATGAATTTTTTCAGGCATTTGTTTTACCCAAAAAAGCGAAACTCTATCTCGGTTTGCTAGTAGGATTTTTTATCGCAGGCTGTTTGTCCATGATTACCGCCATCAATGTAAGTGAAAGTTTGGTACATTTGGCACGTTTTGTCAATGTAATTGTTGCCTTTTTTTGTGTGTTCACTTTCGTGAGAAAAGACCCGAAGGCATTTTTCTATTTTGCGTGTAAAGTTTGTATCTTTTTAGTGATTTTCTACGGTTGGCGTGCTGTTAGTTATTTTATGGGAAATGCTACTGCTGCGAGGACAAGTGAATTTGTCGTTGGATTTGACAATGGATTTTCCAATGTCAATATTTATACCGCTTTCTTAGTCATTCAAATTCCGTTATTAATCTATGGTTTTCTATATTTTCATAAGATTTGGAAATATCTTTCGGGAATTGCCGTCGTAATTGGCGTTTTAGCGATTTTACTCTCCGGATCGAGAACAGCGACATTATCCTTAGTCCTTGTATTTTTGAGCGTGATCGGTTTTTTAATCTATGGAATCATCACAAAAAAAGACACTGCAAAATTGAAACTAGAAACGATTGCTTTGATCGCGATTCCAGTATTGGCTGGTTTTTTAGTCTTAAATATCAACAGAGTAGACAAAAGCTCAATGAATGCGCCGACAGTAATTTTAAATCCGAGAACAACGGATTATTACAAAGGGAAAAAATCTACTACAAGTACTACAACAACACAGAAAGAAGCTTCTACTAATACGATAAAAGTCAAAAGACTTTCCACAGGTTCCGGACGTTTTTCTTTGTGGCGATTGGCGTTTCAAAACTTTCAAAAAAGTCCATTAATAGGAATTGGATACGGAAACTACAAAGCGGTTGCCAAAAAAGAACATTATGTAAATTATGCAAGTAGCAAAGGTACTTTCGCAAATCCTAGACGTGCGCACAGCGATTTTATGGAAAAACTAGCCGAAACGGGAATTCTAGGTTTTGTATTGTATGTAGCATTGTTTTTATTGCCGTTGTTATGGTTTGTAAAAGCATTTCGAAAAGAAAAAGAGACCGCTACAAAATATATTTATCTCACTATATTTTTGGTTGCCATTGCGTATACTTTGGATGCCTTATTGAACTTTCCACTAGAACGACCACCGATTCAGTTTTACTTTATTTTGGTCGCAAGTTTGATTATTACTTTTGCTTCCAAACAAGAAAAAAATACGACAGAAGCAACTGCTAAAAAAGCACCTGTATTACTTTTTGGATTGTTGTTTGTATTTAGTCTCGCGAGTACCGCTTCCAATTATATGGTATTAGATGCGTATCAACTACAACGTGACATGCGAACTGATTTGGCTGGAAAAACACTCTTTACCGATGAAAAACTAAAAAACGATTTTACAAGCATCAAAAAACAATGGAAAGCCTATCCAGAGTTGAGTTACGTAGGAACAGTCAACAATGTGTTTTTAGCAAATTATGCGATCAAAGCAAAAAAATATGATGAAGCGTTAGAAATTTTAAATGCATCAAAAAATTACAATGCGGATGCGTTATTAGTGAAAGCATTTAAGGCGGAAATCTTTTTGAATGTAAAGGACAATTTAGACAGTGCGCGTCATTATTCGGAGGAGGTTTTTGATGTGTATCCTGCATTTAAGACCAATTACAACATGCTGAAAAAGATTTACGCGGCTCAGAAAGATACTACGAGTTTGCTCAAAGCGATGCATCGGTATTCCAAGTACAATTACAGAGATGTCAACGAATGGAAAACCAAAGCAAACACAATCTACGAGTTTACAAAAGACAGCGATTTGATGTTGAAAGTGCTCGACACTGGAATTGCGTATAATAATTACAGTCAAAAACTATTGGATGCCAAAAAAGAAGTGACTGGAAAAGTAGCGTTTAAATCGTATCTTAGCAAGGGAGAAGTAAAAGCAAAACATCAAGAAGCATACGATTTCTTTGTAAAACAACAGTATGGAAAGGCAAAAGCGATTTATGAAGAAATTTTAAAAACCAATCCTAGAGATTATCTGTCCATCCAAAATATCGGCATCATTGACTTAATTAAGAAAAACTACGAAGCTGCGATCGAGAATCTCACACGCGTCATCAATGCTCGTGCGTTCACCGATGGAAAAGCGGAATACAGTCGCGGGTATTGTTATGAGCAATTAGGTCAAATAGACAAATCTAAAGCGGATTACCGTGCGAGTCGCGAGAAAAACTATCCGCAAGCGATGACTTTACCGCCTTCGAAGTATGAGTAGGTCTTGGGTTTTAGGGATTACTTTTTCATTTTATATTTTTCAGTTTTACACTTTACATTTTGTTTCGTTTGTTGTCAGTTGGTCGCTGCGCTCCGTTGTCAGTCAGTTTCGCTATTTTAGGACACTAAGCTTGTCGAAGTGTCAATTTAAAATTTAATTCATTATTTGGTTATACCGATTCTACTCTTACATGGTCTACAACAACAGCGAACAACTAAGATTTGTCATTGCGCGACGAAGTCATAGCAATCTGTTTCTAAGTGCAGTTGTAGTTTTCTTTGAATGAGATTGCCACAAGTTTTTCCAAAACTTTCCAATGACACATCAAATCCACGAATCAACAAATCAACAAATTGTTACATTAAAAAAGATGGCACTTCGATTTCTATGACAAAAGCAAGTGATTTTTTTAAATATGATTCGTCACTGCGAGCGATAGCGCGGCAGTCTGCCCAAAATCAAAGCAGTATTCCTCTATGAAAAAACAGATTGCCACAAGTTTTCACAAAACTTTCGCAATGACACATCAAATCCACGAATCAACAAACCATCAAATTCAAACATCAATAACAATATTTCCCTACCTTACAGCAAGAAGTATTGCTGACTACTTCCGCCCCAAACTGAATACATATATACATTGTAATTGTACATCATACATCATTTGTATTACTGTAAATTTCATTTTGTCTACGATTTGTCTACGGAAAATTTCGTACACATAGCAATTGTGCATGAATGGTATACGCCTACTTCGCTGTGAGCACTAATTGTATTACTAATTTTAACATGCTATAAGTGAGCTAACCTAAACCATTTTATTGTTCATGATTGAAAAAGCACTTCAATTCACGGGGAAATCACTCAACCAATATGTCAAAAAGAAATTTGGCTTGGATGATGATGTTGTAAAGATCAATCCTATTATTGATCAGTCTGGCGCTGTGCCTAAAGAAAACCAAAACAAGATCATCATTTCGTTAATTCACGTAGAGCAAGAAACTACGAAACAGTTCTACAACCGAAATCAAAAATTAGACAACGGGAATTTTGTCCGCGCCTCACTGAGTCACCGTTACAACTTGTTTACGCTCATTACGCCCAATTTTGACAATTACATAGAAGCGCTGAAATTTTTAGATGCTTCTATTCAGTTTTTTCAGATTAATGAAAGTGTCGACGCGACTAAAAATGCTGAAATTCCACCAGACATTAACAAGTTGGAATACGAATTTCAAAAAGGAGAAAACTATATGCAGATGCAAAATCTTTGGACTGCCTTGGGCGCAAAGTATCAACCATCTGTGATTTATAAAGTTCGATTGGTAACCATTGTTTCTGACGAAGCAGAAGGATTTGACGAAGCTATTAAAAAGATCACGACCAAAACCGAAGAGAAATCATGAATATGACGTATACATCTTTATTCAAAGTCTCGGTAGCGCATTCGTATTATGCGTCGAATGTGTGTGAATGTTTATTATATGAAGTGAGTCCAGAAACGGCAAGTTTGCTCACCAAATACGGAATGGTACTTCGAAAAGAGCAAAGCGGATTTGAAATGTACACCACAACTAGTCAATCTATGGAAACTTATCTGAAGTATATCACACAAGTTTCAGGACAGACAGCTTTTGAGTTTTTGGGTGTAACTACCGATCAGAATTTTTACAATTTCACAGACATTCCAATGGATGAAATTGGTGTGCTTACCTACGAAAGCGATCAAATAGATTCGGCAACTTCTAACGCAAGTATTCAATTGCAAGAAACATTTATAAAAGCAGCTACGGCACAACATGCAGTTTCAATCACAATCAAATTTGACGACATTATTCGTTTGCAAAAAAAAGCAAATCAGATAGCGTTTAGCATCCAACTAAAAGCACGCGAAACACAGTGGAAGTATTACATCGTCAACAATTCCAATCAAGAATACAATCAACTCGAAATACAAAGCACTGACGCCAATATTGGGTTTTCTACATCGACAGAAGCCACCTTACAAAACGGTCAAAATGCTTTACTATTTACCTCAACCACTAACAAAATTCCATTAAAAAATGAAGTAACCTACCAATTCAATTTAATCAATACAAAAAAAACCATAGCAGGCGAACGAAAGGAAATCATCATCAAAGGATTGCCGATTCCGAACCCTCAAAATTTACAAATACAAAACGACCATACAATAGCATCGCTGATGTATGTATACATTTAGCATGCCTTATTCTGACTTATAAAAATTATTACGAACTAATAACTAATGTTTTATGAATTTATCAACCATTAAATCTCCAGGGGTTTATATCAATGAAATAAATGGTTTCGGAAATTCAGTTGTTCCCGTAGCAACCGCAGTTCCCGCATTTATTGGATATACGCCACAAGCCATGTATGAAGGGAGATCGTACACCAATGTACCAACCAAAATTTCATCCTTCACAGATTTTAAGGCAATTTTCATGTTACCAGATCCACCAGCACCTGCTGATCCTGCAAAACAATATAGTCCGCAGTATTACTTGGTTGCAGAAAAAAGTCAACCTGAAAAAGGTGATTATCTCTTAATTGACGGAACGTACTACTCTATCGTACCTGATCCAAATACCATTTATTACTTGTACAACAGCATTCGCTTATTCTATGAAAATGGCGGTGGCGACGCGTATATTGTATCAGTAGGAAGTTATGGTGCAGCATCCGGAAAAGCAATGACACCAGGCGATCAAATTGTGAATCCAAATGTACAATTAAACGATCTTACCAACGGACTGGCATTACTGAAAAACGAACAAGAACCAACCATGTATATCTGTCCAGAAGCAACGCTGCTTTCTGTGGAAAACAATGGAACGCTAATGCAATCGATGCTATTACAAGCAGAAGAAATGCAAACGGCGGTGGCCATTTTTGATGTTATCGGTGGAAGAAATCCTGATCCAGTCATGTGGATGGATGATATTACAGCCTTCCGCGACAACACGGGAGCCAATGGACTCAACTACGGAACAGCCTATTATCCTTTTGTGGGAACAACCATTATGCAGACTTCTGATATTGATTATACCAATTTATTTGGTGGCGATGTGAAGCAATTGGAACCTTTATTGAGTCCAGCAGACAATCCAGATCAAACAGTAGAAACGATTATTGGAAACATTGAAAATCCTTCAGGAACGCCGTTAACCGTGAGTCAATACAACAACTCATTACTTGCTGCGAGTAAAACCTATAGCAACATTATTAATCATGTATTGAGCGATGCCAATATGATGCCGCCAAGTGGTGGAATGGCAGGTGTAATTACGGTGACTGATAACGAAGTTGGTCCATGGCAAGCACCTGCAAATACCTCAATGGTCGGCGCGGCTTCATTACCCATAAAAATTTCTGAATCGCAACAAGCGGACTTAAACGTAGATGCAGTTTCTGGGAAATCAATCAATGCGATTCGTTTCTTCAACGGATTGGGAATCTTAATCTGGGGCGCAAGAACCTTAGATGGAAACAGTCAAGACTGGCGTTACCTTTCGGTAAGAAGAACGATGAACTTCTTGGAGCAATCCTGTAAACTTGCCGCACAAGCCTATGTATTCGCACCAAATGACAAAAACACGTGGGAAGCAGTAAAATCGATGATTGGAAGTTTCTTAACCAGCATTTGGAAAGAAGGTGGATTGCAAGGTGCCAAAGCATCCGATGCATTTTCTGTAGAATGCGGATTGGGAGTTACCATGACTTCAGACGATATTTTAAACGGATTCATGAACGTAACGATCAAAGTTGCCGTAGTACGTCCTGCTGAATTTATCGTACTGACATTCCAACAGCAACAAGCAACTTCTAGCTAATCTAGAAACAACGAATAATCATATAAAAAAATTAAAAGTTTAACACATTAAAAATATACTATTATGGCAGATGATGGAAGCGCAGAAGGGTCAACATGGCCCATGCCAAAGTTCCGATTCGAAGTAGATTTAGGAACTGAACTTACAGGAGTAGCATTTCAGGAAGTTTCTGGAATGGACGTAGAAAATCAAATCATAGAATATCGCAAAAGTAACAGTACACTTTTCTCTACCGAAAAAATGCCAGGCATTGTAAAGTACGGAAATGTGACGATGAAACGCGGTGTCTTTGTCAATGACAATACTTTTTGGGATTGGCATGCAGAAATTTCTATGAATACCATCAAACGTAGAACCGTATTGATAAAACTATTAGACGAATCAGGAAACGTAACGATGCAGTGGCAGCTCAACAATGCGTGGCCAACCAAAATTACGAGTACCGATTTAAAATCTGATGGAAACGAAGTAGCGATTGATACCTTAGAAATTGCACACGAACAGCTAATCATTACGAATGGATAGTAGTACTACGTATCCTGTTGGGTTTTATTTTTCACTTTCGTTTGAAGGTGAAGATGCGGCTTTTAAAGAAGTATCAGGCATCAGCAAAGAACTCGGAATAGAAGAAGTGGCATGCGGTGGTGAAAACCGATTCAAATACCGCTTGCCAAACATGAGTTCTAGCAAAAATCTGGTACTCAAAAGAGCCATTGTACCCTCGGGATCAGCGCTTATTACTTGGTGTGCCGATACACTTGATAATGGACTCGCCTCTGCGATTACTCCACAAGATGTATCCGTGGATTTGCTCGATAACGAAGGAACGGTTTTGATGAAATGGACCTTCTACAGTGCGTATCCTGTGAGCTACGCTGTATCCGATTTGAAATCGCAAGAAAGTGAAATACTCATTGAAACTATTGAATTAGCATATACCTATTTCAATGTTTCCTCAAGCTCGTAATTATGCCAATAGAAATCAGAGAATTAGTCATAAAGACAGAAATAAAAACGGTTCATGAAAACTTGAACACAAAACGCAGCGCGTACGATTCTTCAAAACTAAAAAATGAAGTATTGGAAAGTTGTCGACGTATGATTTCAGAAGCACAAAAACGAGAAAAGTATAACAGAAGGTAACGATTATGGCATTAGAATACATGAAAATAACAGGATATACTGATGAAGACTTTACACAACAAGTCTCAGGTGATCCGTACACACTCATGATCAATCCAGAATCAATCAAATGGAGTCGAAGTATAGAATACAATGAACAACAACCCATAGACACGAGTACCTCTTCGCAGAAATACAAACACACACCGAGCGACAATCTCAGTTTTGACATTGTCATCGATTGTACCGGTATTGTAGACAGCAAGCGAACGGATTTAAGCTCAGAAATTCAAACGTTGGAAGATATTGTATACACCTACAACGGCGACATTCACAGACCTAATTTCGTTAAAATACAATGGGGAAGCGACTTGGTATTTTACAGCGTTTTAAAATCGTTTGATACGACGTACACACTTTTCAAACCTGATGGAAGTCCGTTGAGAGCCAAAATCTCATTAAGCTTCGGAAAATATGTTTCTGCCGACAAGCGGAAAAAAGAAGACAATGAAAGCTCTCCAGACATTTCACATTTGGTTGAAGTTGTACAAGGTGATAGCTTACCACAACTATCCAACAAAGTTTGGAACACACCGTATTACTATGTTCAAGTAGCGCAGTACAACGATTTAAACAAATTCAGACAATTACAAGGTGGACAACAATTATTATTTCCACCAATTATAAAATCAACAGAATCTTCATGAGTGCATCAACAGACATCACCAGCGGCGGACTCGTCACCTTTAGCATTACCACAAGCGGAAGTGCTATTCCAGACGCAATGGACGTACAGTCAATTGACATAGAAAAAGGTGTCAACCGCATCTCCGTAGCCAAAGTAGTCATCATTGATGGCGATCCTTCTACAGAAACCTTTGAAGTAAGTTCTTCAGATACCTTTGTACCTGGAAATACCATCACGATTGAGGCAGGATATGATTCAGAAAATGATACCATTTTTGAAGGAATCATCACCAAACAAAGCATTCAAATACACGGTGCAGAAGGTGCAGTGTTGGTCGTAGAATGTCGCGATGAAGCGGTAAAAATGATTGTCGGACGCAAAAGTGTGACCTATTCCAAACAAAAAGACAGTGACATTATCAGTACTATCATTGGAAATTACAGTGGTTTGTCTTCAGACGTCACAGCGACTGATACCGAATGGGATGAGCAAGTGCAATACTATACAACCGATTGGGATTTTATCCTCGCAAGAGCAGAAACCAACGGAATGATTGTTACGACATTGAATGGAAAAGTCTCTGTATTTCCACCAGATAATGATACAACTTCAGTGTTGGAAATTGCCTATGGAAACAATATGTTGGAGTTTAGCGCTTCGTTAAATTCGATAACACAATTGGATTCCGCTACGGCAACTTCTTGGGATTATACGCAACAAGCAACTACGACTGGAGAAGCTTCCGTAAGTTATTCCGGTCCAGGAAACTTGTCGTCTTCAACACTTTCAGAAGTTGTAGGATTGTCAGAATATGATTTACAAACTACTGCACCATTAGAAAGTACTGATTTGACGAATTGGTCGAAAGCAGCCTTGGTAAAAAGTGCCTATTCCAAAATTCAAGGTGAGGTAAAATTTCAGGGAAGCAACTTGGTTGATCCCGGCAAATACATCACATTGGCAGGTGTGGGCGATCGTTTTAACGGCGATCATATCATTTCAACGGTAGTGCATTCCATTGGACATGGAAACTGGGTCACAGAAGTCGGTGTAGGACTGTCTCCTATTTGGTTCACGGAAGAACCCGATGTCATGGCGCCACCAGCTTCTGGATTATTACCAGGCGCGCAAGGATTGTTCAATGCCACGGTAAAACAGATGTATGAAGATCCAGACAGTCAGTATCGTGTATTGGTAGATATTCCTTTGTTTGATCCGAATGGAGAAGGTTTGTGGGCGCGATTAACTAATTTCTACTCGACTTCAGGCGCAGGAGCCTTCTTTATGCCAGAAGTTGGCGATGAAGTTGTGGTTGGATTTTTGAATGAAGATCCGCGCTATCCGATCATTTTGGGGAGCATGTACAGTTCGTCAAACAATCAACCGTATACTGGTTTAGATCCAAATGAAGAAAACTCTCTGAAAGCCATTGTATCAAAATCGGGAATTTACATTCAATTTGATGATGAAAACAAAGTACTCACACTAGAAACACCTGATAAAAACATGGCAATTTTTAGTGATGAAGACAAGAAAATCACCATCCAAGATGAAAACAACAATAGCATTGTAATGTCTGAAAGCGGAATTACCATAAAAAGTGACAAAAGTATCACGGTACAAGCAACGGAAAAATTGACCTTACAAGGTGATCAAGGTGTTACCATACAATCGTCAGGCGGCGATGTAGAAATCACAGGAATGAACATCAAAGAAACCGCCGATATGGAATACTCCGCAGAAGGAAGCATGACCGCATCGCTTCAAGGTGGAACGGAAACGACTATTAAGGGTGCTATGGTGATGATTAACTAGGTGTTGGGTCTTGGGTGTTGGGGATTAGGAACTAGGCATTAGGGATTAGTCAAGTGTCAATAACCTTTTGAAATCTAAACGTCACTTCGAGTGTCCTAAACCATGTGCTGAACTTGATTCAGTATTGATTCAGGATCTATCGAGAAGTACTTGGAAACAAAAATATAGAATGTAAAATTTTAAATATAAAAGTATTTGGTGATTTAGGAATTAGGTTTTGAGAATTAGGGATTAGTGAAGTACTAATTGCCTTTTAAAAACTAAACGTCACTTCGTGTGTGCTGAACTTGATTCAGTATCTATCGAGAAGTACTTTGAAGCACAAAAAATCTCAATACTCAATACTAACAGCTCAATACTAATAACCAACAACAAACAACTATCAACTAACAACCAAAACAAAAAACCATGCCACCAGCAGCAAGATTAACTGATTTTCACGAATGTCCAATGGAAACACCAGCCGTTCCATCACCGATTCCGCATGTGGGTGGACCGATTACAGGTCCTGGAATTCCAACTGTATTAATTGGTGGTTTAGTGGCCGCAGTCGTAGGTGATATGTTGGTTTGCGTAGGACCGCCAGATACCATTATTGAAGGTTCCGCAACCGTAATGATTGGCGGAATGCCTGCCGCGCGCATGGGCGATTCCACAGCGCATGGCGGAACGATTCTTTTGGGAGATTTTACAGTAATGATCGGTGGATAGAACAACTAACATACAAAAAGAGTTTCTCGGTTCGGGTTGGTCATTTCCGGTGACATTTTCATTGGAAAATAAGCAACTACAACTGACGAAATACGAAAGCAATATCAATGATATGATCAATTTGATCATGCAGACGACTTTTGGAGAACGTCCATTCTCACCGCAATTTGGTTCAGGATTACAGACGTTTTTCTTCAAAAAAATGTCGTCAACCTTACAAGGTGAGATTAGAGAAGCTGTAAAAACAGCGCTCTTAAATAACGAACCTAGAATCAAAGTACTTGCGGTTGAGGTAGCTTTTGTCGATTTACAAAGTGGATTGGTAGAAGTGACTATCGATTACGAGTACAATCAAACGAATACGAGACATAACTATGTGTATCCTTTCTACATAAAAGAAGGAACCAATTTACCACGATAAAACATGAGTCAATTCGATCAACATACCGCCATGATTTCACTAGAGGAAGCTTTAGTGCCAAGCGCTGGTTTGGTGGATAGCAGGACGGAAATCGACAATTTACGCCTGCTGGTTGACTTTGCCTCATTGTTTAATTTTTACGATCGCACCAATACAATTAACGGAAATTGGTCGCCTTTTTTATTGAAAGATCCTGTTTTTTTAGTAGCGTCAATTGCGAAGACTTCATTTCAAAAAGCCTATTCGTTATTTATCAATACCTGCTTACAGTTAAAGAAAATTCTAAAGAAAAAAGACAGCGATCAACAACAAAATGTAGAAAATAATAGCAGTTATCTGGAAACTTTTATTTCCAATGGTTTTAATCAGTTGTTTGATCAATTGAGTACCGTTTTTCAGACTATTGAACGTTGGTCGCATTATATGTACGAATCGACTTCGATGTATAATTTGAAAACCTACATCATCAACAGTATTAAAGATACGTATGGATTGATTTTATGGTCATTGTTGGACTTACGTCAAGATTTGTATTCGTACGGGCAAAAAAAAGATACGACTATTGCCATTCCTGAAATTCAACCTGTAGATACGTATGTATATGAAAACTACGATAAAAAAGTTTGGGATGTTCACAAAAACGAATTGCCATATTGGACCGTTCTAGGATTGCCAACCTATCCGTGTGATGGCAGTTCGGACACCAACTCTGACGAACAATGTTTTGATATTTCTTCGCTTTCGCAAGATGAACTATACGATTCGTTATACGCGACCGGGAAAAAAGTATTTAGCTTTTACAGCAAATGCATTTCGTACGCCGATACGGAAATGAAAACCTTGGAAGAAACACCAGGAAATTTCCCAGATACTATTTTACTGAGAACATTCACGAGTTTGCTGAAAATTTATCAGAAGCAATTCAACGGTTTATCCAAAAAACATTTACACTTTTACTACCAAGATATTTTAAAACAAGCGGCGAAAAGTGTCACGCCAGATTCAGTATATGCAAGTAGTGCCTTGTCCAAAAAAACGGCAGCATATCAATTAGAAAAGAATGTCATTTTCAGTGCAGGAGTCGATTCCGACAAACAACCGATTTTATTTGAAACGACTGATAAAACTTGGCTCAATCCTGCAAAAATTGTCAATGCATATACGCTTTCGGGTTCACCGGTAGATAAAAGCACAAATAGCGATACTTATTTATCCGAACTTTTTTTAACCCAATTACAACCTGTAGATAAGGTGACTAAAGATGATAGCGGCGCGATTCAAACATGGAAAACTTTTGGGACGCAACTACCACAAAATACACCAAGTAATACGATGGCACTCGCTTTTGGTTCGCCAATGTTTTACTTAACCGAAGCTGCTACCAGAACGATTACACTCAATTTTTCACTCAGCAGAAATACATACTCAACTATTTTTAAGAAGAAGGAAAACGTCACTTTTTATTTTAGTACCGCCAAAGCGTGGTTTGAAATTCCGTCCGATCAAATTACAATCGATTTTTCAACGACTTCGTTCGAATTACCCATGACTATTGATTGTGGTATTACGATGACAATAAACTTACAAAAGTCAGATCCTGCCATTACAGCCTTTACGAAAAACCCAGATGGCTATACATGTGAATGGCCATTGTTTAAAATTTTATTTCAAGAATTTGCTGCCTTAGCAACGCCACCATTGATTAGCACAATGACAATTGAAGTGGAAGTTGACGGTTTGCAAAATTTTCAATTGTATAATGATTTTGGACAAGTAAATCCCAAAAAACCTTTTCAATTGTTAGGTGGCACACCAAAAGTGAATCAGCATTTTATGGTGGGAAATGCGGAAGTATTTAGCAAACCAACCAACGACATCAATTTTACATTGACGTGGAATCCTTTTGATACTAATTTTGATTTTGGGGATTACTACAAAGAATACAATAACTACTTAAGCGGCGCCTACTCAGGCAAAACATTATATGTAAATGAGTTGGATTCGCTCATCAAAAAATTAACCAAATTACAGGATTCATTCTATAAAGATATTTCGCAATCTGAAGACAAAATGTTCAAAAGAATTCTGCGTCGTACAAAAGTAAGTCAAGCTACACGACTGATTCAAGACAACTTGGATGATCTTGACAAATCACTCAAACAACAAACTAAAAAACTAAACAAACAATCTGACAAAGCAGGTAATTTGGTGACTACGATCAATACGGAAAATAGTACGATGATCAGTGACATTAAAACTGCGTTAACAAACCTCAGCAGTGCTATTACCAAAGCAAACAAAGTAGATGAAACTACTGTAAATACTACAAAAACTGAGATTACCAATAGAATTGACACCACAAAATCAACGGTTTCTAAAGACATTGAAGATGCCAAAAACACCGCACTTTCAACCAACATTCAAGAGAAAAAATCATTGTTTAAAAGAGTGTCAGGCATTTTTAGTTCGAAAGATAATACGGGCTTGAATTCGGACACAAGTGCAACTCCTGCATTTCAATTTTCAAACACGTCATTTTCAGTAGATTTTCAACGTTTACAAAATGGTGTGTGGACTGACATGAATGATGGCGCCGAAGAAAACTTATACTTTACAGATACTACGGAAGATACGACTTCCATTCCCGCTTCGCGAGATTTTGATTTTTCAGATATCAATCTCACCGCCGAAGAGGTAGATCCATCTTTACAAGAAACCGCATTGCAACTTTCTGACACAACCTCATCAGGATTTTTACGAATGAAATTATCAGAACCGATGTATGGTTTTGGTTCGGATTTGTATACAAAAGTTGTGCAAGCCATTGCGTTATTCAATGCAGAAATTATCGCGGAAAAGATAAAATATACAAAAGATTCACAGACTCTAGTGTCGCCAGCAAACATTCCGTTTGTGCCGATGGTAAGCAGTTTTGAAGGAAATTATACGGCTTCGGTGACCTATGATTTTTCTAAAAATGAACAAAGCTATCCGCTGCAATGTTTTTACAATACACCTTTTACAAATTACAAAGTGTATGATACTACTTTAGACGAAAAAATCATCACAGAAAATACAACGATCGGAAGTTCGCCTGAAAGAGATTCAAACGGAAACATTATTCCGCTTACAGGATTGCCTTTGCTGCCAACGATTGCACCAAAAGGACAATTGCTATTAGAATTACAAGATTTGATTATGCCTGCCAGCGTGAGTTTCTATTTTGAATTGGCACGCGCCTATACTGAAAAAGTACTCACCACAAAAGAAGTAAGCTATTCATACTTAAGTTCAGATGGTTGGAAACCGTTGACAGAAATTTCAGATGGCACAAATAGTTTTACCTGTTCGGGGATTATTACAATTTATATTCCAGCAGATATTACCACAGTGCACGATACCATTTCAGGAACAAATTATTGGATCGCGATTGGCACGACCGATAATCCAGACAGTTTCCCACAAACGTCGTATCTCAACACCAACGGATTTACTTTGCAACGCATTGTTTCAAAAACGGATTATTCCAAAGTAAAACCACAAATTTTAGCGGATGCCATTACAGGTCCGCAAACGGCAATTCCGGAAATTGGAGCAACCGTACAGCCATTTGCTTCGTTTGGTGGAAAAGCGGCAGAAACCAAAGCACAGATGAATTCGCGCGTAAGCAATCGATTGAAAACCAAAGATCGTTTGGTGACTGCGGAAGATTTCTTTAATACAATTCGATTGGAATTTCCAGAAGTGTATTATTCCAAAACCATCTATAAAACAGCGACTAAAAAGTCATTTACCTACTTGGTAAAACGTGTGGCCGATGCTTCCGAAACGCATGCCTTTGAACCGTTGTTAAGCGAATGTAAAGAACTGGAAATTCAACAATACATTGACGAACGTGTTTCGCCTTTTGTGAATGTTTCGGTAGAAAATTTTGAATTGAAATATGTAAAAATCACGGCAGATATTCAAGTGCAAAGCGATGCAGATGTGACATCAACAGCGAAAGAAGTAAATGACGGAATCAACATTTTCTTGTCGCCTTGGATTACCAGCGCACAATCACAAATTACGATTGATGATGGACTCAACACAGCACAAATTGCAGCTTTCATCAATACGTACAATAGCATTTTAGAAGTGAATAGCATTTCGTTTCAAGTCGGCACGAAAGATTTCACAACAGGAATAATTACGTATGAAGACAGCACGCAAGAAGTAGCTGCAGCAGAAGGAATCGTTTTAGTTCCATCCTTAAATAACACGACAAAAAATAGTTTAATCACATATCATCAATGACGCAAGAAAATTACATAGTAGACACACAACTTCCTTTGGAGCTTGATTTTAAAGCGCTCAAAGCGGAAGGTCTTGCGTACATTCAGCAACATAGCAGCAAGGAATGGACCAACCTGAATCCGAGTGATCCTGGTGTGACTATTTTGGAACAGTTGTGCTATGCGTTTACCGAATTGGGCTACTGTGCAAATTTCTCCATGAAAGATATTTTGACCGATCAGAATGGTGATCTTACCGTAGACAATCAATTTTATTTACCACAAAATATTTTAACGACTTCACCTGTCACTGTAGACGATTATATTAAATATGTGATCGATAGTGTTTCGAGCGTGAAAAATGTAGTCATCACGCCAATTTCATTAGCGTTTCCTTTTGTAAATGGTATGTATGAAGTGTATTTGTTATTAAATCCAAACTACAACAATCCAACAGTAATTGACGAACCCGAAAATGAAGCTTTTTCGGTGTTGAATAGTCGACGCAATTTGGGCGAACTCTTCTTGATGCCAAAAGTCTTAACGCAGACGCAATATACGATCAGTGGAAATTTAGTCTTAAAATCGGGGTATGACTTAACATCAATTTTACCAAAAATGATGCAGTCGATCACGAACTATGTATTTCCTGATGTGACGCAAACTGGCTATAACAAATTGAAAACTTCTGGCGAAGACACGAACACGATATTCAACGGACCATCCTTAGCAAATGGCTGGATTTCTACGGAAAGTATTCAACCAAAAAAAGACACGATTCACGCATTTGAAATCACCAAAATCATTCGCGATACGGAAGGCGTACAATCGATCTCGGGTGTTTCTTTTGTGTTGGATGATGATAGTACAAGTCAAACTTCTACAAGTAGCGCGACTTGTGCTTCAGATGAAATTTTGACCTTCAATTTTTCCAAATCGTTCTTAAAAACGGCGAGCAATTCAAGTTTGTTAGTCAGTACACAAGGAAAAGGTTTAAACGCATCTTTAAACACGACTTTACTAGACGAATTGGCAAATATGCAACAAACCGATTCGCAAATTAACGAAATCGCTTCTGTGCAAATTGCACCGAGTTTGCCAACCGGAAAATACAGAGAAATATCTAGTTATTATTCCATTCAACATACATTTCCAGAAACATACAATGTCGGTTTAAACGCTACCAACGACAACATGTCTGACTACCAAATAGCACAATCGCGACAGCTCAAAGGATATTTAAGTTTATTCGATCAAATGTTGAGCAATCAGTTTGCGCAATTGGCGAATATTGACAAATTGTTCTCGTTTAAAAATTCCATCACAGGAACACCTTCCGATTTGGAACATTATAACAATATCAAAACGGCGGAAGAAAAGGCAAATCCAAAATATCCGGTGCCGTTCAAGGTATTTTCACCAACCTATTTTTACCAATCGTTGTATGAAAGTGTACCAAATGTAGAACCGTTGTTGCGCAACAATAACATTTTTAAATTCGGTCCAATTTCGGAAGATGATTCCACACTTAATCATAACAATTGGTTGAATTATCAAGACGATCCGTACAATTCGTATATGTATGGCTTGTTGGTGTATTCGGAAGATGATACGATCAATTTACAACGCCGCAACGACTTATTAGATCACTTATTAGCGCGTCATGGCGAATCGCCTTTGATCATCAATACGATCATTTATGGCACCGTTTATTCAGGCGATGTGTTGAAAGATCGTGTCATTATTAAAAGTCTATATTTGCAGAATTTACAACGTTTATCCTACAACAGAACCAAAGCGTACAACTACATTGGCGCCGCAAAGTTGAGCGATTTTATTCTAAAAATTACCGATAAATTACTGGAGACCTTAGCCAACACAAGCACAGGAGAAACCTTTTCAGATTTGCAAATATCGCTTTCCAATGTATTGGGACAAACAAACGATAAAATTGCCCAAGCAGAAGCAGAATATCGCGCAAAGAAAGAACTGCACAAAATATTTACCAAAACCTACAAACCGCAAGGCGTATTTGACGTAGATCGTATCAATAAAGAAGAAGCAATTTCAAAACAAGATTGCTTGGATTACGCAATGATTTCGTTGAAATTAAGCATGTTACTGACCCTAAAACCATTCTGTATCAATTGTATTCAAGACAGTTTAGAAAGTACTACTACGGAAACAACTGCTTATCAAAAAAGCGAATTGATTTTATGGTTGATCACAGAACAAAACGGCATGATTACCATTGAAACCAACTTGTTGTTACAATCGGGACAGTATCTCATATACATTAAGGAAAACAAAGCATCTAACACCTACTATCTCATGCAAATGGCACCAGATTATGTAGATTTCATGGAACTTTCAGTAGCGTTGAACACGATGAGTTCTACAGATGATATTGCCACATTTTTGACGACGATCAATTCGACCTACACGTTAGAAAAAATAGAAAGTAGTGCTTGTTCGGATGCGACATTTATCCCTATAGAAAACACCAATTACGAATGGATTGCTTCGGTAAGTTGGAACAATCAAAATACGATGTACATCAACGATGCATTTTTTGACAGTACCATGTTGTGGATTTTCCCGAATTACATTCCAGAGCTATTAACGGTCGATTGGCAACATCGTCTCTCCTACTTTATGGACAGTCAGTTGCCACTGGAGATTTCTGCAAATCCACTATATGCAGATTACGACAATTTAAAAACACTGATCCCACAATATGTTGCTTGGTATAACAACAACCTATACAATGCGCATATAGATGACGACACGAAAACCACCAACGCAACCAAATATACGTTGGAATTAATCACGACACTTTTACAAATTTCACAAAACCAATCGTCCACAAATGCATAGTCAAGGCGCACATATCGTCACATGTTGTCAATGGAATACGGCTTTCGATTCCAAGCATTTGGCGCATCAACTGCAAACAGATATTAGTTCGTGGAGTGCGTACAAAATGAAGCGCGTAATGAACAGTGTCTTTGATAACATCTGTCCAAAAGGGCAAACCTTGAAGATTAAAAAACTAGCGGTCGATTTAGGCGCGATTACCTATGAAAATCTACTTAGCGAATTGCCTTTGCGTTTGGAAGAAGCCTTGCGAAATGCATTGTACGAGTTGATTTTATATCCGAAAAATGGTGATAAAACCTTGGAAATTGTTCATGAAGACGTTGCACAAATCAATGTATTGCGTGATTTTCTGTTACAGGGAATCCTTCCGTGGAATTATCAAGAAACCTACGGAACGGCAGTGCAAATCATGCGTTCGCAATTGTTAAACAATCGATTGGATGTGATACAGATGATTCAGGAAATTGGTTTGGCTGCACATGTTCGTAAGCGTATTGCTTGGCAATTTCCGGAAACGGTTGTCAAAAAAATCATTGCAGGATTAGAACCGAACAATCACCAACAAATCATTCAATTTTCGGACGAATTTGTGAAGGTTCAGGAAAAAGAAACCATTGTTCAAACCAGCACCAACGATTTAAAGAAAAATATTTGGTTGTGGATTTTAAATTATCTCTTTACGGAACGTGGAACCATCTTCAATCGCATTGCTTTTGTAAAAAGTACCGTAACGCAAATGGCAAGTCATTTCAACCTTTCGTATGACGCGATGATTGAATTGATTGAAAATGCTATTGAACGTGCCAATGAATATTCACAGGTAGACAAAGGGTTTATCGCAATTTTAAAATTATTATCAGAAGAAGTTAAAAATACTTCGTTCTCACGTATAAAAACCAAAAAACAAGAAGAAAATTATTGGACAAAAGTCGAAACCTATTTTACGACGGCTTCCGCCAGAAGTACCAATGAACAGAAGAATGAGTTTAACGAATTGGTGATCAATTTATCAAAACTAGATGCTCTGCGTTTTCAAAAAATCGTCTTAAATGTAGAGCAAAAACCAACGACTTGGAAAGGTATTGTGAAAGATTTAATTCCTGCTGCAGTTGAAAATTTATTTTTAGCCTTATCGCCGTCGCAATCTAAAAATGTACTGAAACAAATTTCGTTTTTAGCAAAACTTCCGCAGACAAGTCAAGTCAAAATTGACGTTTTAGATTTATATATGTTTGGAATTGAATTTTGTGTGACGCATCAACATGCATCGGTGACCAAAAATGCATTCTTAGATTTTATCACAGAAAAACTAGCGCAACAGCAGCAACAATCCAAATTGGTCATTTTAGATCATTTTGTATCCGCAAACGTTACGAATGCACAAAAGAAAATAAGTTTTATCTCGTTGTTTACGGAACTGAATTCGCTCTACCAAAAAGAAATTACCAACACAAAAATATATTCGTCAGAAGCAACATTACAGCAAATTTTACTTCGTTATGCAACTGAAATACAACAAACTTCCAGTGCAACTGAAACTGTAAAAACCTTAGAAATAAGCTTACAAAAGTGGATTGCAGCTTCACCTTCACGATTCTGGATTGTAGCACAAACTATAGAAAAAACACCAAAACTCAACACACATATTATTGCGTTAGTCGCTTCGTATGGAACCCAACGATTTGTAAAAGCAACACAACCTGAAGTATACAGATTGTTGGAAAAAGTACAGCAAATTTTAGAAGTTCTCATTTCCAAAAACCCGAAAAAAGCAACCGCCTTACGTGCCATCAAAAATGAACTATTTGCCGTAGGTTTTGCAGTTGTTTGGAAATATCCAACAAAAAACATGACAAACTTCTTTGCGCAGTTTTTACAGCAAATTAGCAAAGAACGTACTATTCGCTTGGCAACTACTGACGTTCAGGAAGCAATTAAATTACTCTTAAAAGCACCAAAAACGAGAACGCTTTTAGGATCGGCACGTGAATTTGTGTCCCTTCAAAAGCAATACAAAATACAGGTTGCAGAAACTGCTTTGGAATTAACTGAAAAGGCAAATCAACAAATTCAACTCGCTGAATATCTTTCTAAACTAGTAAGAGCTAAAAAGACCACAACGCGTGAATTCAAAGAAAAAGAAACCATTCTAATTTCGTATCTCGTTTCAAACGGCACGCAGTTACAAAAACGCTTGTTAGAACGATTTGTAAAAGAACTTTCTGCTGTAAAAACGAACGCTTCTATTTCAGAAATAAGACGTGTTTTACAAGAACTCTTTTGGCAAGTTTTGGTCGCGTATGAATCGCATCGTGGCAATGAACGTAACTTTATCAAACACTTTGAAAAAACAGTGTTGCAAGTATTTCCTGAATTGGAGCATCAATCTGAAAAAATTGTAGAATCTGCTGTAAAAACGGAGACAATTGTTTCAGAAACACAGACTTTTCAAACGGTACCTCAAATTTCAGATTCAGTCGTTTTTGAAGCTATTCAATCCAATTTAAAAACAACAACAGTACAGATTAAAGTAGCACAAAAAACAATCCGTTTTTCAGAATTATTTACTATCGGATTGCAGACATCGCCAACAAAAATTAATGCAATACTTCAAAAGACTACGATTTCAGAAGCGCAAGTACGGTTCCTAACTGCGCAGGTTTCTTTGGAGACATTTATGATCGCGCAGGCAAACAATTCTATCAACGCATATTCGGAAGTATTCAAAGCGATACTGATATTATTTTATACTGCAAAGCAACTTGGCAACTCACAAATCACAACTGCTTTACAAACCATTTTTTGGAAGCATACTATTGCACTAATTCAGCATAAACAAACTCCAAAGAAAATATTGAAACTGCTTGTGGAAAGTACGTTTGAGAAGCTTTCTAAGATTTCAACTTTGGATCAAATTACAATCATAAAAAACATTCAAAAGAAAAATGTCACGATTCCGAAGCCGTTGAAAACAGCGATTCAAGCTTCGCCAATCCTAGAAAAGAAAAGAAAAAAAGCATTGAAGTCTGTGATCAAAACGAAAACAGTTGTTGCAGAAACTCAAGTTTTACAAACACCGCAACATATTTCCATTGTAGCATTGTTTGAAGCAATTGAAACACATTTAAAAGCCACAACAGCACAGTTCACAATTGCAGAAAAAATAGTCAATTTTTCAGAAATCTACACGATCGGATTGGAAACGTCGCCAGCAAAAATGCGTACGATCATTCAAGAAATTAATTTTTCAAAAAAGCAGTTGCATTTTCTAAACGAACAGGTGAAATTTGAAACATTCATCGCATTTATTATAAACGATGCTTCTAATACTACAGCAGCAGCGTTGAAAGCGATTCAGACGTTATTCGAAATTGCGAAACAGCTTGGAAACGGGCAAATTCTAGCGTTTTTGCAAACCATTTTCTGGAAACACAGCATTGCCATCATCCAACGAAAAAAATCTACCGAAGACCTCGTAAAAAAACTAGTTGAAATCACTTTTGACAAACTTTCTGAGATTTCAACCTTGGATCAAATCACCATCGTAAAACACATCCAAAATACAAATGTAAAAGTTCCTGAATTGCTAAAAACGGTATTGGTGGAAAGACATCGAATTTTTGAATTAGTTCATGAAAACACACAGAAAACAACACTTTCAGAAGCGATTCAACAGTATGTAAAAACTGGTAAAATTGAATTATTAAGTCTGCACCTCATCACAAAACACGAACTTCCAACATGGTTTGTACATGCAGAAGCCTACACTTACGAACGTGTTGTAAATGAATTGATCGCGCAACAACCATTAACCGTTTTAAAAACCATTCGCAGTCAGCAACTCACGGAAGTACAATTGATACAACTTGTGCAATCGATTCACTTTGATACATTTATACATGCATTAATTCAGTTATACACAACACAACAAAAAGAACTCAAAGACCTCCAAAAGCTTTATGAAACGATTGCTTTTGTAAGCATGCGCGGTATTTCGACAAAAAGCTTACAAGAAATCCTCATCAAAAAAGTGGTGATTGCGTGGCGTACGTCCAATTGGTCTTTGATTGCGAGCACAAATATTTGGAATGAATTATTGTGGGAAACCTGCGGAAAAAAAGCGGTACAGCGAAAAGACTTTTTTACAGCGATGAACACAATTAAAACGATGTTGCCAACGGCATTATTAGTCACGTATAAAAGTGTGCAATCGAGTGAAAAATCGAGGCAAAATGTAACCTTAGAAAATACAATTAATACAATAGACACAAAATTTATGGAAAGTTCCACAAATACATTTCCTGAAGAAGGTGTTGCCATTCCAAATGCAGGGTTGGTAATGCTCAACTCCTATTTTATGATGCTGCTAGATCGTTTAGGCACAATAAAAGACAAAGCTTTTATCTCCGAAGAAGCACAATTAAATTCAGTGCATTATTTACAATACATCGTCACAGGAATGACGCAAACTGAAGAATCGTTACTGACATTAAATAAAATTTTGGTAGGTCTTTCACCAACAACACCCGTAAAAGATTCGGTTGACATGACCGATGCACAAAAGAAATTAATTGACGGAATGCTTCAAGCTGTGATCAATTATTGGCCAGAAATTGGTCAAACATCGATCAATGGATTTCGTGGAAATTGGTTGGTGCGTGAAGGCATCTTGCGTGAAACCGAAGACCGTTGGGAATTGACCGTAGAAAAAAGACCGTATGATGTGTTGATGCTAAAATCACCATTTTCATTTTCAATTATAAAATTACCATGGATGAACAAGCCGCTGCACGTGACTTGGCCATTCTAAAAAAACGATACCGACCATGAACAGACACAAGAAAAAAGCACATTTTAGGTTAGCCCGTGAGGCGCCTCCAAAATATCAGAGCAAATCTCGAAATAATTTACAACTCGATTATCGAGCAAAAATAGACAGCAGCTAATACCAATTATGATTTGAAATTATTGTAAAAGAAAATGATGATTTTTTTCTTTTTTCAAGTTTCAAAAATAAAGCATAGCCGTAGCTACGTTTTCTTTTTTAAAGGAAGAAAAAAGGAAAAAAGGGCATTTTATTACGGTAATTTCAAGTCGTAAATGGTATAAAGACTGAAGCAATTCAGACTAGAAGAAGATAGCCCAAAAACGGCTTAAAAATTAATTAACAAACTAAAAAATAAAATTTATGAGTTCTTACAATGAAAATCTACATTCAGGTGTTGTCTCATCATTGAGCGCACAGGAATTAGACTTACAAAATGTAGAAGCGCAATTGGAAGCATCCATGTTTTCGCTCTACTACGCACAAGGCGCGCGCATTACCACTGCCGAGGATTTGGAAGTGACTACTGCCAAGTATGCGTTCCAGAAAAAAGTACACGAACAAGCTATTATTGATAGCGATTTGTCCACGAATGTGTTGCAATCAGCTAATAATGCGAAAGATTACACCGCAAAATCAGTAACCAACACTTCTGTCGCTGCGGCGAATGTTCAAATTGCGGCGAATGCTATTTTGAAATTAGCGAGTGATGCAGGAAGTATTTTTAGCATCGTAAATGCTGCCGACTACGACACCGATATTTACGCACAAAGTAACAAAGCGTATGTATTGATGAATGATACGGCGTATGAAGCAGAGCAAGCATCGCAACACAGTATGGAAGCTTCTGCCTGCATTGCGGAAGTAACTACCAATACACTTGCGGACAAAGCTACGGTGACGGATAGTTCTATCAAAGATCTATTATCAGTAGTAACAACGCAATTTAACGATACTACTACCTTATTATCTACACAAAGTGCGGAATTGGCAGATGCAAATACCAAAGAAAAAGCTGCCGAAGGTGAGTTAGAAGATTACAGTGTATCGTACAATGCTACTTTAGAAGCGTACAACTTAAATAACAGCGAGTTGAATCTTAACTTAACGGTAACAACGCCAATTTCCATTGGAGATCACGATACGTACACGGTTTCGTTTAACAATTACAAAAGTGCCTTCAATTTACAAGCACCAGACGGCGGATCATTTCCTACGGGATATCCTGTGCAAAACTATTACATCATGTTGGTGCAAAATAGTAAGAGCGGAACGTTTAGTACGAATGATGCGGAAGGAATTGTGACGGAAGGATATAGCAATCGTTATATTGAAATTACGCCAAGTGCGGACAATGCGGATGGTATTGTGCAAAAAATCACAATCAAAGACCCAAATGCAGTAACGAAAGATACAGATGCTAGCAAGAATGAGCAGGCAGATACAGAAACGACAATACAGTATTTACAAGATTCCGAAGGAAAGGATTTGGTAAAAGGAGAAGACTACGTAATATTTGTATTAACTGTATTTACGATGCCGTACAAGAAATCTATCAACAACTTCGACGATTACTTATCGGCGCCTTCAAAAATGTTCAGTTTAGAAAATCAGTTGAATGCAGTTGCTTCTAGTGGAATTGTGCCACCAGATGCTAAAAATGTCATTCAGTTTGGTGTTTTTGAAAATGCAGCATACCTAGAAAATGACGGAAAAGCAGCGTTGGATAATATTCAATATCGTTGTGTATTCTTGCCAAATAATCAAGAATTGGTTCGTGGTTTATTAACGGATGAAGAATTGAAATACATCGATGAAGAAGTAAAAGACAGAGAACAATTAACGCAGCTATACGATTCTAAAATTGAAGAGATTGAAGCGAAGTTAGATGCCCTGAAAAATGCTGATCAACCTGAACAAACATCAACAGCAGACACAAAAAAAGGTGCCGCCACTTCAAAAGCTGCCAGTAAAAAATCTTCAAAATCAAATTCGAGTGGTATTTCAGATGCACAACGAGAAAAATTACTCAAAGATCAACTAACGGTCTTGAAAGAACAAAAAGCCGCTGTACTTAAAAA
Organism: Bacteroidota bacterium; assembly: GCA_039026955.1. Classification (GTDB taxonomy): domain Bacteria; phylum Bacteroidota; class Bacteroidia; order Flavobacteriales; family Flavobacteriaceae; genus Kordia. Next base: position 51,018 of record JBCCLH010000014.1, read on the forward strand.
CGAAGCACACATTCAGCCAGGGTTTTTCTTCAACTTAACCATTGCGGAAGATATTCCTGCAGGTAGTTACACAAATGCAGAAACAGGAACCATGACCTTGCTTCAATATTTGCTAAGAGATGCAACCCAAATTTTAGACAAACTCGGTGATGAAAAATCGAAAAAATTAAATACGAGTCTCACGAATTATGCTAAAAAGAAATCAGGAGTAGCAGCCGATGTAGAACAATTTATTCAGGACGTTATTGACATGATCAACAATGTAATTCAAGAAGTTGTGAAAAAAGCATTGGAAAACTTATTGGCAAATTTCGGACAATTGATCAGAGACCTCGTTTTATTAGCAAGAGGATACACGTTTTATCCAAAACAAGTAACCTTAGCGCCAGAAACCACCGATAATTTTGGAAACCGTTTGATCAATAAGAACGATTATATTCCTGCGGTAATTACCATCACTAACAATCCTGACGAAAATGTAAATACGCAGTTTACCAATGCGTTGTCTGACTTCCAGCACACACCTGCATTTACATACAATGATCCTTATGCGCAAACAAATACTGTTGTAGCGTATCCAAAACAAACGACAGCAAACCCATCATAAAAGTGAAACATCATGAGTAGAGAAACCGTAATTATACAACCAACTCCGGCGCCATCGAGATATGGAATCACGGAAAGAAAAAAGCAAGAAATTGACTTGCTAAGCCAAGAAGTGCTCAATGCAGAGCACGAAGTAGAACAATACCAAGCCATCGTAGACTCGTTAACGGATAAAGCGACAAAGCTTGCAGGCGAATTGTCGACTGCGGAAGCAAACAAAGCACAAGCCTTGAGCAATAAAAACGATGTAGACAATGTCATTAACAATGCTAAAGATTTATATGAAAATTCTGGAGTAACGTATCAAGAAATATCTGTAGCAGAAACGAGCATTAAAAACGTAGCCACCGAAATCAATACAGTAGTCAACAAACTGATTTATTCGGCAGAAGTCATCAACAAACTTTCCAATTTGGTCATTCGTAAAAAAGCGATCAATCCGCTAATTTCAGACGAATTGGTAACGATGGTAACACAAGCAAGTTCGGATGCTAACAATGCTGTTTCCTTAACCTTAGTGGCGTTAGAATCTGTATTTGCTTCACAAGCAACTACCATTGAATCTGAATCCGCCTTATCATTAGAATTGCTACAAGCTACAAAGTTGTACGAGTACATCACAGGTACGTCAATTGACAGCGTAGAGAACGACATGTCTACCGACACAACTTCGCTCAAATACTACTTGTACACTGCGTACGACATCAACAGCAATATGTACGAAGAAGTATTAAAGGCATCTGACGATAATACAGCACAGTTAAATGATGCCAAAGCATCTCTAGCAACTGCACAAATAAAATTAAGTTCATTACAAGCTGGACTTGCCGCAGCAAATGCCGCAGCCTTAGCTTCTTAATTTTGACTATATTGAAGAAGATATAAACGATTAAAACACACAATTATGGATGATGTATTTAAAAAATTTTTTAGCAGTTTTTACTATCGAACCAATGGTTTTATACCCACAAAACTATTGCGTCAAAATATATATCCAGGCGATTTCTTTCAGATTAGAGATGGAGAAATTATTGTGTTGGGAAATATCTTTCGGAAAAATATAGTGCATATCGATGATGTCACTTTTGAGAATGGAATTAAGCTCAATCCCGTCAATTGGAATCTAAGTGATGGTGTTACCAAACCCTATTCTGGGCGTGACACAGGACACAATCCGATTGAGGGCGATTTTGAGTTTAGCAAACAAGTATTAGCTTTTGACGGATTTGGAAGTTTCTTCTTTAAAAGTAGTGCTCCCGAATCTGTTAAAATTGCTAATTGGAGCGATTTGAAACAGCAGTTAATCATCAAAATGACGCAAACACTCTATTCGTTTCGTGAACTTTATGTTGTGACCGAATGTGCTACGACAGAAGATTGGACTTTAGCCATTGCTGGCTCTGACAAAGCTGAACTGGAAATTGCGACAGAATCTGAAAATTTTGGATTGGTTGATATTTTTGGAGATTCATCTGCCAAAACCATTCAAGCGAGAGATATTGAATTCTATCATCGAGAAGACAAGCGCAGACCAACCTTTTTTAAGGCGAAAAAACTCATCGTACAACAAGAAAAAATAGAAGTATTTATTAGCGATTTAATCTCAGATCGAATGCAAGTTCCTTCTTGGGTCAATAACTTTTACGAATACGATTTTTTCCATGACGAGCTGTCATTTTCAACACCAGTTTCTAAAAATGCACAAACCAGTGTCTTAGACATGTTACAAGCAAATCAACTAAATCCAAATACCGCTTTGCAGTACTTTGACTGGGAAAATACCAACCTAGACGACGTACAAAAGCTATTTGACCATTATGGACAATAATGCCTACATTATTTCACTTTATGAAGAGATTGATTGGCTGCAACAAGTCATCAATCAGGTCATTAGTGTCTATTTACAACATGAAGATATAGACGATATCCATTGGACAGAAATCCCAATGCCTGAGGTCTCTGAATTGGATACGCCTTACGCAAATATGCTGCGAGAATGGAATTTGACCAATATTGAGCGCATTGCGTTGATCTTAGCCATTACGCCTCATATTCGCCCGGAAACCTTGGATATTTTCTTTGGTCAAAACAGTATTTACAACAGAGGATTTACAGAGTTTGGCGGGATGATCGACAAAAGCCACAGTGGTTTTTTACCCACGGGACAAACCTTGTTATTTCTCATTACAGCGTTAAATCCGGAATGGTATGTAGAAGTCATGACACTCTTTGAAAGCGAACATACCTTTCAAAAAGAACAAGTGTTAGACATTGAAATGACAGAGCATTACATTCCTAGATTCAACGGTGTGTTGAGTATAAATAATCGATGGTTGCATTATTTTATTACAGGCGAAAAACCAAAGTTAGAACATAGCGTAACCTTCCCTGCGCAAAAAATAACGACCAAATTGGAATGGGAAGATGTCGTACTAAATCCTGACATTATGGATCAGGTAACGGAATTGAAAACGTGGTTGATTCACAAAGATACGTTGTTAGAAGAATGGGGATTATCCAAACGCTTAAAACCAGGCTACAGAGCCTTATTTTACGGACCACCAGGAACAGGAAAAACGCTGACGGTTTCGTTATTAGGGAAAAATCTAGGATTGGATGTATATCGTGTCGATTTATCAATGATTGTTTCCAAATACATTGGAGAAACGGAAAAAAACCTGTCTCGCATTTTTGATACTGCAGCGCATCAAAATTGGATTCTATTTTTTGATGAAGCAGATGCGTTATTTGGAAAACGAACCAAAGCAGATTCGTCTAATGACCGACATGCCAATCAGCAAACTGCCTATTTATTGCAGCGCATTGAAGACTTTCCGGGATTCATCATTCTAGCGTCTAACCTAAGAGCGAATATGGATGAAGCGTTCTCTAGAAGATTTCAATCGATAATTCACTTTAAAATGCCTTCTGTGGAAGAACGTTTCACATTGTGGCAAAAAGCATTCTCAGGAACTTGCGCCTTGGCAGATGATATTGATCTATATAGCATTGCGGAAAACTATGAATTGGCAGGTGGCGCTATCATCAATGTGCTTCGTTATTGTGCCTTAGCAGCGATTCAACGTGGCGATACGGTCGTAAACAAACAAGAATTGATTACGGGTATACGACGCGAAATGAAAAAGGAAAACAAAACCATCACACAACCTCTAAAATAGGCTTCTATGGACATTGAAGAATTAATACTACTCAAAGAGCATTCGCAGTTACTTGTGATGCGTTCGTGGCGCAATGAAATTCCGGAAGAACAACGAAATATTATCATTTCAGAAGCGCTCAATAGTTGTACGGTAGACAAAAACTTCAAGGTAATAGGATATCTCATTACGAGTCGGCGCGTATTTTTAATTGGTTCAAGTGAAACCACGCCTTTTCAAAAAATATTACAACACTTTTACAGGCAAGTCGCTTTGGGAATTTTAAACTATAAAAACAGAACACGACACTATCATGAAGAACCATACATAGAATTGGAACACTATGAACCCTTGTTTTTAGAATATCCTTTTTACAATATGTACATACGAAAACTCATCACAGGAAGAGATGTAGAATTACCGTATTACGATCCGCATTTAGCACGACTGAAAGATTATATTCAAAACTATAATTACTGTTCCGCTTTAGATTATGAAGGCGGAAAAAGTCCTGTGATTGTATCGACGGATACCATCATTCTTGAGTAAAACTTCACTAAAGTCCGAAATCATGAATACAGAACTCCAGAAAAAATCGACCGAAAACACTACACAAAGTGCGGTTGCACATACAGCAAAAGCATCTATTGAGACGCAAGGATTTACACTAAAGGATAATAGAAATCCTTCATCTATCATTCAAAAAATGCAGGTCATCCAACTTGCTACAAGACTTGTACGAAATGTTATTTTTAATGGCTACAGTGAAACATTGCGACAATTATTATTGCAATGGGCTGTACCGAATGGAACAAGAGTTCAAATACAACAAACCGATCATGTCGGCGGTGCATTCGACGTACGATTTACCAATACAAACGGACCTGCAATTAGCATAGATACCGCTAGAGGCTGGATTCAAACCGCAATAAGTCATCATCAAGAAAGTTCTTCCGAAGATGAAAGTTCATCTGGTGACGAAAATGAATAATATCATTGTACAATTTTAACGAAGCTTACCATGCGTACTCACCTTCATAAAAAAACGACAACCACAAATACCAAAGCCGCTGCACACCAACAGAAAGGAAAGGCATTGGAAGACAATCGTCCTAAAACGGTCATTCAGCAGCAAAAAAACAATACAGGAATGCCTGACCATTTAAAATCAGGAATTGAAAATCTTTCAGGACATTCGCTAGATGATGTCAGAGTGCATTACAACTCATCCAAACCTGCGCAACTCAATGCACATGCGTATGCACAAGGCAACAATATTCATTTGGCTTCGGGGCAAGAAAGACATTTACCGCATGAAGCTTGGCATGTAGTGCAACAAAAACAAGGTCGCGTGCAACCTACTACGACTGTTTCTGGTGCAAAAGTAAATGACAATCCAAGCTTGGAAAAAGAAGCAGATATCATGGGAGGAAAGGCCATGCAATTCAAAGCAACTATTCAAAAAAAAAGTTTAGAAAGTAGCAACTATGCTGCAACTATACAATTAGGAAAAAAAAAGGAAACACCTGCTCAGAAATTAGCAAAACTAAGAGCCCTTGGCGTAGTTACGCGTGAATTAAAAACATCGCGTGCAGCAAAACTTCGTCCTAAAGATGCGAGTAAGTATGGTGAAACTTTTATGCACGGTGGCAGAACCTATTATATTATGAGAGATGCTAATAAACGCGTGACCAAATTTGCGGCAAAACTCCATTATTATAAAGGCAAGCGAATAGCCACACCTAGAAACAAAGTACCGTACATTCGAAAAAATGATCAAGCTGGACATTTAATCGCACATAGTTTGGGTGGTCCGCCAAAATTATTAGCCAACTTCGTAGCGATGGATAAAACAATCAATGGAAAAAGTGGTGCTTGGGCAAAAATGGAAGAATACATCAGAACGCGTTTAAAACAGAAAAATATAAAAGTGTGGATGTCTGTAAAACCCAATTATCCAGGTAAAAAGAAACGCCCTGATCATATAGAAGTGAGCCTCACTTTTAACAGATCGCCTTATAAGGTAGGTTTTGACGTTCCAACACCTTAATTGAAAAAATATGCGTATGCACTAATTGATCAATTTGATCGAAGATGGAAACACAATTAACCAGAAAAAATCAAAAACAGGTACGGCAGGTTGCTGCGGCACATCAAAATCCCTTTTCCAAAGAGAGAAGCGGTTTTTTTCTGGAAGATAATCGCGAGAGTTCCACCAAACAGCAACGATTAATTGATCGCATGCATGCTGCAAACGTCATTCAAAAAAAGCCAAACAACACAGGATTGCCTGACAATTTAAAATCAGGAATTGAAAACCTTTCAGGACATTCGTTAGATGATGTCAAAGTACATTACAATTCAGCCAAACCTGCACAACTCGATGCACATGCCTATGCACAAGGCACCAATATTCACATCGCTTCTGGACAAGAAAAACATTTACCGCATGAGGCTTGGCATGTGGTACAGCAAAAGCAAGGTCGCGTGCAACCTACCACAAGTGTCAATGGTGCAAAAGTGAATGATAGCACTGTTTTAGAAAAGGAAGCGGATGTCATGGGCACGAAAGCATTGCAACGAAAAGCTACCACCATCAAACCTTCTAAAAACACATACAGAGCAAATGTGATACAGTTATATGCAGTCATTCAGCTAAAAAAACAAAATGCTATCAACTTTATAAAAAAACAGAATTTAGGTATTGAAGCTACACATGTAGCTGTACAAGCTTATGTTCAAAATACTGATAATGATAAAAAGCTACGACTAGGATTGCTGAATTCATGGAATTATAAACAAACAGGCACGTACACAATTGCCACGCCTGATGATCTGATCCCTAAAAGTACAGACTTTACAACAATGGACGATTTGGCAGATTATGATTCTGAGGACGATGACGATATGGATTTAGACGCAGTGATGGAAAGTAAAACAGAAGAAAAGATGGATTTATCACGTGTCGATTCTTCCAGAGATAGAACCGGTGTTCCTGTATTCAATCCATTTGATAGCGTACGATTTGGAAGGCAAGTCAATAAACGTGGAACCTATGACAGAATACCGATGGCTACTAGAATTGGCGGACATTATATTGAATATGACAATCCTGGCACCAAAGATATATATGCAACACCGTTGGAACTCACAGGCAAAAAAGGAGTTAGAAAAACCTACAAACGTCAGGGTACTAGCAGTGATTACAACTGGGATAATCTGGCAAAAAAACTAGAAGCGATGGGCTATGACGACCATGAAAGTCGTTTATTAAATATATTGCGTTTTTACTTACGAAAAGGAAGCAAAATGAAAATGGACCCTGCCACAGCAGAAGCCATTGCTGCCATAGGTTCAGATTTTATGAAAGGGAGTAAAGGTGCACGTTTTTATTTACTACAAGTAATAAGAAACATTAAAAGAAGTAAAAAAACTCCAAGCTTTCACAGTGTTTTCAGTGGTAAAAATCCGCTCTACTTGCCAGCGGCAACTGGTGGACGTGGCAAAGTGTCTGAAATGAATGAGCAAATAGAATTGATCAGAAATGAACTGTTAGGCGTCAATAATTGTTTGATCAATGCCATTGCACTCGCAGCGCATCTACCGTTGCCAAATCTTGGACAATTACTTCGCATTCGTGAACAAATTGGAAGTGTTGGAGAAATGTTGCTTGCTTCTGATGAAAATATTGCCATCATACGACAAGTATTAGGCATACAGGATACGATAAGTATCATTTATCAAGATAGAGAATCGGAAGATTTTGCTGGCTCAACGGGTCATACTTTACTAATATATCATGTAAATGAAAATCACTTCACGCATATTATGCCGCACTAACATAACGAATACCAATTCTGAATATTTTTTAAATCTGTCAAAAGTTCAAGCATAAATCCACTACTTTTGCACTTTCTAAAAAATACCAATTACATGCTCAAACAAGCCATTCAATTTATGATCATCAGTGCCATTGGTTTTGCGTTTTTGAATGCGATTGTAAAGTATCTGGGCGATTTTAATGCCTATCAAATTGTATTTTTTAGATCGATTGGCACTTTATTTTTCACAGTTCCTTTATTAGTGAAAAATAATATCTCCATGCTTGGGAATAAACGATTTTTACTGTTGTTGCGCGGAATTGTAGGTGTGACTTCGATGGCATTATTTTTCATGTCGATCAAATATTTACCGATTGGATCAGCAGTTTCTCTGAGGTACATCTCTCCTATTTTTGCAGCAGTTTTTGCTTTGTTTATTCTAAAAGAAAAAATAAAACCAGTACAATGGGTATTCTTCCTAATTGCCTTCAGCGGCGTAGTCATTTTAAAAGGATTTGACACACAAATTGATACAACAGGATTGTTATTAGTGTTAGCTTCTGCCTTTTTTAGCGGTTTGGTCTTTATCATCATTCGTAAAATCGGTTCGCAAGATCATCCGATTGTGGTGGTGAATTATTTTATGATGATCGCGTTAATCGCTGGTGGCTTGTTATGCATTCCGTATTGGAAAACTCCCGTCGGCTGGGAATGGCTGTTATTACTCAGTTTGGGAATATTTGGTTATGTGGGACAATTATACATGACCAAAGCGTTGCAACTTGCCGAAACCAACAAAGCAGCGCCGTTAAAATACATCGAAGTGATTTTTACCATGCTCATCGGACTAAGTTGGTTTGATGAAACCTACACACTTTGGAGTCTGCTCGGAATCATTTTAATCGTCATTGGATTGACCCTGAATACCTACGCAAAAACAACAAAATAATCAAAAAAACACTCACGAATGCTCGCAAGTGTTTTTGAATGGTTGTTATAAATATAAACTTGAAACTGAATAATTGCTTCTTTTGTGTGCTATAGTAATACGAGTTCGATATAACTTCTATTTATAATTATGCTTTAAAAGTGTCAAATCGAGCGCAGTCGAGATTCAATCGAAAGATTATTTTTTGTATTTGTTCTCGACTGCGCTCGAACTGACAATAGTTCAATTGAAGTCAATACTATTTACCAATCTTGGTATTCTTTATTAGAAAAATCTCGTTATTGCAACGTGATTGGAAACTCAGCAACCGTCGTATCCCAACCTATTTTTAAATGCACTACATTTTTACTTTTTTCGTATAAAACAATTGATAATTGCTCGATTTCTTTGTCACTTTTCTGAGTTGGTACAGTAATACTAGCTACATCTTTAGACGCATCGTACGAGAAATTTCCCCAACCGTCGTTTTCTGAGTTGATTTTCAAAGTCCACGAATCTTTCGTCGGAATGATCACTACGGAATAACGTCCTGCTTTTATTTTGGTATCGCCAACCATCGCATCTGTTAAGAATAAAATTTCTGTAGATTCGTTCGCGCCAACTCTCCACGCTTTTCCAAACTTTAACAAACCGCCAAATACATCTCTTCCTTTTTTGAACGGACGTGCATAAATCACTCTGATTTTTGGTTCTAACGATTTTTTCTGTTCTGCGGTTTTTGCAAACGCTCTTTTTGGTGCGTTGGTTGGATAATGTGCAATGTCGGTTGGACTCTTATCAACCTTTGGGAATTCTTGTGCGTTTACGGTACTAACTGCTGCAAAAAATGCGAGCAACATGATAATTTTCTTCATGATTACTTTTTTAAATTGATTACGTTTTCTGTTTCTATTCTCGATAGTTCTTTAAGTTTTCCTTGTTCGTATAAAGCAGGCAAATCCTTTAATGGCGTTCCTACTTCCGCTTTGTAATTGATGTAATCTTGAAACGTGATTCCATCCACGACACGGACATTGTAAGCGCTTCTAAAACGAACGCCGCCGCCATTCACTTGATAATTATACGCTAAATAGTCTATTTTTTTGGTGTTTTGATTGATCCAATAATGATATTCATCGTCATGATCATCACCGCCGCCTTCTTCGTTGAAAGTCACTTTCAATACATCGTATTTTTGATCTTTGATCGTTGTTTCTTCTAAAAACTTTTTATTCACCGCAGGATCATTTAATTTATGCGGTAACGTGGCAAAATAAATCACAGAATTCACGGCATTTTTGGCGCTATTTTCTTTCTTCTCGGAAAGTGTGACTGTTTGATTGTTCACTTTACGTGAGAAGGTACCATTTTCGAGCACATCGAATGTAGTAGTACCATCTTTGGTAATTTCTACAGTGTATGCAAAGTTGTTTCCGTTATTGTGAAAGGTGTATTTCTTGTCACGAAAGATAAACTCATATTTCGCCTGATCGTATAATTCTCCACCATGCGCTTTGATAGTTTCTTGAAGAATTTGTGTGGCTTTGTCTGCTGATTTGGGCATTTCCTTTTGGGGAATTTCAGAAACAGCAGCCGTTTCTTTTTCGGTTGACTTTTTGTTAGAATCACAAGCAGTCAGACCCAAAAATAATGTAAGAAGTAAAAATACGTTGGTGGTTTTAATCAAAACTGTATTGAACTTTAGGTTTGTGTTATTAGCTTTTGTTAGAATGCTGAATTTGTCGATTAAAATGACAATCCTTTCTTTTTTTAACAAAATTTAACTTTTTACAAAAATCCCAAAAAGTTCTCTGCCTGCACGCGGCGCAATGGAATTGTATGCTTTTTCTAGCGTTTTGACTGTAAAATATGGTTCAAAATACGGTACATATTCTTCCTTACTGCCACCAAACGGCGGATTGGTAACATCATCCGTCAACGGAAAATCAAACCATAAGCCTGCTAGTTTTCCATTCGGTTTCAACAAGTCAGCCATTTGTTTTGCATACTGTTGACGCGTTTCAGGAAATGGCGGAAACGAACAGAAAAAGGTTTGTTCTAAAATCAAGTCGTAGCTTCCTTGATGTTCAAAAAAATCTTCACAAAGTAATTGCTCCGCAGGAAAGTCCGGATGACGTTGCTGAAATTCTTGCAATGGATTTTCTGAAATATCCAACACATATACATTTGTAAATCCTTCTTCCCATAAATAGGCAGCTTCATAGGCATTTCCTGCGCCAGGAATCAAGATTTTCAAATTTTTATCTGTCAACTGATCAATATAGGTTTTTAAAGGTGTAGACGGCGAACCAAGATCCCAACCTGTACGACCTTCTTGGTAACGCTGCGACCAATAATTTTTTGTTTCTTCAGAATTCATAGCTTCATTTTTTACAAAGTTCTGAAAAAGAAATTGAATTCTGTGAAGCTTTTGTTTTTGTCTTTTTGTGGATTTGTGGATTTGTTTTTCTCTCAATACTCAATACTAATATCTCAAAACTATTTTCAATCCAAAAAGAAAAACCCTGGCTTCCAATTGAAACAAGGGTTTTGTGAGTAATTAAAAAACGGTACGTTGATTTTAAAACGTGCTTTTTTGTACTAAATAACCAAACTCTTAGTCGTCGCAGGCATCAAAAGCTGCCTCTAATTCTGCATCGCTGTTAATAGTTGCTTGTGTTCCATCTTCGTATTGGATGTTCATAGGATACGTTGGCACAAAGTAATCGTCGTTGTCTAATCCACTTAAGAAGGTAATGAATTCTTCGTCGTCATTTACTGTAACTACGGTTCCATCTTCCTGTACTAGAGTGATTGGATATACAATTTCGAAACAGTTGACACCACAGTCTTCGCATGGATCAATACCGAAGCAGTCGTTGTATAAGTCATCAAATTCCGCATCGCTATTAATCGTAACTACTACAGCTCCTGTTGCCGTTTGTGTCGTTACAGAAATTGGATATGAAAAACCTACTGCATTTGGTACTGTGAATAATTCTAGTTCATCATTTACCACTACCGTATTTCCATTATCCGTCACTACACTTAATGGGAAATTGAATGTAAAACAATCATCTCCAAAAGAGATAATTTCTTCACCAAAACAATCTTCTAAAAGTTCAACAAATTCAAATTCATTGGCAATAGTTACGGTCGTTCCCATAGCAGTTCCGTCCATTACAGTAACTGTGACAGGAAATGCTAGAAAATATCCCAAATCTCCAAAGCTATCTGCTTCTTGTTGACTGTTGGCAACTACTTCTTGGTTTCCGTCAGTTAAAGTAATTGGAAAATTAATCGTAAAGCATTGCGCTTGAGAGTAATTACCAACTGCATCACTGTTTTCTTCGTTGTTTTCAAAAATGGATTGTGCTTGGTTTGTCGCTATCGCATTATTTGCATATCTGCTAAAATTTGTTTTAATCGCAGCGTTGACTTCGTTGTTGTTTTGCGGATCTTCTGGGATGACATCTGTATTGTCGTTGCTACAAGAAAATGTAAAAACAGCCAGTGCCAGAATGAATGAGAATTTTAGAAATTTTTTCATAAATATTTTAGTTTAGAATTGTTTGTTTTTGGGTTTACGAATTATAGACAACTGGATATATATTCACCCTACCTTTGCTCAAAAAAAAGTAATAAAAAATTTTTAATATTCTGATTTTTAATAATTTATAAGTTCATATTTTTTATCTATTTTTGAATTATACAATTAGTTAACTCAATTACAACCGACTTGAAACCCAAAAAATCAGTCTGCGAAACCGAAAATTTTGATGCTCTTTTTAGAAAGCATTCCCGCACATTGCGCAATTATATTTTTTACAAATGTGGTGATGTAAATTTGGCTGAAGATTTGGTACAAGAAGCCTATATCAAACTGTGGAAAAACTGTAAAAAGATTCCTTTTGCAAATGCACTTTTCTTTCTAAAAAGAGTCGCCAACAATGCTTTTTTAAATGTCGTAAAACACCAAAAAATTGTATTGCAACACGAGCAAATCAAAAAATTGGAAGTAGATGTGCAAAGTCCTGAGTTTTTATTGGAAGAAAAGGAATTCATGCAAAAATTAGAAAACGCGATTGCCAGTTTATCCGAAAAACAACGCGAGGTATTTTTATTGAATCGCATCGACAAAAAAACCTATGCTGAGATTGCTGTTTTTCTAGATATTTCACAAAAAGCCGTAGAAAAACGCATGCACAATGCACTAAAAATTTTACGAAAAGAAATTGGTGATATTTAAAAGGTAGGGTAAACTAAATTTGAGTTGTCTATAAAGTTAAGAGCACATGGAACAAAGTGAATCACATAACGAAACGAATTTAGCAAAATGGTTGAGCGGAGAATTATCTCCCGAAGAACAACAGGCTTTTGAACAAACAGAAGCCTATAAAACCTATGCTAAAATCATCAGCGCAACGGAAAAATTAAAAGATCCCGCGTATGATGAAGATGCGATGTTGGCTAAAATCAAGCAGAAAATTGATACACAACCAAAAGTACGAAGGTTGAATTTCCGTTATGTGTATGCTGCTGCAGCTTCGTTGGTCATTTTATTTGGGTTGTATTTTTTCTTGAAGAATTCCACGATGACACATCAAACGGATTTTGGAAAGCAGCTCGCGATCAATCTGCCTGATGGTTCCGAAGTGATTCTCAATGCAAAATCAACGTTAGATTACGATAAAGATATATTTCATAAAGAACGCACACTCCATTTAGACGGTGAAGCCTATTTCAAAGTTGTAAAAGGTTCGCCATTTAAAGTCATCACAAAAGAAGGAACTGTAGAAGTGTTAGGTACTGAATTCAATGTGGATACCAATACAAATTTCTTTGAGGTACAATGCTTTTCTGGGAAAGTTAATGTGACGAATGCTGCCAATGTAGTACATATATTAACCAAAGGAAAAGCCGTGCGAACCTACAATGCGACTGTTACAAACTGGACATTCAACACAACGGAGGAAACTTGGACGTCTGGTTTAAGTTCCTTTACGGAAACTCCGTTTTCGGAGGTTTTAGATGCGCTAGAAAATCAATATCAAATCACTATACAAAACAAAGAATCATTTGCTCAAGAACGCTTTACAGGTCGTTTTGTCAACAACAATCTTGAAGTTGCACTGAAAACCGTTTTTGAAGCTATGGATATTGATTATTTCTTGAATACGAACACCGTTACGCTTAGCAAAAAGTAGATGAAAAAAGCATATTTGGTATACATTTTACTATTGTGCTTTTACATTGCATATCCGCAACAGCAGCCAAATATCTATGATAAAACGCCACTAAAAACAGTATTAGTGGATATCGAAAAACGCTTTGAAGTCAGCATTTCGTACAATTCCAAAATTGTTCAGGGAAAAGTGATCACTTTGCAAAAATTGCCTGAAACACTTTCAGAAACCTTGGACGTGATTTCTGAACAAACACAATTAACATTTCGGAAAATTACTGCGAATTCGTACGTGCTCAAAAAACAAAAACGTCCAAAAATTGTAGAACGCATGATCAATTTAGATGAAGTGCTTATTTCCAATTATTTAACCACTGGATTTCTAAAAACCATTGACGGCGCAATTGAAGCGACACCAAGAGATTTTCAAGTATTACCTGGTTTTGTGGAACCTGACGTAATGCAAAGTGTACAGTTAATTCCAGGCATTCAAAGTCCCGATGAAACCTCTACAGGATTGAACATTCGCGGCGGAACTCCTGATCAAAATTTGATTCTTTGGGACAGCATTAAAATGTATCAATACGATCACTTTTTTGGAATGATTTCTTCCTTCAATCCGTATTTAATTGACAATGTTTCTATCTATAAAAACGCAGCACCTTCACGGTATGGGAACCATATTTCAGGTGTGATTGATATAGAATCCTATTCCAAAATTCCCAAGAAAACTAAAGTCAGTTTGGGGACGAATATGATTTATGTGGATGCGTATGTACAACAACCGATTGGCGAAAAAGTGGCGGTGATTGCCTCGTTTCGTCGTTCGTATTCGGATGTTTTTGAAACAGTGACGTTTGATGAATTTTCAGAACAAATATTTCAAAACACTAAAATTACAGACAATACTGGAACTTTTAGTGATGTGCTTTCGCGAACCAATAATTCCTTTTATTTTATTGATTTTACCGCAAAAGTCATTGCCGAACTTTCCGAAGATACCCAGTTAGAAGTCAGTTCGATTGCTTCTAGAAATGAACTGGATTTTGTGTCACAGTTTGATGAAATTAATCGCAGAACGGATGACGAATTGTTTATTGAAAATTGGGGCGTTGGTCTTTCGTGGACACAAAATTGGCAGAAAGACTTGACTACGGAAGTCAATTTAACCGCCACACGATTTAATTTGGAGTATTTAGGAGAAGAATTATTATCCAATTTGTTCGATTATGAAACCGTGAAAGAGAACGGAATTTTTGAAATCGGATTGCATGCGCAAGCCACCTATCAACTCAATAAGCAACATCGTTTTGTTGGCGGTTATGAGCTTATTTCCAATGAATTGGATTATACAATCGGACAGCAATCGGATGTAATTTTTGATCCTGATTTTTTAGTGACTTCAGAAAATTCTCAAAATACCATTCACGCATTGTTTGGTGAACATCGCTTTTCAAGGAACGATTGGACGATTTTTTCAGGAATTCGCGGCAATTATGCGACAGAGTTGGGTGAATTCTTTATAGAACCCAGCGTACATGTGACCAAAAAAATCAACGCTCATTTTAATGCGAATTTCTCTGTGGAACGACAATATCAGTTTGTGAGTCAGATTACGGAGTTTGAAACGCAAAGCTTCGGATTGGAGAACCAGGTTTGGGTTTCTACCGATGATGAAATTCCAGTGTTGCGCAGTGAACAGGTAAGTTTGGGCGGAAACTTTCAATACGATTCTTGGAGTGTAGATGCGGAAGTGTATTATAAAAAGATCAGTAATCTAACATCGCTCACACGTGGATTTGATATTGAAACGACTGGACTTTCTATTGGCGAAAGTACCATCACAGGATTGGATGTGTTGGTCAAAAAACGCTTCTATAATTTTACAAGTTTGGCGAGTTATGCCTTCACCCAAAACGAATTTCAATTTGACAATTTAAACAATACCAATCCTTTTGACGGGAATTTTGACATTCGACATTATTTATCGTTGGTACAATCTGCGAAATTTGGCAATTTAGAATTATCACTCGGTTGGCGTTACCGAACTTCGCGTCCGTATACCTTGGCAACAGGTTTGGAAGGTGACAACGCAGACAACATCGAAATTGTATATGGCGAGCGTAATGGCGAACGTTTGCATCCGTATCACCGTTTGGATTTTTCGGCGAAGTATGAAATCAAGCCTTTTAAGAATAATGATTTGAAAGCTTCGTTTGGGTTTTCGTTGTTAAATATGTACAATCAGAAAAATATTTTAAACCGAAATTATCGCGTTATTTTAAACACCCAAAATGCCGAATTCCAGTTACGGACTATTGATAAGATTTCCTTGGGAAGAACACCTAATTTTATGGTGCGGTTGGAGTTTTGAGGAAAGAAATTCAGTTATTAAATTTCATCCATTTTTTTAGGATTTTGCTTTGTTGCGAAGACATTAGCAATTTCAATACGCTTATATTCAGAATTTATCCAATAAATAATTTTATAGTCACGAAATACCAAATACCTAAATTCTTGTTTTCTATGTTCTAAATTTATCTCAACTTGACCCATTTCTGGATGCGCTTCTATTCCAATCGTGGCATCTACAATCCCATTGATTAATTTTTGAGCTACTTTTCTATTAGCTTTTAAAGAATAATAATCATAAATGTTTTTTAGCTTCTTCTTAGCAAGTTCTGACCAATAAACATCTAACTCCACTTTTCAATCTCGGCTTTTAAGTCAGTGGCTTTTATCATTCGTCCATTTTTTGAATCTTCCATAGCTTGATCAATTTCAGAATTTAATTGATCCATAGTCATGGGCTCTAAGCTTTTTTCAAACAATTCTACTTTTAGCTTCTTAAGTAATTCTTCAAGACCACTTATGATTTCTTCGCTTTGTAGTTGCAAAAATTCCTGTACAAATTCAATTTTCCGAGCTTCTAAATTCATCTTATCCATTTATATCAAAGATACTAAAATATCAAACAAGTAAATATTTAAATATATGAACGTTACTATATTAAATTTGAAACAGCACCAAAAATTAAAATCGATGCTGTTTCTAGGTGTGAAATATTTAGATTACAATTAAGCCTAAATTTTACTTGCAAATCTATAGTTATACGATTTAAAATAAAAAATATTTGTAGTCTTTTTATTATAAAGTTGTTAACCTCAGATTCGCTATCTTTACAACCTCACATCAAAACCAGATGAGCTCTCCACTAGCAAAAGATAAAAAAAGTGTCGTTGATAAACTTTTGATTAAGTTTCATCGAAATGCTTCGCATGGCAATAGAATTGAGATATTGAGCGCACTTTTTATACAAGAAATTCATGCCTTACCAATTGAAAAAGACACTGAAATTTCTTTGTTAGATATTGGTTGTGGAGACATGACGATCACAAATATTTTAGCCCAAGACGGAACAAATATTGAGTGTACAGGCGTAGATATCTATCCGAATACCAAAAATTGGAAGAATTATGTTGCCTTTGATGGTAAAACACTTCCTTTTGAAAATAAATCGTTTAATGTGATCCTTTTTAGCGATGTATTGCATCACGATGCGGAACACATGCAGCAATTGTTGCAAGAAGCAAAACGCGTTGCTGATTTTATCATCATTAAAGATCATTTTGAATATGGTTTTTTCTCTAGAACGTTGCTGCAATTAGCAGACATTATTGGCAATTATGGCTACGGAGTTTCCATTCCAAAACGCTATTTTACAAAAAAAAGATTTCAAGCGATATTACAAGAAGTACAACTTCAAGAAATCAAGAATATTTGTCCGATTTATTTATACAATCATCTTCCGTTGGTGAAGTATGTTTTTAAAGGGAAGTATCAGTTTGTTAGTGTGATTAGGACTTGAATTTTTAATGTTGAATGTTGGATGTTGAATTAGTTCAAAGCTGTTCTCGATACAAAATTCTTTCAGAATTCCACTCGATCTGACGCTTTTCTAATGTATCAATTTGATGATTTGAAAATGTACCAATGCTCATTTCAAATACTAATCTTGCTTTGATTTTGACAGATTGCCACGACTTTGTCTCGCAATGACGGATCATACAAAACGTCACTTCGAGTGTCCTAAACTTGATTCAGGATTTATCGAGAAGTGCTTGGAAATACTGAATTTTAAATGCTAAATGTTGAATTAGTTCAAAGTAAACTCATAAGCTTATAAACATAAAAAATCATAGTAGATCTCGATACAAAATTCTTTCAGAATTCCACTCGATCTGACGTTTTGTGCTCTTTGAATTACGAAACGTCACTTCGAGTGTTTTTGAGTAAGCGAAAAAATGTATCGAGAAGTACTTAGAAACGCTAAATGTTGAATTAGTCCAAACTAAACTTCTCAACTCATAAACTTATAAACCTCGAAACTAACCCTAGCTCGTCCTAAAACGATTAAACGTTTGCCAATATTTATCTTTGAAAATCACAAATTGTATCTCAAGCTTGTCTTTGTATTTTTCTTTGAGGCGATGTAGTACTTTTGAAGGCAATCGGAAATCAACACAGGCAAAGTAAATTTCTCGTAGCGAATCTGCAGTTTGTCGCCCGATGTTTAGATAACCTTCTGCATCTTTTAACTCTTTTAAAATTTCTTCCTCAATTGCGTTGAGAAGATCATATGCTTTCTCATTGGGCAATCCTTGATTGTCTGTCCCGTCGTAGGCAATTTTGACAATAGAAACCCAAGGATGCGATGCTTTTCGATCCCACGTTAATAAATCGGAATTGACGATGGCGAATAATGGCAAATCATTTTCCAACGTTGCTTCAAGACTGATAAAATTATCTTCGATCGTATTGTGACGAATGCCTTTGTATTTTTCTACAAATTCTTTCTCGCGCCAAATTAAAAAGTCTTTCAGTTTCAGAATCGGAATCAATTCTTCAGTCGCTTCCGCTTTTGAGGCCACTCTTATATTGTCGATTGTCGTCACCGAATTCAATTCACCTAAATAATTATCTAAAAAAAGATACGTACCATTTACAATCAGATTTTTGTCTTCTTCTCGGAAATTGTCGTACACAATTACAATATCAATCTCATCAGGATATTCCGCGTGATCAATCGGATAGAATGACAATTCAATACTTGAAAATTTATAATCGCCCATTCGGATTGAGACATTTTCTATATTTAATGCAGGCTTTAACGCGGTAAATTTCCAACGTTTTAACATAGGAGCTGCTGCGACTAATTCTTCCACAAATACGATATTTTCTATTGCGCCATCAGGTGTAATGACCAATTCTGCAACGTCATCGCTAAACATTCCTGCGGTATACCAAAATCCATCTTTTAACTCGTCTAATTTTTCAGCAAGCTTCCGGAAGAACACACTTTGCACGTCTCCACCTTTGCGCAACACATTGTAAAATTTCTTTTCATGTTGCTGAAACCAATTCCAAAAATCTACATAAGATGTAATTGGTTTTTCTTGTTTTTGAAAGAGTGTTTTAAAGAAGGACATTTTTAATAGTGTAACTAGAAATTGTTTTTTCTAAATCTAAGTCAATTCGAGCGAAATTCAAAATATACTAGAATGACTCAGATGAACTTTTTGTTGTAGTTTTATGTGATGATTTAGCAAATACAAATCTCCAAGCTTTCGTTAGGAAGTTTATCATCTCCAAACAATAATCGCGTAATAAACAAGTTTGATCTTCTTACTTCTAAACTTTTAGGGTTTTTGAATTCAATATGATATTTTCCAGATTTTGGAACATCTAACACCATTATTTTTTTAGCTCTCTTATTGAACTCAAAAGATTGAATTCTCAAAATTGTTTTCTTCGGTTCAACGATAATATCAGCTCCTTTTTTCTTTAACATTATTGAAAAATCATGTATTCTAACTCCCCAACCACCAAGGACTCGTATACCATAGATTCCAACTGTTAAATATACTTCTTGGTCTCTTTTATGAATATTAAATGGTCCGCCTTGCATAAGTGTCTTTTAAGCTTTTGTTTCTCTTTTAAGGTTTTGCTTCAACCCTAAAACACTAAAGAAAAAACTAAAGAGAATAATCTGCAAACCCAACATAATAGTAAATACTGCAGGAACGATCACGCGAAGTGTTTCGGCGGGTTTTAAATCGCTAAAACTGGTGGCTTTCCAATCTAACAATCCTGCAATGCTGAGATACATTCCAAAACCAAAGGTCAAAAAGCCGACGATCAAACCTTTTTCAAGCGTAAAGAATTTAAACAATTTTGTGTAGCGATCACTTTTGGGAAGCAATCCGTTTTCAACCGCAAAAATTTTCGTCAAACCGTAAAACATCAAAAATTGGAAACCTACAATGACAGCACCAGCCGTATATAAAAGTGTGTGTACATCAAAGACAATTCCGTTGAAGGTAAGTGGCTTTATGATCAGCAAAGTTGACAAAATAGTTCCTACAATGATCAATAAAAATGCAGGATATAAGAATAACCATCGCGGACTGTAGAGCAACAAAAATCGTAAATGTCGCCAACCATCGCGCCAAGTATTCAAATGTGGCGGACGCGAACGTCCATCAGGGTGCAGAATTGTTGGCACTTCGGCAATTGTTAAACCATTTAGTTTGGATTTGACGATCATTTCGGAAGCGAATTCCATTCCGGTAGTATTGACATTCATTTTGTAAAACGCTTCTTTGGAAAAACCGCGCAATCCGCAGTGAAAATCGCCAATTTTGATATTGAAAAAGAGCCGTCCAATAAACGACAATACAGGATTTCCTAAGTATTTGTGTAAAAAAGGCATTGCTCCTTTTTTGACGCCACCTTTGAAACGATTTCCCATCACCAAGTCATAGCCTTCGCGAAGTTTTTCGACAAACAATTCCAGCTTTGAGAAGTCGTAACTATCATCCGCATCGCCCATGATAATATATTTCCCTTTCGCTGCTTTGATGCCACCTTTTAATGCGTTGCCGTACCCTTTTTCGGCAACGGGAACGACACGTGCCTGCAAACGTTCGGCAATGGCTTGCGATCCGTCTGTACTACCATTATCGGCAATCACGACTTCGCCATTGATTTGATGTTGTTCAAAAAATCCTTGTGCTTTTTTGATGCATATTTCCAAAGTCTCAGCTTCATTGAGACACGGCATGACAACGGACAATTCAGGATTCATATCGTTTTTTGTTAAGCGAATTCAATAATACGAAAATCGTGAGAAATAGCACCCAATCGTTGTAAAAAGTAAAGCGGATAACTGCGTGCATTCCAATGGCAACAATCAATACATTAGCAATTAATAATAAGGAACTTAATCCTAGCACTTTGTATTCCAGTTGTTCACGTTTTAATAATATCACCCAACTAAACACTGCAATTAACACATACAATAAAACATTTTTGATGCCGCCAAAACCGTGAATGGCATTTCTGATATAAATGCGTTTCCACTTGGAAAAATTATCAAAAATCAACGGTTTCACCATGCTGCTTGTCATCGTTTCCAATTTGATAAAGCGTTCTGCTTCAGTAAGCGAATCTCCTAGAACTTCCTTTCCATTTTTGAAAATTGGTCCCATCGTGATATCAGCAAATCTTCCTATGTAAAATTGTGTCGGCGTTGGAAATGTCGACAAATCCAAGTTGTTGATATTCATGTTTTCTTCGATCAAATTGTAGTGTGTGTTTTTGAAGAACTCTCTTTCTATCGGATCGTCAAACAGTACTTTATCTTCTGCATCGGATACGAAAAAAGGCGCTGTGATTAGGTTCATTCCGTTCCAAGGTGTGCTTACAAAATGACCGTGGACGAATTTGTGATAGGTTCTATCAACCAAAGATGTCATCAGCGGAAGCGCTAGAAATAACACAATAAGAAGTGCCTGTTTTTTTAAGGTTCTTTGCGGATAATGTACCCAAAAAATTAACCCTAGTGCTATCGGGATTAAGTAGACAAATTGATAGCGTATGATGAGCAACAATGCTAAAATTGGTAATGAATAATACAATTCTTTGGCTTCTTTCGAGATGAAGAATGAAATGAACTTCGCCACTAAAATCAAGTATAGCGAATACGAAATAGATTCCGTGAGAATGTTGTTGGCAATTTTTAATCCTAGCACAAACGGCAAAAGTAATATCACTGTAAAACAAACACTGAAAAATGCATTGATAACTTTATATGATCGTAATTTATAAATGAAATAATATATACTGAAACAACCGAATAGTATTTGAATCAATACGGTTCCAAATTCATAATATTTACCAAAAACTGTTTGTGTAAATTGTAAAAACAATGGATATCCAGGCGTGCGAATGATGTGCATATCACGATATCCATACGAGTCAGGAAACATCACTGCTGGACTTTGAAGTACCACAACTATTGTAATCAAGAATAAAATTCCGATTGCTATATTACTTTTTTGTTGAAACCACTTCACCGTTTTCGTTTTGGTAAAAGTATTTATATTTTTTGATTTCGACTGTGATGATGGTGAAATTTCTGGTGAAGAGCGATTATTACGATACTTTTCTCCTGTTTTATTACGAAGACAAGAACTATTTTTTTTCGCAACGTCACTTTGAGTGTCCTGAACTTGTTTCAGGATGTATCGAGGAGTACTCTGATTTCATAGCTGTTCTCGATACATTTTTTACTACGTTTTACTTCGTAAAAAACACTCGAACTGACGGTTTGTTTTTGTGTCATTCCTATGTAGACAGGAATCCACAGTTGCTCAAGATGGATTCCGCATTGATACTGAATCAAGTTCAGTACGTTGGTACGGAATGACATTGGAATTCAAACGTCACTTCGATTTCTATGACAAAAGCAAGGGATTTTACAGAAAAGTTTTAATTTTTGGTTTAGAAATCTGAAAGTGTAAATTATTAGAATATTTGTAATAGAAGCAAAATCGCCATTGGTACATTTTCAAACTATCAAATTGTCACATTAAAATAAACGTCACTTTGAGTGTCCTGAACTTGTTTCAGGATGTATCGAGGAGTACTCTGATTTCATAGCTGTTCTCGATACATTTTTCCTCATTTCATTACGAAAATCACTCGAAGAAGTACTTGAGAAAAATCAGTCCCTGATCAGATCTCGATACAAAATCTTTGCAAGATTTCACTCGATCTGACGTAATTGCTTCAAAATACACAAGTTCCCAAACTTTACTTTAGCAGTTTAAATTCTGAAAGTTTCTGATACAACTTTTCCCCTAATTTCTTAGCGCCTGTTGGTGTCATGTGAAAGTAATCGTAGAAATCTGTCATATGCCAAGTTTCGTCGTTGGTTATATCGATGACAAACTGCTCGCCTGCGACTTCTTTCATAGCTTCATTGAGTTTGTTGAGTAGTGTGAGATACCCAACACCATTGTACGCGTATTTGTCGTCTAGATATTGGATGTTTGCTGTTCCGAAAATGACGCCGTTTCTAATTTTGTAATGAAAGGTCGGTTGTGTTACGAAAATTGGAGTTGCGTTCAGGCTTTTTGTATAATCTATCAGTTTTTGGATGCGAATTTTGAAGGCTTTTAGATTGGTTTCGTCATAAATTTCTAGTAGTTTTTCATTGACGACTTCTTCTTTGGTGTAATCGACTCGTGCAAAACTTACTTGACGATGTCCGACTTCAAATTTGGTTGCTTTTTGCATGCCGCGAAGTTTTCGGTAAACACTGTACAATACCGATTTGTCTTTGATCTGACGTTTGAATCCGCCACTTTCCAATTCTTGAATATTGTCATATTTGGAATCGCTATTGACTCTGTAAAAATCATTAATTCCGACATAAAATAGAATGATTTGCGGTTGAAGCTTTTCAATTTTCGGGAACCAAATTTCGGTACTTTTCAAATGTCCATACGTTGATTGTCCGTCCACTCCCGCATTGGAAACATAGATTTCTTTACCGTTGCTTTGGAACGATTTTTCGAGTACTTCCTGCCATGTTTGGGAATCGTCTAAATACCGCTGATCGGTGGTGCTTCCGCCAACTGTGAGTATGTTTATTTTTTCAGGTTGATTGTAGGTTGAAACGCCGCGCAATCCATATGTATCTCTTGTATACGTGATGGTTGGATTGTTGGTATTGTATAAACCGTTGACTTCAAATTCGAATTTGGTATCTTTGATAATTCCCAAATTACTCAACTGATTGCTACTGCTCAACCAACCACCAAAGCAGAGTTCAATGATCAGAATTCCGATCAAGAGAACGGTAATGTTTGTGAGTATAAGTTTGAGTTTTTTTGGCATTATGGAGACGAAAATACTATTTTTTAACTTTCTCTAAAAAATAGTTACAAAAGAATGCCTTTTCTTAAAATGCTAAACTACTGATTCAACCACGCTTTAAAATCACTCGTTTTTTGACGACTGACGATGAATTCTTGATCGCGCTCTTTGACAACAGCTAGTTTTACACGGTGATTGAAGTATGGATTTATTTTTTGAATAGCGCTTTTCGCCACAATTTGTCCACGATTGATTCGGTAAAATTCATCGAGATTGAGTGTGCTAAATAATTGATCAATCGTTTCGTCAATGACATAGCGTTTGCTTTCAGTGACGCCAAATGTGATGCTGTCTTCCGAGTATGCATAGAGCAAATCTGAAATTTTGATCTGCACAAAACCAGTTCCTTCTTTGACCAATAAACCGCTGCGTTGTTTGGTATTTTTGAGTTCGGTTTGCGATTGTATACTTGTGAGCAATTGTTTTAACACCGAAGCTTCTATCTGTTGCGATTGGTTGGATTTGTTGAATTTTTCCAACGCTTTTTGCAAATCTGCTTCCTGAATCGGTTTTAAAAGATAATCTACACTATTTACTTTAAATGCCTGAATCGCATATTGATCGAACGCGGTGGTAAATATGATGGGCGCTTCCACTTCAACTTTCTGAAATATTTCAAAACTCAAGCCATCTGCCAATTGAATGTCCATAAAAACCAAGTTGGGCAATTCGTTGGTTTGAAACCATTGCACAGCATCTTCAACCGTATCAATTGTGTCCAATAAATGATACTGAAAACCACATTTTTTAAGCATATTTTGCAATTGATTTGCCGCACGAAATTCATCTTCTATAATCAGTACATTCATAGTTTTGTTTTTAAATCTGAAGGTTTGAGTAATGGGACACGCACCATAAATTCTTCACCGTTGTTCTCTACAATTGGCTTTTTGTCTGAGATGAGTGCGTGGCGTTTTTCCATATTGATCAATCCCAATTTGGTAGAAGGTAATTGTGTAGATTTTGGGCGAATTTTGTTGGAAACTACCAACAATTCATCTACAGTAGTGATATCAATCTTTAAGGGTTTTGAGCGTGATATGACATTGTGTTTGATGGCATTTTCCAGTAATAATTGCAAACTCATCGGAACAATCAAGCGATCCATGACCGTTTCTGGCAGTTGCAAATTGAGCTTTAAATTTGACCCAAAACGTTCTTTTTGAATGTGAATGTACGCATGTGCAAACTTCAACTCATCACGCAACGAAATTACATTCGCATCGCCCGCATCTAAAATATAACGATACACATCCGAGAGTTTGTCTACAAACTGTTTTGCATCTTCTTTGGTATTTTGATCGATAATATCTCGCAAAGTGTTTAAACTGTTAAAGAAAAAATGTGGCTGTGCTTGATTGCGTAAGGCATCCAACTGCGCCAACACCACTACTTGTTTTGCTTGTTCTTCTTCCCGAATAGACCGTTTGAGTTGAATGTAAAAATAAATCGCTTCGTAAATCGCCATGATCATGATACTGATAATGATAATTGGCAATAGCACACGATATCGTTCTGAAAAATAATAGTGTACATCTAAAATATATCCAATAATTGTTCCACCTATTGCATCTATGGTAGTCACAGAAATAATGATTGCAAAAAATAGCATCAATGCACGTTTTCCAACTTGTTCTACACTTGGCAGCTTTTTTCGTAAAAAAATAAAATAGCTACGCATTACACTCCAATTTAGAACCGAAAACGAAAATGAAATACTCCAATGTGCTAAGGCTTCCCAAAAAGGATACCGCGCAAAGGAATTATTGAATAGATAGTCTGTTATGAAACCAAGAATAATCATCCCGATGATCACAAACCATATATCATTGAAACCAATGTATTGCAAGCGTTTTTCTTTGTTGAGAAGTTTCATTCGTGTTTATAATTTAATCAACGGAATTCCTTGTTTTGCTTGAAAGAATACAAACGCAATACACGCCGAAAATACCAATCCAAAAGTGATGACTGCCATCGTTTTCTGTACTGCTTTTGTGTTCCATTTGTTGACAAGTATCCATGCGAATAACGGAATTATTTGAATACCATGCAATCCGACAAAGTGTGCCACGCGCAAATCTCCACCAACTGTACTCCAATTTAAAATAGGCAAACCTTCGCCACCATCGACGACTCCTACGTTATGTGCCATTTGACTGATCATTTGCCCGCCAACCCAACTTCCTACAATGACTACAATCCATCCAATAAAAATAGCTACTTGAATTGGTTTGGCAACTTTTAGTTTTAAACGTGCTGCATCAAAAGCTAATAATACCATGACTAACACATTGATTCCAATTAAAATTCCCATCGCAGCAAACAGCATTCCGTCAAACATAGATTCTTGATTGTAATGTGAACGTACGCCGCGAGTTGCTTGATAGAAAATAATACCCGTTTCTACTAATAAGGTCCAAGAAACAATATTTCGGATAATGTTTTTCTTTATGTTTGAATACGGATATTTGGTGATGATAAAACCAAGTGTTAGAATATAAATTCCGCCAGAAATCCAGAATTTTAAGGGTTTTATCCACACGCTAATTCCTGTCAGCGTTCTATCGTCTATAAAAAGTCCACCAATACACACAACAGCAAATACTGCGTGAATCAGTACAATGGTGTACAGAATGGGACTTTCTTTTTTTACGGTGTTGAGTACGTGTTTGATGAGTTTCATGAGGTTGCTTTTTTAAGTTTCACAGCTCTAATGATCATAAAAACTAGAAATCCAACAGGTCCCAACATAAAGGTTCCTAACAGACATGGTGCAATGATGATTGGGTGAATTTTCAAGGTTTGGTTTTGATTTACAATCCACATGCCAATCAATAAATCGAATGCCAAATAGTGAATCCAACCTGCTAAGACTGCATTTTCAACCGTAAACAATTGCATGACCGATTTCAAACTTCCAAAGTCCATCATACCGCCATCAATCAAGGCAATGGCAATATAAATTGCGTAGATAACCGATAGAATAATTGGAATCACTTTGTAGTCAATTAAAAATCGTGTCACTTTCCATTTTGGAAGAAAAATAAGCAAAACCCACATGGGCATGGCAAGCAATCCTACGATTTGAAAAACTTCTGATGGTGTCATAATTTTTTGATTTTGAGTGTTCGTTTGTTTTGATTAATGATTCAAAGATGAAACCTATCCGTTAAAGATAAAAGGTCTTTCTATTGAATTGTCGCAAATGTGGTTTGAAGTGTGATCTCCTTGAAAATCATGAGGAAAAAACCATCAATTTTAGGGTTTTCTAATGATGTTGCTTGGGTTAATTTTGTATCAACCACTATAGAAATCGTATTAAAAAATCATTAAACCTGCATAAAATGTGGAAATCCATAAAAATAAATGCCAGGTTTTGAATTATTTTGAAAATGAGTTCGTTATTAATAATTTTTTAATGTATTTCTCATAGGAAATAAAAGATATTGAGTACTTTTAATATGTTAAAATTTTAACGTTTTCCATATGGATTGAACATGTCGCTTGACACAAGCTAACTACCACTTATGAAAAAAAGATACCTACTTACACTATTCTTGATTTTCCTTGCATTGCAAACACACAGTGCATCGTCATCAATTATAGCAAACAACACTACGACCATAATGCCTAACGCATCTATCAGCGTAGACATGACCTCCGTTTGCCAATACAATGATTCGCCCGTCATTACATTTACTGGTTCTAACGGAACTGCTCCGTATACGTTTGCGTATACTATATTTGATGGCACAAATACTACTACAGGAACTATTAATTCTCCTGTAAATGCTGATACTGCTACATTAAATGTAAATACTTTAGTAGCTGGAACATTTACTTTTACACTAACTGATGTACAAGATGCAACTGGAGCAAATAATACTGCTACTGGAAGCGTTACTGTTATGATTGATGAAGGACCAGACCCTACACTAAATGGTCCAAATCCCATTATGGATGGAGATATGACGGTATTTAGAGAATGTAATAATATGACTTCAACGTTATCTTTTACCAACACATCAACAACTACTTCAACCTTTAATGCAAGCTATACCATTGATTGGGGTGATGGAAGTCCTATCTTCACTAGTACAACTGATTGGGGCTTGCAAACACATACGTATGATGTAGGATTATATATATTGACATATACGATAACAGGTAATAATGGTTGCAATGCTAGTAGAACTTATACAGTCTTTGTGGGTTCCAATCCTGCAGTTTCATTAGGTAATCCAGGAAATACGGATATATGTAGTAACGAAGAATTAGTGTTTCCTGTCACTGGAATTGAAAATAATCCACCAGGTACCGAATATATTGTAACTTTTAATGATGGAAGTCCTCCAATAACAATCCAACATGATCAAAATAACCTTCTTACAAATATTACACACATATTTGCAAGTTCATCTTGTAACACAACGAGTTCTGATGGTAGTAACACCTATTCCAATTCTTTCTCAGCGAATATTGTAGCTCAAAATCCTTGTGGTTCCTCGTCTGTTGGTGTAGTTCCTATCTATGTTTCTGAACCTCCAGTACCAGACTTTACATTTCCAACGGAACCTACTTGTGTGAATACTGAGATTTGTTTTGAGGATTTGTCTATTGGAAATACTACTAACGGAAGTGATAGCAATTGCAGCACAAATCCTAATGTAATTTGGGAGATTACACCAACAAATTATACCATAACTAGCGGAACATTAGGAAATGATTTTGGTTCAACAGATGCGTCTCTTTGGCAGACTGGTTCAGATATTTTATGTGTAAACTTTACGCAAGCAGGAACCTACACTATTACACAAACAGTTGGAAACCGATGTGGCACGGATGTGATTTCACAAACCATCTGCATCGAAGAACCCGTAAATCCACAGTTTACTTTAAATACGCTTGATGGTTGTACACCTCTAGCAGTAAATACTACGAATAACACGGATCAATCTACGAGTTGTAATCCTGTGGAATACCAATGGCAAGTTACCTATACTTCAGATTTTTGTGGAGATGCGCCAGAAGATTGGAGTTTTGCCAACGGAACCTCAGCAACTTCGGCTGAGCCTGAATTCAATTTTGTAACACCGGGAACGTATACGATTCAATTGGCAGGAACCAATTCGTGTGGAACTCAGAATACATCACAACAAGTAATTGTAAAACAACCGCCGACAGCCATCATTGATCCTGTTGGAATTATTTGTAATACGACGATTATCAATCCGTCTGCAATAGTGGAAACCTGTACGAATAATGATGGTTCAGTTATGTACAATTGGCAATTTCCAGGAGCCACACCTTCCAGTTCTACGTCAGCATCGCCTGGAGCTATTGATTATGGAGTTGCAGGAACGTATACGTATACGCTTCAAATCACCAACGATTGTGGAGTTTCGGCACAAGTTTCAGATACCTTTACGATTGAAGAAGTTCCTTCCATTACCAATACAAATTTGACACAGGAAATCTGTTCAGGAACTTCCTTTGCAGACATCAATCTCACCTCAGATGTCGCTGGAACCATCTTTTCATGGACAGCTGTAGGAACGGCAGGCATTAGTGGATTTTCACCCGCAGGTACAGGAGATATTTTAGGACAAGTCCTCACGACAACCAATACTGTAGCAGGAACGGTAACCTATACCGTAACACCAACGATAGGAAATTGTGATGGTTCTCCTGTAGATTTTGTCATTACGGTGAATCCAGCACCAGAAATTACACAACAGCCGCAATCAAGTGTGGTATGTCAAAATGGAACACCAATTACTTTAAGTGTAGCTTCTTCCGATGCATCGGCGCAATACCAATGGTATAGCAATACAGTCAATGCAAACACAGGTGGAACACCAATTGCAGGCGCAACCAATGCCGATTATGTCCCACCAACAGATACAATAGGCGAACTATTTTATTATTGTGAAATTACTTTTGCAACTGGTGGATGTTCTAATATCAATTCGCAAGTAGCAAGTGTCACTGTGACGCCAAATGCTACGATTACAACACAACCAACTGCTACGCAAAGTTTATGTGTGGGAAGTACGATTGATACGCCTTTAACTGTAGCATTTACCGACGGAACAGGAACCGTTTCATATCAATGGTATAGCAATACAACGAATAGCAATACAGGCGGAACTGCCATTGCTGGTGCTACGAACGACACCTACACACCGCCAACTTTTACAACTGCAGGAACTTTTTATTATTATGTAGAACTTTCCTTTACACCAAGTAGCAATGGTTGTAATGATGTTGTAAGTGATGTAGCCGAAATTATTGTAGTGGACAATCCAATGGTAGATGTACAACCAATCGTAACACAAACCTTATGTCAAAACAGCATGCCACAAGATTTGATAGTACAAGCTTCAGGTGGATTGGGAACATTTACCTATCAATGGTTTAGCAATACGATCAATTCAAATACTGGTGGAACGCCAATTGCAGGTGCGACCAACGCTACTTTTACTCCACCAACAAATGCTGTGGGTACTTTGTATTATTACTGTGTCATTTCACAACCTGCGAGTGCAAGTTGTTCTACAGTGAGTACTACTTCTGAAGTAATTGTAAATCCTGTACCTGCTTTTGACATGCAACCACAATCACAAGAACTCTGCTTAGGAGAAATAGTCAATGCACTTACGGTAAGTTTTACGAATGGCGTAGGCACACCAACCTATCAATGGTATTCCAATACGGTAGACGATGTGACTTCAGGAACTGCTCTCACAGGAGAAACGACTGCGACTTACACACCATCAGTTACTACAACAGGAACAACCTATTATTATTGTATTATTACGTTTCCAACTGGTGGATGTGCTGAAACTACTTCAAATACAGCAGAAATCATCGTCAACGAAACGCCAAGTATCAGCAATTTTACAGAAACGATCTGTAGTGGTGATAGTTTTACGGTGACACCAGATGCGTCAAACGGAGATATTGTTCCAGCAACGACTACATACACGTGGACAGCACCAACCATTGCGCCTGCGGGAAGTATTATAGGTGCCAGTGCTGAGACGAATCCACAAGCGAATATCAGTCAAACATTAACAAATATAACTGCTGCACCAGCAACCGTTACCTATACAGTAAAGCCAACCGCAGGGATTTGTGTCGGAACACCATTTACAGTAACCGTTACCGTAAATCCAGCGATTTCAGCAAATATTACCATTACTCAAATAGATTGTTTTGCGGCTAATAATGGAGAAATTATCACCAATATTACAGGCGGAGTACCATTTACCACAGGCGATCCATATATCCTTTCGTGGACAGGTCCTGGCGGATTTACGTCTAGTGATGCTACTATTTCCAATCTAGCTCCTGGAGATTATACACTATCTGTGCAAGATGCGGGCGGTTGTCCATTCTCAGAAACCTATACCATTACAGAACCTGCTGAGTTGCTTCTCGCGGTAGATACTGAAAGTTCCATTAGTTGTTTTGGTGCAAATGATGGAGAAATTGCCATCACTGTGACTGGCGGAACGACAAATTACAGTTATAACTGGACACGAAACGGAGCTGCTTTTTCAATGGATGAAGACATTTCAAACCTTCAAGCAGGAACTTATGAACTCACGCTAACGGATGCGAATGGTTGTGGACCAATTACTCAAACGTTTGTCATTACAGAACCAAGCGAATTGATGGCTTCTTTGGTAAGTCAAACCAACGTAGCTTGTTTCGGAGATACAGATGGAATGATTGATGTCAATATCACTGGTGGAACACCAACCGAAACAGCGCCTGGTGTATTTGAATATACGTACGCTTGGACAGGTCCAAATGGTTTTACTAGTACAGATCAAAACTTGAGCAGTCTAGAAGCAGGAACGTATACTCTTACCGTTACGGATCAAAATGGTTGTGACGATACGTTGAGTGTGGTCATTACACAGCCAGATGAGATTTTCATTACATTTACTTCGACAGAGCCGTTGTGTTTTGACGACAACAATGCATCCATCACCATTACAAGTATTACTGGTGGTTCAGGCTCCTACACAATCACATGGAGCAATTTGGGAGAAGGAATGAGTCAAAACAACTTATCTTCAGGCGATTACACGATTACGGTTACCGATTCAAACAATTGTACAGCTTCAGTAACTGTGACCATTCCGCCACCAATATCATTTACGGTGGCGCCTGTTGTACAGCAAATTTCTTGTTTTGGTGCGAATAATGGTAGTATCAACTTGAACTTTCAAGGAGGACAAGAACCTATTGAATTTGCATGGGCAGACGATCCAAATGCAGGTACAGAACGCAACAATTTAGCTCCAGGCGCATATACGGTGAATATTACCGATGCAACACCTTGTAGCTACACGGAAACTTTTATCATTGTGGAACCTGCCGAACTGATCTTATCGGGGAACATTACCAATGCGTTGGATTGTGACGATGCGAGTTCTGGTGCGATTAATTTATTAATCTCTGGAGGTTCTGAACCGTATACCGTAAGTTGGTCCAATGGGGAAACTACAGAAGATTTAGATAGTATTACTGCCGGCGATTATGTCGCAACGGTCGTAGATGCCAATGGTTGTGATGCGACGGCGAGTTTTACAATCATTCGTCCGCCAGCTATTGTGATTGATGTAGATACAGAAACCATTGTGAATTGTGCAAACTTTACAGCAAGTCAACGATTCACGGCACAAGTTTCCGGAGGTGTACCGCCATTCTCCCTAAACTGGTCTAGCGGAATTGTGACAGGTACAAATAATGAAATGATGACCACTACTCAAAACGGTCTTGTCATTCTAGAAGCTACCGATGCCTTGGGTTGTGTAAGCAGCTACACCTTCGAAGTAGACATTCCTGAATATAGTAATGCGGATTTCACCTTAACCTCTATTGCCTTCGAAACCTTCGGAATTTATTCGCAAATAGATCCAATACAATTTACCAATACCACTACAGGAGATTACATTAGTGTTTCATGGGATTTTGGTGATGGAAACTTTTCGAATGAAGAAAATCCCGTGCATTCATATGCCTCTCCAGGAACTTATATTGTTACACAAACCGTAACCTTCCCTGAAGGATGTGTCTATACAAGAATTATCAGTTTAGAAATTGATAAAGGATATAAGCTCGAATTGCCTACAGGTTTTACACCTAACGAAGATGGTTTAAATGACTTATTCAGACCTATTTTTGTAGGTTTAAATTCGATGGAACTCAATATTTATGATACTTGGGGAAGCTTAATTTATTCGGAGTCTGGCGATAATATTCGAGGTTGGAATGGAAAAGTTGGAAAAAGCAAACCCGAAAATTCTGAAAACGGAAATTATTATTACACATTCACTGCAAAAACGTTCTTTGGAAAAACAGTTGAAAAAAGCGGTGCTTTCACACTAATTCTTTAAGTAAGACATGAAAATCAAATTTTTAATTTTTAGCATCGCACTGTTATTTACAACGTACAAAATACAAGCGCAAGATCCTATATTTACACAATATTATCTTATTCCTGAAACATTGAATCCTGGTTTTTCTGGTAGTTCAGAAGCTCCGTACGTTGGTGTTTTACAAAGAATACAATGGCCATCCTTAGATTTGAAAGTACAAACAAGTTATGCATTTGGTAGTTTTTGGATAGAAGAAGCCAATAGTGGAATTGGGTTTAATGCCATCAGACAAACTGAAAGCTTTAACGATTACAGACTTCAACAATTTAATGTGAACTACGCATATCGAGTACAGCTATCTGATGAATGGTTTTTTAGACCTGGCATCGAAATAGGTTGGGGATTTAAAGATTTTAACTTTCAAAATCTGCTTTTAGAAGATCAAATAAATATCAATAGTGGTGTTAATAGTCCAACTTCTATTGATCCGTTAACGCCGAATACTACGGTAAATTATGTAGATATTTCGGCAGGAATGGTATTTAATACGCGCAATTCTTGGATCGGATTTTCATTAAAACACATCAACAGACCCAATATTTCACTGAGAGATGAAAGAAATGAACCTTTGGAAATGCTTTTATCGGTGAATACAGGGTATGAAATTAAGCTCTTAGATATGGTTGATATTGCCTTTTTACCCAATGAAGCAAAATTGATTGTCACAGGAAATTATATGCGACAAGGCAGATTTGATCGTTTGGATATGGGAACCATTTTCGATTTTGAACGTTTTCTTGCTGGTGCTACATTTTCTATGGACGTTTTTGACAGAACTCCGAACAGTCATGTATTAACCTCTATCAATCCTTTTTTTGGCGTTCGTATCACGGATGATATGCGATTTGGCGTTTCGTATGATATTAATACCTCAAGTATTGGAAGAACCAATGGTGTATATGAATTCTCATTAACTTACCGCTTTACCTCTCGTTATGAAGATTGTTATGGTTGTCCAACTTATATTAAATAGTATAAATTTGACTCGCAAAGAAAATATATTTTAGTCGCTTAGCCCATTAAGATTAAAACCATGTACATCGTACTAATTATACTCATTGTGACCATAACACTATTTGTGTGGGGAAAATTTACACCAGATATTGTGGCGCTCATGTCTATGTTGAGTTTGTTCTTAACAGGTGTATTAGATTTGCAAGAAACACTAAGCGGATTTAGCAATCCAACTGTCATTATGATTGCTTCCTTGTTTATTATTGGCGAAGGATTGTCGCAAACAGGTTGGACCGCGTTGGCAGGACAAAAATTTGTGCAATGGGCAGGAAAAAGTGTGCCTAAATTATTAGTTTTGGTGAGTTTGGGTGCTGGTGTCTTATCAGGATTTGTCAGCAATACAGGAACAGTTGCCACCTTGCTTCCCGTAAGTGTTTCTGCAGCATGGAGCATTGGAACAGTTCCTTCCAAAATATTAATGCCTGTAGCTTTTGGCTCAAATACTGGCGGATTGTTAACCTTAACGGGAACACCACCAAATATCATTGCCAGTAATGCGTTGGCTGAAAACGGTTATGAATCCTTTTCCTTTTTTGAATTTGCACTGATTGGTGTGCCATTATTGATCATTTCTATTCTCTATTTTAGATATATCGGATTTAAAATTTTACCAAAAAATACCACAGACAATCAACCTGTAAATATCGATTCGGAAATGCACGAATGGATTGAAAATTATAGCGTTGGCGACAATATTTACCGTTTGCGTATTCGTTCTATGTCACCGATGATTGATACCAAAATCAGCAAGTGGAAGTTTGAAGAAAATAATATTTCCGTGATCCGTTTGCGAAGACGTTTTCCAAATCCCTTGAAAGGAATCAAGCGCTTTGTGGAGTTCCCAACAGCAGATACCGAACTACGCTATCACGACATCATAACGGTAAAAGGAGACACAAAAAACATCAATGAATTTGTGATCAACTACCATTTAGGAATCCTTCCTTTTAAAAATGACAATGACGATTTAAAAGAAGAATTTATCAATCAGGAAGTGGGTATGGCGGAAATGATTGTGACGCCGAACTCACTCGTTTTAGGACATAATATTCCGATGGGATTGTATTTGAAACAAGCGGACATTCAATTATTGGCAGCCTCTCGAAATAACAAACCGCTTCGCGATAAAAATGTAGCTGTTAAAGCTGGTGATGCGTTTATCATTCGCGGTACGTGGGAACGTATTGAAGCACTAAAAAACATGTACAAAAATATTGTCATCTCTGGAAGTCCTGAAAGTATGTCAAAAAATGTAGACAAGCTCACCTACAAATCCTATATTTCGTTAGGCATGTTACTGCTAATGATCGTTTTATTAGTCTTTAAAATTGTCCCTGGCGCGATTGCCGCAATGATTGCTGCTGGATTTATTTTAATTACAGGTTGTGTGCCGATGGCGAAAGCCTACAAAGGCATCAGTTGGATTAGTGTCGTCATGATTGCCGCCATGATTCCTATGGGATTGGCTTTGCAAAAAACAGGTGTCGCCGAACTGGCAGCGAATAGTTTGGTAAACACGTTAGGAAGCGTGCATCCAAGTGTCTTATTAGGCGGAATATTTTTATTGACGACGTTGTTTAGTCAAGCAATTAACAATTCTGCCACTGCTGTGTTAATGGCGCCTATTGCGATTATTGCTGCACAATCGTTGAAAATTTCGCCTGCACCATTTATGATTGTCGTTGCCATTAGTGCTTCTACTGCATTCTTAACTCCCGTTGGGACGACTACTAATGCCATGGTGATGTCCGCAGGTGATTATAAGTTTATCGATTATGTAAAAGTCGGTGCGCCGTTGTTGTTGCTTTTCTTTATTGTTTCGATGGTGTTGGTACCGCTGATTTGGTCTTTTTAAGAGAAATTGCTCATAAAATATATAGTTTCAAAGTACTTCTCGATACTATTTTCTGTCTATCTCGACTGCGCTCGACATGACAGAAAATCACTCGAAGTGACGATTGTATTTTGAAGTTTTTGGGTTGACAGATACTAACGTCAGTTCGAGTGCCAAATCTCAGATTTGGTGTATCGAGAACAGCTTTGAATATCATAATAGTTCTCTATGCAATTTTCTTTATTTGATTACGAAAAACCACTTCCTTTAGACGTTTTTTTTTAATATACTGATTTGAAAATGTGCCAATGCTTTTTTCAAAGACTATTTCTGCTTTTATTTGAACAGATTGCCACTCTCCAATCAAGTTGGAGATCGCAATGACGAATTATAGATTTTATTGTTGAAATTGAACTCAAACTTGAATCTGAAATACTAAACGTCAGTTCGAGTGTCCTGAACTTGATTCAGGATCTATCGAGAACAACTATGGATTCTTCTAGTTTATAGGTTTATGAGTTGAGGAGTTTAGTTTGAAAATGTAGCATCAAACTCACAAAAAATCAATCATACCTGCGCTTGATAAACCATTTCCCATCAAAGCTAAAATTGATGGTCAATAGATGAAAATTTTCCTGAATGAGTCCGTTGGAAACACGTCCTTTTTGACCGTAAGAATAGGAAATATTCAGCATGGAATTTGTACGAGCCGAAATTGGCAATCCGACACCTGCGCTAAAGGTATAATTTTCTACGCGATAGTCGTTTACTTTTAAATTTCCGCTGTCGTAATTAAATCCTGCTCTATAGAAAATACGATCCCAGTATTTGATACCTCTTGTATTTTTTCGATAAGAAAGTCCTAATCCAAAAATATGTTGATCTACATATTCACCTAAGTAATCGCGCTGATCGGTGGCATTCCAAAAACTGTGTTGGTAGTCTGCATTTAGTTGTAATTTATTGTCTAAAAAATTGCTAAAAAGTCCAAATCCAAGTTCTAACGGCAGTTCAAAGTCTTCTAGCGTATTGTCTTCTTCACGAGAAGTGATTGTGGCAGTTCCAATAGTTTCGATGGTACGTGCTTGACTTCCATTTAAAAAAGCGGGCGATTTCATATTCAATCCAAAAGACAATCGTTCTGACCAATCGTATTGCAATCCGACATCAAAGCGAAATCCCGAATAATAGTTTTCTTCTGTAATGACCAAAGCCGTATCTTCAATCAAATTGGTTTCCGTTTCGTCAATCGCTCCAAATAGCACAGAACCACTCGCACCTACTCGAAAGTTATCAGTAACGCTGTATCCGTAACTAAGCTTAAAGTCGTTCAATCCGCCAGAACCGTTGACATTGGTGAAAAACGTATCCGTTGTTCCTTCAATATTATTTTCCAGACCGATCAAAATATAGCCAACATTCGTAAACGGAATCAGCGAAATCCCAACTCCCGATTTTTCCGAAATTGGAAATGCCAATGAAATGTTAGAAAAGTTTGCATTAAAGCGACTTTCTTCCACAATAGAGTTGACGATAGTTTCACGTTGCGCTTTGATTCCAACATCAAATAGAAATGATTTTTGCGTCATTCGCCCTAAAGAGGCTGGATTTTTATCATTTATATTCGTTAACGAAGGCATTGCAAAACCCAATTTCCCAAGCGAATTGATGATTCCGACTCCTGTATCATTAGGCACACCCAAACCATACAGCGAATATGGCGAACTTGACAAACTTCCGCTTTGCGCATGCATTTTATACAATCCAACTGTACTCAATACAAGCGCACATAAAACACTACTCTTCCTCTTCATATACTGCATAGGTAATTTCTAAGGTTATTTTTCGGCTGTTGCTACTGCCTTCTCCATCAATTATGAAACGATCTACCGAACTGTTGAACGTCAGCGGATAAAAACTGAGTGAGGTATTTTGTTCAAAGCGTTCTTGCAGTTTGGTTTGCACAAAAAAGTCAATCGGCGCATTGTAGGTCAACGTATTAAATTCATCATTTTGATCTTCCATGGTTGCATACACAGGTTCGCCGCTTAAGGCAAAAACTTGCGATTCTACTTCCGTATTTCGATCAAGAATAAACATTAAAAGCGAATCTCTGATCGTTAGATTTTGTGTGTATGAATTCAACGTAGGTTTAAAGCGTAACTTGGCACTCATCAACACGCCATTTTCTCCAGCAACGTCAAACAAATTTTTTACATGCGGAACTTCAATTTTTAAGGCAATTCCTGTCCCAGATTGTATGTAACTTTTATTATTGGTATCCAAACTTGAGATGGCATCGTTTTCTTGATCATTCAAACCTTGAAAAATGGTTCCAGCACGATCACTTTCGATGTGATTAAATAGCTTAGAGTTGTTTACCGAAAAATCCTTTTGAAGTTCCTGATCTTCAATCTCATCAGGCACAGTGTAATACAAGCGAATAAAGGTATTTTCAAAAGATGGCGAAAAACCTAAAACGGCAGTATTTTGTGTGTCTGGTCGAATATGAATTCCTTTGTAACGATTCAAAAAGTCGTCAATGTCATTGATGGTATTGTCTTCCAAACGGTCAAATAACAATTGTCCGTATGCATGATCTAACGAAATGTGTAACGAATCGCCTTTGGTCGGTCGCGCTTCAAACGTAACATCACCAATAGGAATCGGATTGGTTTCAAAGGTCGTTGTATTGTAAAACGCATCATTATCTGAGCGAATGTTATCGGTGACTTCATGCACGGTGAAACGCTGTTGCGGAATGGTATCGTTGTAGAAATAACGATCGTATCTCATAATCAAGGCAATGGAATCATACACAGCATCATCTCGCAAATCAAAATTTCCGTCTGTCGGCACTAATTCTAAGTAACTATCCGAAGTCGTTTTCCCAAACACTGCATCGGTATACGAACCGACTAAAATTCGCGTCGTATTTGAGGTAATGATCGAATCGAACTTAAAGGTAGAAGCTTTTATCTGTAAAGTATCAATCATCAATACACGTGTGGTTAAATCGTTAAACTCTTCTCCAACCGTCAGCGAAAGATTCTCAGGATCATTGCTACAGGAAGCGAGTAACAATAAGCACAAGCAACTATATAGGTATTTCATGTTGTCTAATTTTTCGTCAAAACTAGAAGAATCCGCATGCCAGACTAAAATTTATATACAGAACTCGCTATTTACTAGACAAATACGCTTTTTTAACACACCAGCACACAAACTCGGATTCGTATGTAGAAATACCGTGTTTGTATATAGAAAAGCGAAATCAGTCTAGTATTTTTTGTGGGTTTTGTGTCTAAAAATACTTTCGTTGAAAATTTTAAACTATGCAAAAGACGTTTTGGTGTTGTATACTGCTATGCATGACGATAACAATCAGCACGGCGCAATTAGAGCCAAGCTTGTTTTCGTTCAACTATACAATGGCGCCAGAAGGAGACGAAGAAGTGGAATTTTACAGAACCAATATAAACACCAATATTCCTATAAAATTGAAAAAAGGAATGCTGCTAAATTCTGTAAGTTTCGATTATTTTCAACTGAATCACAACGGTGTCAACTTTAGTACCACAGCCTTCAATGAAATTTATGGTATTAATTACCGATTGATGTACATGCGTCCACTTACAAAAAGTTGGAGTGTACGCGTAAGCGGTGGCGCTTCTATTGTTTCCAATTTGCAATCGAGCGTACAATCGGATGATTTTTTGTTTAATGCAGGACTGAGTTTTCAAAAAGTTGGTGGCAATCCTGAAAAACCCTATCAGTTGACCATTGGTGTCGGATATCTTCCAGTATTTGGCGAACCACGAATTTTGCCAATTATCAATTACACCAAAAAATTCAATGAAAAATACACGCTGAGTTTGGGATTCCCAAGAATGTTTCTTGCCTACCACATGTCTGAAAAAAGCACCTTCACACTTTCGTCATGGTTCAATGGTTTTTATGCAAACCTAAGCGAAGATGTGATAATTCCCGGAACACGGAGAGCGCAAAAATCCTTGTTCATTTCTGCAGGACTCGGATTGGAATACAGCTATTGGATGGACAACAATTGGGCAATTTCCGTAAAAGGCGGCTACTCATTGGTGAACGAATATGAACTCTTAGATAGTGACAACAACACGCTGTATGATTTTGAAGCAGCAGCGAAACCTTATTTTTCAACAGGAATAAAATTTAATTTAAAACGTAAAAAACGAAATGATACGCAACAAAAGTAAATTGATTTATACACTTATGATCAGCTCAATGTTGTTTGTAAGTTGTGATAATAATGACG
Source organism: Bacteroidota bacterium (assembly GCA_039026955.1). GTDB lineage: Bacteria > Bacteroidota > Bacteroidia > Flavobacteriales > Flavobacteriaceae > Kordia. The sequence goes on from JBCCLH010000014.1 coordinate 91,597, forward strand.
ATGACACCTCGCGCGGAAACTGGGTAGATCGTTCTGTGTTTGACGGAACACCGCGAAGCAATGCCTTTTCTTTTATGATTGACAATTATGGCTACATGGGCTCTGGATATGATGGCGACGATTATTTGACAGATTTCTGGCAATACGATATGGACGGTGATTTTTGGGTACAAAAAGCGATGTTTCCTGGAACACCTCGAAGTTCGGCTTCTGGCTTTGCCATTGGCAATAAAGGATATGCAGGTTTAGGCTATGATGGCGATAATGAACTAGGTGATTTTTGGGAATATGACGTCGCCACGAATAGTTGGACGCAAAAAGCCAATTTTGCCGGAACACCACGCTATGAAGCCATTGGATTTGCAGGAAATGGATTTGGCTATCTCGGAACTGGCTACGATGGTGACAATGATAAAAAAGACTTTTGGCGCTACAATCCGACCACCGATGAATGGACAGAACTCGTTGGTTTTGGCGGACAAAAAAGACGTGGTGGAATCGCTTTCAACTTAAATGATAAAATATATCTCGGCACTGGCGAAAGCAACGGATTGTTTGTAGATGATTTTTGGGAGTTTGACTTAGAGACCGAGCAATGGACAAAGTTGCGCGACTTAGATGAAGATGACGATTATCGGGTGATGCGTTCCTTTGGAACAGGATTTGCGATTAACGGATTGGGCTACATTGCTACAGGCTACAATGTCGGAGCCATCGGAACCGTTTGGGAATACAGTCCTGGAACTGATACTTGGGAAGAAGTAACTGGTTTAGAAGCTGCCATCAGACAAGATGCGATTAGTTTCTCTAACGGAACTCGTGGTTTGGTGTTATTGGGAAGAACTGGAAACTTATATCTAGACGACAATTACGAACTATTCCCGCAAGAATTATATAACGAAGACGATTGATTTTTTAAGGCAGGCACGTATGATTTTAATAGTGGTTTGTTACATACGTGTCAGGCACAGCATCCTAATGATGTTTTATTGTTAGGATGCTATTTTTTAATAATATGAATTTGATTTAAGAAACCACCACGTTTTCAACAAATAACTACTTGTCAGTTCGGGCATTGCTGAAAGCACCGAGCAAAGCTCATGAGAACACTATAAAAGCTAAAATTTCGATTGAATCTCATGAGCTACGCTTGGTATCTACGATAATGCTCGATTTGACATTTAGTATAAATTTCTATAAATAGTTATATCGAATTCCTGTTAAGTAATATGAAACGTTTACAAAAAAATACATACAAAACCCTTTTTTTGCTTGCCCTACTTTGCACTGCTTGTGTGGAGCAAAATTACGGAATCACCTTTGAGGTGATTCCGTTAGATACAGGTTTTGGGTATATCATACGAATAGAAGATAAAATCGTGATTAAGCAGACTTTTATTCCTGCCATTCAGGGAAATATGCCTTTCTGTACGGAAAAAGATGCACAAAATACGGCCGATTTGGTAGTACAAAAAATGATGCAAAGTAAAGGACCCACAGTCACGATAGAAGAACTCAAAGCATTACAAATAGATTTTAATTGTGTACATTTACTTTGAACTAATACGCTTTGGGAGAATATTTAAAACATAGAAAACGATTCTTTATCCATTTTTTCACATGGACCTTTTTTTTCTCGCTCATCGCGATACAGTTGTACATCGAGAAAGGTAAATTTCCAGAAGAATTCATTTCACGTCTTGTCTTCAAAATCACTACTTTTTATATCAATTATTTAGTACTGGTTCCTTTGTTATTATTCAAGAAGAAGCATTTTTTATACATACTTTCTGTCGCCATTTTATTGACAATTAATTTTTGGATAGATGCGTATGTACTTCCGATGCCTGACTTTATTCAGGATTTGAAAAACGTACCAAAGTCAGTTCCGATTTTGTTTGCCTCTATGTTTATCATTGTAAGTACGAGCATTCGTATTTATGAAGAATGGCAAAAGAATGATGAAACGAAGCGTGAAATTGAAGCGTCTCAAAATCTCTCAGAGTTAGAAGCGTTGAAAAGTCAATTGAGTCCGCATTTTTTATTCAATTCCTTAAATAGTATTTATTCGCTTACGCGGAAAAAATCAAACGATGCGCCTGAAGCGGTCATTACCTTATCGGAGTTGATGCGATACATGTTGTATCAAACGGATGACGAATTTGTTTTGCTACAACAAGAACTGGATTATATTCAGAATTACATCAAATTGCAACGCTTACGTATCGCGCAAAATGAAAACGTAAAGATCAACATTCACGGTACTATTTCATCTCAAAAAATTAGACCACTTTTATTTATTTCTTTTATCGAAAATGCTTTCAAATACGGCACCGATTACAAAGGAAATACAGAGATTAAAATAGAGATCAAAGTGGAAGGCGATCTATTGTATTTTGTGTGTGAAAATATCATTGGCGAGAATACGACGGATAAAGAAAACTCAGGCATTGGACTCAAAAATACGCGTGATCGTTTGGAGCTTTTATATCCCGATCGACACAAGTTGAGAATTACCGAAACAGCTCAAAAATTTACCATCAATCTATCCTTAAAACTAGACTAAGATGAAATGTATTATTATTGATGACGAACCTTTGGCGATTGATGTGATTGAATCGTATTTGCTACAAATTGGCGGGATTGAAATCGTTGCCAAATGCAACAATCCGCTAGAAGCGATCACGATGTTGAACAAAAATCAGGTAGACTTGGTATTTTTAGACATTCAGATGCCTAACCTAACAGGAATTGATTTGGTGAAAACTGTGCACAACATTCCGCAATTTATCTTTACCACGGCGTATCCACAATATGCACTTGATGCGTTCAACCTCAGCGCTACAGATTATTTAGTAAAACCGATTCCGTTTCACAGATTCCTCAAAGCGGTGACCAAAGCCAAAGAAAAATACGAATTGGAACATCAAGATCGTGCCAATATCACTTCGTCAAGTCCACAAGAAATGGCGCCTGCTAACGATTTTATTTTTGTAAAATCGGAATATGAAAATATCAAGATTAGCGTGGACGATATCAAGTACATTCAAGGACTGAAAGATTATATCAAAATTCACATCAAAGACAGCAACAAACCTGTATTGACGCTTTCCAACTTCAAAGTCATTCAAGACAAATTACCGAATTACTTTCTACGCGTACATCGTTCTTTTTTGGTGAATATCAACTACATTCGTGCGCTTCAAAAAACTAAAATCATTATTGATGATATTCGTATTCCAATTGGAGAAACGTATAAAAGTGAGGTGTTGAAGCGTTTGGGGATTTAGTGAATTCTTAGTATGATTTTATAGGGAATTCTCTTAATTTTATTCCCTGAATTAAATCATACACAAAATGTTACCAAGCACAAAACTAAAAACGCTCATTCTTCTGTTAGCCACTATATATTGTTTCACAAGCTGTAGCTTTCAACAGTCAAATAATAATGTCGATTTATTTGTGCAAGTAACAGACAATCTTGTGTACGAAGAAGATTCCGAAACTCCATATACAGGAACATTTGTACATACTGCAAAAACGGACAAATTAGTGGTTGATTTCAAAAATGGTTTGCAAGATGGCGCTTTCCTTCGGTATAATGAAAATGGCGATACACTTCGGTATAGTGAATATGATGCAGGAAAAGAGTTGTTTTCAATTCAATACACATACAACGATGGAAAACTTACAGCACGAAAAAAGTCTGAAATCGTAACAGGAAACGCAAAAGATCGTGAAATATTTACCAAAGCGTTGACTATGATCAAACATAAAGAATTTATACAGCTTGATACCTATCTCAATCCTTTAGTGTCTGCTTATAAAGGAACATTTACTACTTGTGAACAATTGTTTGGTCCATTCCAAGAATTCAACATAAAAGAGGTTACCAAAGAATATGTGGAGCATCAAGATGCTCATCATTTAATAGCAAAAATCGATTTAAAGTTTAGAGACAAAACGTTGGACGTCGGATTTCTAATCATAAAGTATTCTGACGAGTTAAAAGGCGAAGGATTTTCATTTCCTACTTTTGATTATGACTTGAAACCCGATAATTTAATCACCAAAATGATTAAAAGCGTCAATGAAAAAAACGCAGATGCGCTTATAAAAAATTCTCAATTTGAAGAAAAACACAAAGAAGCCATTAAAAAAGATTTTGACAAAATCGGCAACATAGACGAGTCTGCAGCGTTTGTAAATTGCCGCTTAGGTTTGTTCCAAACGACCCAATTATCAAAAAGGTATTTGACGAAAGTAAATGGTGAAAAGAAGATCATTGAAATGCTCTATGAATTTAACGCTGATGGTAACATCGAATTTCGATTTTTTCAGGTAATGCCGTATCGAAGACCGTATTAGATACCGCATCAAATATAATGTGAGTTCAACATAAGAAATCATTAAATCACTCGTAATTGATTTAAAAATAGACACTTGTCAGTTCGAGCATTATCGTGGATACCGAGCGAAGCTCATGAGAACAGCTTAGAAAGCTAATGCTTCAATTGAATCTCGACTGCGCTCGATTTGACACTTACTATATTTTTAAATATCTAGCAAATAGTAGAATAGTTATATCAAATCCACCTTCGTTTAAATTTTTAAAACTTTCAAATTATTTAAATTTAAACTCATCAACCAAAACCCTTCATCGACAAAAATCCCTCATTAGTATATACATTTTCCAACTCTGTATAGTTTAGTTTCAAACCATACCGTAACTATCTAATTTTGAATAAAAAAGATAGAATATGTATTATAAATATCTCACAATTATTGCCTTTACACTGCTTTCCACACAAGCATTTTCACAATCGCGTTTGACAAAAATGAAAGCGACGCCAGCTACAGAAATGGCGGATAAAATGACCTCAATGATTCAGGAAAAATTATCGCTTTCTGAGGAGCAGGCAGCCAGTGTAAAACCCATCATGCTAGAAGATGCTCAAAAGAAAAAAGACATCATTGAAAATAGTTCCATGTTTACGATTCGAGGCAAAATGAAATCGCTTCAAAAAGAAACCAAAGGAAAACTTCAACATATACTCACTGCAGATCAACTCAAGTTGTATCAAGACTCCGTTTCCGAAGAAATGCAAGAAGAGTTTAAAGCTTGGATTGATAGCCGAAAACTAAATTAACCAACTGCCAAAAGAAAAATCCCCAAAACATTGGTAAAGGATTCATCACGACATCACTAGACTAGACACAGCAATGTCAAATCTAAATTATTAGTAATTCGTTTTTTAATTATTTCTGAAGAAGCGTTTGCCAAGTTCAAGCGCTTCTTTTTTAACGCCTAAGCACACGTATCATGCGAAAAATAATCATCGTGGCAGTGAGCATCGTCTTGCTAGTCATCGGAATGTTTGCTTTTAAAACGCTCAGCACAACCCCTGAAAAGGAGGAAGTAATTCCCAACAATATTCCTAAAACCGTGTATGTGCAAACGGTGATCAATAGCGCTATTCCGATTGTGGTGAATGCCAACGGAAATTTGGTTGCCAAAAATAAAGTGGAATTGTTCACGGAAGTTCAAGGTTTGCTCGAAACTTCTGGAAAAGAATTTCGCCCCGGAGTTAGCTTCCGAAAAGGAGAAACCATTCTTAAAATTAATAGCAACGAATTTTACGCGACTATTCTTGCGCAACGCAGCAATCTGCAAAATTTTATCGCTTCCATCATGCCTGACATGCGTTTGGATTATTCAGAATCTTATGAGGCTTGGTATGCGTATTTGAAAGCGTTTGACGTAAATCAAACTACCAAAAAATTACCAGAAACGAATTCGGATCGCGAGAAGCTATTTGTAACGGCTAAGAATATTTACAACACCTATTACACGATTAAAAATTTAGAAGAACGACTCGTGAAATATACCATCAGAGCGCCTTTTTCGGGAACGATCACCGAAGCGAATGTGAATAAAGGCGCGTTGGTGCGATCTGGTCAAAAGTTGGGCGAATTCATCAATCCGTCTGTGTATGAACTGGAAGTAAATGTCAATGCCATGTATGTGAATCTCTTGCAGAAAGGCAAACAAGTCGTGTTGACAGATATCGAAAAGAAACAGCAATACACAGGAAAAGTAACCCGCATCAATGCTCGTGTGGATCAAAATACACAAACCGTGACAGTTTTTATTGAAGTTAAATATAAAAGCTTGCGTGAAGGCATGTATTTAGAAGCCAATATTCCTATACAAAAAGTGGAAAATGCTGTTGAAGTTGATCGGAATCTGCTGATTGATACTAACAAACTATTTGTCGTCAACAGCAAAACCCTCGATTTAGTGACCGTAACACCAATTCACTCCAACGATTCCAAAGTAGTGATCAAAGGATTGCCCGATGGTGCCACGATTTTGACACAAATTCTACCGAATGCCTACAAAGGACTCATTGTGCAGCCCGTAACTCTTGACAAATGAAAAAGATCATCTCATATTTTATAAAATATCCTGTAGCAGTTAACATCATTGTGATTGCCTTTGTGCTGTTTGGATATTTTGGATATTCAAGTTTAAAAACCTCTTTTTTTCCGCAGGTAGCTACCAATATTGTGACCATTTCGGCAGCGTATCCAGGAGCTTCGCCACAAGAAATTGAAGAAGGTGTAGTATTGCCGATTGAAACCAATCTGAAAGGAATTATCGGTGTGGATCGTGTGACTTCTACTTCATCAGAAAACAACGCAGCATTGATCGTGGAAGTCAATCGAAGTTATGCTATTGATATTGTATTGGCAGATATTAAAAATGCCGTAGATAAAATTCCGAATTTCCCTGTCGGCATGGAACCGCCTGTAATTGGCAAACGTGAAAACATAGCAAAATCTGTCAGCTTTGTGATTAGTGGAAACGAAATTCCATTACGTACATTGAAGCAAACTGCCCGAAAAGTAGAATCGGATATTTTACGCATGCAGGGAATTTCACAAGTCACACTTTCGGGCTTTCCGGATGAGGAGATTGAAATTGCCGTTCGCGAAAGTGATTTACGTGCTTACGACTTATCGTTTCAAGATATCTCAAACGCAGTTTCCAAAACAAGTATCATCACTACCGCAGGTTCGGTAAAAACGGAAGCAGAAGAGTATTTGATTCGCGCTAAAAATCGTGCGTATGAAGCAAAATCGCTCGAAAATGTGGTTGTGAAGGCGGATAATAACGGAAATATCATTCAGTTAAAAGACATCGCGACGGTGAGAGATCAATTTAACGAATCGCCCAATGCAACCTATTACAACGGTGAAATTGCTGTTACGGTTGACATTAAAAATACGAATAGCGAAGACTTATTAGAAACCGCCGAAAAAGTGCGTAACTACATTGAAAATTTCAACAAAACAAGTGATGAGATACAACTTTCCATTACGTTTGATACTTCTATCATTCTGGAGCAACGTACACAGCTACTCTTTGAAAATGCCTTGATCGGGATGATTCTCGTATTTATATTTTTAGCAATTTTTCTAAAACCTCGCTTGGCATTTTGGGTCGCTTTTGGACTGCCTGTTGCCTTCTTAGGAATGTTTACGTTTGTCGGTTATTTTGGCATTACGATCAATGTATTGTCACTGTTTGGAATGATTATCGTGATTGGTATTTTGGTGGGTGACGGAATTGTGATAGCAGAGAATATCTACAGCGAATACGAAAAAGGGAAATCGCCCATTAGAGCTGCAATTGATGGTACGATACAAGTGATTCCGCCTATTCTTTCTGCGATTGTCACAACGGTTTTGGCCTTTTCTATTTTCTTCTTTTTAGATGGAGATATCGGTTCGTTTTTTGGTGAAGTTGCTATTGTCGTTTCTGTAACGCTGATCGTTTCGTTAGTGGAAGCATTGATCATTCTGCCTGCGCATATTGCCCATTCAAAAGCATTGAAAAGAGACGAAAAGAAGAATTATCTCAGCAGAAAAGCAGAAGACTTAATGAATTTCATCAAAAATAAAATCTATGCGCCTTCCATTACTTTTTTTATGGAGAATGTCTACACAAAGATTTTAGGTTTGGTGATTCCAATTGTGTTATTGATGATTACGCTTGGCGCGATTGCAGGTGGTATTATACAATTCACCTTTTTTCCTCCTGTCGCTAGTGAAGCGGTAAGTATTGAATTAACGATGCCCGAAGGAACCAACGAAAAAATCACAGATTCACTCGCACAAAAGATAGAAACTGCTGTTTGGAAAGTCAACAAGCAATTTGCTACCACGGACGATCCTGAAAAACAACCTGTGTTAAATGCCATTAAAGCCATTGGTCCAGGTACGGCAAATGCAACGGTTTTGGTGAATTTATTGCCTGGAGAATTGCGTGACTTTTCTGCCGATGAAATCTCCTTGGCTTTTCAAAAAGAAGTAGGAGACATCTACGGCGCCGAAAAACTCATCTACGGATCGGGAACGTCTTTAGGTGGAAAACCTGTGTCTGTTTCATTGGTGAGTGATGATATTGAAGAACTCCGCAAAGCAAAGGAAATTGTAAAAGCATTCATTGCCAAAAATCCAAAAGTACGTGATGTTGTAGATACCGATCCGAAGGGAATTAAAGAAATTAAAATCGAGCTAAAAGACAACGCCTATAACCTCGGATTGCAATTAAACGATGTAATGTCGCAAGTACGAAGCGGATTTTTTGGAGCAGAGATTCAGCGTTTTCAGCGTGGACAAGATGAAATTCGTGTGTGGGTTCGCTATGTGCGTGACGAACGTGCATCGATCAACAGTTTGGAAAATATGCAAATCATTACACCTTCGGGAGCGCGTGTGGCATTTGGAGAAATTGCTACGTATAGTATTGAACGTGGTGAAGTCAGCATCAGTCATTTGGGTGGATTGCGCGAAATTCGTGTGGAAGCCGATATGAAAAATCCCAAAGAAAGTGCTTCTGCCATTATGCAAAGTATTTCAAATGAAGTCATGCCTGAAGTCCGAAAAAAATATCCAAGTGTATCGCAATTGTTTGAAGGACAAAACCGAGAGGCTCAAAAAGTCATCGATTCTGTAAAGTGGGTTGGTCCGATATTTTTACTACTGATTTACATTGTGATTGTGTTCACCTTCCGTTCGTACAGTCAGCCATTAATTCTGCTGTCCATCATTCCGTTTAGCTTGATTGGTGTGGCTTGGGGACATTATATTCACGGTTTCCCGATTAATATTTTATCCATGCTTGGGATTATTGCCTTGGTGGGAATTGTGGTGAACGACGGACTCGTTTTGATTACCAAACTCAATAATTATTTAAAAGAAGGCATGTTGTATAAAAATGCGATTATTGCTGCTGGAAAATCACGATTTAGAGCTATCTTCCTGACTTCTCTTACCACGATTGTTGGACTAGCACCATTAATCTTTGAGACGAGTCGCCAAGCGCAATTCTTAATTCCGATGGCAATTTCGGTGGCGTATGGAATCGCGATTGCAACCGTATTGACCTTATTTACCCTTCCTATTTTACTCTCGTTTTTCAATGCTGGAAAAGTGAATTTGACTTGGTTATGGAATGGAAAAAAACCAACCAACGAAGCAGTAGAACGTGCCATTATTGAAATGAAAAGCGAACAAGAATTTTTATAGTTAAATCAATATCTGATGAAAAAAATATGTTTAATCTTTGTGTTTTTCCTTGTGATGATTCCCGCGAAAGCACAAAAAATACTCACGCAAAACGAAGCCATTCAATTGGTATTGCAAAATAACTATGATGTATTGGTTTCAGTGAATAATATTAAAACCGCTAAAAATAATGCCAGCATTTACAACACGGGATTTTTGCCAACTGTGACGACTTCTGCTAGTGCCACATATGATGAAAATAATGTAGACGCAGAAACTCAGGAAGGCGCTCCGTTTGTAATTGACGGCGCAGTCACGGAAAATTATAATGCGACGGTTTCGTTGAATTACACCATTTTTGACGGATTTAATCGAAAGTATAATTTTAAAAAACTACAAGAAACGCAGGGCTTAACCGAGTTGCAAGCACGGCAAACCATTGAAAACACTTTGCTTCAAGTATATGCCAGTTATTTTGAGATTGCCCGTTTGACAGAAAATGCTAAAAACCTTTCGGAAACCCTGAAGATTTCGCAGCAACGTTTGGAACGAACGGAATATAATTTTGAATTTGGACAATCGACAAAATTGGATGTGCTTACTGCAGAAGTTGATCGCAATAATGATAGTATTCAGTATTTAAACAGTCAGCGATTGCTTAAAAATGCCAAACGTGACCTCAATATTTTGATGGGACAAGAAGTTACTGAAATCAATTATGATGTAAATACTGAAATCAATTATTCTTTTGATTTAACCTTGGAAGATTTACAGGAAAATGTCCAAAAGAATAATGTCCAATTGTTACAAATTGATAAGAATATTGCACTCAGCAATTATGATATTAAAATGAACAAATCGGGCTGGTTGCCTACGATTTCGGCGGATGGTTCGTATAGTGTTGGGAGAAGTGCGAGCGATCAGGCTTTTGCTTTTGCGAGTCAGACTACAAACGGATTCGGTGTCGGTTTGAATTTAACTTGGAATCTTTTTGATGGTGGAAAAACCAAAACACGTGTCCAAAATGCCAAGATTGCTTTGGATAGTGAGAACATCCGAAAGCAGCAAACCGCACAACAACTGCAACGCGATTTGAGCAATACTTGGGAAACCTATCAGAATGCGTTATATACCATTCGCGTACAAGAAATGAACGTTGCCACCAACGAACGAAGTTTTGCACGAACCGAAGAACAATATAGGCTGGGACAAGTGATTACCTTGGATTTCCGTCAGGCACAAATCAATTTATTAAACGCTCGGCTTAATTTGAGTCAGGCTAAGTATGACGCTAAGAATTCGGAGTTGCAATTGTTGCAAATGTCTGGGAAGTTGTTGCGGTAGGGTTTTGGTTTGTGGGTTAATGATTGTTTATGTTTTTTTAATCAAAAATTTACTTCATTTGCAAACTAATTTTGATCAGTTTCAGAATTAAGTTTCCTGAGTATTTTTAAAACTTCATCATCCTCAATTTTATCACTAACTTTGACTACACTTCCTTTCATCTCAAAGGGAACTTTTAAATAGGTAGGCTTTAATGTAAATACCGTACCATTACTTGGGGAGACTTCTAAATCATTTTGAACCAATCCACATAAACCATCAAAACTCTTACGCATATCACAAGGTTTGTTGTATAAAGAAAACCTGTCATTAACACTTAATCCAAACATGAAACTAATGCTTTTATCGTAGACAAACCAACAGCATCCAAAACTACATTCAACTCTAAACGAACTCCGTTTGGATACTGAAATTCTAATTTGCTAGCGGTAGTGGTAGTAAAATCAGATACTGAGATCAGAATAAAATCTGAACTGCTAGAGTGACTTGCTGATTTTTTAACAACACTTACCGCTACCTGCTGCTTACCAACTTTTTAAAGTAGCCAAAAAACCTCCCTCTGTATTACCTCCACTATCTAAAGTTGAAGATGTTGATACACTATAATTTGTTTCTCTAGGACCAGCAAAATCAGTCATCATGGTTTTAAAACCAACATTCCCTGCCCCAGGTTCTTTATTTAGTACATCATAACCAGTAGGAGTACCACCTTCAAGTCCTTCAATTTCTATTTTCCAAACAGGATTGTTATGGGCAAATTGATATGTAGAAATCGACATATATTCTGCTGATACTGGATCAACTCCAAAAAATCTTCCAATCGAAGGGTCAGCTTGTCGATGTCTGAATTCCACCCAATTTAGTCCTAAATCTTCGTATCTTTCTTGCCCTAGGTAATCAAAAGTATGATCTCTACCTGTAATTTGGTTATTATACCCTTTATGTTTCAATCCAAAGGGAGACAAATCTGCTTGCGTTTTTTAGGGCTTTTGATGTTTTTCAGCCCCTTTCAAGTATATTTAAAGAACGTATTTACTATCACCATAAATCTACATAAATGATACAAACTGTCCTAATCTTTACATTCTGATTTTTGATAAAATATATAAACGTTACTAAAATGTGTGACCCTTGAAATGTATTTTGTACTTATCTTTAACAAATAGGTATGCTATAATTTGTGTATATTTGTTAGTATAATCCTTTACATATCATGGGAGCAGTAGAGTTAAGAAATAAAATAATTGAAATCATCAATTCTTCAGATGAACGGTTTTTGCGTATGGTAAAGGCACTACATCAGACATACAAAGAAGATGCTTCTACCGAAGAAGATATTGTAACCTACACAATCAAAGGAGAAGCACTCACTAAAGCAGATATTATTGAAAATAATAATGAAGCTATAAAATCTATTGAAAGAGGCGAGTTCAGAACACATTCGGAGATTCGTCAAAAATATGCCAGACAGTAATTTATATGACTAAGAATTACGAGCAAATTGTCTGGTCTACCCAATCCGAAGTTGATTTAGATAATATTTTAGAATACTACTTGGAAGTTTCTCCCGATAAAGCATACTCCCATATTAATGATATTATTGACGCTGTGGAACAAACAGTCTTTTCCAAGCAATGGCAAATTGATGAATTTGATCCTTCCAGTCGAAGAATCATTGTTAAGAAAAAGTTTCGTGTCTATTACAAGGTTGAAGGTAAAACGGTGCGTGTTACTAGGATATATCCAACTCAGAAAAACCCTAAAGGAATTAAATTATAAATAAAAAACTATTAATTGGATTTTTTCCTTTTCTTTCGCTTTTTCATTTTTTTATATTCCTCAAAGTCAATTTCAGCGATTTGATTTATTGATGATAAAGCACGACTAAAAGCTTCTACAGGATTTTTAAAAAGTTCATTTTTCAAAAAAGTTTTTTGTTGTTTCGAATCATTATTATGAATATTGTTAAATTCATCTATAACTAAAAAGCCTTCTTCATTTGTTTCTTTATTTATGCCAGGCACTATATTTACATGATAAAAATATTGTTCATCTTCAAATAAAGCTTCAATCTTTGGGTTAAATTTTATAATTGACTCTTTCTCTTTTTTAATTAGATATTTAGTTTGATTAATAGGGTCTTCTATTGGACGCCCCCAGCCGTCAGTTGAAAGAGGGCATTGATAACGATGTAATTGAAGTTTAATCTCTTCTTTTCCATTTGACAAATCTTCTGAAAATTTAAAACCTTCAAATTTTCTGGAAATATTGGATTCCAATTCCCAATATTCGTATTGATCAGTAAAATAAATATGATAGTTAAATTCATATTCTACAATAACTACTGGAGCTTGAATTTGGTGTTGTATTATAACCTCTTTGATAACATCAATATCCTCCTTATTAACGGTTAAACTTACCGTAGTTTCTATCATGGTTTTTCATTATTTTTTTGGAGTGTATGTAATATAAAAGTCATTTAAAAACTATACTTTTTTTCTCTTTTCTGAAATGCCAATTTTCCTCCTTCAACAATATCAGCAATGTGTTGTCGAATCCCCATACTTTTTAATAAATCTTTTTCATTTTCATCTTCATCCTTTGCATTTTCAATTGCTCCGTTTATATAATCAAACTTATAAATACTCGAAGTTTCTTTATCATTCTGACCTTTTTGATGTGCTACAATTACATTTTCGGCATCGGCATTAACAACTACATTAGGATTATGAGTAACTAAAATTATTTGTCTATCAAGTTTTTTTAATCTTAAATATTCTACTAAATCTTTTGTAATTGATCGGTTGTCTAAATTATCTTCAGGTTGGTCAATCAAAATAGGAGCTTTAGCACTGCTTAAACCAATTATAAGCATTAGAATAACGAAACTTGCTTTACCAGTAGACATTTTGTCCATTTTATCATCATCATAAATTGTCTCCCAATAATCAACAAAATAATCATCTAATAATATCCTAGTAGCATCTTCTAATGAATTTCGGTATTTAGTTGCCAGAGGAAATTTTTGATTTTCTGCGATGAGGGAGAATATTTCTTTTATCTGATTTAAATGATTCTCCATATCAAATACAATTAGATTTTCTTTCATTTGAAAAAGAGTAAATTCTCTTTCAGGAAAACTCCTATTATCACTTATATTTCGCATCGCTTTATTGAATCTGTCAGCATTAAATTTAACTGATCCCTCAATTGTCAATTTTTCCTCAGGAGATAAGGATGCTCTTTGAGATAATTCTTGTACAATTTTTGGGTATTCTTGATAGTTTTTAAGATACAATTCAAATAGTTTATCCTTTTCTTTTTGTAATTCTTCTTTATTTAAGCGAATCTCGTTTTTTAGTTTACTAATTTTCTGTAATACAATTGAATCCTGATCTATTGTTTTTTCAATTTTTGAAACTTCCTCTCTTGTTTTGTCATTTTTTTGATAGACCTCTAAATCACTATTTAATATTTTTTGGTTTTCAAAATTTACACTGAATAGATCAAAGAAGAAGTTTTTATTTACAAATTGCCCTTTATCATTTAATTTTATAGACTCTAAAAGTTCAATTATTTGATTATATTTTTCAGAAATGAAATTGAAATTTTCACCAAAACTATTTTTTACTCTTTCATTTATAATTGATTTTTCGATAAGTTCTTTTTTACTTTTCATTTGTTCCAAAGAACTTAACAGTTCTGTACTAAAACTCACGAACCTACTATAATCATCATTAAGTATAGAAATTTGAGAACTGATTTCTCCTAACTTTTTTTTCTTAGAGTTATAATCTTCAATTTGCTCTGGTGTTAAACCCAATCCCTTTTTCAATTCTTCTGCTCTATTAGAATTAGAATGAATACTTTTTCGAATAGCTTCTTCATTCCCAAGTTCTTTTAGCTCATGTTCTTTTTCAGAAATATATTGTTTTAGTGAAAAGTATCTTTTTATAATGTCTTCCCTAATGTTATCATTTGATTTTACACGATCTAAGAAAACTTTATATTTATCATCATACTCAGGGTCTTCTCTCAAAAGACCTCTAACATATTTCAACAGTTCTGAACCTTTTTTATTTAAACTAGGTTCGGCAAGCTTTGAGAGGTAATTTTGTGGAATATATTTTATGTTTGGAATTATTGAATTTTCTTCTCCATACATCTTTTGTTTTGCCCCCGAGACTAAACTAACCTCAAAATCAAACTCTGAATCGATATTCCTAAAGTTATATCCTGAATTTACAATATCTGTGACCTCTGTATCAGTCTCAAGTGTTTTAGCGATATTATACAATAGTATTGACTTACCTGAGGATTTCCCACCTATTATTACGTTTAAATTCTGATTTAAATAAATTGGAGTAGTATTAAACAAATTGTTGTTGGAAATAAATTTAACGCTATCTATTATTAATTTGTCTTCTTTAAAATCAGGTTTATGAGATTGAATTTTTACTCTATGTTCAGGTTCATAAATGATTTGTTTTAATCCTTCAAATGTAGGGTCGGATTTGATCCATGTATGGCAATGATAATTAGAAGATTCTACTTTATTACCGTCTTTACTAAACTGATACGTATCTAATAAGTCAAATCCATGAATGTCTAATGAATGAAGTAACCTTTTATTTCCATATTCATTTAACCAAGATTGATTTTTTTGATTTGTTGCTACATTATTACTAAAAAAAGCATCTACTCTTGAATATAAATCCTCTTTGAATGGTTTAAGTTGTTGGTTTTTTTCTAAGTTACTCCATTCTTTATAACCTAAGAAAAGAAAAGTTCTACCTTTCCATTGAGTACTATTAAGTAACTCAAATACTTTTTCTGTTGGTGGTATAAAATTCGAAAAACCTTCATGAAGATCTCCCCCTGCTTCCTGAGAAAAATTTTCAATTGATAGCATCTTTGTTTTATGTCTATCTAACTTTGTGATAGGAATAAGTCCAATAAATTCACTTTTTACTTTATTTATTTCATTACGTAAATCTGCTTCATTGATATCAAAAAGAATATGTAAATTAATTTTTTGAAGTCTACTTTCACTTGCAGTTCCAAAAGTATCAACCCTAAATTCAAGAATTGGAAATATTTTCTCAATATTCTTTAATCTATTCTTATTCAACTTATAATCCATTACTTTTTCATAGCCATCGATAAAATAATAATCAGTTATACCAATTACTTTAACATCTGCTGGAAGGTTTTCTAAAGAACTAATGAATTTCTCCCACCCCTCTTCATTATCATTATAATTTTGCTTAATTGATTTTGGAGTATGAATATGTAAGTCCCATATTCTCCACTCTGAACCTCTTGAATTATTTTTTTGCATACGATAGTTTTACCAATTTTTTAACAAATAAGAAATACTATCAAAGTTAATAAAAAGAAACCTACATAAAATTGCGGATTTCCACATTTATCATAAGTTAATTTATCGGATGCAAACTCTCAATAACTTCCTGTAAGTTTTCAAGATCGTCTTGCAGGTAACGTTCTGTTGAAGAAATATAACGATGTCCTGCCATGTATTGTACTTCTCGAATGTTGTATTCAGATAACCAGTATGTAATTACTGATGCACGCACTTGTTTTGGACTGACTATTTTGTGATTGATACGTTTCAGCTTCTTGTAGAGTTGCACCCTGATAATATCAAAGCGATCAGAGTTGATGGGAAATAAAGATTGTGAATAGTTGTGTAGTTCTTCTTGGAGTATTTCTCGATGTTTTTCGAGATATTGAACAAGCGGTAGTATTTGCTGTGATTTAAGTTCCAGTGTTCGTCCATTGGTTTTTCGCGTGCTAGGGATGTACACAATTCCCTTTTCAACATGAACATGATCTACGGTAAGTGATTTAAGGGCGGTGGTATTCATGCCTTGATAGACGATAAAGCCTGTGATGACTTTGTTGCGAATGGCAACAGAAGGACTACTTGGAAATTCAATATTGTGAGTTGGATAGCTGTAGTACAAGTCTTCAAGTTCAGCAAATTCAAGTAAGTTATGATTAAGCATTCGCTTTACACCGCGTATGTTGATATTCTGAACAGGATTATCAAACCGCAATTCCTGATCAATAAGATAATTGAAATAGATTTTTAATGCTCCAACTTTGTGCTTGACGGTAGATTGATTAAGCTGTTTACCTTGCTTCCCTGTTTGCAATTTTTTGACGTATTCCAAACATTGTCGGTAGCTAATACTATGTGGATTGTATTCCTTTAACTCACACCAAGCTGTAAATTGTGACTTGGTATCGTCATAGGTTTTAATTGTTCCTTTGGAATATCCGTTCTCTTTGAGGTACTGTAAATGCGTTTTGTTATTCATAAACTTGTTGTTTGTGTGCGTAGGGATCAGCTAAGTGTGTGTATATCTGTGTGCTTTCAAGTGATGAGTGGCCGAGAAAAGAACTAATCATACCAATAGGAACGTTGTTTTGCATCAGGTGTGTTGCAATGCTGTGACGTAAGGTATGCAGTGTAATATTCTTTTCCTTAATCGCTTCATTTTGGGTGGTTTCAACAATGGTTTGCAATCTAAGTGCCATGGTCATATCATTCATCCGTTTACCAAGTGAGGATAATAAGAGTGCATCGGTTTGATAGTCAGTTGCAAATTCCATGCGGTGCTCAAATACATATTCTTCAAGAATTTCCAAGTTGTATTTGTTAATGGGTACAAAGCGTTCTTTGTAATTCTTTCCCTTTCTGACATAGATACGTCCTTTCTGAAACAAGATGTCCTCAGTATCAATATGCATCGCTTCGTTTCTTCGAAGTCCACAGCTATATAACAATACCAAGATAGCTTTGTCTCGTGATTGAAAGTACGGAGCCATGTGCGTATACTGACAGGCTTCAAAAAGTTCTTTGATTTCTATTTGCGTAAGGATCGTTTTATTGTTTAGATAACTTACTTTCTCCTGTTTTAAATGCACGCCAAAATTTACATTGGTATTGTGTTCTTTAAGGTAATCCAAGAATTTCTTTAAGGCTTGTTGGTGTTTGTTTAAAAAGGATTTACTCAAACTTCCACCACGTCGTTGATTGCCACGCTGTGATAGATAATCATAGTAATCAGTAACAGTTTGAGTATTTATGGTAGCAATTCCAGTATGTCCTTTTCGTTCCAAATAATGAAAGAACTCACGTAAATGGTTTGGAAAGTTGTATGCCGTTGTTGTGCCATAACCAAGGATTTCGAGCCATTCCTTGTATGAAGCTAACAGTGTGATAAACGTACTATTTTGGAGTGCTAGTTTTTTCATTCTTAACGATGTCCTGCATTATTTTCTAATGTCGATTATCGACCTAGCTTTTGTATTTTGTTTTCAGTGGCGAGCTACCCGCAACTATTTGACTATTTGATCGTTACCCTCGCCACTTTCAAGGTGGCGAACCTGTGGCGAGGTGGAGGCGGTGAGCCGCCGCTTGCAAACACTTAATTGCATTGTTCTTCGAGTTTTTCAAGGCAAAAACTAAGTGCTGAATTGATGCTATTTTCCAATTCTCCAAACTCATCCACGTCTACAATTTCATACACAAACGAATCACTCTGTATATCGGTTCTTCGTTTGATATATCCTTCTTTTTGTAATACCAGTTGATATCTACGATGCGTACTTTCTGCCATTCTAAATTCTTTGCGAATTTCCCTGTTGGTAAATATGCTGTCTTGCTTTTTGTTTAAGTATGTTTTTAGCCTTTCAAAGTAACTACGTGTTGCTCCGTTTAAATTATCTGACTTTCGTAGCAGAATAGGTTTAAGTAGTTGGTTTGCATACTTTATATCCTCCAAGGTTGTTTCAATATATTCTTCACCAGTGTGCAAGTCGAACTTTGATTCACGTTGGTGTTGATGATAGAAGGTAACCGCTTCTATGAATTGCAGATAGTGAGCGTTAGTTCGCCTCGGCTTAAATACTGACTTTGGTAAGATGAGTGCCTCTGCAAAAGGATTGATTACTCGAACGGGTTTTAAGAGTCGCTGTACATTTTGCAGTAACGCTTCTGCTTGTAATTCCTGTTCAATATCTACTCTCCCTGCTGATAACTTCCGTTGATAATCCATAATACGCTCATCCTGTTCTTCGCTTTCATCAATGTAGAGGAGAAAGGAACGGTTAGAATTATCTTCATAGATACTTTCCTTGGTGGTACATCCTGCAACTGATACGGGTCCTTCAACGACTAAGTTTTTGGTAGTTCCCTGTCCGCCAGTTCCTTTTTGTACCACTGACTTAGTAATACGCTTTTTGGTTTGTAATTCTCGAAGTGGATACAAGACATCATCCGCACCATCTAAATCTTCAATAAGTACTAATTTATGTTTCAGTTCATGTCGCTTGAAATAGTAAAAGGAATTACTTGATAATGAGGTGAGACTTAATCTGTCTTCTTGAGGAATCAGTTCAGCAATACTTGATTGTAGGTGTGTCTTTCCTGAACCGCTACTTCCAAAAGAAATGCAGTGAAGCGGATTGTTCATTTTGCGTGAGGTAAAGATTAGATACATCAGTAGTCTATTATTCTCCTCACCAATCACACCACTTTTTCCAATGAGCTTGTTGGTCTTTTCAAGCAAGTTGTTTGATTTCAATAAATCCATTGCACTGCGACGTTCCTTTTTAGACAGCAGATATTCTTCAACTTCGTCTAGTTCAACTTGATCAAGCAGTTCCAATCGGTGCTGTTCCAATTTGGCAATCAGTTCCTGCAAGGCTCTGCGAATAACCGAAGTTCCGACTTCCAAAAATTCTGCAAGCTTGCGAACAAGCTTCTCAACCCCGTTGGCATTGTACAAATCAATGTTGTGGCGTAAGGCGTGTAACTCATCTTCGTTTCGATGTACCTTGATCGTTACCCGAAGCCTATCTAATCCGAAGGAGGACAAACCGCCAAGGATATGGAATGCCAATCGCTCAGTGGTAAAGATAAAGTGGTTCTTATTTGAGGTATCAAATTGATTCATATTATTCTAAGTATTCGTTTAACATCAAATAACACAAAAATATCAATCAAATATAAACAATATTGTTTATTAAAATGAATAATAATTGTGTTATTTGATGTTTATAGAAAAATATCATAATTTTGATGATAAATTGTTTAACTATGGAAGCAACAAAAGAGCTATTACTAGCTAACATAAAACGTATCCGTAAAGAAAAAGGCATGAGTCAGCAAGATGTCTCTGAAAAGGCGGGAATGCTCACACCGACATATTCACGTTTAGAGCGTGGTGGGTCAACTCCTGGACTCGCTTCTATTGTTCGCATTGCAGAAGCATTGGAAGTTACCGTAGTGGAATTATTTCAAACTACTGAAATAAAGGATCGCTCAGTTGCTCAAAAGTTGGAGATGATTCAAGGTCTGTCAGAATACAACAAGAATGTAGTCAATATCATACTTGATTCTATGATTGAAAAAGATCGCGTAGAGAAGTTGCAGGACGTAAAGATGAAAAGTCGATTAGCGGAACTTGAAGCAATTCGGAATAAGTCTTAATTCAAGATTTATACTATTCTGTTATTAATAATCTGTTTTTCAAGTTTTTCAAGGATTTTGTACAGGTTTTAATACAGCTTTAATTTTACAAATCCTTCTACTTTGATCATTAGAACCTTTCGGTTTATATCTTTTATTTGGGTAAGGTAGTTTCTCTCCTAAACCTACAACTTCATAATTAGTGTTAACCAAATCATCATTACGAACATAAGCTAGAGCCTCTTTAACAGCTTCTGCTCTACATTTTGAGAGAAGTAAGTTATTTTGTTTTGAATTTGTACCAAATCTTTGAGAATCAGAGAACCCTTCAATTGTAATGGTAAGATAGATTTTCATGTTAGGGCATTGAAGTAAAAAATCAGAAACTGTACTTTTTATTTCTTTTCTAAACTTAACTAAAAAATCAGGATTGTCAGAGGTAGTGATGCACTTACCTGTTTCAAAATAAAAATCAAAAGGAATTACTTCTTCTGAAATTACTCTACCCAGCTTACATTCTTCGACAATCAAATCACTGATGGCGTCATCAATTTGTTTCAACCTAGCTTCATAATCAAAAATAATATCAATATTAATGTTATTACGAATACTTAATTCTTCTAAATCCTTGGCTAGAACAGCAAATTCTTTTTTTGTAGGATTTTTATCAACATATCCCTTTAATATTTTAGCAGTTTGCTTAATTTTTTTTGAATCGACATCTATATCTTTTTTTAAATCTGATATTCGACTAAGAAGTTTACCTTTTTCTATTTCAAGATTTAAAATCTTTTCAGCATTTTCATTGTTTTCATCATTGGTACTATCATCTAAAAATGTCAAGTCATTCTCAAGTTTAATAAGTATGGTTTTTAAAGAATCCGCTTTTTTTCTCTGTTTAACAAGTCTTTCTTTCTCTCGTTTTAGTTTATTAATATACCAACCTGTCGCCCTACTTTTTACTCTTTTAACCTTTGGATCTAGAGGCTTACAGCTATTAAAGAAAAAAACTAAGACTAAGACTAAACTGTAAACTATTTTTTTGACCATGATTCCATTATAAGTTGATATTGTCTGTAAGAGTCCCCTAAACTATTTTTTAAATAGGCTTCTCCACAAGAACTTTGTAATTTATTCCAAATTTTAACCATATTCTCTCTATCTTCTGATTCTAAAAGTACTACACCTGTAACCTTTTTTCCATAAGAATAAAATAGTTTTATCACATCATTACAACTTTGAGTATCATACAATTCAAAAGAAAAACTTTTATTATCATTTTCTGAAACATTACTTTCTCTAGATACTTGCTCATTGGTTATTGAAATTTTATTTGTTCCTGAAGTAAGGCTGTTAGAATTATTAGTGCTTCTTATTGGCGGATTTACCCGATTCTTAAATATTAAAATAGAGTCTTTTAGTTGATTGATATATAGATCTTTAGATGTTAGCTTTACAGTGTATTCCGTCCCTTGTAACTGAAATTCTGCATCTTTAATCCTTATTATTTCTTCTTTTAGTTTAATTTCCTTTCCATGAAAATACTGTAACACACCGTAAGTACCGCCTATACAAACGGAAGCGATAAATAAAATTTGATACCAAAAAGTTTTCTTAAGTCTGTCTAATAATCCCATTTTTCATATTTTAAGTCAAGTTTTCTTATTTATTTAAAGATGCATAAAAAAGTTACAAGAATAGACAGTTTTTTACTATTATTTTTTATGTGAAATGTAAATTTTACTTATTATTCAAAATTTATTTGAAACAGAACTGTAAATGCAAATTGTTTTCAATGATTGGTATATAGACTCATTAACAGTAATAGCCCCCCTTGATTCCTATTCTCTTTAAATATTTTTTTGTTAGGCTTTAATTGTTTACTTCTATTTCCTTTATTATTATCATGTTTTATTGGTTCAACTTGATCCTTTACCTGAATTATTAATTCTAGCATCGTGATTAAATTTTTCGAAGAACTGGGTTTTATTTTATTATCCCTTACGGTTTTCCGTATTTTATGGATAAGTTTTTTTAATTATCGAAATCAGAAAAAAATTCACTTAGTGTCAAACCATGAGCATCAAGAATTTTAAGAAAGCTTGTGAAGGTAAAATTTGTTCCTGTTTCCATACGCCAATACTGCATCCGTGATATTCCCTTATCAATGGCAAAGTTTTCATAAGAAGTATAGCCTTTTTCTTTACGGATTTGCTCTAATTTTTGAGCAATTTTTATAATTCTTGAATCAAGGTCTTTTTGGTCTTTAGGTTGTGTTTTCTTAGCCATTACAGGAGTAGTATTGATTACCTGTAAAAGTGATATTTATACATAAATTAAATTACCACTTATAATTTACCACTTATATAAACATTTTTATTATGTTTGTAAGAGTATTAACCAACAAAACCAAAACCTATGAAACAAACAATGTCTATCCTCCTTGGCTGTATGGCACTATTTATAACTCTCAACAGTTGCGGTGTCGGCTACCTTGTTGGCGGAAAACAAACCTCGTATGAAGGCACCTACTATCTGCCGATT
This sequence comes from Bacteroidota bacterium, assembly GCA_039026955.1. GTDB lineage: Bacteria > Bacteroidota > Bacteroidia > Flavobacteriales > Flavobacteriaceae > Kordia. The sequence goes on from JBCCLH010000014.1 coordinate 114,563, forward strand.
TATCAAAACATTGAAGCAAGTAAAAGTAAGCTCAAGTCTATCCTTTTTGCTGATGGATGGAACAAAGTCAGTGAACAAGATGATACCATCTTATTTCAAAACGGTTCATCAAAAGGTGCTGAATTAGGTGGCAAGTACAGCATTTCAAATCTCAAATCAGTATTTATCAACGACAAGGTAACCTTAGTAATTACTCAAACAGGAAACTTCAAGTTTGGAACGGAGAAGAAAACTAACGAGACTTTTGCGGAGATTAAAGAACAATATGAAATACAATAATATTTATTAACGAATACTTATAGACATGAAAAAAATTATTTTCCTTACACTTTTTAGCATATCACTAATTGCTTGTAGCAATGATGATGACACGCCAACTGATACCAATGCATTAATTGGAACGACATGGATAGGACAAGAAACCAATGACGGTATCTACACCTTTGCTTCGGCAGCCTCTTTTACCTTTGTTGATGAGGGAGAAATCCCTGTAAACGGCACCTATACTTTTGACGGAAACAATGGTGTTTTAACCGAAGATACTGGCTTCACTGCGGACTTTACTGTTTCTGGTGGGATTATGACTGTCCAAGGTATTAATGCAACGAGGGTTTACATTAAACAGGAGTAAGCCATTTTTGAATGAGTATGGATTCCCTTCAATATATTTCATTAAAAAAATCCAAGTTCTTAGGAACTTGGATTTCTATTCTTTTATATCTCCAAATCAGTTTCAAATTCTTTTAAAAGTTCATCAAAAGATTCTAAATATAATAGATATGAATCTTCCCAATTTTTAATGTCCTGCTTAGATAAGGATTTTGATATGATTTGATAAGGTTCATCATTACTTATGATTTTACAAATATGAGTTTCAATATTCTCCCAACAAATGGTATCGTCTATCACTATAAACAGTTCTGATGCAATACTACAAACATCTTGAACTCCTTTTATTGAGATTAATGATTCTAAAAAGTCATTTTGTTTAAAATCAACAGGATTAATGTAAAATCTCTTTAGATTTTTATTGGGTACAGAGGTAATTATAATATTTTTCATGGTGCTTAATTTAATGGGTTGCCCAAGCACACCATTTTAAATGTGTTAAGGCAATCCATTAAATTTCTCTGATTTCAGAGTAGCATTTATTTTTATGGATGTCAATACTAATTCCAGTTATCCAACTTAGAGCTATCTTCATCAATCCAACTATGATATCTATCAATACTTGCTTCAATATCTGAAATCTTATTATCTAGTTCATAAAGCCATCCTTCCGCTTTTGAACGCCAATTATCGTTGTAAGCATTTCGTATGTCATCTTTTAATTTTCTTCTTCTTTCTTTGTGGCGTTCCAAGGCATCTTCTGCTTTTCTTAAACCACTTCTATTTTTCTCTAAGTTCTGCTCTATTTTTTGTTTTATTCTACGGCTCTTTTCTTTTTTTTCTTCCCATGCAAGTTGTTTTTCTTTCCAAGCTCGTTGGTTATCATTCTTTCGCTTTTCATATTGTTGCTGTGATATTTTCTTGTATTGAGCCCAAAAGGAATCATGGTGTTCACGAACTCTGACCAAACACCCAAATATTTCTGCTTTATCCTCTTTGGTCATATTATGTTTTACACTACTAAAGTACTTGCCTATATCACGAAGTTCTCGACCTTTTGATCTCATTTCTTCAACAGTAGTTTGTATAATACCAAGAGTAATAAATGCAACCAAAGCATCTCCAACCTCATTATAGTCTACATATTCTAACTTATTTTTTATCTCATTTCTATATATTGATGACTGGTCTTTGAGTTGTTTATTTTTTGTTTGATACACATTGTTTTTTAAATGGAAAAATCTTTGCCAAGCATTTTCACGTTCTTGCTTGGTTGGATACCTAACCGTTTTAAAGTCCCTAAAGATGTCTTCGCATAACTGAATGATACTATCCCATTTATATTTATTGTAACTATAACTTTTTCTTACGGTTTGGTAATTGGTTAATTTTTTGGTCTAAAGTCTGCCAATTCGATGAAATATTTTTAAAC
>JBCCLH010000015.1:0-113484 GCA_039026955.1 Bacteroidota bacterium
AAAAAAACAAAACGGAAATCTAATCTTTAATACGACTCGCTTTTGAACGAAATTATTTTTGAACTTTCTGAGATCAGTCCAAGAGAGTTTTTTGGTCATCAGAATACCAATATAGAATTGCTTAAGAAATACTTTCCGAAACTTAAAATTGTCGCTAGAGGAAATAAAATTAAAGCCTATGGTGATGAAGCATTATTGGAAGAATTTGACAAGCGTTTAACCATGTTGATGGAGCATTTTGCGAAGTACAATAAAATTGACGAAAATGTCATTGAACGTGTACTCACGAGCGAAAGTTCTAAAGATTATGCTACTTCCGAAGCGAGTGGAGAAGTGTTAGTGCATGGCGCAAATGGAAAGTTGATTAAAGCCATGACAGCGAATCAGCGCAAGTTGGTGGAACTCATGAATAAAAACGATATGGTTTTTGCGATTGGTCCTGCGGGAACGGGAAAAACCTACACAGGCGTTGCATTAGCAGTCAGAGCGTTGAAAAATAAAGAAGTAAAACGTATCATTTTAACGCGTCCTGCGGTAGAAGCTGGAGAAAGTTTAGGATTTTTACCAGGCGATTTAAAAGAAAAGCTCGATCCGTATATGCAACCGTTATATGATGCGTTGCGCGATATGATTCCGCCAGAAAAATTAGCCAAATACATAGAAGACGGCACCATTCAAATTGCGCCCATGGCTTTTATGCGTGGACGTACGTTAGATAATGCGTTTGTGATTTTGGATGAAGCACAAAACACAACCCATGCACAAATGAAGATGTTTTTAACGCGTATGGGAAAAAATGCAAAGTTCATGCTCACAGGCGATCCAGGACAAATTGATTTGCCAAGACGCGTCATTTCTGGACTAAAAGAAGCATTATTAGTATTAAAAGACATCAAAGGCATCGGAATGATTTATTTGGATGATAAAGATGTTGTACGTCACAGACTTGTTAAGAAAGTGATTGAAGCGTATAAGAGTTTGGAGCATCAGAATTGACGTTCATAGAACGTCATGCTGAACTTGATTCAGCATCTGTTTAATGCTAGCAGTATTGAGATGTGAGTATTGAGAATTGAGATAGTTCAAAATCAACTTATTATTTATTGAACAACTGCGACTATAGAAGCAAAAGTATATGAATATAAAGCGTCACTTCGAGTGATTTTCGCAGAAAATTGTATCGAGAAGTACTTTGAAAATGGAAGTTTATAGTTAGTTTAGTTATGAGTTATGAGTTATGAGTTGTTCAAACCAACAAACATTTTAACAAAAGTCTATTTTTGAATCAAAACTCAATTTGAATTATAAATGTTGAATGCTGAATGTTGAATTGAAACCAACCCACAACGGAGCGCAGCGACCAACTGACCACTAATGAAGCAAAATGTTAAATGCTAAACTTTAAATGTTAAATCGAAACTTACTGACAACTGACAACAGACAACAAGCAACCAAAAACCCAACACCAAAGACCCAAGACCAAAAAAATGAGCAATACCATAACATCCACCAATTTCAATTTCCCAAACCAAACCGCAAAATACACAGGAAAAGTCCGCGAAGTATATACGATTAATGATGATCTTTTAGTGATGATTGCCACCGATCGTTTGTCTGCGTTTGATGTAGTGATGCCGAAAGGAATTCCGTTTAAAGGTCAAATCTTAAATCAGATTGCGACGAAAATGATGAAAGCTACGGAACATTTGGTGCCAAATTGGTTGATTGCCACTCCTGATCCGAATGTAGCGATTGGACATCATTGCGAGCCTTTTAAAGTGGAAATGGTGATTCGTGGGTATTTATCGGGTCATGCAGCACGTGAGTATAAAGCGGGAAAACGGATGTTGTGTGGTGTGGAAATGCCAGAAGGTATGATTGAAAATGATAAGTTTCCTTCCCCAATTATTACACCAGCAACGAAAGCTGAAATGGGCGCACATGATGAAGATATTTCTCGTGAAGATATTCTCGCACGCGGAATTGTTTCTGAAGAAGATTACATTCAATTAGAAAACTATACGAGATTATTGTTTGCAGAAGGTACCAAAATTGCCCAAGAACGCGGATTGATTTTGGTAGACACCAAATACGAATTCGGAAAGACAAAAGATGGTAACATCGTGTTGATTGATGAAATTCACACACCAGATTCTTCTCGTTATTTCTACGCAGACACCTACGAAGAATTGCAAGCCAAACAAGAACCGCAAAAGCAGTTGTCCAAAGAATTTGTACGTCAGTGGTTAATTAGCAATGGTTTTCAAGGAAAAGAAGGTCAGGAAGTACCTTTTATGAGTGATGCATATATCAATTCAGTTTCCGACCGTTATATTGAATTATACGAAAATATTACAGGTGACACCTTTGAAAAAGCAGATGTTTCTAACATTTTAGACCGAATCGAAGCGAATGTTGTTTCTTTTCTTGCCGAGTAGTTTTTAATTGTGCTAAATATGGTCTAACTTGCAATACGTAATAATTGTAAATGTGGTATTTTCTGAATGAAAAGCCACTGATTCCCTATAAAAATTCCTGCCAAATTGTAGTATGTAGATGATTGCCAGCTATTTTAAAAAAGTAGCTGATTAGTTTTGATATATTTTTAAAAAAAGTATATTTTTCCAATGAATATACCTACTTCATGATGAATCGTTTTTTACCATATTATCTCCTGCTATGTCTGCTCTATGCGTGTGGGGATGCGACTTCGAATTCGGAAGTAAACAATATGACGAAGATTTTGGAAGAAGCTGAAGAAGCGGTCTTAAATTATCAGGGAATTGAAACAGATTCCATGATGCAACTTCGAATGGAGTATTTTCACAAAGCAACTACCTTTAACGATTCTGTACATACCTACCGTGCGTATTTTTATTTAGGTTCCTTTTACCAAAGTAGAGGTATTTACAAAGATGCAATGTCTGAGTATGAAAAAGCACTACTGCATATTTCAGATGATGCTGATAGCGCGCGTTATGTGCAGACAAAAATGGCGATGGCTACTGCTGAAATTGAATTAGGAAATAATCACAAAGCAGGCGAAATATTGTTAGATACGTACGAAGTGGCACAACGAAACAATCGTACCATGCAGTTGATCAATATCAATGGGAATATGGGGATTTTGAGTCTGGATTTGAACAATTTTGACGAAGCGAAAAAAAGCTTCAAAGAAGCCATCAATACTATTGAAACTAAGCAATTGATAGAAAAAGATTCCATCAATTATGTGTTGGATTATATCAGTTATCATATGTTTTTAGCGAAAGCGTATCAAGCTGAAAAACTACATGATTCTGCCATGCATTACATCGATAAAGGAATTATTATCGCCGATTATTACAAAGATATTGAGGGCAAAGCCTATTTGTTTGAATTAAAAGGAAAAACCAATACTGCTACAGGTGCATATGATGAAGCTTATGAAAATCTGACGGCTTCCAAGGCAATTTTTACAGATTTAGAAAATGAAATGCAACTTTCTAAAATCATGTATTTGTTGGCTAATTATCATTTTCAAAAAGGAGAAGCTTCTGAAGCGTTGGCGGTGTTAAGCGAATTAGAAACACGGTACACACAAGATTTTCTGCTGGAAACAGATTATTACGATGCGATGGTATTAAAAGCAGATGTTTTTAAAAGCATCAAACAGTTTGAGAACGAATCAAAGTACCGACAAATATCGACCGACGTTCAAAAACAGATTGCTGCAAAACAAGATAAATCAACGGTATTTCAAACCACCACACAATACGAAATCGAAAAGATTAAAAATAAATTTGCGGCACAACAACAAAAAGACGAAAAGCGTTTTACTATTTTTTTAATTAGTGCGATTGCTGTGATTGGCATCTTTGGATTTTTATTGTATCAACAATTTACCAAAAGAAAGCTAGTTCCCGCTGTAGCGGCAATTCCAACAGAAAAATCAAAAGGAGAAAACATAATTCCTAAAAAAGAGAAACCGATCTCTCAGACTGGAATTAAAAGCGATAAAACGGTAGATGAAATTCTACAAAAATTAAAAAATCTGGAAGAACAAGAATTCTATCTCAATCCAAAATACAATCTCTATGCAACAGCCAAAAAGATTGAGACGAATACGACCTATTTATCGACTATTTTAAATGCGCACAAGAAAATGACCTTTACGGAATATCTCAACAATCTTCGCATTCACTACACGCTCAACCGATTGGCGAATGATAAGAAATTTCGTATGTATACCATCAAAGCAATAGCAAAGGAAGTTGGTTACAAAAGCCACGGATCTTTTTCAAGAGCATTCAAAGCGAAAACAGGCGAAAACCCATCTACTTACCTAAAAAAGATTCGTTAAAAAAGTGTGTTCAATTTATAAAATGGCAAGACTTTTTATAACACTTGTAACAGGTAGTTACGTATCTTGAATAAAACTAATAAATATACTTAAAATGAAAACGAAGCAAAGACTACTACGATTTAGCAAAATAAAAATCGCCAAAATAAATGTACATTCTATTGTTGGAAGAGGAACACAACAACAAATTACGCATCAGTGTACACCAGAAGAATCAAGACCGCCTAGCAGAGCAGGTCGTACACAAACCGCTTCCTATGACGGCAGTTGTGAAGACGCTGAGACGTAATAATCAAAAATAAAATAGCTATTTAAAGGCTTCTTGCAATCAATCAAGAAGCCTTTTTCTTTTAGGTAAAAAAATTAAAACGTTACGTCGTCACAGGTATATATTTGTGGACAAGCAATAATCCATATACAGTATTTTGGTCCTGTTACACGTCCAGCGCAGTCACACCCGCACTTGGATATATCGTATACAATATCAAAACCACCATTGATTTGACTTTGTTCAGCTTTTGAAATTTTAGTTGCTCCTTTAATGTTTAAAATTTTACTCATGATTATGTAATTTTTGGTTAATTTATACTCTATTTTGGTTTTTAAGTAATTTTCAAAATAAATTTACGTACAGTTTCATCACAAGAAAAAAGAAATCGGTTTCGTTTTATAAATTGAACAGATAAAAGTTGCTGTAAATAGTTATTTACAACTTAAAAGAGACTGTCTAAAAAGTCTCTACAGTCGTCATTCTGAGTCAAGTTCGGTTTGACGAAACCTGTACTTTTTAGACGACCTTTTGTTTCTTATAACAAGCTACTTATAAATTCTAGTCACTTTTATATTGTAACCCAATTATATAATATCATCGCAAGTGTATACTTGCAGACACGCCATGATCCAAGGACAATATTTTGGACCTGTTACACGTCCTGCACAGTCACATCCGCATTTAGAAATATCGTATCCAATACTAAGTCCACCATTAATCTGACTTTGTTCCGTTTTTGAAATTTTAGTGGCTCCTTTAATGTTTAAAATTTTACTCATGATTATAGTTGTTTCAGTTAATCCCTACTCTGTTTTGGTTTTTCAGGTAACACCATTTTTCACCATTAAAAGTACATACTGTTTTGCGGGAAGAAAAGGAGTACTTCTTCTGTTTTAAAAATTACGGTTGGTTGTTTTATAAATTGAACAGATAAAAACGGTTGAAAAACAAAAAAGGCTTCGTGAAATCATCAGAAGCCTTCAATTTTACAAATGCCTTTTCTTAAATAGCAGAAGTTAGATCATCGCAAGTGTATACATCTGGACATGCAATGAACCATGGACAATACTTTGGACCTGTAACACGTGCTGCACAGTCACATCCGCATAATGACAAATCGTAGCCAAAACCACCATTAATTTGACTTTGTTCTGACTTTGAAATTTCTGTTGCTCCTTTAATGTTTAAGATTTTACTCATGATTTATAGTTTTTATACCAATTTAAATGTAAAGAGGTATTAGTTAATCCTTACTCTATTTTGGTTTTTCAGGTCACACCATTTATATATCAAAAAGGCTTCATGAAATAGTTCAGAAGCCTTTCTTTTCCCCTAAATATAGTTGCTTATGATAACTATATCATTTAATAATTACTTGTAAATTGATTTAATTTTTTAGCTTGTTTGACTATCATCACAAGTGTATACTTGTAAACATGCAATATGAATATGGCAGTAGAAAGGACCTGTTACACGACCTGCACAGTCACATCCACACTTTGATAAATCAAAATCTTTATCTTCTTTTAAAAATCCTCCATTAATTTGGCTTTGTGTTTCTTTTGAAATCACAGAAGCACCTTTAATGTTTAAAATGTTTTTTTTCATGCTTTTAAGTTTTTAAGTTAATAATTTGACATAAATAGAATATCGTATTAAGCCACTCACATTTATTTATGATATTTCAAAAGTACTAGGACACACTATGAGAAAAAAGTGCTTGTGTCGCTGTTTTAAAAAACGAGCTGTTTAATTTATAAAACAGAAAGGATAAAATGGCTGAAAAGTCTGCGTGTTTCCCATAAAAGAGGACTATATTTGCCAGGTCAAAAAACGAGCCTGTGATCCTGCAAAACTACACCAAAGAATTCCGCTATAACTTCAAATTGGCGTCTCCAATTATCTTAGGAATGTTGGGACATACGTTTGTAGGTTTTGTAGATAATGCGATGGTGGGACAACTCGGAACTGCCGAACTTGCCGCAGTGTCTTTAGGAAATAGTTTTTTGTTCATTGCCATGTCGATCGGAATTGGATTTTCTACCGCAATCACCACATTGGTAGCAGAAGCAGATGCAGCGGGAAACAAGGCAAATGTAAAAAATGCACTCAAACACGGTCTGATTCTCTGCACTCTTATCGGAATCATTGTGTTTTTAGGCGTGATGCTTGCCAAACCGCTCATGTATGAAATGAAACAACCTGACGAAGTTGTAGAACTCGCAATGCCATATTTAAACTTAGTCGCCGTTTCGTTGATTCCGTTGATCATGTTTCAAGCCTTCAAGCAATTTACAGATGGTTTATCGCAAACCAAATACGCCATGTGGGCAACGTTGTTGGCAAATGTGGTGAATGTGATTGTCAATTACTTTTTAATCTTCGGTATTTGGATTTTTCCGAAATGGGGAATTATTGGCGCAGCAATTGGAACGTTGGCATCCAGAATCATCATGCTAGGCTTTATTTGGGGATTGTTGCGTTACAAGCAGAAATTTGAAAACTATGTGACCAATTTCAATTTTAAAAACATTCAGAAATCTGTCCTAAAAAAGATCATTTCGTTAGGCTTTCCATCATCGTTGCAAATGTTGTTTGAAGTCGCGATTTTTACCGCGGCTATTTGGTTGTCTGGTATTTTAGGAAAGAATGCACAAGCGGCGAATCAAATTGCGTTGAACTTATCATCCATGACTTTTATGGTTGCGATGGGACTCAGTGTAACAGCAACGATTCGTGTGGGAAATCAGAAAGGGTTGAAGCAGTTTTCGGAATTGCGCCGTATTGCTTTATCACTGTTTTTGTTGGTGTTGATTATAGATATTTTCTTCGCGATTGTATTCATGCTCTTTAACAATTGGTTTCCAACATTGTATGTGAACGAAGCGAATATGACGAATTTGTTGGACAATCAAGAAGTAATCGCCACAGCAGCGAAATTATTGTTAGTCGCTGCATTTTTTCAAATCTCTGACGGAATACAAGTCGTTGGTTTAGGTGTTTTACGCGGATTACAAGACGTGAAAATTCCAACGTTGATTACCTTTATTGCGTATTGGGTTGTTGGTTTTCCAACATCATATTATCTCGGATTACACACTGAATACAAAAGTTCAGGAATCTGGATTGGTTTGTTGGCAGGATTGACGACTTCTGCAATATTATTGTATATTAGATTCAATTATTTATCAAAAAAACTTATCAATAAAGAGACTCATGGAGCTTCCTAAATTTTTATTAGGCGATAATACCGATTATCCGAACGCGATTTTTATCATGCATACCGAATTCCCGCGATTCATCATCAATCTAGAAAATGACGAAGTAGAATGGCTGGAAGAATTTGCCAAAGAAGATGAAAAAGAACTAGCTGCCGAAGCTGAAAATCTGTTTCAAGCTGCGAATGATTTCTACGATCGCGAATTGGAACGTTATGAAGATTAAAATGCTGCCATGATCGATCAACTGATACAATTTGACAAAGAAGTTTTTCTATTTCTCAACGGACTCGGAACGCCAACTTGGGATAGTTTTTGGATGTTTATCACAAACAAATACTACGCGATTCCGCTATATGCAGTTTTATTAGTGCTCATCCTCAAAACACACAAAAAGAAAGAAATCCTCTTTACGTTGATTTTAGTGGCGTTGTTGATTACAATTACCGATCAAACCGCAAACCTCTTTAAAAAGACGCTCTTTTTGCGTCCACGACCTTGTTACACAGAAGATTTAATGGAACACATGCGTTTGGTAAAAGATTCGTGCGGCGGCGCTTTTGGGTATTTTTCTGGACATGCGTCAAATGCGATGGCATTGGCAGTCTACATCGGATTGGTTTTGCGAAATCATTTCAAATATATCTTTCCTTTTCTCCTAATTTGGGCAGCATTTGTAGGCTACAGCCGAATTTACATTGGCGTACATTTCCCTGGAGACGTGGTCACAGGAGCGATTGTCGGTGCAATTTATGGAACGATGATTTTTAAATTGCGACAGTTTCTTGTGAAAAAATATGCTTGAGGATCTAATTTGTTAATTTGAAAATGTATTAATTTGATAATTGATATGAAAAATGGATTAGGATTTCGTCATACCGAACTTGATTCGATATCCCATAAAATATAAAAAATCGAATCATAAGCTGACGTGAATGTATTCCATCGTAAACAGTGTTAATCATTTATTAAACTCATAACCTATTGTAAATCATTTCTTTATTTTTATAATAAACTAAAAAACTATATCATGAAAAAGAAAAGTTTACAAACCTTACGATTGAACAAAAAATCAATCTCAAATTTATTTGAAAATCGCCTAACTGGAGGTTCAAGTGCTGGAACTGATACGCTAGAAAATTTCAATTGTCGTACTTCCGATCAGTCATTTTGTGACTGCAATTCAGAAGCATGTAACGATCGCACTATTGAAGAGTGTGAATGGTAATCAACATAAATAGTATGCATTAGATAACGAGGCTGTCTAAAAAGTCTTTGTAAGCGTCATTCTGAGCTTGACTCAGAATCTCATTACACTGATTATCAATTGTTATGAGAAACCGAATCAAGTTCGGTTTGACGAAATCTGTACTTTTTAGACAGCCTCTTTTTATGCAACAACGCAACCAAATCTTTCTTTCTGTATCTACACATAAAAGATAACTTACTATTTTCCATGAAAAAAATTTTACCTCTACTAGCGATGCTAATTTGTGTTATTTCCTGTTCCAATGATGAAACCATAGAAAACTTAATTGGAACCTGGCAATTAGCTGCTGTTTTACTTGATATAGGCGACGGTAATGATGAATTTCGATCTATAAATAGTGATAATATCTTAATTTTTTCAACGAATGGAGAAACGGTAACTTCTAATGAATCTTTTTGTAATTTAAATGAACAATTTTCAGCAATATATTCAGAAGAAACAGGAATAATTACAGTAAATGATTGTAGTGAGGAGCCATTTTTTATTAACTTTGAAATTCAAGGTCCTGAGCTAATTTTAAGTTACCCTTGCTTTGAAGCCTGTCTTTACAAATATGTGAAACGATGATGTTTACAGCAATTTCAATAGTTGCTGCGCCGCGGTAAATGGGGAAATCGTACTATTTTCCGTAGCATTCAAATATTCGTCTAAGACATTTTTTACTTTTTCGTTGGTGTAGAAATTATGTTTCAAACGCTCTTCAATAGTTTGCAATAACCAAAAACGATTCTGCTGTTTCCGATGATTTCCAAAATAATTATTCTTTTGAGTGCTTTCGCGGAATGCGGAAATCATTTGCCAAACGTCGTCAATACCGTTTTGTTGTAGGGCAGAAGCTGTTACGACTTTAGGTTGCCATTCGGAAGCTTTTTGTGGATAGAGATGCAATGCACGTTTAAATTCCGTTCGCGCCATTTGTGCACGTTTTACATTATCGCCATCAGCTTTATTGATCACGATTGCGTCTGCCATTTCAATAATGCCACGTTTGATGCCTTGCAATTCATCTCCAGCGCCAGCCAATTTCAACAACAAAAAGAAATCGACCATGCTGTGCACCGCCGTTTCGCTTTGTCCCACACCAACCGTTTCAATAATAATCGTATCAAAACCACAGGCTTCACACAAAATAATAGTTTCACGGGTTTTTCGAGCGACACCACCGAGCGAATCGCCAGAAGCAGACGGACGAATGAAAGCGTTTTCATCTTTCACCAAATCTTCCATACGGGTTTTATCACCCAAAATGCTTCCGCTAGAAATAGAACTGCTCGGATCTACCGCCAACACTGCTACTTTCTTGCCCAAACTTGTCAAATACTTCCCAAAAGCTTCAATAAAGGTACTTTTTCCAACACCAGGGACACCTGTAATTCCTATTCGGATTGAATTATTGGCATGTGGCAAACACTTTTCAATAATCTCCGTTGCTTTTGCCAGATGTTTGGTGTTTTTGCTTTCAACCAAAGTAATTGCACGACTTAGCGCGACTTTATCCTGATTCAAAATTCCAGCGACCAATTCGTCTACAGAAGGTTGTTTTCTTCTATTTTTTTTGATGGAAGCTACTGAAGTTTTGCTGATAAAATCAGGTTGTGAAACGCCGTCTTTTTCATGTAAAGCGGATGTATGTTTTGGTTTTGAACTCAAGCGATGTTTGCATTTTAAACTTTAAAGACGAAATTACGACATATTTTTTGTTTTTACTAAGCGTCACTTCGAGTGAAATCTTTTAGACTTGCTTTGTTGTTAGACTGCTTTCGCTTTTAGATTGTTAGATACGTTTCTTTTTTAGATGTTAATTTGTGGATTCGTTAATTTATGAAACGTCACTACGAGGAATTTATGACGTGGTAGTCTGTTTCTAAGTAAAATCAATATTTTAGTAAAATGATTACCACTAGTTTTTCATTGAGCTTGCCGAAATGAAAAACTCTCGCAAAGACATACAAAACAGTCTAACTGCAAAGCAAGTCTAATAATTCATCAATATACCAATTTGAAAATGTACTAATGTATCAATGCCATCAAATAACACTCACAAACTACAATATTAAAATACCAAGAGCGTTAGCGATACTAATGCGAATCCTGTATAACAGGCGAAGCCGATACTTTTCTCAATGTAACAATTTGATAATTTTAAAATGTACCAATGTGCTAATCGAAATTCATACTAAAATACGAAACTACCAAAATACCAAGATACTAAAAGGCAAAGCCGCTACTAAAGCGAAGCGTGTCCAACAGGCAAAGCCGATACCAAAGCAAAGCGTGACCAACATTCTAATAGCACAGCGAGTCTAAAGCGTAAGCGTTTCTAACATGTCTAAAAGCGAAGCGTATCTAAAAAAATTTTCCAAAAATGAAACGCTCAAAAAATAGTGTCGTCTTTATTACAGAACACAAACCAAACTCATGAACCGAAAGCATTCAGGAATTTTAAAAAAGTGTAAGCAAGGCAATCGGAAAGCCCAAATGAAGCTCTACGATTTGTATGCAGATGCAATGTATGTGATTGCGTGTCGATACATTTCGAATCGGGAAGATGCCAAAGATGTGATGCAAGAAGCCTTTTTGAAAGCATTTACGCGCTTGTCGCAATACCAAGGAGAAGTCGCTTTTGGAGCTTGGTTGAAGCGAATCGTAATCAACCAGTGTATTGATACTTTGAAGAAACGCTCGTTGGTGTATCAAGAAATGAACGATCAAACCTTAGCAATTGTGGATGAAGATTCTTGGGAAATTGACCTTACCGTCACCAAACAAGACATTATTCAAGCAATAGAAACCTTACCCAACAAATACAAATACGTAGTGCAATTGTATTTGATTGAAGGCTACGATCACCAAGAAATCTCAGATATTTTAGAGATTCCAGTTCGCACTTCACGCACACAATTGATGCGCGGGAAGACAAAATTGAAGAAAATACTACATGATCTTTTTAAACATAAAATATCATTATGAACAATATTAAAGACATACTAAACAATAACGATGCTGCTACGGAAACACCAAAGTTACCGAAAGGACATCGCGCTGAATTTCTAGAAAAATTAACAGCAACCGAAACGATTTTGCAATCAAAATCCTCATTCAACTACTGGCGTGCCATTGCTGCAGCATTGGTGTTAGTAGTCGGAATTGGCGCTTTTATCTATGCAAATTACGGAGAGGAAGAATCTTCGTTATTTGCCGAAATGAAAGCGATTGAAGACAAATATTTACAAAATATTGCTTCAGAATGGGAAACGTTTCAACTCACAGCAAACGACGGTTATTTAGTCAAAAAGTACGAAGAACGCTTGAAAAATTTAGACGCGTCTTATCAAGAATTAAAGAAAGTGTTTTTAGTCGAAAAAAATAGCCTGACTACGTTGGAAAAAATGATTCAAAACTTGCAAATGCGCCTAACGCTACTGCAGGAAATTCAACAACATCTAAAACGATTAAAAAATGAACAGCAAAATATATAATAGTATCATCATCCTGTTAATCAGTTCGTTTGGACTGATGGCACAAACGAAAAGGGAATACGAAAGAACCTTTGAAGTAGATAAAACGACCCAACTAAGATTTCAAACACGGAATATTGATGTTACTTTTAAAACATGGAATAAAGATGAAGTCAAAATCGACTTTACGGTTAACTTTAAGAATTATTCTCCAGAAGATATAGAAAAGATTTCAAATGAAATTGAGGTATCCGCTCGTATACAATCTTCCATGGACGATACACAGTATTTGCAGATTGAAAATTGGTCTCCAACATCCATTGGAAGGTTGGCATATACCATAAAATTAGGAGAAATTCGCTTAGATAATTTTTTAGATAGTAGCGATAGTAAACCTAATAAATACAGATCTGTCGCCAATATAAATAAAGAGATTGATGCCGCAGGGAAAGGATGGCAAGATATGAACGGATTTGTCATATTTGAAGATTCACAAGTAGCCTTAAAAGATTTGGAAAACAGTAACCATAAAGGTGTCCAAAGCATTCGTTCTAGCTATGAGATTTATGTCCCGAAGTATATGGAGATTGATATAATGTCAGAAAATGCTAGTGTTACTTTTGAAGGAATCATTTCAAATTCAATTCGTGGCTCTTTTAAAGAAAGTACTGTAAAAGCGGAAGAATTGAGCAATGAAAAAAACATGTTCAGTTTTGTAAATGGAAATCTTAAAGTAAAAAAGATTACAGGCGGACAATTGATGCTTAGAAACGTCACTAGAGGCTTGATAGGAGAGATTGCAAACATAGCTTTGGAAACAGAATTCTCAAAAATTGACATCGGAGAAATCAAGGAAAATGTAAGATTCAAAGATTTTAAAAGTAAATTTTTCTTTTACAATTTAGGGTCTAATTTCAAGTCGATCGATATGTTTTGTGAGTATTCCGATATAAAGTTATACACTACAAAAAATCAAAAGTTTTATATGGAAGCCTACGGAAACAATGCTATATTAACCGATGGCAATGTAAAAACAGTCGTACAACCCAGTCGCGACGGCACAAAATCAAAAATCCTCTCCCGTGGAAAAGACGATGAAGAAACTCGAAAAAACTTCTTCAAACTCGATATTGTGCATGGTTTTGTAACCTTTTTTTATAACAAATAGCCCAGTAGAAATTCATGAAAAAACTAGCCATATTTGGGTTGATGCTTCTCGCGTTGACTAGCACGACCTATGCCCAAACAGCACTGAAAATTGGTGATAAAGTGCCTCATATTGAATTCTCTAATTTGTTAAACATGAAAGATGCAAATGTCTCATTAGCTTCACTAAAAGGCAAGATTGTGATTCTCGATTTTTGGGCAACTTGGTGCGGACCGTGCATTCCTGCAATGAAAAACTTGATACAATTACAAGAGGAGTTCCCAAATGATATACAAGTGATTGGACTTGGAGAAGAGAAACCAGAACGTTTGCAGCGATTTATTAGCAATACACCTTCAAAAGTTTGGTATGGTTTTCAAACAACACAATTAGAAAACTTATTTCCATATCGCATATTATCACATGCTATCATTATAGATTCGGAAGGAAAAATAGTAGCAATTACAGCAACAGATAACATCACGAAAGAAGTCATCCAAACTATAAAAGCTGGGAAGTCAATAAAATTACCCTATAAATACGAAAATACGACATTTGATTACAGCACAGATCCATTTCCTGTAGAAGATCCAAATGCAGCGCGTGTATTGCTAAAAGGAGGATTTGAAGGTGTTTCCTCGTATTCTAGAGGATATGTACAGGACACAGTGTTTAAAGGAAGACGACTTACCATCATTAATCAACCGATTCCTAGTATGTACAGAAACTTACACCAAAAATCATACAATAGAACTGTTCTTGAAATTGATGAAGAAAAATATTCATACAAAGATCCTAAAAACAAATATTGTTTGGATATCATCACAAAAGAGGCGGATGGAAGTATGTATGCATTGGGAATCAAAAAGTTGGAAGAAACATTTCCGTTGAAAACAAAACTTGAAAAACGTACGATTCCTGTGTATGTTTTGAGTGTTATGGACATATCAAAATTAAAAGCACTAAAATCAAAAGCTTCAGAACGAAGTTTGGAATACAGAGGTTATGAATTTCACGCGAAAAAGATACCTATCAGCGATTTCGCAGAGTATATAGAAAATGAAGCACCAGTTCCAGTCGTAGATGAAACAAACTATGCTGAGTTATTGGATATTGATTTTGTTTTTGATCCGCAGCAAAAAGGTTCTTTTAAAAAAGAATTAGCCAGCATAGGTTTACAACTCACAAAAGCAGCACGCGAAGTAGAATTGTTAGTAATTTATGAGTAAAAAAAGCGCTAGATTATATTTGATAATCTAGCGCTTTTTCTTGTTTATGAGTTTATAAGTTTAGGTGTTTAAACGGTGAAGTTTTAAATTATGAATGCTAAATTTTAAATTGAAAACAACCCACAACCGACAACAGAGCGCAGCGACAAACGCACAACAAACGAAGTTCAAAATGTAAAATAAAAAACCGTAAAATATAAAATGAAAAAGTATTTTATAGCTCTTAGATATTAGTATTGAGAAGTTTCAAAAAATAATTTCTCTAAACTCACAACTCACAACTCACAACTCACAACCCACAACCGACAACAGGAGCAGAGCGACCCAACACCCAACACCTAATGATGCTCACCCACAAAAGCCAAAATCTTATTCCAAGTATCAATAGCATTCTGTCCGCCCCAGCCGTGACCTTCTTCTGGGTAAAATGTAAATTCATGCGTTACGCCTAGTGTTGTCAGACGATCACTTAAGTCGTTTCCTTGCGAATTTGGAATCAAAGGATCTTGTCCGCCATAAAATAACGCAGTCGGAGGCGCCGCATTGGTAACTTGATGAAACGGACTATAGGTTTCCAAAAACTCAGTATCCACTAGCGAACCAAATATCGCAAATGATTGTTGAATCTCTGGATCGTTACTATTTAAGTATGCCTCATCGGCTAAATTTGTTGGACCTACAATGCTAGCCACCATATTCACATCACCTTGTGTGTCATACGCATAACTCCATAAAAGCGATAAATGTCCGCCAGCACTTGTTCCTAAAAAGGCGTAATCTTCTGAAATAACATATTCTTCATTACGTGCCTTTAAATCGTTGATAACAGCAGTAATATCGTCTAATTGCATTGGAAATGGAGGCGTGGTAATCGTCGCTAAGCGATAATTGATATTGACAATCGCATATTGTGGTAAATTGACTTGAATCAGCTCTACAAAATTGCTCATATCCGCCTTATCTCCGCCAATCCAACTTCCGCCATGAACTAAAATGATCACTTTGGTATCCAAGGTTCTATTTTGTGGTAAGTACAAATCGTATTTTTGATCTTCATCGCTACCATACGAAACATCTAACATGGTAGTAGCTACCACAGTTTCAGGATTGTTTGGCGTTGGTGCAATGATTACATCTGAACTGTCAGAACTACAGGAATAATTCAAAAAGACAAAGACACACAGAACAAGGAGATACAACGATTTTTTCATAACAACGATTTTATGCTAATGATAACGCAATATCTTAAAAAAAAGTGTGCATGACTCTTAATTTTCACTTAAAATTTGACGACTTGATATTAAGGGGAAACTGACAGGAAATCAGCTTTTTGTAGTATGTGAAAAGTATATGGGAAAAGTTGCTGGAGCTTGTGTTCACTCCAGCAAAATTCGTATAATGATTAAAATGGCCAACAATAGGGTTCACCATTAAAACGTCCGCATCTTCCTGGGCAGTGTGGCGGTCCACAAAGTTGTCCTTGCGTACTATTTGTACACACATTTGAACTAATAGGAACAATTCCACCATTAATTTCTTTTTGTTGCTTCTTCTCTAATACAGAAGCGCCTTGTAAATTTAAAATTGATTTTAACATAACATAAGTTTTTTTATTAAAGTTAAGTAATTCAAAATCAATGTGTTTACGGTATTGCCTTATTTAACATATGCAGATTTACGTATAAAGTATAAAATGAAATCTTATGAAAATAATGTCTCAAATGCTCAGCTAAAATGTAGATTTCATAAAATATTAAACTGTTAATTTTTTAGGAATGTGCTAATCTTTAGACGATTTTATAATCAATATGCAGATTCGTGTAGAAATACGTATAATTATGAAAAATCAATTACTTTTGTAAGACCGAATTACAGGTATAGTATGGCTGAATTTATCAAATTATATGATGAAAATCCGAATCCAAGAGAGATTCAAAAAGTGGTGAACATTCTCCGAAATGGTGGTTTGGTGATTTACCCGACGGATACGGTATATGGTTTGGGTTGCGATATTACGAATACACGCGCTTTGGAACGCATCGCAAAAATAAAAGGTGTAAAGCTTGAAAAGGCAAAATTCTCATTTATCTGTAACGATTTAAGCCATATCAGCGATTACATCCGTCAGATTGATACACGAACGTATAAAATTCTAAAAAAAGCATTGCCAGGTCCGTATACGTTTATACTTGCGGGAAACAACAGTCTGCCAAAAGCATTTAAAAAGAAAAAAACGGTCGGAATTCGTGTGCCAGATAATAATATCGTGAGAACTTTGGTACGTGAGTTGGGAAATCCTATTGTATCAACATCCATTCGTGATGAAGATGATATTATTGAATATACAACCGATCCAGAATTGATCTGGGAAAAGTGGGATAACTTGGTTGATGCCGTAATTGACGGCGGCTATGGAGACAATGTGGCTTCTACCATTATTGATCTGTCAGGCTATGAACCCGAAATTATTCGTGAAGGAAAAGGTGATATTGATATCATTTTATAAAATTGATTAGCGCATATTTATGAAAAAAATAAAAATTATAGGATTGTTGTTAGTCGTTGCTGCCATTGCAGCAGGTATATACTTTTATCCAAAAGCTTCCATGTATTTCTTCGGAAAAACAACAGCTACCAATGTCGAAAAAATTGCATTTTATGTGCCTACAGGCGCTACATTTGCTGACGTGTTGAACGATTTACAATCAAAAGGAATCATAGAAGATACCGAGAAGTTTCAAGAATATGCAGCACTTCGAAATCTAAAAGAAGGAACGTTGGAAGCTGGAAAATATGTATTTCCTGAAAATGTGGCGTACAGCAAAATTGTGGAAGATTTGCGCCAAGGAAATGGAGAAAAAGAAACAAAAGTTACTTTTAACAATGCCAGAACGAAAATAGATTTAGCGGAAAAAATTGCGGCTACGGTGGAATTATCTGCGGAAGATATTCTACAATTGATTCTGGACGAAAAATTTACAAGCAAATACGGTTTTACACCAACGACGATCAATACGATGTTTATTCCGAATACGTACAATGTGTATTGGGATATTTCTGTAGAAGAATTAATTGCGAAACTTGCGAAGGAATACAAACGTTTTTGGACACCTGAACGCAAAGCAAAAGCGAAAAAGCTTAATTTATCACAAACAGAAGTGTCTGTACTTGCGTCAATTGTAGCGTGTGAAACTATTAAGATGGATGAAGCCCCGAAAATAGCAGGAGTTTATGTAAACCGCTTGGAACGAGGAATTCCACTAGATGCTGATCCGACGTTGGTGTGGATTTTAGGCGATTTTACGATCAAAAGAGTCTTAAACAAGCATAAAGAAATGGATTCGCCCTATAACACTTATAAAAACAGAGGTTTGCCTCCAGGACCGATTTACATTCCTTCTGTGCAATATATTGATGCCGTATTGAATTATGAAAAGCACGATTATATCTTTTTCTGTGCGAAAGAAGACTTCTCAGGCTATTCAAACTTTGCTAAAACGAATCGTCAACATGAGATCAATGCAGCCAAATATCACAAAGCGTTGAACGAACGTAAAATTTTCAAATAATGTCAAATTACAACAGAAGAGACTTTGCTAAATTGGTCGTTTTAGGAGGAATTGGCTATACCATTTTTTCCTGTGCAGATGATCCTAAAAAAGATTCATCTACTCAAAAAAATGCGAAAAAGAAAGCAGCTCCAATAATGCCAGAGTTGCTTCCCGAAAATATAAAACTCTACCAAAAAGCAGACGCAGAATACCAAGAACTCACCGTGCGATTCAACAAGCGTTTCCAACAATCGCCGACATATATTGCACAATGTTTCAACACACAAGGCGTGGTAGATGCTGTACAGTTTGCCAATTTGAAAGATTTAAAAGTAGTCGTAAAAAGTGGCGGACATAGTTTTGAGGGATTTTCAAGTACGAACGACGGTTTGGTCGTAGACGTTTCCGCTATGAAAAAAATGGAGTGGACACCCGATCATAGTTTGACGGTCGAAACAGGTTGTATTCTAAAAGAACTCTACGATGAAATGTTGCCCAAACAGCGCATTGTACCGTCAGGCTCTTGCGCTACGGTGGGAATCGCAGGATTGGCACTCGGTGGTGGTTATGGCTTTTTCAGTCGCAAATATGGGTTGACTTGTGATAGTTTACAAGCCATTACGATTGTAGACGGACAAGGAAAAGTGCGTCATGAAAGTGGCAATTCCCCAATATTAAAAGCGTGTAAAGGTGGCGGAAATGGAAACTTCGGAATTGTCACGAAGATGAAATTTAGAACCTATCAAGCACCGACATTCTTTCAAGCGTATCGTTGTAAAGCGTATAAATTGGATACTGCCAGAGCAAAAAACTTATTGCAAACATGGTTTCAGTACACCGAAAAGCTCCCAAAAACGGCTTTTTCAGCTTTTGTATTGAATGGAAAAACCTTAACCGTTCTGATTACAAATTATTCAAAAGACAATCAAGGCGTACTAGAGATGTACAACGCACTCAAAGCCATTTCTGATAAAGCGACTATCGGTGATAAACGTCCGTTGGCAAAAGCATTGCAAACTTTTTACGGCGTGCAACATCCGATTTATTTTAAAAACGCTTGCGCAGGATTGTACAAAGATTTTGCAGAAATTGAAGGTTGCATTGACGATGTTATTTCCAAAGTCATCTCCTCAAATGGCTTGATTTATCAAGTGAATACGCTTGGTGGAAATATCAATTCCGCTGCTTCCGAAAAACGTTCGGTATATCCGCACAGAAGCTATCCGTATCTTTCAGAATTGCAGACGTATTGGGATAAACCTTCCCAAGAGGCGAGTCGATTAGCGGCATTTCAAGCAGTACAAGATCGTTTCTACAAACACGGAATTCGCGCGCATTATCGCAATTATCCCGACATTAACTTTAAAGATTTCGAAACGGCGTATTACGGAAAGTATCTTCCAGAATTGAAAGCTATCAAAAAACAACTTGATCCTGAGAATCGCATTCAGCATCCGCAGAGTATTTCTTTGTAGACTCGCTTTGCTTTTAGACCGCTTTCGCTGTTAGATGTTAGACTCGCTTCGTTTTTAGATACGCTAGCGCTTTAGTATTGGCTTTGCCTTTTGGTATCGCTTTGCTATTAGTATTTTGGTATTTTAGTATGAATTTCGATTAGCACTTGGTACATTTTCAAATTATCAAATTGCTACATTGAGAGAAGTATCGGCTTTGCCTTTTAGTATTTTGGTATCTTGGTAGTTTGGTAGTTTCGTATTTCAATATGAATTTACAATTAGCACATTGGTACATTTTCAAATTATCAAATTGCTACATTGAGAGAAGTATCGGCTTTGCCTTTTAGTATTTTGGTATCTTGGTATTTTGGTAGTTTCGTATTTCAATATGAATTTACAATTAGCACATCGGTACATTTTTAAATTATCAAATTGCTACATTGAGAAAAGTATCGCTTTGCTGTTAGCAGGTTGGTATTTTGGTAGTTTTGTATCTTAGTATGAATTTCGATTAGTAAATTGGTACATTTTCAAATTAACGAATAAACAAATCCACAAATCCACAAACCAACAAATCCACAAACAAAAAAGCATTCAAGAACAATATCCTGAACGCTTTTCCATTTTAGTTATCTAAAACTATCTTATTTTCCTTCTGCTGAAAGGTTTTTCATTTCTTTTTCAATCATATCGTAGAACTGATCGATTTTTGGTAACACTACAATACGCGTACGTCTGTTGGTCGCTCTATTCTCAGCAGTATCGTTTTCTACCAATGGAACATAGTAACTTCTTCCTGCCGCAATTAGTTGTCCTGGATTTACACCCAATTCTTGTAGTACACGGATGATGGAAGTAGAACGTTTCACACTTAAATCCCAGTTATCTAGTAAAATTTCTCCTTTTTTATAAGGAACATTGTCGGTATGACCTTCTACCATACACTCAAAATCTGGCTTGCTGTTGACTACTTTTGCTACTTTTCCAAGCACCTCTTTCGCTTTTGAAGTTACATTGTAGCTTCCGCTTTTAAATAATAATTTATCCGCAATAGAGATAAAAACAACACCTTTCTCTACATTAATTTCAATGTCCGGATCGTCAATTCCTACAGCTTTTTTCAAACTTGAAACAATTGCCAAGGTAACACTGTCTTTTTTGTTCAATGCATCTTGTAAGCGTGTAATCTTTAAATCTTTCTCCTTCATACTCTCTAATGACTTTTCAAGGTTTTCTGCACCTTTTGTGGTTAACACAGTCATTTCTTTTGTATTCTGAATTAAATCCTGGTTTGTCTTCTTTAAATTCGTTACTTGATCTTGTAAAGCGTCGGCTTTTGCAGTCGCAGAAGCTTTTTCTTCCAAACAAGCATTCAATTTCACAGTCGCAGAATTCAATAAATCTTTCGTCTCTTTGTGTCTCGCTTCTAAGTCAGCAAAATCTTTTTTAGAAACACAGGAGGATAATACAATGGTAGCGGTGGCTGCCAATAAGAGAATCTTCTTCATAAATCTTGTATTTAGTATGTATTTAAAACGGTTTTTTAAAAATTTTAACCAAAAGTATTAAAAATGATACGGATTTTACAAGGATTAACAAACTTTTAAAGGTAAAAATCACGGTATTTTTAACATAGCAAAAAGAACTCATTTTTATTAAAAATATTGCACTGAATTGTACTTTTTAGGATAATTTTTTCATGTGATTGCTTTTTCTATCCACTGTAAATTTGATTTTTATTCGATTGAAATAAGGACTCAAATTCCATAATTTGAGCCAAAAACCTACGGTATTCTCCTCAATTACAGCTAACTTTAAGGAATTAACAAACTATATAATTTTTAAATCATGAAAAAAGAAACCTAAAATCATTACAACTTAACAAAAATTCAATTTCGACGTTACAAGACAATACCAATGCAATAAGAGGTGGGTCTTGGGTAACTCTTTGCAACTGTGTAGTATCACAAGGACCACTTTTATGTGGTGCTACTAGTGTGTTTAAAAAATGTGCTGCTGCATGTCCTACAGTGCCTGAATAAAATGTAGTGAATATTGTCTAAAAAGTGGCTTTTTTGCTGCTTTTTGGACAGTTTTTTTATAATTCAGAAAATAACTTCTTCCCCTTAATGAAATAACTGTACACAATAGATTTGTGTTGAAAGTACTGTTTTTGCTGAGATTTTGCTCGTTTATTCTTCATTTTGGAAAGACGCGCATAAAAATGAAAATGCGCTTTGATCACTGCCAGAAAGTGTGAAAACTTCAACTGAACTAAAAACTGAATTGCCGCGATTCCATCCAAGACCAAACGTGAAAAAATGGTTGCAAATAGTTTTCCTTTCGGGAGATTTTTTGCCAGCATGCACAAAGAATTCCGAAAATTCAAATAGGTTTTTTGCGGACTCGTACTGTCCAACGTCGCACCGCCGACATGATACACGACACTTTCTGAAATATATGTTGCTTTGTAGCCTTTATTAAACGCACGCCAACACAAATCGATTTCTTCTTGGTGGGCGAAAAAATCTGCATCAAAACCGTTTAACTCTTCAAACACACTTTTTCGAATGAACAAACACGCACCAGAAGCCCAGAAAATTTCTTTGGTATCGTTGTATTGTCCGTTGTCTTCTTCTAAGGTATGAAAAATGCGTCCGCGGCAGAATGGATAGCCGTATTTGTCAATAAATCCTCCTGCTGCGCCTGCATATTCAAAATGAGTTTTTTGTTTAAAATCGAGAATTTTTGGTTGAATGATCGCAGTTTCTGGATGATTTTCAAATTCCGATTGGATCGGAGCGAGCCAATTTTCAGTGACTTCAATATCTGAATTTAGTAGACAGAAAATGTCTTCTTCTACAAAAGGCAAGGCATCATTATAGCCTTTGGCATAGCCGCCATTTTCAGCATTTTCTATGATGTTTACGGTTGGATAATTTGCCCTTACATAGTCTATGGAATCATCTGCGGAAGCGTTATCCGCCACATAAATAGTCGCATCATCGGAATACTTCAATACGTTGGGTAAAAACTGTGCTAACAATTCTTTTCCATTCCAATTTAAGATGACTACTGCTATGTTCATTTTTTTGTTTGGTTTTTGGTGTTGGGTTTTGGGTTGCTGTTGGGTGTTGGTAAAATTACTTTTTCATTTAATATTTTGCGGTTTTTTATTTTACATTTTGTTTTGTTTGTTGTGGGTTTGTCGCTTTGCTCCTATTGTGAGTTGTGAGTTGTAAGAGAAATTATTTTTTGAAACTTCTCAATACTCAATACTCAATACTCAATACTAATATCTAAGAGCTACAAAAATACTTTTTCATTTTACACTTCGTTTGTTGTGAGTTTGTCGCTTTGCTCTGTTATGGGTTGTTTTCAATTTAAATTTTCTAAACGTCAGTTCGAGTGGCGAATCTGAGATTCGTTGTATCGAGAACAACTATGATACTTAAAGGTTTACGAATTTACAGGTTTATAAGTTTAGGTGTGAGACAACTTAAAATTCCAGTATTTAGCATTCAACATTTAGTATTTCCGAGTACTTCTCGATACATTTTTTCGCTTCTCTCAAAAACACTCGAAGTGACGGTTTACTATCATTGGTCTTTGAGAAACAAAGCGAAGTAGCGATCTGTAGCATCAAATAACATATTTATTCTTATGTAAAACAGACTACCACGTCATGCTGACTCGTAGAGACGATTCAAAAAACCTAACAATCTAACAAATCTAAGCAGTCTAAAAGCTTTCCGCCCAAGCGGAAGCACGTCTAAGTCAGTCTACCCAATCTAAACCTTCTGATAATCTGGAATTTCTCTTAAAAACTGATATTGTTGCGCTTCATAATCCATCGTGCAATAGTAATGATTCAATCCGTTGGTTACCATCAAATATTCGGCATTCAAAATCATATTATAGCGTGCAATTTGATCAAAGGTTTCTTGATTGATTGTCACTTTACTGCGTTTGCATTCGACTACCAAAAAGATACTTCCATCTGGATTAAAAATTACGATGTCATATCGCTTTTTTAAATCGTTGAATATGAGTTCTTTCTCAACATTGATCAAGCTTTTGGGATAGTTTTTTTCTTGCATCAGAAATTGCACCGTATGTTGTCGCACCCATTCTTCGGGAGTTAATACCACAAACTTTTTCCGGATTGCATCAAAAATATAGATTTTATTTTCCCTATTTTTGAAGCGGAACGTATATTTTGGAAAATTCAAGAGTTCCATGGAACAAAACTAAGTATTCGTACAACGAAAACCAATACAATTTCACATTTGTCACAAGAATGGAAGAAGCGAAACAAATCGTTATTGATATACAACAAGGAAAGATCAAACCTATTTATTTTTTAATGGGCGAAGAGGCATATTATGTAGATAAAATTGCGGAGTATATTGAAGATAAAGTATTGGCAGAAGAAGAAAAAGGCTTCAACCAAATGGTGCTGTACGGACGCGATGTGTCGGTTGATGATATTGTAGCAAATGCAAAGCGCTATCCGATGATGGCAGAACGTCAAGTCGTCATTGTAAAAGAAGCGCAAGATTTATCGCGAACCATTGATAAATTAGTCGATTACTTTGAAAATCCACAACCCACGACGGTTTTGGTGATTTGCTACAAGTATAAAAAGATTGCGAAAAACAAAAAGCTGTACAAAGCTGCTGCCAAAAACGGCGTGATTTACGAAAGCAAAAAACTGTATGAAAATCAAGTTGCCGATTGGATTCGCAGAGTGTTGGCTGGGAAAAAATACCAAATTACACCAAAAGCTGCGCAAATGTTGGTGGAGTTTTTAGGAACGAATCTGAGTAAAATCAACAATGAACTCGAAAAACTACAACTGATTTTACCCAAAGGAAGCGAAATCACACCTGCAATCATCGAAGAAAACATCGGAATCAGCAAAGATTACAACAACTTTGAGTTGCGAAAAGCTATTGGCGATCGTGATGTGAATAAGGCATTTCGAATTATTACGTATTTTGCGGAAAATCCGAAGGACAATCCTACAGTCGTAACGGTTTCGTTATTATTTAATTTCTTCTCACAATTACTACAATATCACGGTTTGCGCGATCAAAATCCGCGACATGTGGCTTCTACATTGCGCATCAATCCGTATTTCGTGAAAGAATACCAAACCGCTGCGAGAAATTATCCAATGAAAAAGGTGAGTGGCATTGTAGCGACACTTCGAGAAATGGACGTTAAAAGTAAAGGTGTTGGTGCTACAAACTTATCTAATGGCGATTTGTTGAAGGAGTTGTTGGTTAGGATTATGAATTAGATGCGCTGGCGCTGTTAGACCGCTCTGGCGTGCTTTTAGATTTTTAGACACGTTCGCTTTAGACCGCTTCGCTTTTGGACACGCTTCGCTTTAGAATCTAGATCGTTTCCCTTTTGGATTTTTATTTGATAGGTCATTACGGAGGAGTGATAGCGACGTGGTAATCTGTGTCTTGAAGAACATTACTATTATTTCAGTAACAGATTGCTTCACTTCGTTCGCAATGACGTTTCAAATAGACAAATCAACAAATAAACAAATCCACGAATAAACAAACAAACACATCAACACATCAACAAATCAAGCCGCAGTAATATCAACCTGAAAATTCTTCTTCATAAATTTCCCGATCATTTGTCTTGCTAAGCCTAAATATTCTTGAGTTGGTTCTAAGAAGCTTTGTAGTGTTTCCATTTCGCGTTGTAATACTTTGGCGAAACGTTCTGAGCGATTGGGATCGTCGATGAAATCGTTATAATTGATAAACGCTTCTTCGACACGTTGCATTTGTGCGCTGATGAGAATGGCTCTTTTTTCGCGTTCCATCACCAAAGGGACACGTTGCAATCCGAATACTTTGATCGAAGATACAGCGCGTTGTTTTAAGAATTCGTCTCGTTGTTTGGCTTGAATCACGCCCGAATTGATATCGTATTTAAAATAATCTTCCGGGTTTTCTTTGCACGGATTGAGCAGCAAACGGACTTTTTCTTCTTCTTCAATATCATCTTCATGCGAACGCACACGTTTCGATTCATCAAATAAAGGAAACTGATTCATTTTTCCCATGCTTTTGGCTTCTTCCACAAAAGCGGTAGATTGTTTTGATTTCTGATTGCAGTTTCTACATGAAAATAACAAATTGTTCCAGTCAGCCGCAAGCCAATAATAGCCTGGTTTTGAGTTGCCTGTGGCTTTCAGTTCTTCAATTTCTCCTTTCGGACGAAAATGTTCAATATCACCCACATAGGTCGCCAAAATATCACTTTCGCAATAGGCACACTTTCCGTTGCCCATTTTGATGAGCGTATTTTTGACCATAGTATGACTATACACTTTGAATTTATATGCCTTTTTGGACTTTTCGGCATCGGTATAATGCGCAATCGCTTCGTCTAATTCTTTCTTCAGTTTTTCACTTCCATCTTTCAGAATCTCAGGAGTTTCGACTGAAGTTCTATCAATGAAAATCATAATTTATTTTTTGCGGAGATATTTTTCCAAATATCTTGTACTTTTAAAATGGTTTTTTCTTTAATATCGTCATCGACAATTTTGAGTTTTTTGCTTTTCATTTTCTTCGCTAACAACTCGTCAATGGCATGATACATCAAATCTTCGCGAGCATCTTGTCCCAAACGTTTTTTCTGTGGAAGCACTTGTTGTAAGGCTTCTATTTCGCTGATTTCAGCTTCGGTTCGGTCTTCTTCTTCAATCGCTAGTAATTCGTAATAACGTTCAAATTCTTTCTCCGTTTTGGAATCCATCGTACTGTTCAATCCAAAATATTCTGAGGTCAACAGTTGATCAATTCGCAACGTACTCGGATCGGGCAAATCGCTAATCGCAATAATGGCATTTTCTTCATCGCGTTTTAATACGACGACTTCATTTTGCTTCAATCCGCGTAAACACAATGGTTCATGCGTCGTGATAATGAATTGAATCTTCGGAAACGTATTGCGCAAACGCTCGATAATTTCCATTTTCCAGCGCGGATGTAAATGTGTACCAATTTCATCAATCAATACAATGCCTTCTGCCAATTCATACACAATATTTTCTTGCGAAAGCGTGTAAATCATATCAATCGCTAGGGCAAAAATGGACTTGTAGCCATCACTCAAATGCTCAATGTTAATAATATCACCGGATTGATGATATTTGATGTTGATTTCACCTCTTTTTGGACTTCTTCGAATCGCGTCTAAATCGTCTAATAACAATAAATTTTTAAGCGTTCTTGAAGCTTGATTAAAGGTTTTAAGTCCGCTGTTCAATAACCAATCTTTCGCATTCGATAATGAAACTGAAGCATCAAATAAGTTTTTTACTTTTAAATAACTCGGATGGTTTTTTTCGGGTTGTAAATTTCCAATCGGAAGTAAGCGTGTTGAGCCGTATCCAATTATAAATGCTGGTGGTTGTTGAATATTCGCTTTTATTTCATTCTTTTTCTTGTTGAAAGTCACCGTGTACACTTCATTATGACCTTTTCCATACACTTTGATATGACCGCTTTGCTTTCCGTATTTGAGCACATCGCTCACCGTGATGCCGAGCACATCCAAGTATTCTTGTCCCATCAACGCAATAGCAATGGCTTTTAAAACTGAGCTTTTTCCAACACCATTTTCACCCAAAAATACCAACCAAGGCTCTACACTTGTATCATCGGAATAGCTTGGTAATTGTAGGGTTAAGTTGGAAAAACATTTAAAGTTTTTCAGTTCAATTTTATCTAGATATACATTCTTAAGAATGCTCGCATAATATTCACTGTCTTTCTTTTGAAAAATCACCTTTTTCGTTTTTGGCGGTTTCTTTTTGTCTCTTGTGTAGCCTTGTTCTAGTTCTTCCAATGGAAACGACATCGATTCAAACACATCGCCACCTTTTATGTTTTGTATAGGTGAAGGATTTGGCGGTATTTGCATTTGCTGCTGTTGCTGCTGAGGCGAAATCTGATTAAAATAAGATTCTTTTGGATCGATGAGATTAGACAGTATACTATTTAACTCTTTATCATCTTTTAGATATTGATTTATAAGTGCTTTTCGAAATGCTAAATGTTCCTTTTTAGACTGATCTAATAGAATTTCATTCCAATCATTGGCAATTTCAGCAGCGTTGTAGTTTGAACTTTTTAAATTGCTTGCTTCTTGTTGCACTGCATAGAAAATTTTGAATCGCTCATCGATCAAATCTCCGCGATTGAGTTCTAAAATCTTAATAGTTGCGCGTGCTCTTTCTATATTGGCTTCAATTTGAGCTGAAAATTCATCACTAATCATTAAAAAGTTAGGATACGACTCTACCTTTTTTGGGATGATCTCACATGTCTCCAAATCAAAATCAAAAAACTCACTAGGTTCTTCATAATATGGATCAATCAAATACGAATTTTCTTTTAATAAGATTTGATCATGAGGTGTTTTCATTGCGGCGCGTTTGCCGTTGACAGGAAATTTATTGGATTTGTTTCGTCTACAATTATCACATATCAAATATAGATTTTCCCATTCGTACGTAAGCCACCAATAGTGATCTGCGGAGATATCCATACTTTCAAAACCTTGCGTATAATTCATTGGGCGAAAGCGATCCAAATATCGAGTATAGCCTGACTTTTCCAATCGTAAAGGCGTTTCGCAGGTAGCACATTTATAATTTTGCAATTCAGCCAAAGCATCGGAAACTTCATTCGAAATATACCCTTCTGTAAACGTACGTTGGGCACGTGAATTTTTATGCAAACTGTAGAAGTCATTAATTTCTTGTTGCAGCTTTTCGTATTCCTTGGAAGAAAAGAACTTGGGTTTTGTTATTTTGAGTCGATCTAGTTTAATCACGATGCGTCAATTTTGCGGATTTTGTCCCTTTTTAATACCTAAAGTACGTGAATATTTCATAAATAGTAAAGAAAAGACAGGAAATACCGTGTTTTTCCCCTGTGCTATTTTTTGATTAATAGCTACTTTGTATTATTAATTAATGCATGTAAAATGTCCTAAGAAAATTAAGATATGAAAGCGGAGAAACAGTCAGATGCAACAGAAAAAACATCTCAAATCATACAGCGAAAGGCACAAAGTTCGTTTGTAAAATCGAAAGCTGATCAAGATAGTTTTACACCACCAAAAGCCGCTTCAAAACAAAATAGAAGTTTGCCTAACAAGTTGCAGTCAAATATTGAGACTTCGTTAGGACAAGATTTTTCAAACGTTACCATTCATACCAATTCACAAAAAGCTGTTCAAATGAACGCACGCGCTTATACACAAGGTGAACAAGTACATTTTGCGCCGGGAGAGTTCAATCCGAATTCTACACAAGGACAAAACCTAATTGGACACGAATTTACACATGTCGCACAACAACGTGCAGGTATCGTAAAACCTACCAAAGTACTGCAAAAAGGCGCCTATATTAATGATAGCAAAAGTTTAGAACAGGAAGCAGATACTCTTGGAAAAAAAGCAGCCAAAGGCGAAACTGTTTCCAAATATAGAGGTGTACAAGCATCGGCTTCTTCTTCGGTACAAGCCAAAGATGCAGATGCACCGATTCAGCGTTTGATAAAAACACCGTATCCATGGACAGGAATTGTAGAAAATGCGTTGTTATTAGCGTTGCGAACGGCACCAAATGGCGATACGTTGGCCGATTTACCAGATGGAACTTTAGTCACCGTCACAGGAGAATCTAGTGGTTGGTTGAATGTGGAAGTAGATACGAGTCAATCAGGAGTGATTTTAAATTCCATGGCTCGAAGAAGACTTTCAGGAACGACATTGACAGGATTTTGCGGGCATAGTTATATTAATGATGCAACGGCTTCTGCAATGAGTGGCATGGTAGGAGATCAGGAATGGAAAAACCCAACGGCTTCTGATTTTTATCAATATTTTGTAGTAGGTGGCGGCACTGGAACCTTGCCCGATACCGCAAGCATGAACTGTTGGGAAAGCATTATGTACGCAGCATATATGACCAATCAGATTGATACCGCATGGATTCAAGCATTTTACGGAGCAGCCATGCCAGCGCCAAATCCAACAGCAGAAATATGGACTTTATTAGGTTGGCATGGGGCATTACCTACGTTAACTTCTTCAGGAAGTGGCACAGCGCAGCCCAATGTAGGCGATTTAATTTTTTATACACCTAGTGGCGGTTCCTATCCGAGTCACGTTGCTTTGTATGTAGGAAATAATGAAGTGGTAAGTTTGTGGAACCAACCGAATAATGATAAATCGGTACAGCGAATTTCAATTACGGCACTTTCGGGAGATATTCAATTCAATACGCCACCATGGTAGGATATTGAGAAATAATGCTATATTGTGAATGAGGAATGAATTTTTAGATTTTAATAATGAAAAATAGAAGTATCTTTTTATTGCTTGTTATTTGCTTAAATTATAATTGTAAAAAAATGGAAACCATCAATTGTTTTGAGATCAAAACCTTTTCTAAAGTCTTGAATCTAATTAAAGATCAGGGCGAAACCATACTGTTGGATACTAAAATAGTAGTACAGAAGAATACAATTGCCAAAGAAGTAGTATACGAGAATTTTACATTAGCGTTTGTTGAAAATAATCCCAATGCAGAAATTGTTATTGTAGATGCTACGCATACCATTCCAACGTATGTGGTGTCTAAAAATGATATAACTGTTAATTTTTCTCCGTATGAATCTCGTTTGGATACAGAATCTGATGTGCAACAACGAAAAGATACTTGGTGTACACTTGTCTCTAAAATTCTACAGTAGAAACTATTCCTAAGTATCATTTAAAACAAACTCTTAATTCCTCTTGCTAATTCCGTCGCTGCGGAATTATGAAAACGAAACCATAATTCTGGTTCAATGAGTTCCAATTCAGAAATGGCAAGTTGATCGTTATTGTCCCACACTATATCTACACGTGCGTACATTGGTAATTCAAAACAAGCTTGCACAGCTTTTTCTGCAAAGGCAATTTCTTCTGGCGAAGCTTGGTATTCATGAACGCTGCCACCAAAATCATCTTGGACTCTAAAATCGCCTTTTTTGGCTTGCTTTAGAATGGCATGTGTATACTTTCCATTCATTACCATCAATGAAATTTCACCTTTTGTCACGATTTGATGCATAAACGGTTGCAACATCATGGCTTCTTGCGTAATCAATTCTTTGAAGATTACTTCGTGGGCTTGAATATTTTCTGCATTCAATTTGTAGGTATGTCTTGCTGCTCCTGAAACACAAGGTTTTACTACTGTTGCTGTCCAACCTAATTCGTTGTGAATGTATGCTAGTGAACGTGTATCACCTTTCTCAATAAAATATGTTGGCACGATGGCAATATCTTTTTCGGCTAAATCCTGCAAATAATGTTTGTCAATATTCCAATAAATCATTTGGGCAGAATTCAACAGAGTTGTTTGCTGACTTACCTTTGCTAGCCAAGTAGAGAATTCTTCAAAACGTTCAAAATAATCCCAAGTTGTTCTAAAAAGTGCATATTTAGTCGTATTCCAATCAAAAGTGGCATCATCCCAAGAAATGCGAGCTACTTTTAAACTTTCTGTTTCCAAAGCATCTTGCACTAATTTATCTTCCAATAGCACATTGGCAATATATTCGTTGTGAACTGTTGGATTTACATAACGCGAATCAGTAAGAATAACAACATCAATTAATTTCATAATAGAAAAATTAAGCAACACAAATATAGAAGTTAGTTGTTATAATTGTAATTTTAGGAATGTAAAATAGTACATAAAAAATGAAATGGTTTAGACGTAAAATGGAAAAGAAGCTTAGGGAAGAATTGAAGAATCGATTGGAATTTCTTGAAGCGTATGTAAATGCTCCCGCGCAAGAGCACATTAGAAAATACTATGCTAGACCTTTAAACTTTCCCAGCAATTATCAAAAGATACACAGCGATGCATTTGATGAATTTATAGCAGCAGAAAATTAAATTTTAGAAATTGAGTATCAACTAATGTCCCCAAAAGAGCAACAAGAACATGATGCTCAATGGGAACTTATACGAATAAAACACGATGGGAATCAGTAACTAAAAAACGCTACTGTATAAACGGATCAGCAAATTTCGGATCGCTCACTACTGTTTCATCGGTAAGTGTTCGCATGAAAGCGACTAAGGCGTCTTTTTCCGCTTGTGTCAAGTTCATACGTCTCGGTTGTCCATTTTGATCGCGCAAACGATTGTCTAATGCTGGACCATTTAAGATACCTGAATTGTAAAACTCCACAACTTCTTCCAGACTTGTTAAACGTCCGTCATGCATGAATTGTGCTGAAGTTTCAATGTTTTTAAGTGATGGCGATTTAAAGATGATCGTTTCTCCTGCATCCAAACCGTTGCTTCTTGAATTCTCCGCTAAAGAAAAATCAGGTAATTGGTGACAAGTTGCACAGTTGATTCCACCTAAATTCGTAGTAAAGAGTTGTTTCCCAAGATTCTCTTCTGCGGTAAAACCTGGAAAATCTTGTCCCACACCATCGCCTGGCGCATTTGGATTATAGACTTGTGCAAAGGCTTGATCAAATCGACTGTCCGTAGAAACCATGCAACGAATGTATTGTGCCAATGCACGCTGAATTCGATCTTCCGTAATCGTTTGATCGCCAAATACCAATTCAAACAAAGCTGGATAATATTCAATCGTGTTCATCTTTGTAATTAAGGCTGCAATTCCGCCATTACTTTCGTCAAAGCCCATTTCTACAGGATCTTGAATTGGCATCGTAGTTTGTGCTTCCAAAGTAGCTGCACGTTTGTCCCAAAAGAAGGCTCCATCTTCATAAAAACGTGCATTTAGTAAGCGCATCGAGTGTGCTCCCGTTACACTTACACCATCAATTCCTGTGCTAAATTGATTGTTATCGGTAAAGGCAATGCCTTGTTGGTGACAGCTCGCGCAGGAAATCGTATTATTCACGCTTAATTGTTTGTCAAAAAACAAAATTCGACCTAAAATCGCTCCTGTATCTGTAGCTTGATTGTTGGCAGGTTCATTATTGTCTCCAACAGTATTTATATAATGAATAGGATAATCAGGATTGCTGTAATTTGGCAATTCGTCAAAATTGATCGAAAAATAATCAGACATGTCAACGCCATTCACAAGATTTTCATCAGGAACGGTAGGTGTTTCAACAGTTTCATCAGGGATTTCTGTGTATACTTCTTCGTCAGAGGCACAGGCGCATACTACAATTGAAAATAGGAATACATACTTCTTCATAAGGTTAGGTGTTAAAAAAGTTATAAGTAGCAGTATCGCAATAGGCAATTAAATTGTGGTTTTAGTGTAAGATGTTATTTTGACTCAAAACTTGCGCGAAAGTTTAATTTTTTTGTTAAAAAATAAAAAAAGAGACTACAAAAGCCTCTTTTTGTGATAGTTATGAATATGTTTTTTTAGAATAATTTCACCGTAGTATCGGCATCTTCTTTTTTGATTGTGACTAAGAGCTTGCGCAGCCCTAAACCGTTTACTTTGTAGATTCTAGTACCAACTGTCCAATTTTCTTTTCGGGTAGAATTTGGCATCATTGGAAAACCGTAACTAAATTTAGAGCCATCTTTTTTAGGACCGACAACAAAAAAGTTATTTCTGTTCGAATTGTTGTTTTTTATTTTGAAATGAATCCACTCCGCGTTTGGGTTTTTGATAGTATCTGATGTTTCAGCGCTGATAATTTGTCCATCTTTTCGTGTTTTTTTCTTCAGTTTTTTGGGAGTGTTTACATAGATCAACTTTCCTCTATTTTTTACTTCTGCATTCAACGTGTTGATTACGTTTACTTTGGCATTTCCCCAACTCCAAATATTCACGTTGGCGTTTTCAGCAACTAATTTAGAAGCATCTACGTTGGCAAGTTCAACACCTAAGCGGAATTCTTTGGTTTTTCCTTCTAAAATAATTTTCCCAATTGGCGCAGTGAGTTGTAAATAATCATTATCTACATTGATTATTTTGGTTAAATCGTGTGTTCCTGTTTCTACATGACGTAAATTTGGCGCGCCAATCATAATTGTTGCTTGTGAAGGTTCAATCCATTTGATTTGATCTAAGTAGAGTGTATTGTCTACGACTTCTTTCCCGATTAAATCCATCACATTTTCATCTGTAGTAATCGTCATGCCTTCTTCGGCAGAAGGATCGATAGTAATTTTTGCATAAAAATTGATCTTGATTTTCTGAATGTTTTCTAGTGGAAACGTACGTGTGATGATTTTTTTGTTTCCGTTGACTTGCGCAAAAGCGAAGTTTCCGATGAATAGTAAAGTTAAAAGTATCTTTTTCATTTTTTTAGTTTTTTTATTGAGTTTGATTAAGTGCTTATTGAACTGTCACAGTTGCTTCAGGATTATCAAAAACAGCTTCATAGACAATGGTTTCTGGTTTGTATTCAAATTCTAATTTGCGATTTGGCTGATCTTTTAATTCATAAGCACCTTGATTGACAAATTTGAATCGAATTGCGTTGACTGCCGTTTTTTGACTTAAAGTCGCTTCATAAATTCCGTCGTTATTTTCGTCCGTTAACGGAATCATTTGTTTCCAAGAAGGATTGGTGAAATTTCCTCTAACACCGACATTTTCGATATTAGAGACACCATTCATGTCCAATTTTACGGTTACGGTTTTTAAATGTGTTTCTTGTACACAACTTGTCGTACAGAAAAGTAGTGCAATTGCGAGGATGTTGAGTATTTGTTTCATTTTTTTGTTTTTTAGATTTATTTTAAGTTTTTAAAAATTGTCAAATCGAGCATTATCATAGATACCGAGCATAGCTCACAAGATTAATTTGAATAATAGATTTTCTTTAGCTTCTCGTTAGCTACGCTTGGTATCTGCGATAATGCTCGAAGTGACAAGTGCAGATTTGAAACTATTTTACTTTTTATGATTTAGTGTATGTGTATTTGTTGCGAACAAATTTTCCCGGCGTGTCCTTAAATTCTACCTCTTTTTGCATTGAAAGTTCGTTGTCACTAAAGAAATAAGTGATATACATAGTAGCATCTCGGTTATCGTCTTGCCCTTCATACATGGTTACTATTTCCATGTTTCCGTTGGCCATTCTGTGCACTTTGGTAATTTTTTGACTTCCAATATGCGTTCCGTCTTTGCTCAATTTTAAGGAACTTTTTCCGTTGGCACTTGATTCATTTGGATATTTTGTAAACAATACGACTTTGTTCTTTTTTACTTTAATTTCTAGTGTTGTAGGTAAGGTTACTTTGCTGCTGTCGCTGTAATCAACGTACATTAATTCGCCTGTCCAGTTGGTGTTGTCTAAGTTTGAAAAGTCGTCCATACTTACTTTTTCTTGTGCGTACGTAAAGAATGTTGCTGTCATTGTGATGATGAATGTGATAAAAGTTTTCATAATGTTATAATTTAAGTGATTGAAAAGATTAAATGATTTAAAAATTGATTGATGATTGATGAATGAATATTTATGCTTTTAATTTTTTACTGATGAGGTAATCGATTCCAAATTTTCCTGAACCTAAATACATATTGTAAATCGCGATCCACAAGAAGCCCATGGCTGGTAACATTCCCCAAGTTCCTTGTCCCCATTTTTGTAAAAAGATGGCCACTAACATAGTACACATAATCAAAAAGGAAGCGATACGTGTTTGCAATCCGAGTGCGAGTAACAATCCGCCAACGGCTTCACTAAATGCGCCCATCCAAGCGAAGAATACTGGAAAAGTGGCGAAGATTCCTCCGTAATTGGCAACATCTTCTGGAAACCAAGCGGATACTTCAAATAAGTTTAAGTTCTGTCCTTCGTCTGTCCAAGGCATTCCAAATTTGCTTGCTCCGAAGTCGATTGCTAAGAGCATACCTGTAATAATTCTTATGATTGCGAATACTAAATCGGCAAACCAGTCTTTCTGAGTAATAGGAGTTGTAATTCTTTTTAAGTAATTTTTTAGCGTTTTCATGATGAATAAATTTTGTTTCGTTTTGTTGATACAAATTTGCGACATTGTGAGCAGTTGCGCGACTTAAAACGTGTGGAGACGGCTTAGGATACGATTTGAGACGTCTTATTTTTAGATACGCTGCGCTTTTGGACGCGCTTTCGCTGTTAGATGCGCTTCGCTGTTGGATTGTTAGACTTGCTTTGCTGTTAGATTGTTAGTCACGCTTTGCTTTGGTATCGCTTCGCTCTTGGTATTTTGGTAGGTTAGTAGTTAGTAGGTTAGTAGTTGAGTGTGTGAGTTGGTGAGTTTTTATTTTTGTTTGATAAATAACGAATTAACAAATCAACAAATCAACGAATACACAAATCAACAAATACACAAATCAACAATACCTCCAGTATACCTACAGTTTCGTTATTTGATAATTACGTTTACAAATAAGGAGATTGCATTGATTTATGAATACCAATGAAAGTCTCAAAAAAATAGCAAAAAAACCACTTTTACGATTTGAGACGTGTGTTTTTGAGACTCACTGCGTTCTTAGATTGCTAGATTTTTAGACTCGCTTCGCTTTAGACTATCTTCGCTTTTGGTATTTTAGTTTGTAAGCAAATGATTTTGTGAGTATCAAATAAACAGATAAACAGATAAACAGATAAACAAAAAACAAATCCACAAAAAGACAAATCCACAAAAAGACAAAAAACAAACTACCCAGCCAACGATTGTAAATACTGCGTAGGAGAGAAGTTAGTGAGTTTTTTGAAGACTCTGTTAAAGGTCGCTTTGCTGTTAAAACCACATTCGTAAGCGATTCCGAGTAGTGATAATTGTTTGTGTTTTCCTTCTTGGATCATTCCTTTGAACGCATTGACGCGATAGGAATTGACAAAATCATTGAAGTTCATTTGAAATCCAGTGTTGATGATTTCAGAAAGTTGTCCGCGAGTTAGCTCAGCTTGTTTGGCGAGTTCGGAGAGATTTAAATCTGGATTTAAGTATGGCTTTTCGTTTTCCATTAACGCTTCAATCGCTTTGATGGCGGTGTTTTCAATTTCTTTTTTGGAATCTTTCGAAGATTCAGGAATCGAGATTTGCTTTGGCGAGAAACTAAAATCGAGTTTGTTCAACTTTGTGGTATCGGTAAAATAACCTTTCAAACCTATATAAATTGCACACACTGCCATTAATAGATTCAACCACCAACGTTCTTTATATCCTAAATCGACAATGATGCTTCCCACAAATTCCTGCACAGAACTGTAAATAAATAATAGTGTGAATACAATCAGAAAGTTGCGCATCCAATTCAGTTCCAACTTAAAAATATTAGAGAAATATTGCTTTATTTTTTGGCGATAGTTATAGTACAATTGAATCGTAAATGCCAAATAGAGTAACATTACAGAAAAATCTAGGACAGTCAATATCGGTTGCACAACCTCTTCATCCACAATGATTTTTAAGATACCATTTTGGGTTTCGTTGAATCCCGGTTGCATCGCATCATACGCAAAAATCGTCAAACGATACATGACCAAAGCAATCGGAATGATAAAATGGAGCCAGTGTTTTTTGAGAAATTTAAAGTTCGATTTTGTGATGGATTTTACATATAAATAGATCAATGGCGCAATGGCAGTTCCCGCAGGAATCAAAAAGTAATTGATTTTTGTATTGCGAAATGTATCGTACCAGCCCATAAATCCGACTGTATAACAGATTTGTGTGTAAGAAACGATCAATAATAACATTGCCAATACACCGTCAGAAGCATTCTTTTTCTCTACATAACGTTTCAGCAACAATCCGATTAAGATTAATGCTTGCAGTACTAAAATGAGTAATGGCGTACTGTGAATATTGAAATGAGGAAAAAGAAACATAGGTGTCGTTGTTTTTGATTGCACTCAAAACTACTAAACTTTTTTAGTTTTTAAAGCGCAAAATCGGCTCATGATACGATTTGAGACACCATTTTTATAAAAATCGATAGTAAAAACATCGATTATATAATTAAAATATTTTGAAAAGAATCCTATTCTTTCTGCAATCCCGACACCATCGTTTTAATGATACTGCAACAACTGTCTTTCGATATATTTGTAATCTCCATCACCTAATTGACCGTCAGTACCTATTTGAACCGAATAGCTATCTTTTAGATATTTCCAAGTTCCTTTTTCTATTTGATAGCCCTTTTTGGTAACGATATATACATTATTTTCCTTTAGATTCAACACGCACGCATCACAATATGGATATTGATTTAAATAGTAAGTGCCAGCGTAGTTAAATTCTAAATTTCTTTCAGGAGTAAATCGAACAGATAACACGATAAATGCAGGTAAAATAAGTAGATACAGTAGATATCGCATTCCTCTTTTGAAGAACTTTTTACCATTTAAGATCATGAATATAAGCACCAAAATTATGGGCGTACACAATAATCCTATCAATGCAAATCCGATAAGTTCTCCAAGTGCTGCTAAACCTTCCATATCTTTTATTTAATTACCACCAAGTGACAAAGAACTGCTCATATGAGTTTTGATGTCTTTTCCAGCATAATGGCGTGTGTTTGTGTTGTAGTTGTAGTTTTATTTCTGTTTGAGTTGCCTTATAATCCAGCCAAATTGTATGTTCAGCAGGATCAATTCCCCATTCTTTTTTGGTGGGTAGATAGTATACATTTTCTTCATCATGAAGCTGTATAAAAGTATGAAAATCTACGTAATATCCTTTGATTACTTTTTGATATTCTTCACTGAATTGTATTTTCTGATTGTATGGAACAAACAAATATGTCAAAACGCACAATTTTTGAGTCACGTTT
Organism: Bacteroidota bacterium; assembly: GCA_039026955.1. Lineage (GTDB taxonomy): Bacteria > Bacteroidota > Bacteroidia > Flavobacteriales > Flavobacteriaceae > Kordia. The sequence continues at coordinate 38,785 of JBCCLH010000015.1, forward strand.
TCTACAGAAATATTCGGAAGCTTTGATTGGGTGACTTCGTGATAGAGCAGTGGAAATTGTTTTTGCTGGAGTTTTTGTAATTTTTCATGCAACGCATCTCTACGATTGGGACCAATCCAACATTCAATGGTTTTGGAAGAAAGTGTCGGATCGTACAAATAGAATTTATACGCCAATTCTAAATGCGTAATTGCTGTTGTTTGTTTGTGTTGAATGATGAAATCGAGTTCGCCAATTGTGTGTTTATCATCTATAATCTGTAGATTTTCATGCAAGATGGTGTAATTTTCAGAAGCGTTGATCAATTCTGAAACAATACGTTCGACTAAATGTCCCAATCTGCGATTTTGAGGCAATTCAACTTCAGGAAGTGTTGTGATTTGTAACTCAGAAAGGTAAAACGTCGGAATTCCCGTAAGCGCAGTATCTAAATGCGTTGCTTTTAAAATAGATGTAATTCTTGCGTCATTATTCACCTTATTCTCCAAATAGTATTTTAAAATCGTTTTTCATGCTGATAATTTCCCATCCGTTTGCTCGCGCAGTTTTTAGTAAATCTTCTTGCGGATATTCGTATTCTCGTTCAGCATCATCATGGTTGACAATCATCGTGAGATTTGGTGTGCGATTGCTAGAATATTCAAGCATTTCCAAATCGCCACTAGTATTTCCTACTGCTAATATCGGTTCTTTTCCTATCTGATACTGTATTACTTCTGCTTTTTTGGCATTGGTGAGAATATAATCATCGGTTCGAGTAAATTCGTTAGAATCAGAAGCATATTCGAGATCAATCAAGGTTCCAATACCATTTTCATTTTCCAATCCAAAAGTGTGTGTGGTCCAATAGCGAACGGTTGTTTGCAGCGAATATGAAGAAATAAATACCTCAAATTCATTTGCCTTCAAAAAAGCGATCAACTCTTGCATCGGTTTGTAATACAGATTTTTATACGCGATCTCAAATTTTGGATGTTTGGTTGCCAAGAATTCTGTAAGTTCTGTATTGTATTTCTTTTGTGTCAATCCCACAAACGGAACGGTGAGGAGCGAAGCGACACTATCTTTTAAATAGGTTTCATCGTTTTCAAGTACCGCTTTATACGGTTGTTGATCGCGCAAAGTGGAATCTGCTGCCACACGTTTTTTGGAATAATATTCCGCGAAAGCAACTTCTACATAATCAGGCTTTTCTATTGTCGTCGTGCCATCCAAATCGAATGTAGCAATGCGATCTTCTGGTTTCACAAATGTTGAAGAATTCGGATCGGTTACTTCTTTCACAAAAGAGAGAATTCGTTTCTTATTCTCCGTATCGTTCCAAGAAGGTAAGACTTCTGTACTAGTTTTAGGCGTTTGTTCTTGTTTGGAGGTGCAACTAAAAAATATAATTACGAAAAGTATAGCAAATAACGATTGAACTTTCATCGGATGGTTGGTTAAGCAGGTTTATTTCAAAGCTATACGATTATACTGTAAAATCAAAGTTTGTGTTGCGTTTTCAGAAATAAAAAACGCCAAACTTACTCTAGTCTGGCGTTTTTTACTTTATGAAAATACTATTTAATACAATACAGGGAAATCTGTCGGATTTGCTTCGTGCATCATTGCATAAATTTTTTCAAATATATCTTCTGCGGAAGGTTTAGAGAAGTAATCTCCATCCGTTCCGTATGCTGGTCTGTGTGCTTTTGCAGTGAGTGTTTGTGGTTTGCTATCTAAGTATTGATAGCCATTTTGTTCGTCTACAATATGTTGCAAAATAAATGCAGAAGCGCCACCAGGCACGTCTTCATCAACAACTAACAAACGATTGGTTTTCTGTACACTTTTTACTGTATCGTGATTGATATCAAAAGGAATCAATGATTGACAGTCAATAATTTCTACATCAATACCCACAGCGTTTAATTCTTTGGCTGCTTGTTCTACAAGACGTAAAGTCGAACCATACGAAACTACAGTGATATCACTTCCTTCTTTGATCGTTTCTACAACACCAATTTTCGTTTTGAATTCCCCTAAATTCGTAGGTAATTTTTCTTTTAAACGATAACCGTTCAAGCATTCTACGACTAATGCTGGTTCATCACTTTCTAACAACGTATTGTAAAAACCAGCCGCTTTGGTCATATTTCTTGGCACCAACACATGAATTCCTCTAATGGAATTGATAATCGCTCCCATAGGAGAACCTGAATGCCAAATTCCTTCCAAACGATGACCACGCGTACGAATAATAACTGGTGCTTTTTGTGTTCCTTTGGTTCTGTATAAAACGGTTGCCAAATCATCACTCATGATTTGCAGCGCGTATAACAAATAGTCTAAATATTGAATTTCTGCAATTGGACGCAATCCGCGCATGGCCATTCCGATTCCTTGTCCTAAAATGGTTGCTTCACGAATTCCTGTATCTGCTACACGCAATTCACCATATTTGGTTTGCATGCCTTCCAATCCTTGATTTACATCTCCAATTTCTCCTGCATCTTCTCCAAAAACTAAGGCTTCTGGATATTTTGCAAAAATGGCATCGAAGTTATCACGCAACACGATACGTGCATCTACATCTTCAGCTTCGTGATTGTAAGTAGGATCTTCTGCGTTTATTTTTAATACGCTTTTGGCAGATTCGCTATATAAGTGTGAGCTGTATTTTGGTTGAATTTTCTTGAAGTAATTCGTAATCCAGTTGCTTAGTGCTTGTCGTTCTGGAGTTGCTTCACCAATAACCAAACGCAATGCTTTACGTGCATATCCTGCAATTTCCTTACGAATTGGTTCTGCAATCGCGCCTAATTCTTCTTTTAATTTGTTGATAAAAACTTTATTTGGACTTGTCTCTGCTAACTTCCCAAGCAAATTTAATACTTCTACTTGCTCTTGCTTCATTGGCGCTACAAAGTCTCTCCAAGCCGCTTTCTTTCCATCACGAACACGCTTTTTGATATCTTTTTCTAAAGCGGTTAGCGTTTCATCCGTTTCTATACCATTTTCGATAATCCACTTTCGCATTTGCGCATTGCAATCGTATTCTGTTTCCCACGCCAAACGCTCTTTACTCTTGTAGCGTTCGTGCGAACCAGAAGTAGAATGTCCTTGCGGTTGTGTGACTTGTTGTACGTGAATCAACACAGGAATGTGATGTTCACGAGAAATATCTGCTGCTTTTTGATAGGTTGCTATTAAAGAAGGATAATCCCAACCATTTACGGTAAAGATTTCATATCCGTTTTCAGTTTCCGTTCGTTGAAAACCTTTTAAGATTTCAGAAATATTTTCTTTGGTGGTTTGGTGTTTTGCATGTACTGAAATTCCGTATTCATCATCCCACACACTCATCACCATTGGCACTTGTAAAACTCCTGCTGCGTTGATGGTCTCGAAGAATAAACCTTCACTTGTACTTGCATTTCCAATAGTTCCCCAAGCAATTTCATTTCCGTTTACCGAGAATTTTTCAGTATCGATTCCTTCTACATGTCTGTAAATCTTGGATGCTTGCGCCAATCCTAACAATCGAGGCATTTGTCCCGCAGTAGGAGAGATGTCTGCACTCGAATTTTTCTGCTTGGTCAAATTTTTCCATTCGCCATTTTTATCCAAACTGTGTGTAGCAAAGTGTCCGCCCATTTGTCTTCCAGCAGACATTGGTTCTACTTCAATATCGGTATGTGCATACAGTCCGGCGAAAAATTGTTGAATATTCAGTTCGCCAATCGCCATCATAAAGGTTTGATCGCGGTAATACCCTGATCTAAAGTCACCATCTTGAAAGGCTTTTGCCATGGCTAATTGTGGCACTTCTTTTCCGTCTCCGAAAATACCAAACTTTGCTTTTCCTGTCAACACTTCTCTACGACCTAGAAGGCTACATTCGCGACTAATGACAGCCGTTGTATAATCTTGAATGATTTCTTCTTTGAATTGTTCGAAGGAAATGTTTTGTGTGTTTTCCACTTTTGCTTGCATAGTTATTTTGAATTGAAGTCGTGCAAAATTAGTAAAAAACAGGCACTTTTCCAATACAGTGCGTTCTTAAAAAAATGATAATAATGTAATAGAAATTAGATTTTAATGCGATTTATTTAATTTTCTGTAAAAAATAACTTTTTTGCTGATAATTGTTTAATTTTTTATATCGCTTTCGCTCTTGTCGATTTGTTTATTCGTGGATTTGTTTTTTTGGAGATTTTTGATTCGTCAATTTGTTGATTTGAAGTATTTGATACGTCATGGCGGAAGCATGAAAAAGCAATCTGTGACTTCAAATAACAAATATATTTTATGACAAACAGATTACCGCGCTATCGCTCTTTGTTTTTTGTGGATTTGTTTCTTTGTCAATGTGTTGATATTTTGATTATTTGATACGTTTTTGCGAGAATTTTATAGAAATTCGTGGCAATCTGTTTGTTTCATAGAAGATGTATGCACTTGTATAAACAGATTATCACGTCGCTATCGCTCCTCATAATGACGAATCACAGGAGTTTATATTTTGAAAAACAAATTATCTGAAACCTGTCTAAAGATTTAATAATCAAAAACATATAACGGAGCGGCGCTACCAACTGATCACTGAAGAATCTGAGAAGTTTATGTTTTGAAATAAAAATAGAGTTTGATATAAACTCACAACAGAGCAAAGCGACCAACCGACAACAAACGAAATAAAATATAAAATGTAAAACTCAAAATGTAAAATGAAAAAGCATTTTACCAAGACCCAAAAACAAAGCGAACCAATACCCAAGACCCATCAGAACCACTTTCTAGTAAACAACTTTGTGAGTGTTTTTGGACTGAGCGTCACAATAAATCGGATACGTTGATCAAAACCAGGTTGTGCGATTTCCCAGCCGTTGTTGGAGTGGACAGGGAAATATAATTCGAAGAAATCTGGGACTAGGTTGAAGCGAATTCCAGAGTCATAGACAAAGCGGGTTTTAGAACCGTTGTCTTTGATGAATCCAACGTCGCCGTACGCTTCTATCCATTTCCAAATGCTGTAACTTGCGTTAGCGGTTCCAATCCAGTCGTTGGAGAATGGATTTGGGAGTTTTGATTTGAATCCACCTTCTGCGACAATGATTTGCTGACTGAATAATCCAGTATCTTCTGATCGACCGTAGTAATTGTAGTCGAAAAGGTAATCCGTTGGTCTATCGAGCGCAAAGCTGAAAAAGTCTGAATTGGTATCATTAAAAATGAACTTTCCAAAGAAGAAACGCAGATTCAACTGTCGGTTATCTTGGAAAAGTTTTCTGTAGTCTAAGTTGAAGGCAATTTTCGAAAATCGTTTGGAGATTTGGAAATCGGTAAACCAAACCATGTGACGAATTGGATCAGGATTTGAATACACATAACGCGCATTAAATACACTGTAATCTGGTTCGTCATTGTCTGTTGCCAGCGTTGGTATTTCTGATTGTTCACGTTGTACGATGACATAACGCAAATCCAAAAATTCTTTTTGATTCGATCTAAAATCAGGATCTCTAAATCCAAACGTAATTTTCGGTACAAAACGCGTATAGGCTAAGTCTTCTGCATAGTTAAAGTAATTTCCAGCCATCGTAAATCGGATGAAATAGATGTCGCTGCTTTCACTTTCCACATCATGACGATACGAAACACTACCCGAACCTACCAATTGCTTCGAACGCAGTCCGTACGACGGTTTTAAATCATATAATAGACGCTTGGTCAAAAATACTTTGTTGTACAAGCGCATTCCTGGCGTGAATCCATCATATAAGTTAAAGCGCGCTACAGGCACAAAGAATATTTGATTGTAATGCGGATTTTCAGCATCTTTAAAGAAAGTGAGGCGTAATTTTTTATTATTCGCAAAGAAACCGTTGAGCGATTTCCAATTGTCTCGTTGGTTGAATTCTGGAATGATTTTATCGTAGTTCAATACCAACCGATCAATACTGTCACTTGGAATGGTTACAGTTTTCTTTTTGCCAATATCCGTCACCCAATGTTTGGACACGACCGAATCATTTTTAATCCCGAAAAGTGAAATAGGGAAGTTACCATCGTATTTATTTTTGATAGTCACACGAAGCGAATCGTCTACTTTTTCTACTTTTTTGATCTTGTAATCGATTCGTTTTCTGGAATCTACATAGTTGTCAAAATACCAGTCGATGTCTTTTGGCGCTTTTGCTTTGAGCAACTCTTCAAATTCCTTGCGAGTTGATTTTTTTAAGCGATTGTTGGTATAATATTCTTTCACAAAATCGTCAATGACTGTTTCATCAAAATATGCTTTCAAATACTTCAATCCTACACCGGCTTTGTATTTGTTGGCGATATTATTGTTGAATTTTGTCAACGAATCTTTTGAAGTATTTAATGGTTGATCAATATTTTTACGCGCCATCAGCATGAACAAAAACGGATATTGATCGTTAAAATTTAACTTTGCAAATTCATACGAACGAATTCCCCAAACTTTCGACAATCCACCGACCAATTTCATGTCAGGGTAGAAGTTTTCTGCATAGCTCATCATCATGTAAATTTCAATCGCATCTGAAATCCACTTTTCCGTGCGCGTGTCCATCCACATCGATTCTTCTAGGTTTTTCTCTAGAATCGCTTTTAGGATTTTTATTTCGTATTGAAATTCATCTGTAAACGGTCTGATAAAAGAAGGCAACTGTCCCAATCCGTATACAGGATTCTTTTTGTTGTCAATTTCAGAGACCAACATTCTTTTTCTTGGAAATACTCCTAAATTTTCATGGATGAATTGTACCACTTTATCCACTGCAATGGCTTGCTGCTGTTCGTTTAAACGATATGGATCAATATCAGTTGTAATCGTAACTTTATCCGTTTCAAAAGTTTTGAATTGCGAATTTTGACGTAGTAAAATGGTGATATCTTTGATGTCTTTTCCAGAAAGTCGCACCATTCCGTTGCCATCTTTGATTTCTGTATCTGCACTGGAAATTACTTCAAATTTTTCAGGGAAAATCAGCGTGATGTTTTGATCCGCTTGTTCTGTGTATAAATCGTCTAAGTTTTTGTTGCTGTACAATTTCCAACCATCGCGATAGGCTGCAGGTGTCATATACCAATAGCGCAGACTGTAATCACCATTTTTGGCGAATCCGTATTTGGTAAATTCATCATACGGAAGTTTGACTTCGTAAGTTAAATCTAATGTAATTGATTGATTTGGCGCCAGCGGTTGATTTAACTTCAGTTTAATAATATCTACTTGTTCCTCCAAACGTTCCCAATCGACTGAACTGCCATTAGCAGAAATATTTGCTACAGATGTAAAACCACGTTTCTTTTTTGGTGCTAAGTGGAAGTTTCTGTGGAATTCTTCGGAAAAACGTTTGGCCAACGGCGTATCTTTCCCAGAAAAACCATGACTCCAATCGTTCAGATAAATTTCTGAAAGCGTCGTACCAGTTTCATTCGTGTAGATGATTTTTTGAACGACATTCAACTTATTATTTTCTGTATGCAGTGTTCCAGTAACAGTATTTGTATGCTGTCCAAACGCTGTAAAACTCAGAAATAATAAGAGATATAGTTCGAAATGGGTTCGTAGTGTATTCAATTATTTTTTTATAAATTTTTTAGTTTCTGTAAAATCATCAATTTTAATATAGTAGATGCCTTTCGGTAGGTTTGAAACATTCACGGTTGTAATATCGTTATTTTTCACGTTACCATGCATCAATTTTCGTGCTAAAACGTCGTAAATCACATATTCATTGTTCGATTGGGTAGAATTTAACATAAAAACCAATTCATTGTCGGTCACATTCCCACGAACAAACTGAAACGTACTTGTATTTGCAACTTGATTTGTGTTTAGTAATTGTTCATTCGTCTCCAATTCCATCACCACAGGCAAATGATCGCTCATATCGTGTAATGCAGTGCGTAGTGCAGGTGAGTAACTAATACCCGAACCTGGAACTTCTGCACAATCCGAGGAATTGATCGCGCGATTGTAACAATTTGGATTGATGTTGTTTCCAAACGATTTGTACGAGCCAGGAACATAATATAAATCTGAATTTGTCAATATATTTTCTGAGGTTAAGATAAAATCAAAACGATCGTCAAATCCGCCAGAAGCGCCTCCTAATCCGCCTTGTGTACGTGTCGATTGTGTCATTACATCTAAAAAAGCACTGTTGGTATGCCAATCGCCCAAACGATTCACAGGATCGGTGAACGTAATTACGTTGTTGGGATCAACGAGCTTTTGGAAGGTAATGTCGTTGCTTGTGTATAGATTCAAATCGCCCGCCAATAATACTTTGCTATTTGGGTCCATCGTGGACATATAATTGACCAATTCTTCCACCATTAAAAAACGGAGCAATTCATCAGGTTCAGAATTTCCAGCTTTTAGGTGACATACAAACACTTCCAAAATGATTGGATTCGTGTTTTGATTCACCGTATTAAGCTTTAGTGTGTAGCGATTAAAATCACGTAAGGTGGTTGTAACAATATCTTGCGATTCTAAGATAAATTTTGAGCTATCGTAATAGATTAAATTCTGCAATAAGTTGTTATCACTTCCTAAATCATCAGAGGTATTGTTAAAATAGGTGGCTTGCGCATAATTTGGATTGATCATTTGCAAACGCGTGTTGATTAATCCTGCGCCAAAGGCATCATTCAATTCACAAACCATAAACAAATCGGGCTGATAATCAGAGATGATAATTTCCAATTCGTCCAAACGATCTAACGAAAGTTCGGGGAAATTGAGCAGATTGTAAAACATCGTTTTGATGTTTGTTTGCGCGGTACTTTGTTGTAATCCTACACAAACGCATAGGATGAATAGTAATTTTTTCATTTTCTTTTTCGAGTGCAATTATTCTACAAAACTTCTGTTAGAAGTTAGGACTTAGGTTGTATTTTCTATAGAATTCATCTAGAATTCCGAGTACTTCATCTTCATTATCTACAATGTGAATCAAGTCTAAATCGTGAGGACTGATGTTTGCAAATTTGTCTAAAAGTGTTGCTTTTACCCAATCCATCAATCCAGACCAAAATTCGGTTCCCACCAAAATTATAGGGAATTTGTCAATTTTTTTCGTTTGAATCAGCGTGATCGCTTCAAATAGTTCGTCTAACGTTCCAAATCCGCCAGGCATTACAACAAAACCTTGCGAATATTTGACAAACATTACTTTACGAACAAAGAAATAGTCAAAGTTGATATTTTTATCAGAGTCAATGTATGGATTGTCGTGTTGTTCAAAAGGCAATTCAATGTTCAATCCTACGGAAGTTCCACCACCAAGATGCGCTCCTTTGTTACCAGCTTCCATAATTCCCGGTCCACCACCGGTGATAACACCATATCCGTGATCTACGATTTTGTGTGCAATTTTTTGTGCTAGTTTGTAGTATTTGTTGTCAGGTTTCGTTCGTGCCGAACCGAAGATGGAGACACAAGGACCGATTTGACTCATTTTTTCGAATCCGCTTACGAATTCGCCCATTATTTTAAAAAGTGCCCAAGAATCATTCGTTTTTATCTCATTCCAGCCTTTGGCATTTTTTTCTTTTCTCATGTAATTCAATTTTTAATCAAAACGTGCTAAGATACTATTTTATGTAGAATTTAGCCGAAACTTTTTGAGCTTATTAACAAAAACCAGCTTTGTTAGCTTAAAGATAAAAATGAAGTTTGAAACAATCTTCCTCATTAACAAAGTCTTAAGGATACTGATTACGAGATTGAAGCTACATTCACGCTCCGTTTCAATTTCGAATTCAACTTCAACATCACATGTCTAACCATTTTTTAAAGACGGAAACTTTGTTTTTTCCTATGACAATATCGATTTCAGAAACGGGTTGCATTTCAATTTTGAGCGCGCTGTTTCCGTATTTGATGATTTTGTCAATCGCATAAATCGCCACAATGGTTTGTCGGTTGGCTCTAAAGAATAGTTTTGGATCAAGTGAACTGTATATTTGATCGAGACTGTCGTTTGCGGTGTAGCGTTTTCCATCTTTGCGAACTACATACGAGATTGAATTTTCTACATAGATATATGCAATGTCTTCAATGGCAATCGGCATCAATTCGTTGCGAATGTAGGTGAGGAGTCGTTGTTTTGGTGCTTCTTTAGAATCTTCCTGTGGTGTTGATGGTACTTTTTCTTCAACCTTTGGCTGTGGTTTTGCTTGTAATTCGGCAATGCTTTTTTGATAGTTTTCTAGCGAATCGTTCAATTTTGAAAGATTTAACACACCATCTTCAAATTTAGCCGTTTTGCGTTCAATGATTTGTTCGTAATATGTCGATAATACTCTGATAATGATCAATAGAAAGAGTAGTAATATCAAGCCTAAAATTAGGTAAATCGTTTTGGTTTGATCTGTGAACGCACTTGTTTGTAATTTTATATTGTCAATATTTAAATGAGCGGCTAAAATCAAATCCGAGTTGGCAATTGGACGTAGCGCGATAATTTCGGAAGTCTGTGCATTCTCTTCATCCATACTTTCCAGGTGATTGTACAGTTCTTCTCCAGTCACCACACTTTTCATATTCGAAATGGTATTGCTTTTCTGTTCGTTCTTGGCGCGCAATTTGGTCACATCCGGATGACACATAATCGTTCCTGACCAATCAAACATCGATAAGTAGACACTTTCGTTATCACTTCCGGCGACAGCTTCTTGTATCGTATTGATGAGCGTTTCTCTTTTCACATTATTTGCCAACGAATGTGCACTGAGCGTACTTACTTGATGAATTTGTTGTGTCGCTAAATTGACCGTATTTTGAAGTTTTATGATACTTTTATACTTTACAGTCAGTGGCAACACTACCAACGTTATAATAAGTACATAAACCAGCACAAAACTGATGGTTGTATAGAGATAGATTCTGTAATTTCTCATTGATATTAATAATTCTTTTCTATGATAACTACTTTAATAAAATATATACTTGTCAAATCGAGCGCAGTCGAGATTCAATCGAAGCGTTAATTTCATAAGTGTTCTCGTGAGCTTCGCTCGGTATCTACGATAATGCTCGAACTGACATTTTTTATATCTAATTAAGGTTAAAATTTAATAAATTTAGTTACTATTAAACTCAATTAATATTCTTCTTTTTGATGCATTTTATTAACAGCACTAAAATACTATTTCAAGTGATTTTTTGAGAAATTCTCAGCATTTAATATTCCTTTTTAGCGATTTATTTTCCGTTTCAGGCACATTCATCTCTGTAAGGACGGCAGAAAACTGTATTTTTACCTTGTAATTTGATACATTTCATTGTAATTATGAAATTAAAAAAGCGACATAAAATTATATTTGTATTTAGTTTGATCGGCATTTGCCTGTTTCTCTTATATGTATATGTTAATAGAGGAATTGCAGATACAATTACTATTCAAGCTGAAGAAACATTCACCACGACGGAATTGTTGTCAAAATTCGACGATACGCAGGAAAAACTGGAAGATTTTATTGAAAAGGCAATTGAGATAGAAGGTGAGATTAAAGAAATCACCTTTCAGGATGGAAAATATAGTCTGATTTTAAAAGGAGACTCAGATATTAGCTATATCTTGTGCGAAATGCAAGCCAATCAAACTCCTGATGTGTTGAAACTGCATGCGGGACAAGACATAAAGTTAAAAGGAATTTTAAAGGGATTTCTCTTGGATATCATCCTATTGCATTGTGTAATTATATAAGTAACATTGTATGAATAAATTTTTACTCGTAATTTTTTTAAGTATTTGCACTAGCGTAACCGTCTCCTCTCAAACCGCCGAATTTATTGAACGACAAGGACAAGTTACTTTTTTCTCGTATACTTCTGTAGAAAACATCCAAGCCACGAATAATCAAGTGTTAAGCCTTTTTAATCCGAATACCGACGAAGTTGCCGTAAGTATTTTGATGCGCGCGTTTGTGTTTAAAAAATCGTTGATGCACGAGCATTTTAATGAGAGTTATATTGAATCGGATTTGTATCCGAAAGCGACTTTTAATGGAAAGATTGTCGGTTTTGATCTTACGAATGATGAATCTCAAACTCGCATCATTAAAGGTGATTTTACCTTAAAAGACAGCACCAAACCTGTAGATGTGAAAGCTACTATTACCAAAACCAATGACGGTTATACCATTTCTGGAACTTTAGATATCATGATTGATGATTACAATATTAAAGTCCCGCCGTTATTGTCACCCAATATTTCAAAGAAGATCGAAGTCACGTTTAACTTTAATTATGCACCGTATGAAAAGTAATCTTGTAATTCTCGCATTTTTGTTAAGTTTTTCGCCTTTGGTTGTGGCGCAGAATCTGTTGGATCAACTCAACGATGTGCCACAAACGACGAACAATTACACGATGTCTACTTTTAAAGCGACGCGAATTTCAATTGGACATTCTGTTGAAACGCGTAAAAAGAATACGTTGGAAATTTCGTTTATGTCACGTTATTGGAATGTTCCGAATTCTAGTGGAAATGCTTTTGTAGCCGATAAAATGTCAGCACGTTTCGGATTGGATTACGGAATTTCGGATCGTTTTACCATTGGAGTTGGAACCTCAGCACCAAATGGAGTTGCAGATACATATTTGAAATACAGACTCTTACGTCAGACCGATGATAATAAAAACCCATTTAGTATTTCGCTATTACAAACCGCAACCTATAGAACACGTCGTTTAAACGGAATCACATTGCGAGATAATTCAGGAGATAAATTTGCGTTTACCACACAAGCGTTGATTGCCCGAAAGTTTACCAGAGATTTTTCGTTGCAAATCTCTCCAACCTTTATACATAGAACTTCCTCGCGTTCTCCATTAGACGATCACAATCATTTTGCCGTTGGTTTTGGTGGACGTTATAAGTTGAGTAATCATGTGTCTGTTGTCTCAGAATATTACTATGTTGCTAACGAATTGGATTCTCGAAAAACCTTTGGTGCTTTTGCTTTAGGCGCCAATTGGGAAGTCAGTAAATTGATGTTACAATTCAAAATGACCAACAATCCGTTTTTTGTAGAAGATACGTTTATTACGCAAACGATACGGAATTTTAATACCAATGATGGGAATTTCTTTTTTGGGTTTCATGCTACGTATCATTTGCAGTTGTAGGTGGCGAATAATGTTTTTTAAAAATATTAAGCAAAATGTCAAATCGAGCGCAGTCGAGATTCAATTGAAATATAGTTTTTCTTAGCTGTTCTCGACTGCGCTCGAACCGACAAGTGATTATTTTTCAATTTATTACATCAAACAAATGTTAATAAATATCTTTTTAAGATTTTTGATTGCGAATCTGTCCAAATGATGTCCATTTTTTACCAATCTTTCGCTAATTGTTCTAGCTCATCTTGCGTTTTGAACTTTCCATTTTTAAAATCACTTTCAGATTTTTTAATTCTGTCAATTAATTCAGCAACAGTAAATGGGGTAAATTCTGTCTCGTTTTCTTGTTTTAGTAGAATAAAATGCTCTAGTTTTTCAATGAATTTTTCATCTTGCAATTGAGCGAGATACGAAATTAGATTTAGTTTTCTTGTTTGTAAATCCATAACGGTGATTTTTTCAAATTTACGAATTTATTTTTGTGCGTTTTGTTTTCGTTTTAGGCATTTTAGAAATACTAATATCATAACAGATAAAAATTTCTTTTTTGGGTTTAATGCCACGTATCATTTGCAGTTGTAATTCTATGTTTGCAGTAAATTTTCAATAGGTATGTTGTTTTGAATCAGTCCAATAGCTCTTGTAACTTTCCACGGTGTTTGCGTATTGATTTTAACTTCTATCTGACTGATAGCCACAACGGTATCATAAGTGTCTAAATCCGTTGCCAATACAGGAACTTTATTTTTTTTCAAATAATCATCACTCATATCAAGATTTATTGTTTCGTTATCAGGTTTTTTATATCCTGTGATAATGACACCACTGAGCGGACAATGGTCTACATTTTTCTTTTTTGCTTCGGCTTTAATCTTTTCTATTTTTCGGGAGAGATTTTTATAGGTAACAATTAACAGAAGGTTTTGAAAATAACTGAATTCGTCTATTTCCAGTGTTGATCCTGCAAGAATATCTTCTACTTGATTATTTATTTGTGCTTCGTTTAAAAGTACTACGCCATCAATAGCACCTTTAACAGTTCCCATAAGCGGGAAGGAGAGTGCCTTGTCGTATGGTAAGGCGCCCAAAACAGGAATGTTTATTTTTTCAAGTGCTTTTGATAAATTGTTGGTAACACGGTCTATTTTATCTGGATGCACTTTATTGATTATAACACCTTTTACAGCGACACCTTGTTCTCGAAATAAGCTTAAATTCATATTCAGTCTGTCAAAAGTACTGCCTATTCCACCTTCGGCTACAACGATCACTTCTGCATTCAGCATTTTGGCTACCTGCGCATTTGATAATCCCACAATACTTCCTACACCAGCATGTCCAGTACCTTCGTAAACAACAACTTCATATTTGTCTTCCAGATGTGCGGCTGCTTTTTTTATTTTTGATGCGAAGGGAAACTTTTCAGGCTGTTTTATGTATTCAGAAGTTACTCCGGAAGCAATAATGACGGGACTATGAATTTCGGGTTGTGTTTTAAAATCCAGAATATCTTCAAAGAGTACCACATCCTTATCTACAGTATGTTTGCCAATTAAAATATGATTCTGTCCTACAGGTTTGCAATACCCTACCTTAAATCCTTTTTCTTTTAAAACTGCTGCAATACCTAATGTACACGTCGTTTTTCCTTTGTGCTGACCAGTCGCAGCCACAAATAATTTCTTCGTCATGTTTTTTTTCTATAAAGATAACTGAAAACCAGCGTTTCTGGCGATAGGAATTCAAAAAATTATGTTTTGGATTAAAATTGAAAGATAATTTTTTTAGTGAATGTCAGTATCGTACAATATTTAGCGATGTTGGATTGATAATGAGTATTTCTTTTTTGTTTTTAACGTGATATATAATTTGCTTTACGGGAGGTTTTATTTGTTATACATGTAAAATAAAACCTATGCAGACACAATGTGATTTTTTGCAATGTTTCGCAATGCTCACACTTCCACGTTCAACAACCCAGCCAATTTCTCTCCATACTCAATAAACGCCACGGTTTCATCCGTTCGAGCCAGTTTAATTCTATCAAAAATAATCAAAGCTTCACCATTGCTTTCAATATGATAAATCTGTTGGTTTTCGAAGAAGCGAATGATGTCTTCTGTAAAGAAAGAGCGAATTTCTGCTTCGTTATTTCCCATGAGTAGGAATTTTTTCGAAAAATCAGGATATATCGTAAAGTCAATATCTTTGTAGCCCGTGAATGCCATCACACGGTCAAATAGTTTTTCTAATACTGCTTCTTTTTGCATGGTGAACACAGGAATCTTTTTGTTCAATTTGATGACCATGAGGGTTGTATTGAAGGTTTCTGCGGTAAACGCCTGTCCATCATTGAACGTGACATCTGCAATTTCCCAAGACATATCTACATTTTTAAAGCTACCTTTGAGACAATTATACTTGCGTTCAATCGGTCTGATTTCAAAAAAGTGAAATTTCTTTAGGTAATTCGTATTCCAATCTGCTTGACTTGAATACTGATATCCTTCCTTCGTGGCTAGATTTCGTAAGCGTTTTTGTCGTTGCGATAGTTTGGTGGTTGGCCCTGTTAATCTAATTTTTAACGCTCTGTTATGTGTAGAAGACGACACATGAGAATTTAATCCTGTAATAAACACTTCACCGCCTGTAGCTCTTTGTGCTTTTAGGTATTCTACCAAGTAATCCATATACGTAATGCCTACAAGTCGTGTTTCGGACAAATCAATATTGACATTTGCTCCCGAAGGAATTTGTGCGACTAGTTTATCCACTTTTATAATCCCTAAAAAATTAGCAATCCCTCGAATCTTTAAATCAAAATTACCATCTGGACGTTTGATTAATTTTGTGCGTGATTTGTATACCATTTTGAAAAATTGCGGAATGGAGAGTCGTGCTAGCAACATATGAGTTATCAATGCAAATGCTAATCCACCTACCAATCCGACTAATAAATTGGTATACAAGGTTAAAATCATCGTTACAATAAAGAATATGAGTTGCTCTGTTCCTTGACTATACATTTGTTTGAAAACGGATGGAGACGCCAATTTAAATCCTGTATATACTAGTAAAATCGCGAAAGCACATAATGGGACTTGTCTCATGATAGGACTCAACAACACAATAAAAATCAGTAACAATAATCCTTGATACATATTGGACCATTTGGTTTTTGCGCCATTGTGAATATTTACGGTACTTCTAATAATTACTGCAATTATTGGCAAACCTCCGATCATTCCAGCGGCTACGGTACTTAATCCAATACCTGTGAGGTCTTTATTTAAATCGGTCTTGCGTTTATACGGATCAATTTTGTCCACAGCTTTTGCAATGGCTAAAGATTCAATACTTGAAATGATCAAAAGGGAAAATACGGTGGTCCAGAATTCAATTGTATGTATTTTACCAAAATTAGGATGCATGATGGAATCTATAATTGTATCAGGAATCTCTAATAATAGCGTAGGCCCTACTTCATACGCGTTTCCTAAAAAAGAAAGTGTTTGTTCGTCAAAGAAATTAAACACATATACAAAGGGAATGGAAAGACCAATTACCCACATTGGTGTTGGCAATAAATGGAAAATTCTGTTACTGATTTTGGAGTGAAATAGTAATAATAACAATCCTGTCAAGGCAATAATTACCACAAATGGATTGGCTTTTGGTAAGTAGATAACCGCATCAATTAAATTTTGTATGATGCTAGGACTCTCTGAATGTGTGCCCATCGCGACGTGAATCTGTTTGGCAAAGATGATGATACCAATCGCCGCTAAAATACCGTGAATTACAGATGAATGGAAAATATCGGCTAAGCGTCCCAATTTCAATATTCCCAATAGCATTTGAAGCGCTCCTGAAACGACTACAGCTGCCAAAACATAATTGAAAGCTTGTCCTGAACCATCATCCATTAAGGCAATTCCTAACAGAATGACGCCAATAACGCCTTTGGCAGGTCCGTTAACGGAGATATGTCCTCCGCGATACAGCGTCGTTACTACGCCGCCCACAATGGCTGAAAAAATGCCTGCCATTGGTGGGGCGCCTGCTGCTAATGCAATTCCTAAAGAAAGTGGTAAGGCAATCAGCGAGACACTTATTGCTGCGATTAAATCACTTTGCCAATTTTCAATTAATCCCTGAAAGCCAGATTTGGGTGTGTTTTCCATGTATGTTATGCTCCAATAATTTAGGTGTAAGACTTGATTGTCTAAAATAGTAAATATTTGGAATTATGAAAATGGTGTGGGGGAAGTTGTTTATGAAATTGATAAGAAAAGAAGTTTTTAAAGAGAAATTTTTTTGAGAGACTGTTGTACTTTTATGTGATTTAGTTACAATCAGAAAAGTTATGAGTTATTACAGTAATTCATCAAAATTGGATTGGAAAATATACCATTGAACTTACTTTTCTTCCTTGAATTTCACCAGGTACAAAACTTAATCCACAATTTTTAATTATATCCATTGCAATAATATCTAATTTTTGATTTGGATTATCATATGTTTCAGGAAATAAAAGTTCTCCCTTTGTAGTTATAACAAAGCTTACATAACACGCCTCAGGTTCTGTTTTGTCAATTCTTTTTGATTGTCCCTGAGTTGTCTTTTCTTGATAACATTTGATTGTTTCTTCTGAAGGAGGACTCAATTCAACCATTTTATCTAGGGCAGTGAAATCAGCAACAATTAATTTATCAGGTTGAATTTCAAAATCTTTTTGACTTAATTTCATTGGAGTTATTTTAACTGCTTCCATAATCTCATAATGCGTATCAAGTTCGGTAATAGTTTTCATGGTGATGCATCCATCTACCTCAGATAATTTATTATACCAGTTCCCAACTTGATGGCCTTTAAACGTTTCATAATCTACTTTGATATTATCTGAATAATAGGTTGTGGAATTGCCATAACTTGATTCATATTTGACCATAAAACAATCTTTACCTAAGATTTTCACAATACTATCTCTGTAAATTTTTCCAGGTTTATAATCGAAATTTGCTTTTCGTGAATCGCGAAAAGTAATATACGGTCGATCTACATATGTATCGTACATTCTCTTTGAAATGTTGTCATACGTGTATGAATATGTTTCTTTATTATTCTTGAAATACGTTGACTTATAATAGTTTGAAGTTATTTTGTATGTGGTAATTTCTCCTTGTGAAATTGATTTTAACGAATCCACATTAAGCTCATTTGTTTTTGGAACTATACTTATTTTATAAGTTATTTCACCACTAAAATGTTGTGCTAAGCATGTAGAAGGTATTGTTAAAATCAAAAATATAAGTAGATATTTCATTTGTTCAATTTTTAACCAAATTAATGTTATTTGTGTAAATAAAAAACAAAACTCATATATACAATGTGATACTTTTTGTAATGCGTTGGTAAACTGGTCATAAACTTTAAGAAAACTTGATGGAACTAGTTTCAGGGAAATCAGTTTACTACCCACAAGCTCCACACTCATGATGCGTATTCAAAAACATTAACTGCTGTTTCTGTGGTTTTATTCTTTGCCATGTTTTCAATAATTAATCATTGTTTGATTGCTTCTCAAGAATCAAAGCAGGAATCCCCAAAGATTTATACAACTCATTATACGCTTGCATTTCTGTATTGATAATCGCGTTGCGTTCGTCGGTGTACACTTGCCAATCCGCCAGTAAATCGTTGAGGCGTTGCTTGGCACCTTGTGTCACTTTTGGATTTGGCTGATCGATATAGCGTAATAATATGATCAATTGTGTGTTAAGTTTATTATTAAAATTGATCACGTCCTGAAAAGTTTTTTGTTTCGCTTGGATCAAGTTTTCTTCCCAGCTATTGATGCGTTTGAGTAGCGCTTGTCCTTTTTCTACAAGTGGTTTTGCGGCTTCGTTGTCTTTTAAAAGCTTTGCGTACGTATTCAACTGTGTTTTTGCAGATCGCATCTGATTGACAGATTCATGCATATCTCGCACTGTATTTTCAATCGTAACGAGCATTTCTTGTTGTGCTGCAAAATCTTGCGGAGTGGATGTAATCGCAGGATTTGGAAGAATGGTCGCTTGTGTTTCTACAGATTCGTTATCAAATGTCAAACGCAATGTGTAATTACCAGGAGCAACATTCGATCCTGCATGTCCACCAAAGACAAATACTTTGTCAATTGCTGGCAAAGCTTCTCTGCTGAAATCCCACGTAAATCGGTTGTAACCCTTTTTTGCAGGTAAAATGGCAGGTCTTCCAGGTCCGCCTGGCCATGATTTGAAGCCTTTTGGTTTCTTGTTTGTGTAGGTTCTGATCACTTTTGAATCTTGTAATACTTCTAATTTTAAATCGAGGGTATCTGCGTTTTGATCTAGATAGTAATCGAAAGTCACACCACTTCTTGGATTTGTTCCTTGTCCCGTTGCGCTAGAAACGCCTCCAAAAATACGGTAACTATCTTTTGGTTTGAATAATTGCACAAACGAACGCTTCGAAGTCATATTTTGAAGTGCTCCTAAATCGTCCAAAATCCAAAATCCACGTCCCGAAGTTGCTGCTACTAAATCATTGTCTTGTATCGTGAGATCGTTAATCGCTACAACAGGCAATCCCAAATTTAAACGTTGCCAAAAAGCACCATCATCATTGGAAACATATAAGCCTGTTTCTGTACCTGCGTATAACAATCCTTTTCGCTTTTTATCAGCTCTTACTACTCTGGCAAATCCATTGGGATCATTCAAACCGTTTACAATTTTTGTCCACGATTGTCCGTAATCGTCGGTTTTAAAGATATACGAGTTTAAGTCTAAAGATTTATATCGCATAATCACGATGTAAGCAGTTGCAGTATCATGTTCAGAGACATCAATACTGTTGATGATTCCGTCTTCAATTCCTTTTGGAGTAATGTTTTCCCAGTTGGCGCCACCATCTTTGGTAATATGTAAGAGTCCATCATCGCTTCCAGCATATAACACACCTTCTTCATGTTTTGATTCTACCAAAGCAGTCAATGTATTGTAATTTTCGCCTCCAGCAGCTTCATTGGTATAAGGACCGCCACCTGGACCGTGTTTTTCGGTTTCGTTTTTTGTAAGATCAGGACTGATGGTTGTCCAATTGATGCCGCCGTTTGTAGTTTTAAAAACTACATTTCCTGCGTGATAAATGGTTTGTCTATTGTGTGGCGAACTGATAATTGGTGCATTCCAATTGTAACGATATTTGCTATCTTTTGGCGCAATACTTAAACCTAATTCAGGATATTGCTTGATCGATTTTTGTTCACGAGAAGATTTTGTCCACGAACTTATATTCCCCTGATACGTTCCGCCATACACCGTTTCTGGATTATCCGGATCAAACGCTAGAAACGCACTTTCGCCACCTGCCACCGAATACCAATCTTTCCAATCGATTCCACCGTCATTGGTGCGACTCGCAATGGCAATGGCAGAATTATCTTGTTGTCCGCCATAGACATGATACGGAACTACATTATCCGTAATCACACGATAAAATTGTGCAGTTGCTTGGTTTTGCTGCGTACTCCAACTTTTTCCACCATTAAACGAAATATTCGCACCTCCATCATTCGAATTAATCATTTGCGTATTGTCATGCGGATTAATCCATAGATGATGATTATCGCCATGTGGCACGGGAATATTTGTAAAACTCTTTCCGCCGTCAATCGATTTCATCACGGGTGCATTCAACACATAGACCACATTTTCATTCTGCGGATCAGCAAAAATTTCCATATAATACCAAGAACGCGCAATATTCACACGATTTCCGTTCACTTGCGTCCATTTTTTTCCACCATTATCTGAACGATAGACACCACCTTTTTTGCCTTTCGCTTCAATCACTGCAAAAACACGTTCCGAATTTGCTCTAGACACTGAAATTCCAGATTTCCCAAAATCTTTTGGTAAACCTGCTTTTAGTTTTGTCCACGTATCACCACCATCTGTAGATTTATACAATCCCGAATGCTCACCACCCGATTCCATATACCAAGGATAACGACGATGCTGCCACATGGAAGCGTACAAAATTCGAGGATTGTTCATGTCCATCGACAACGAAGAAGCTCCAGTCGTTTCATTCACATATAAAACCTTCTCCCAAGTTTTTCCGCCATCGGTTGTTCTGTAGATTCCACGTTCTTCAGTTGGTGCGTATTGTGCGCCTTGTGCTGATACATACATCACGTCAGGATTGGTAGGATGAATGATTACATCTGAAATGTGACGTGTCTTCTCCAATCCGATATGTTTCCATGTTTTTCCAGCGTCCATTGATTTGTAGACACCATCTCCCATAGACGTCATCACGCCACGTGCGGCATGTTCTCCCATACCCACAACCACAATATTTGTATCGCTTTCAGACACGGTAATTGCTCCGACTGAACCTGTTTTAAAGAATTTATCAGAAATGTTTTTCCACGTAATTCCAGCATCAGTCGTTTTATATACTCCGCCACCTGTAGAACCCATGTAATAGGTGAGTGGCTGTCCAATCACTCCTGTAGAAGTCACACTTCTTCCACCTCTAAATGGACCAATATTTCGCCATTTTAAGCCGTGAAATAGCGAATCAGCGAGTTGTATTTCTGGTGCTTTTTGTTTCTTCTTTTTTCGTTTTTGGGCTTGTGTTTGTATTGGTAATAAGAATAAACAAAGGACGAGTAATTTTATGATTTTCATATGGTGGGTTTTGGTTGTTGGTGAAATTATTTTTTTATTTAATATTTTGCTGTTCTACATTTTAAATTTTATTTCGTTTGTTATGGGTTGGTCGCTTCGCTCTGTTGTCGGTTGACTATTGATTTCAAAATGTAAACTTATAAACTTTTAAACTTCTATTTTGTTCTTTCGTTAATTCGGCTAATTTGTTGATTTGTTTTTATTTAATAAAGCGGTGGTTATCGAAATACCTATTTAAAATTCAAAATTTAACATTTAAAATTAAATATTCCAGTTTCAAGGAGGTCATCGCGTTCCAATGTTGGTTATAGTTTGTTTCAACTCATAACTTTTGACTAGTTACTGATTGGTTGTTTTTAGTTTAAGTGATACTAAGTAGAAAAAATCAATACCTCCAACTTTTCAAATCGGCATTTTTTGGCGCTACTTTGGCAACTTTTTCTACATATTTTTTGATAAACATACGATGATAGCGCAATCTACTAATGTGATTTCCATTTTCGTGATCTCCGTTCCAGCAATGTTCTGCGCGATCGCCGTAGTCTACTTCGCCATTGTAATACGGAGCGGTTGTTTCTGATAGAATTTCTTCCGCAAGGTAGACTGCATTGTTCAGGTAATAATTGTCCATGTCGCCACAATATAAGTGGATTTTATGTACCCAATCTTGTCCGTATTTTGCCCAATCTCTTTTTAAGATATACGCGAGATCGTAATTTTCTTTCCAATACGCTGCCACTTCCTTGTCGATTTCTCCCGTAAGGCGATTCCAAATTCGTTTTGGATAACCGTCTTTATCGATAGGCGAGTAGGTCGCTTCCCAAATATCCCATTGCTGTCCTGAGCGTCCTTTGATGCCTAAGACCAGTTCGCGATAGTTCATGTCTTTCAACGTAGCATCTACATTTCCTAAATAATCTCGATGTCCTGCCACCAAGGTTTTTCGAAACGTACCTTTTTCGTAATAGGCATTTTCGTCTTCGTAAATATTTACCAAACAATAGGCTCTAAAATCGATTGGATCAGGGCAGGCTGCAAAACACATTCCGTATTCTTTCGGATATTTTACTTGCACTGCCAATGCTTCCCAACCGCCAGTACTTCCACCATAGACAAAGCGCGACCAACCTTCCCCGATACCTCTAAATTGCTGCTCGATGTACGGAATGAGTTCATACGTAATGGCGTCACCATATGGACCTTGTGCTTCACTGTTTACCGCATATGAATCATCATAATATTGTGTTGGATGTTGAATTTTAATCGCAATCACTCTAGGAAAATCAGGTCCAGTCCAAGTTTTATAGAAATCGTAGGCTTCTTGTTGCACCATGATATTATACCCTTTCACGTCAAAGCGTTCGCTGTAATCTGGTTTGAGATTTAGATCAGGTGGTGTGGTTCGAAATCCTCCAAAATCCTTTGGAAAATGCCCGTGCATGATCGCAAGTGGATATTTTACGTCTGGATGCGTGTCCCAGCCTTCTGGCAATAAGACATGTGCGCCTAGATAGATATCTCTTCCCCAAAAATCACTTAGTAATTTACTTTTTATTTTTACATGTTTTATATATTTCGTGTCTTCTGGTGGCGTAATCGGTGGAATTTTTTGATCTAGTTTGATGTTTAGTGATGGAAACTGTCCATCTTTGATAATTACCTTCTGCGTAGTCGAGTAGAGGTTGCCTGGAGCGCGATTCCATTGTTGTCCTTCTCCTCGGTCGATTGGTAATTTGACGACATGTCCATCCGCACGATTGAAGGTTTCGTATTTGTGAAACACCGCTTGTATATAGAATTCTCCCGATGGCAAGTCTGCAAAGCTTTGAATTGGATAGCCAAAGGCATTTGCATCAAATTGTTGTGCTTCTGATGGTTTCCAGTCGGTGATATCCATCCCAAAGCCTTGGCAGGTTTTGGAATCGTCTCGTAATTGGAATCGTGGTTCGGTATCTGTATTTTCTGAGATTAGTAGAATTAGTCTTCCGTCTAAGTTTTCTTTGTAATGTTCTGTTGGGAAGGGAAGTTCTATGTTTACTGCGGTAGTAGTTTTTTTATCCGAATCGGCACAAGAGATTATAAATGAGGTAAGGAAAAATAATAGTAAATAGCTTTTGGTAGGTACTTTATAAGAACGTTTCATTATTGTATATGGTTGGTTGGGTTATTGGTTTTTGAATTCCTATAAATTTAGGATAAAGATTGGAGTTGTGCAATGTGTTTTATTCTCAATATGTAAGCTATTATTTATTGTTAAATAGATATTCTAGTCAAGTTTTTTAGCATGTTATGTATTCTTTTTTCTGCTTTTGCTGTTGTAATTCCATTGTAGTAATCTCTGCGGGCCATTGTGATTGTTCATCGAAACATTCAGGACAGTTACTAGACTCCGTTTTGTTCGTTTTTTTCTTTTTCCAAAACATTATTCAATTCTTTAGGTAATTTTAAGGTTATATATTTAAATTTAGCCACCGTACTATTTTTTTTCACGCTCTACAATTAATCCAGTCTCTGAAAAAGTAAATACCCGCTCTTCAAATATTGATTTCATTATTAACCATACTTTATCAACTAATCTGAAGTTTATACTTTGGTTAGCGTCGATATCTATTAATTGACCTGTAAAAGTAATTTGATCAATTTTTATAGAAGTCGTAGTTTTTTTATTAAAAATAATGGCGTTTGGAATTTTATATTGCCTAGTGATTTTTTGAGTTTTTTTGTTTATTCGTTTTACTTCTTTTCGAAATTGGTTAACATAATCTATTAAAGGAATTTTAGTCTGATTTGCTAATCTGATTAAATATGTATGATAATCCCATTCATCTCTGATTTCAATATTTTCATTATTCCCAATGTTTATATTCAAGATTTGAGGTCGTGTTATAATTATTTTACTGTTCAATATTAAATCTCCAAAATGAATTTCTTTAGGATTATCGATGAAGTCTTTATCTTCTACTTCTCTTAACTCGACAAGACCAATATTATATGCTTGTGCAAAATCAAAAGCATCTTTAGTAAATCCACTTCTTGAAACTATGATACCTTTTTCTATTTGAGCATCTCGAATAATGTTCAACACTTTCATAATGGTATCTTTTGTTACTTTCTTTTTTAAGTATTTACATTCTATTGCTGTTCTATAACCATGAATTCCGTCAGAGTGACTTGTTAAAACATCTATTTGATGATTGACACCAGATTTACCTTTTACTTTACAATTATTACCATAACCCAAAATTGTAACACCAGATTCTTTACCCAATGTTTCATAGATGTATTTTGTTATTGCTTCGTATTCTTTCCAGTCAAGATTATTTTTAGACATCTTTTATAGATTTTAGCTGAATTGTTTTAAATATTGTTAGTAGCAAATTTTTTATGTAAAATATTATCTACTTTAAATATAAAACAAAGATTAAATATGAACAATGTGGTTTCCAGTAATACTTCGATAAACTCAGTAGAAATACTTTGTAAAATCTTACTATAAGATTCTGAATCCAGTTCCAAATAATGTAAAAGAACCATTTTTGAGATTTCCTCATAAATACAGTTTACAGAAGCGTCCTGAAATCCTGCATACTATTTTTCTAAACTTCTTTTTTAGAACATTTTCAAATATTTGATTTTTTCAACATTTATATCGTCACGTTCACATGCTATTTTTCCGCCTCACACTATTTCTGTTGTATCTACGGGGCTTTTCATGCTTTATTTGTAGTGTAATTGATTTTAAGGCGATCATTACAAAATAAAAATTTAGAGTTTAGTTTACGTAGTTTATTATTAATTCAAGACGGAAAGGGCGTTTCTTTGAGGAACGCTCTTTTCTTTTGCTTTGTAATGTATGTTCAGGTTGATAATTACTGAATGTCGTATCTTTATAAGATAGTATAGATTGCTTTTTTGTATTAATTATAAATTCATGAAAATACCTAAAATACAAGGAATTATTGACCGACGCATCCTTATCAATTATACGGTGGACAAAGAAGTTTTGGAAAAGTATTTACCAGCACCATTTACACCCAAACTAGTGAATGGAAAAGGAATTGCAGGCATTTGTTTGATTCGACTAAAAGAGATTCGGCCCAAAGGATTTCCCAAACAAATTGGAATTGCTTCCGAAAATGGCGCACATCGAATTGCCGTCGAGTGGAATGATAATGGCGTACAGCGAGAAGGTGTGTATATTCCCAGAAGAGATACTTCTTCAAAATTGAACGCACTCGCAGGAGGAACTATTTTTCCTGGAATACATCATTTAGCGGAGTTTTCAGTAGCGGAAGCTGATGGAAATTATCAGGTATCCTTTATAAGCGAAGACGAAACTACCTTAGCTATTGAAGCAAAAGAGACCGATCAGTGGAATGATGAAAGTGTGTTTGATGATATTGCCTGTGTTTCTGAATTTTTTGAAAATGGGGCTGTTGGCTATTCTCCAGATAAAAATGCATTTGAAGGGTTAGAGTTGAGAGCGTATAACTGGAAAGTATCTTTGTTGGAAGTGGCGAGTGTTCGATCGAGCTTTTTTGAAGATGAAACTATTTTCCCGAAAGGTTCGGTGAAGTTCGACAATGCACTGTTGATGAAAGATATCGAACACGAATGGATTGGATTGGAGAAGATAAAGTCTTCATCATGATGTATTAGTTACCAGTTCATTTAATTTTTTTTGAGTTCGTTTTTATGCAGCACAGTACCAAAATAAAGGTATTGAGATTACCCAAATATAGTCTAAATATATAAATGAAGTTCCTAAGAGGTAACTTTAATGTGAGTTCGATATAATAAATCCTGTTAAACGCATAACAATCAACAGCTTACACAAAATGTCAAATCGAGCGCAGTCGAGATTCAATCGAAATTTTAACTTTTATAGTGTTCTCGACTGCGCTCGAACTGACAAATGTTTATTTCTCAGTCAATTACGAGTAATTTAATGATTTCTTATTTCGAACTCACGTTAACTTTAGCAATCAATCAAGAGACAAAAACATCAGTTACTCCAACTCCTTCTTCAAAAATCGCGCAGTATGACTCGTTTTGTGTTTGGCAACTTCTTCTGGTGTTCCCGTAGTTACAACCTGTCCGCCGCCTTTTCCACCTTCGTAGCCAATGTCAATGATATGATCTGCCATTTTAATGACGTCCATGTTGTGCTCAATAACGACTATGGTGTTTCCTTTGTCTACGAGTTTGTTTAAGACTTCCATCAAGACGCGAATATCCTCAAAGTGCAGTCCAGTTGTAGGTTCGTCGAGAATGTAGAAGGTATTTCCAGTGTCTCTTTTGGAGAGTTCTGTAGCGAGTTTGATGCGTTGCGCTTCTCCACCAGAAAGTGTGGTACTTTGCTGTCCGAGCGTAATATAACCCAAACCGACATCTTTGATGGTTTTTAGTTTACGATAGATTTTCGGAATGTGTTCAAAGAAATCAACCGCTTCGTTGATGGTCATTTGCAACACATCGGCAATCGATTTCCCTTTGTAGCGAATCTCTAAGGTTTCTCGGTTGAAACGTTTTCCTTGACAAGTCTCGCATTCTACATACACATCTGGTAAAAAGTTCATTTCAATCACGCGCAATCCGCCACCTTGACAGGTTTCGCAGCGTCCGCCTTTTACATTGAAGCTGAATCTTCCTGGTTTGTACCCACGAATCATCGCTTCTGGTGTTTTGGCAAATAGACTTCTGATTTCACTAAAAACGCCTGTATACGTTGCAGGATTGGAACGCGGTGTACGCCCAATAGGCGACTGGTTGATGTCAATCACTTTGTCAATATGTTCCAAACCTTTGATGCTTTTGTACGGCATCGGTTCTTTCACTGCATTGAAAAAGTGCGCATTTAGAATAGGGTAGAGGGTTTCGTTAATCAAAGTTGATTTCCCACTTCCAGAAACGCCCGTAACCCCGATCATTTTGCCTAATGGGAATTCTACAGAAACATTTTTTAAATTATTTCCTGTCGCACCTTTTAGGACAAGTTTTTTCCCGTTTCCTTTTCTACGTTTTTTGGGAATGGCTATTTCTTTGTTTCCGTTGAGATAAGCTGCTGTCAGCGTATTGTAATTCAATAATTCTTCTGGCGAACCTTCTGAGATGATTTCCCCTCCGTGTCGTCCTGCATTTGGACCAATATCAATCACGTGATCGGCGCGTTCAATCATGTCTTTATCGTGTTCTACTACAATGACCGAATTTCCTATGTCGCGTAATGATTCTAACGAATTGATCAGTTTTTCGTTGTCACGTTGGTGGAGTCCAATGCTTGGTTCATCCAAAATATACAAAACACCTACCAATTGTGAGCCAATTTGCGTTGCTAGCCGTATGCGTTGTGCTTCTCCACCAGAAAGTGATTTGGAACTTCGGTTTAAGGAGAGATAATTTAAGCCCACATCCAATAAAAAGCGCAAACGAGTAGAAATTTCTTTGACAACTTCAGCGGCGATTTTTTGTTGTTTTTCAGATAGATTGTTCTTTAAATCATCAAACCATGCAGACAATTCCACAATGTCCATTGCAGCGAGTTCGGCAATGTTTTTTCCGTTGACTTTGAAGTAGAGTGATTCTTTGCGTAAGCGCGAACCGTTGCATTCAGGACATTTCACTTTGTCCATGTAATTTTTTGCCCAACGTTTGATGGATGATGAATCGCTGTCTTCAAATTGGTTTTTGATAAAACTTACGATTCCTTCAAAATCAATTTTATAATCGCGCGTAACACCTAATGTTTTACTTACGACTGAGAATTTTTCGTTTCCACCGTTGAGAATCACGTCCATGGCCTCCTCAGGAATGTCTTTGATCGGATCGCTTAGTTTGAAGTTGTAACGTTCCGCGATGATTTCCAATTGCTTAAAGATCCATGATTTTTTATATTCCCCTAGAGGTGCAATTCCACCTGCTTTGATGCTCATTTTTGGATCAGGAATGACTTTACTTTCATTCACTTCATACAACGTTCCCAATCCGTTGCAATGCGGACACATTCCTTTTGGAGAGTTGAACGAAAACGTATTTGGCTCTGGATTTGGATAGGAAATTCCCGAAGACGGACACATTAAGTTACGACTGAAATAACGTGCTTCCGTTGGCGCATCTTGATCAATCACCATTAAGACATCATCTCCGTGGTACATCGCCGTTTTAATCGTCTCTGTTAGGCGTTTGTCATTGTCAACATCGTCATCCACCTTTAAACGATCGATTACAATTTCAATGTCGTGGGTTTTGTAACGATCGACGCGCATTCCTTTTTCAATATCCAAAATTTCACCATCCACACGAACTTTCACAAAACCTTGTTTGCCGACATTTTCAAATAATTCGCGGTAATGTCCTTTACGCGAACGAATGACAGGCGCAAGAATATTGACGCGTTTTCCTTTAAAATCGTTCAGAATTAAGTTTTTGATTTGCTCGTCGCTGTAACTGATCATTTTTTCGCCCGAATTATAACTGTACGCATCGGAAGCTCTGGCAAATAATAGACGAAGAAAGTCGTAAATCTCAGTAATCGTTCCCACCGTAGAACGTGGACTTTTACTGGTTGTTTTTTGCTCAATGGCGATTACAGGTGACAAACCATCAATTTTATCTACATCGGGACGTTCCAATCCGCCTAGAAATTGGCGTGCGTAAGCAGAAAACGTTTCGATATAGCGGCGTTGTCCTTCGGCATAAATCGTATCAAAGGCGAGCGATGATTTTCCACTTCCAGAAAGTCCTGTAATGACTACTAATTTTTCTCGGGGAATGGTGACATCAATGTTTTTTAAATTGTGAACTCTAGCGCCTTGTACTTCAATGTTTTCTTCGTAATTCGTCATAGCTTTTTGGAAAAATGCAAAGATACGAATTATAGTAGCAGTTATAAAGTTTGTTGAATTGTAATTTTTAAATCAAATTAAAAAACAGCACGTATGTTAATTAAGGAATAACCGTACGTAAAATATTACAATATTTATTATTTTACTAATTAACCATAAAATTTACCCATCATGAAGAAAAAAAATGTCAACACGTTACGTCTTAACAAGAAATCAATTTCCAATTTTACTAGGCATACAATTAAGGGAGGAGTTACAGAAGTGGAATCATGTATACGTATTTGTCCATTACCTAAATATTCTATTGCATTTGGATGTCCAACAGGAACTTGTCCAACAGAAAACTGTCCCTCAAATGGTTGCCAAACAATTCCAGTTCAGGCAGAAGGTCCTTGCATATAGTATTTACAGAAGCTATAATGAAGTCGTTTTAATGTTTTGAAGCGGCTTTTTTTGTCTCTTTTGGAACATATATTTAGAATTACCTTAAACATCAAATCGAACTAGAAAGCATTTGTCAAAATAGTTGTAAAGATCAATCGTATCTGTAAGATTTATTCTGTTGGAATCGGCAAATTGTGCTGTCGTAAGAAGGATAGTTTGTCCCAGTAGCCTCGTTGAAACTTGATTTTGTCATTTTCAATTTGGAAGAATCCACAACTCCGCAATCCTAAAGGATCTTTCCATTCCAGAATTACCCAATCGGTATCTTCAAATATATTTTCAATAATACAAGTCATTTCTGCTTGATCAAATTCGCTTTGAAACATTTCCCAAATGGCAATTTTCCCAACAACTGGCTCATGAGTCACTTGATGATTGATGGCGTCATCATGATAAAATTCAGAGAGTTTTTCAGCGTTTCCCTCATTAAAAGCTGCTACCCATTTTTTGATGAATTCTTTAAGTTTCATGTACCTAGTTTGTTTGAATTGTGTTTACAAAAAAACTCCGAAGTATTTGCTTCGGAGTTTCTGTTATATGATGAAAGTGTTAATTTATTCTACAATTAACTTCTTCGTTACTGTTTTTTCTTGATCAGTTACCGTGATTAGGTACATTCCTGTGCTTACATTGTTTAATGAAATATTTTCATTGAACGTAGCAGTCGCATTGTAGTTTTTATTAAAGATCAATCTTCCAGAAATGTCGTGCACATCAATGTTTATATCTTCTCCTGAAGTAGAGTTGAATGATAATGAGAATTCTCCTTTGTTAGGATTTGGATATAATGCAAAGGCATCTAGTTCAAATTCTTCATTGCTCAATACAATTGTTGTGGTTGTATTACAAAGTTCAATAGACCACTCATTTACAATTCCTGTATCTCCTGCAAAGAAATCAACAAATACAAGATTCCAAGTTCCAGCAGGATTACTTCCATTAAACACACTCAATGGACTATTAGGAGACGCTAAACCAGTTGTAGGAGAACCACACATAATTGCAGGTTCACCATCTTTAAAAGTAATATCAACATCATCATTAGATCCACAGTTTCCATTCCAAATATTTGAAATATCACTATCGTCTGGTTCTTGTAATTGCATAATTAAATCACCAACAAACGTGTGTGACATATCAACACTTACTCTAATATCAGTAATAGGTGTATTCTCTGTTACTATTACTGGAACGAATACTGGAGGACCTTGTACTGGACCTGTTGTACCACTACCATCAGGAATTGCAACTGCAATAGGACCTGTTGTATACGTATTACATACTGTACTAGTAGTTACGGTAGCTCCTACAGAGAATGATTTTGAAATTGCGAAAAAGACGTTTCCAACAGCTTCAATTTTAATTCTACAATAAGGTTCAAATACCACTGGGAATGTAATTGCTTGCGAACCATCATTTGGAGTATTTGCAGCCAATACGGTTGGGAATGTCAATCCATCATCCGTAGAGAATAAAATATTTACGTTTGACGTATTGATTCCGTTAGCCGTAGTTCCTGCAACATCCCAAGTGATGGTTGTCGCTGAGTTTGTTGGGAAACTTTGGTTAGTCATATCTGGTGCCGTAACTCTAAATGGTCCTGTGTTTGCCACCGTCAAGGTCATGTCATCTCTATTGGTTTGTCCTCCATTTGGAGTTCCGTTATCTCTCACAGTTAATGCGAAATTCATCGTTCTCGCTACGTTTGGAGTTACTTCCCATTGTGGAGTTAAGTTGTCATCTAAGATATCTTCTAAACGTGGGAATGTACGATCTCCTGTAGCTACCGGTGAGTATGATCTGTACACTGGTCCGTTTGTATCTGTTGGAGAAGGTACACCTGCAACCGCACCTACATCTACTTGTTCCCAGCAATATGATAATGTTGTTCCGTTTGGATCTGTTGCAGAACCAGTTAATGTGAACGCAGTTCCATAAGGAATAGTATAGTTAGGACCTGCATTTACAGTTGGTGCAGTGTTTCCATTTGGAGTATTTGTAGAACAGATTGGATTCTGGTTTAATCTAGTCCACATGTTGTCAATACTAATTGCGTGGAAGTGATCGTCACTGTTATTTTGTACGTTGTCTGATCCACAGATTCCTGCATATGCCATGATTGTTGTTCCACTTCCTGGCTCAACAGCAGTTGCCGCACTTCTGTTACCACCAGCACAGTTTCCTTGGCTACCATTGAATGTGTGTGGTGCTCCATATTGATGTCCCATTTCGTGTGCTACAAAATCTACATCAAACGCATCTCCTACAGGATTTGGTAAACCAGTAACACCTCGTGCTTTGGTATTGCTGAAACAAATTCCTCCTAAAGAAGCTAATCCACCACCACCAGTGGTAAATACGTGACCAATATCATAGTTAGCAACACCAATATTTGCATTTACAATATTTACGTTTTGTACGATTAAAGCGTTTGCATTATTATCCGTAAAACCATCAGGTTCTGTTAAGAAGATAATACTTGTATTGTTTACCAATGTCATTGTTAGCGACATGTCTCTTTCAAAAATAGCATTTACTCTTGCCATTGTTACGTTCATCGCCGCAAGAACTGTCGCTCTTTTTACGGCATCAGGTGCGGATTGTTGTCCAGCAGCACTGATATGGAAGTTAGCATACTCTTGTGTACAAGACAATGCTAAACGTAAGGTACGTAATTGTCCGTCATTTGCATTTTCCAATTGAACTTCTCCTTCAGTATTAAGTCCTCTGCCCATACCAAACATAAGTGCATCCTCGTCGTCTTGCACCATACATTGTAGATTTCCGTCATTTTCTCTATATAAATCTTTCTTCTTATATAGCATATACGTTTGTAAATCTGTAGTCATAGGATCAATATACATAGTTTGTCCTAAAGTGTGGATTACCGCATGGAATCCAAAGATTGTTGTGGTAAAACGAATCGTAGTTCCTGTATTTTCTCTACTTATAGCTACATACGATTGAATGTCTGGGTATTGTGCAGCAAATGTAGGTTCCATCAATGAAGCTCTGTATACTTCAAAGTTTTCCATTTTTCCTTCTGCTCCAGGAAATTGAATTACAATTTCTGATTGAATGTTTAAGTCTCTGTCTGGTGCAGCAGCCAATAGTTGTTTCAGGGAATTTAGTTCTAAAGAATAGGTTTCGTATTCTGTGGGAATAGAGGTTCTTTCTAATAATTCTTCTGGTCGAAAGTCAGTATAGTCTGTTGATTCCCAAAACAGTTTTCCTTGCGAAAAACCCATTATTGGTACCAACAATAGTAAAAAGAAGTAATTCTTTCTCATAATGATAAAATTGATTTATAGAAGTTTTTAGTTTAATAAAAGTGCGATAAAGTTAATCCTTTTTTTATAATTTGATAAGAAAACTTTAACAATTAATAGAAAATTAGACAAAAATTTAACAATTTATGATTTTTTTAGTTCCAGGCTTTAATGTTTTCTACCTCAATGTCTAAGAAGACCAAAGTGTGTGTGCCAGCTAGCGAAATACCACTTTCCATCGGTTGCCAATTGTCCCATGAAGCATACAATCCACCAATTGGAATGATGTCTACCCACATTTGATATCCTTTCGGGCGACTGTTTTCGTCTAAATGCCATAAATAGGAATCTCCAGGTGTAGTACCGCCAGATGCGTAAGTAATGAGCAATCCTTCTTCACCTGCTTCGTTTTTAGCAATGCTTCGTGTGGTACCTTCGTCAAATAGTTTGTAAGGCGCTACGAGCCAGAACGAATCATTGTGAAAGTTAGAGCGCGCTTTGTCAATATAATATAGCTGATTGTCTTTTTCAGGCATTTTCCCATCAACAGTGACGGTACTTGATGAAGGTTGCTTTAAATTGAGATCTACTTTTATATCACTCCAAGAAACTTGTACTTTGTATTGGTCTTTGTCCCACAGATAATGGTTTGAACCGCGAAATGTCCATTGTAAATAGCGCGTATTTTTAAAACCATCATAGTTGAGTGTAGTGAGCATCTTGTTTGCTAGTGCGTCTGCTTCTGCACCTTGTGTTCCTTCTGGAAGTGGTTCGTTGTATCTTATATATAGAATTGCAAAAAAGAGTAGGAGTGTAGCAATAATTCCTAAGAGGAGTTTTCCTAGAATTTTAGCAATTTTCTTCATGGAGGAGGTTTTTAGGGTTTTGGGTCTTGGGTTTTAGTCTTTGAATCTTCTTAAATCACTACTGTCAAACGTCCATTCAGGTGTGTTTAATGTGCCTTTTTTGGCGACGTACCAAGGACTTAATTCTGTGTTTTGATTGTTGACTAAGATTTGCGTTTCTTGCGCGGGCATGTAACTCTGTGCAATTATGAATATTTTTTTGCCTTGTGCATTTTTAGCGACATCCACTACAATGACTGCATGTCCGAACGGATTTCCTTGCTGAATGAACACATCGCCAACTTGTACATCTTGAATGTTTGGGACTTTCGCTAATTCTTTTCGTAAAGAAGCCGTGTTCGCATACGCGAAGATATAATTCATATAGCGTCGAAACTTTTTATAGGAATGATCACCCTTCGCATATTTCTTAAAGTAACGCGGTTTTCCATCAGATACAAAAGTAAAGTGAATGTCTTGCAAGCGTTTTTGTTCAAATAGAAATTCGCCACGCAAACGCATGACAGCATCTGCGCATTGTTGCAAATCGCGTGTACCGATTTCCATATCGACTACCGAAATGTATACGTTGTTGTTGTATTTTTCGCGTCCGTCATAGTATTTGACTTTACTGTTAAAGGGTTTTAGTGGTAATTTCCGCAAGTATGATCCGAAATGTGATTTATCTAACGGAACGCGTTCGTAGTCTTTTGGCGTGTTGAAACGTTCTTGAATGGTTTTGCCCTTTGGATTGATTACATTTTCTTCCACATTGGCTTCCTGCGTTGCTGCCATCTCTTTTCCTTTTGCAATTGCTTGCTTCTTATCTTCCGCACAAGCGAAGAGTAAGAACGAAAAAAAGAAGAGTGACAGCAGATTTTTTAAAGAATCTATAGTCAAATTTCGCATCTGATGTTTATTTTTACTCGATAATCGAGATGTAAGATTGTGGCAGGCTTGTTTTCAATAGATAACTGCTTGCCGTCTGATAAATTGTTTCTCATATTAAATCTACAAAATATAATACAAGTAACACATAATATTATACAAAAAATACTTACAAAAATATGAACATTTTAGGAATAAGCTCCCGAATTAAACATCCAACGTATGGATTAGGCGTAGTCACCAATGTAACTTCCAAACATTATTGGGTGACATTTATTGAAAACGGATTGGAAACGATTGATATTGACAGCGAATTTGAAATCATCGATGTTGTAGAAGACGAAGTGGATACGGTGAGTTTTTATGAAGTAGAAAGCATTTTACGCAATATGCTCAAAAAATGGTCTGATGTTTCAGAAATTGTTCCGATTGGCGATAAATGGAAAGGCGGAAAGCTGATTTTAGAACCTGGCGACACTAATTTGAAGAGCAAAGAATTGCCAATTGACAGCTTCTTTCATAAAATCGTCATGGTGCGCGACAGAATTCGCGTGATGGAACAAAAAATAAATTCTAGCAATTTGGAAGAACAAGAAAAAATCGATCTACAGCAATACATCACACGCATGTACGGAAGTTTAACGACGTTTAATGTGTTGTTTAAGAACAAGTCTCAGCAATTTGTGGGCTCGCGATCTAAGTAGACTTTGTTTGGTTGTTAGTTGTTGGTTTTTCGCTTAGTAAAAAACAAATCAACAAAAAACAAATCAACGCATCAACAAAAAAAACAAAAAAAGAAGGGACATTCGCTTAGTAATGTCCCTCCAGCTTTGTAAAACTAACCAACACTAATTATGGCATCACGACAGTATCGATTACGTGAATCACACCATTGCTTCCCATAACATCAGTTTTTGAGATCATGCTGTAATTTCCGTTCGCGTCTTTCAACCAAATTCCTTTATCATTCTGTACAACAGTAATCTTTTCTCCACTAAGTGTGGTTAGTGTTACTTTTCCTTTTCCCTTTTTCAAAGCAGCTACTACATCTTTAGCAGTTAATTTCCCTTTGATCACGTGGTATGTTAAAATTCCAGTCAATTTTGACTTGTTTTCTGGCTTTAATAAAGCGCCTAAAGTATTTTTGTCAATTTTAGCAAATGCATCATTTGTAGGAGCAAAAATAGTATATGGTCCTTCAGCTTTTAATGCATCTACCAAACCAGCAGCTTTTACTGCAGTTACTAAAGTTGAAAAGCTGTTATTTGAAGCAGCTATGTCAACTACATCTTGGTTTTGAGCGTTTGTCTTTGCAGCGAATAAGAATAAAGCTACGGTTGTGATTGTTAGGATTAATTTTTTCATAATAATTTTTTTTAGATTTTAATTTTTAATTTTTCTTTTTCTAGATTTTCTAAGCGCTTTCAATTTTATATACACAAGTTTTTTCCTTTTGGATGAGCTAGGCGAATTTTTTTTTTATTTTTGATAAGATTTATCTCAAAAGTGAAAAACGACTCCATACTTATAGAGCAATTTAAAAATCGTGATGAAACCGCGTTGTCCAAGTTATACGACAAGTATTCTGGGGCAATTTACGGTGTCATTATACGAATGTGTAGAAATGAAGAAGCTGCACAAGAAATTTTGCAAGAAACTTTTATGAAAGCTTGGGATAAGTCACATTTATATAATGCTGATAAAGGAAAGTTTTATACTTGGCTATATCGTATTGCTAGAAATACAACGTTAAATTTTCTAAGAAAAGATGAAAAACTCATCCAAACAGAAGATTTAAGTGTATATAAAGATGAAGGCGTTGAAGAAGATGATGATATGCATGTTGAATTGAAAGGTGCATTGGCAAAATTAGATGCACATCACCAAAAAGCCTTGAAACTGATATACTTTAACGGACTCACACACAAAGAAGCACATGAAGAAATGGGCGTTCCTTTGGGAACTTTTAAATCGTATGTGCGTCAGGCTGTAACGAAGTTACGTGAAGTGTATGCAAAAGAGTTATTGATTTTAATCTGTATCCTAGAACTGTTGACATGAAAGATAGAAACACTATCATAGAGAGCGGAATGTTAGAGATGTACTTGCTAGGTTTATTGCCTGATGAGCAGGTGACTGCACTTGAGCAAACGTTGGCTGAAGATGCAGTTTTGGCAACAAAGTATGCTGAAATAGAGCAGGATTTTGAAAACGTTTCTTTGGAAAATGCTATACAGCCGCCAGATTTTATAAAAGAAGATTTATTTGAAGAAATTCGAAAAAAATATGAAGGTGTAAAAACACTTCCGAAAGAAGAGACTTCCACGAATATTAAAAATACCTCACAATTTTTATGGATTGCTGCAAGTGTAGCGGCTGTATTCATGATTGGTGCTTTTTGGATGTTTACTCAATGGAATGCCACAAAAGATGATTTGCAAGTCACGCAGCAAGAATTAAACGACATTAAGAAGCAAATTGAAAATCTACAAGGTGATTTGAAAGATTCACAATTATTGGCAGATGTGATCAATGATCCGAATACGTTGCAGTATGCGTTGAAAGGAAATGATAAAATTCCAGGCGGATTTGCGAAAGCATATATCAATCACGAAGATAAATCTGCTATTGTGAACGTACAAAAACTTCCTGAGTTGCCTGCTGACAAAACCTATCAAATGTGGGCAGATGTAGAAGGCGAAATGATTAATATGGGTGTGATTGACAAATCTAAAAATGTCGTTGTGCTTGAATATATTGACGAAGCTACTTCCTTAAACATTACCATTGAACCTGCTGGCGGAAGCGATCACGCTACTGTGGAGCAGTTGGTTACTAATGTGTATTTGTAGGTTGTTGGGTTTTGGATGTTTGGTGTTGGTCACTATTGAAGCGTTATAACGAGACTGAATGACATAACAATCTTTTCAAATAAAGTTCCGATTTACAATATATTAATCAACAAAATAGAGAAATCCACAAAAAGCCTAAAACCCAAGACCCAACACCTAAAACCCATTAAATCAACCTCCGAATCGCTTCCCGTTCGCTCAACTCTTTAAGTTTGATACTTTTTACGAAGTCTAACACTGCTTGCGGTTGTACTTTTCCGTATTCACGTAATGCCCAACCAATGGCTTTTTGGATAAAGAATTCGTCAGAATCTTTGTGAATAGTACATTGTTTGAATAATTCCGCTGCATCGGTTTGATCTTTATAGCCTAACTGAAACAAAATCGCAGTCCGATTCAGCCACATGTTTTCGCTATTAGTGTACGAATTAAGAAGTTTGACTTTTAGATCGGGAAATTGCATTACATACGTTCCGAAGATATGTTTCGCTAAAAAATCCACCGTATCCCACCAAGAATGTGTGGTGATCAATTCTGTGATGAGCGAATGATCTTCCGCAACATACTTCTTCTTCAAAAACTTTTGCAACAATTCTATAGCGGAATAATGATATTCCCGTTGTGGTAATGCATATAACTCTAAGACTACATCGCGAATGTTTTCCTGTAAAAATGTTTTGTATTCAGGCACTAAGGCTTTGATCAATTGCTTTCTTGAAGGCGCTTTAATCCCATGAAAGACAAACAAATTCCGCATATACGCTTCCATTTGCTGTTGGTTTTCAGCATTTGCGTTGGCTTCAAAGGTTTGTTTTAGTTTATCTATGAATTTCATTTTTTGATTTGTAATTTTCTTAAGCTACTTAAAACGTAAGTTCGATTTCTATGATAAAAGCAAGTAATTTTGATAAAAGTTTGATTGGTCATTACGAGCGACAGCGTGGTAATCTGTCTAAATCAAAGCAGAATTTGTACTGTGGTAGAAAAAGATTGCCACGTCGTAAATTCCTCCTTTGACGAATTATACCAAAACGTCAGTTCGATACAAAAAAGTTTCTAAAAGCGAAGTAATTCAAAATTCAAAATTTAGCATTTAACATTTCACAATTCAAAATCCCACAGCTTTATCATCCCCACGAGGATCAGCACCACCTTCTAACTTTCCGTTAGGTAACACCAAAATCCCTTCTACTTTTCCAATGACAGGACTGTTGGTCGCATCAATCGTATAGCCAAGTTTGGTAAGTTGTTCATGCAACATATCACTAAATCCATTTGGTTCCATTCGTATTGTATCTGGCAACCATTGATGATGAAAACGCGGCTGATTGATCGCTTCCTGCATGCCCATTTCGTGTTCGTGGACATTTAAAATTGTTTGTAACACGCTCGTAATGATGGTAGATCCACCAGGTGTGCCGACGACCATGTATAGTTTTCCGTCTTTTTCTACAATGGTTGGCGTCATGGAACTTAACATACGCTTTTCAGGTGCAATACTATTGGCTTCGGCTCCGATAAGTCCAAACATATTGGCTTCGCCCGGTTTGGCACTGAAATCGTCCATTTCGTTGTTTAGGAAGAAACCTAATTCCTCACAATACAATTTGGAACCATACGCGCCATTAATGGTGGTCGTAACCGAAACTGCATTTCCAAACTGGTCTACGATAGAGTAGTGCGTGGTTTCGTCACTTTCTACAATTTCGATATTTCCGCGAGCGACTTCAGACGATGGTGTGGCTTTTTTAAAGGAAAAATTTGCCATACGTTCTTTAATGTATGCGTTGTTCAATAAGGTTTCTGTGGGAATAGTTACAAAATCAGGATCGCCTAAAAAATAGTTTCGATCTTCGTAGGCTCTGCGTTCGGCTTCGGTAATGACTTGAATGCTTTTCAATGTATTATGTCCAAATTCTTTTAAATCGTACGGTTCAATGGATTTCATGATTTGCGCCAAACAAATACTGCCGCTTGATGGTGGCGACATCGAAATGATGCGTAAATCATCGTAGGTAAACGTAATAGGATCGCGCCATCTGACTTCGTATTTGGCTAAATCTTCCAACGTCATGATTCCGCCAGATTGTTGCATAAAATCCACTA
This sequence comes from Bacteroidota bacterium, assembly GCA_039026955.1. Taxonomy (GTDB): domain Bacteria; phylum Bacteroidota; class Bacteroidia; order Flavobacteriales; family Flavobacteriaceae; genus Kordia. Next base: position 78,906 of record JBCCLH010000015.1, read on the forward strand.
AAATCTGAGCCGTTTCACCTTTGTAGAATTCATCACGTCCGTTTTTCTGAATGCGTTCTAGCGTTTTTGCCAATTGCAAACGTTTGATCGTATCTGTTGCTTTCCATGGTTTGGCAAATAAAAAATCAGGATTATTTACTTTTAAAAAGTTTTCTCGATATTTTTCAAAACGTTTTTGCTGTTTTTTAGTCACAACGACGCCTTTTTTCGCTAAGGCAATCACAGGTGCAATGATTTCTTTCATCGGTAATTTTCCGAACTTTTCATGCGAAGCATATATTCCTGCAATATTTCCTGGAATTCCAACAGCCATCGCGCCTAATCTACTTTTATTTGTAATGACTTCTTGAGTAATCGAATCCAAATACATGTCTTTGTACGCTGCCAACGGTGCTTTTTCACGATAATCGAGTGTGCCGATGCTTCCATCTTTTAAGCGATACACCATAAATCCGCCACCGCCCAAACTTCCTGCATACGGATAGGCGACTGCAAGTGCCAATTCCATTCCCGCCATCGCATCAAAGGCATTACCACCTTTTTTAAGAATCAGCGTGCCAACTTTAGAAGCTTCTTCACGAGCAGAAACCACCATCGCATTCTCAGAAATGACGCCAGTTACAACTTCTTTTGGAGTTTCTTTGCAGGAAAAGAAAAAAAGACAGCAAAGGCTGAACAGCAATAGTTTATTCATTATATAATTCTTTTAATTTTTGTCTTGAAAATTCGATGAGTTCTGCAAAAAAGGATGTGAATTCCGCTTCAAATTCATCATAAAACTCTTGAAGTTCTACCACAGCTAAATTCATCTTAGAGCGATTCTTCGTGCGGCGATTCATGCCTTCTAACACTTTTGTGATGCCGTCAATTGAAGCATAGCTCACCAACCAATTGTCGTGAATCATGTAAGGAAGCATGCGTTGTACATTCTCCGGAAGGGTTTCAAAATTATCTTCTAACAACCGATAAAAAACATCCACAAAAGTTGCTAGCGGAACCTCTGAATAGGTCTTCCAATTTTTAGCCAAAAAATGGTCGTACAGAATATCGACAATCACGCCGCTGTAATGACTGTAGTTTTTGTGCAAGCGCTTGGTACTCATACGAACCGTAGGATGCGTGTCCGTAAAGGAATCGATGTGTCGGTGTAGCAAGATTCCTTTTTGTATGTTGAGCGGATAATCCTTGTATTTTTTCCCACGAATACTATCGGCAATAAAATTTCCGATTTTTATGTCGTCGTCATTCTGTGAGAGGTAAATATGTGCTAAAAAATTCATTTGTTAAATTTAATAAGAATATTTTTCTGAGAATATTATATTTGTAAAAAACATCCTTGATACTTCCCAACCTAAATCCATTGCGTTTTTTCTTGGCATTGCTAGTAATGCTAGTACATATTCCCGAATTTTTCAGGAATAGAGGATTGCCAACCTACAATGATGGGATTATTTTTCATCGTGGGAAAGAAGCGGTGTATGTCTTTTTTGTGTTGAGCGGATTTTTAATCATTCGATTACTATACAAAGAAGTTGTGGAAAAAGGCAGTATTAGTCTGAGAAGCTTTTATATTCGGCGTATTCTGCGGATTTATCCGCTGTACTTTTTGATTCTTATTACAGGTTTTCTGTATTACAAAGTGGTGTTGTCCTTGGTGGGAATTCCGTATGAAGCGGATTACGATCTGACCAATGCCTTATTGCTATTTGTGTTCTTTCTGCCAAATGTTGCTGCGAACTTGTATCAGCCTGGTGGCGCGTTGGAAATATTATGGTCTATCGGAATTGAAGAACAGTTTTACTTGCTTATTCCACCGATGTTATTTTTTATCAAGAGAGCATTTTTTATTAGGTTTATCATCATTCTCACAGTAGTGTATTTTTTCATTTTTGCGAGTGATATATTTCCGTTTCTGCGAAGATTTGACTTCCTGTATTTCTACTTTTCTGCAGGCGGATTGTTTGCCGTACTGCACGAACGATACGATCTTGGCAGTAAGATGCATAAATATCTCAAAATAGCCATTCTAGCAACTTTTATTGCATACTTTTGCACGAATATTTTTAAAGGAATGGAAGCAAATGTGTATCATTTTGTGAGCATGCTATTGTTTAGTATCACCATTATGACGTTGAGTTACAGTCCAGTCATCAACATACAAAACAAGCAGTTGAATTACCTTGGGAAAATATCGTATGGCATTTACATGTTTCATCCGTTGGTGATGCAACTCATCGGATTGGTGATGCTTAAATTGGTAGCGAACGTAAACTTGTCAGATATAACCATTATTTTACTTTCGTATGGATTGGTTTTTGGCGTAACTTTTATAGTTTCGCACTTTTCATATCAATATTTTGAAAAACCGTTTTTAAACTTAAAAAATAAATTTAGATAATATATTATGACTTTAATCAAATCAATTTCAGGGATTCGTGGAACCATTGGAGGAAATGTAGGTGATAATTTGACACCGATTGATGCTGTAAAATTTGCAAGTGCGTATGGAACTTGGTTGAAAAAAGAATACAACAAAGAGAAATTGACGATTGTGATTGGACGCGATGCACGAATTTCAGGAGCCATGATTCAAAGTTTGGTGGTAAATACTTTAGTCGGATTAGGAATTGACGTGATTGATCTCGGATTGTCTACTACACCAACGGTTGAAGTAGCTGTTCCCTTAGAAAAAGCGGATGGTGGAATTATTCTGACGGCAAGTCACAACCCAAAACAATGGAATGCATTAAAGCTCTTAAATAACAAAGGAGAATTTTTAAATGGAGCAGATGGCGCTGAAATCCTACGAATTGCGGAAAGTGACGATTTCGATTTTGCAGCAGTAGACGATTTAGGAAGCGTAACACCAAACGATACGTATATTGACAAGCATATTGAAGAAGTGCTACATCTTCCATTAGTAGATGCAGAAGCGATCAAACAAGCAAATTTTAAAGTCGTTGTAGATGGTGTGAATTCTACAGGAGGAATTGCCATTCCGAAGTTATTACACGCATTGAACGTTGATGTAATTGAATTGTATTGTGAGCCAAACGGACATTTTCCACACAATCCAGAACCGTTGAAAGAGCATTTAACAGATATTTCTGAATTGGTAGTGAAAGAAAAAGCAGATTTTGGTATAGTAGTCGATCCAGATGTTGATCGTTTGGCATTTATTTGTGATGATGGTGAAATGTTTGGAGAAGAATATACGCTAGTTGCTTGCGCAGATTATATATTAGGAAAAGTAAAAGGAAATACAGTTTCAAACTTATCATCTTCAAGAGCGTTGCGTGATGTCACTGAAAAACACGGTGGAAGTTATGAAGCAAGTGCGGTAGGCGAAGTGAATGTTGTGATTAAAATGAAAGATAAAAATGCCGTCATTGGTGGCGAAGGAAACGGCGGCATCATTTACCCTGAATTGCACTACGGACGCGATTCTCTAGTAGGAGTTGCTTTGTTTTTGACGCATTTAGCCGAAAAGAACATGACCGTTCGTGAATTACGTGATAGCTATCCAAGTTATTTCATGAGCAAAAATAAAATTCAATTAACACCAGAATTAGACGTAGACGGCATTTTAAAAGCCATGGAGGAGAAGTATGCAGACGAAAACGTAACTACTATTGATGGTGTAAAAATCGATTTCCCTGAAAATTGGGTACACTTACGTAAATCGAACACGGAACCCATCATTAGAATTTACACAGAAGCCAAATCGCAAAAAGAAGCAGATGCATTGGCGCAGCGCATTATGGGTGAGATTGAAGAGATTGCAAATCTGTAAGTTATCACAAAATAAATAACGTGAGTTCGACATAAGAAATCATTAAATTTCTTGTAATTCAATTAAAAATAGACACTTGTCAGTTCGAGCATTACTGAAAGTACCGAGCGTAGCTCACGAGAACACTAAAAAAGTTAAGATTTCGATCGAATCTCATGCGCTACGCTCGGTATCTACGATAATGCTCGATTTGACACTTTCTGTACACAACTACTTATAGTTGCAGGCAATCCAACTTTTACCATGTATTCAAATCATACTACAGATTTGGTATGATCTTATCCAAAACTTGGTTTATCACAAACACAAGTTTCATATTCTGTTGGAGGCGGACATTTTATAGTTCCTCCATTGGTTCCACAATCATCACAATAGGAATAACAAATGCTTTCCTCTGTTACATTTGTTGTCATGTCACTAGTATCTGCATCCGTTCCTGTTGTATAAGTTGTGTTGGCAATACCCGTACCATTAATTCCGCCTGTTTTTTTGTGAAGTAGCGACAGATTAGAGATTTTGTGTTTGTATAATTCCAAATTTTTGAATTTCTTTTTCTTCATAATACTTGTGTTTTAAATGTTTGTTTGATAAATCAAAGAAGTATATGAAAAAAATAAAAATTATGATATTGATCGTTTATAAACCATCAATGATTTATACCAAATAAACTATAATGTGCGACTTTAGAAACGAAGTTGCTTTGGTAGTATAGGACGCAGTGGATTTTTTGCATAGCCGTAAGCTACGGAAAGAAGCCGTAAGGAACTATACTGCCAAATGAACGAGTTTATATGTTGCATCGTATAATTTATTTGGTATTAGGCTTCTTTTTTAAGATTTTTTAAATATTGAGAAGGATAAATGCCTGTTTGCGATTTAAAAGCCTTTGAAAATGTTTCCTGTCTCTTGAATCCAAATTCTTCTGCAATTGCTTTAATTGTATACGATTGCAATGTCGAATCATTCTTTAATCGAACCAAAGCCGTGTTGATGCGTAACTCCGTAATATAACTTGTGTACGATTTCTTTTTGTACTTATTAATCACTTTAGATAAATAGGAAGTATTTGTTCCGAGTTTTGCTGCCATAAATCCTAAACTACATTCAAGCAGTAAAAAGTATTCGTTCTTTTCAAAATCGGCAATCTTGTTTAAAATCGCCCTTGCTTTTGTATCGGTTACTTTTTCCTTTCTTTCATTGGATTTTGGTGTAAGTTCCTTTTTTTCAAGTTGAGATACTTTTTTTAATAACTCTTGAAATTTTTTCTTCGAGATTTTTTCTCTCCTTCTATAAAAAACAACACTTCCAATCAGCAGCATCAACAATACAATGGCAGCGCTAAAAATAATTTTTTGTGTTTGTTTCTGCGCGGCTAAATCATTTTTAATCTCATTAATTTCATTTCGCAAAGGTTTTTTATCTATTAATTCGTGCGTTTCATTATTTATCTTTAGATTTTCTGCGCTTTGTTTCTTTTCGAGCGCAGCATATTTTTGAAAATGATATTCACTTTTGGTAGCATTTTTTACTTTGATGTATAAATGTGCTAAAAACTCGTGGACTTCTTTTTCATTGATATCTTTCGTATCTGTCGTATTAAGAATGTCGAGTGTTTTTTCTAAATACTGTATCGCATCTTGATAGTTTTCTAATTTAAAAGCACTTTTTCCTAAATAGAATAAGGCGGTTAGGTGAGCGGCTCTTTTTTTGTCTTTTTGGGTAGCATCTCGTATCTGTTTGGAAATTTTGATGCAGTCAGCATATTGCACTCTTTGATAGTGAATAATTGCGGTATTCAAAAGCAATGGAGTTTTTATAAATGCAGTTCGCTTCTCACAACAGTCTTCCAATGCTTCTTTATTATAAATTTCTGCTTCATCAGGCTTTTGTAACCACAAGTAGATATCGGCAATATTCAACAGCGTAATAAGCCGATTCACTTTTTTACCACTATCATCGTCCAGCATAGCCAAACGTTCTAACACTTTTTTGTAAAGGTCTATGGCTTCCTGAAAGTCTTTATGAATTCGTTTTACAAAAGCAATATTAGTCAAACAAGCAACTTCACGCTTCGCATCTTGCATTGCTTCTGCGTAAGCTAATGCTTCTAAATACGCTTTGAGTGCTCGTGTATTGTCTCCCAATTCAGAAAGAATACTTCCTTTAAATAATAAGCAATTATATAAAAGTACGGTGTCTTGTACCGAAGCACTATTGGAAATGGCCAATTCCATATTTTTTAGAGCTTCTTTATTTCGGTCTAATAGATGCAATGTTTTGGAAACATAGTAAAACCCTTTTACTTTTTGAAACGAATCATCATTTACAATGGCTGCATTTTTTGCCTGAATCGCATACGCTAAGGCTAGCGAATCGTTTTTATAAACATATTTTAAATGCAATTTTTCGGCTTTTTCAAAAGGAAGAATGATTTGTTTTGAATTTTGAGCGCTGGAAAATAAGAGATGCAGACAACAAAAGAACGCTACATAATGTTTCATTAATTTATATGTTTTGTTAAAATGAATTGTACTTTAATTTTTTACATAAATTTCGTTCCACAAGAGCAGAAAATATACATAAGGATTAAATATATTAATAAGTACAATTCGTTAAAAGTTTGGTAGTTTATTTTTAAAACTAGAAATATAATCTTTTAACCTGAGTTCGATTAATAAAAAACGTTTCATTACTTATAATTAACTAAAAACAAACGATTGTCAGTTCGAGCATTATCGTAGATACCGAACATATAGTTCATGAGAACAGCTAAGAATTGATAATTTCAAAGTAATCTCGATAGCTACGCTAGGTATCTTCAATTAAAACATATTTTAATTTCGATAATGTTCGATTTGACATTGACGTAACTTGCTAAAAATTAGAGTTATGAATTAAATTATAAATCGAACTCAGGTTTTTAGGTTACAATACTGAAACTAATACATTTTTTTGAGGTAAGGAGATGTAATTTGTAACAAAAATTAAAAATGGCTACTTATTTAATGACGCAACAAAAAAATAGTATGGAAATCACATATACACATTGGAAAACTGCCACAATTCGTGACTTAGAGAAAAAAACTGCTGCATTAGATTCATCTTTACAAAAAAAGGTAGAAGTGGATTATTTTAAACGTTTGTTAGAAAAAATGGCAACACACGCTTCATCACAAGAGGCGTTGAGTAAATTTCAAACAGAAATGGAAGCATACATTGCTTCAATTCCCTCTAATACAGGTTTTCAAGACAAAGCAATTCGTAAAAACTTCGTAAAGAAAAAAGCAGCTATCAAAAATTTAGTAGTTACAAAACATAAATTGGTTCACAAAGGATTCTATATAGGGTTGTGGATGCCTTTAGGTATGGCAATTGGAATGCCTTTTGGTATTGCGATGGGAAATATTGTTTTCGGATTGCCAATCGGTTTGGTAGTAGGACTCGCTATTGGAAGCTGGCTACAGGGCAAAGCGACAAAGGAAGGTAGAGTCGTGTAAGCTATAATCAATCATTAGCGACATATCGATCGAATTCTTGTTGTATTTTTCGTAAGTGATATTTAGAAATTGGCAGCACATTTTCAATACTACTTTCCTCATTGTCAATTGTAAACAAACAAGAATCTTTTTCTTTGTTATGCCGTGAAAATTGTAAGTCAGGTGACTTATAAACCACCATTTCTTTTCCTTTAAAATATTTATAGTCAGGTTGATAGATGATACCTTCTTTAGTAAATGTAATGATTTCTTTTCCGAATGTATTCCATAAAACGGTACGTAAAATGAAGTAAGCAATTGAAGCACAGACTAGTATAGGAATAATGAATCCAAAATGAAAACCCGAACCTTCAATCCCACGAAGTATGAGAATAGCTATCGGAATTAAAATAGCTATGATTCCTATCACCAAGAGTGGAATTCTCGTAAATAGAGGAGATTTGATTCCAATAATAATAATCTGGTTTTCAGAAAATACAACCTCTGATGTTTTCATATCTACAATCTAGTTTTTTATCAATCATCTTTAAAATTACTAGTTATTTGATTGGCATGAAACTGCAATTCTAAATAGTTATTCAAAATTTGTGGCTTACTGCCTGTTGTGTTCGGAATTCGCATGCAAGCAACTTCTTTGCAAGCACTATTAGCAACTTCAACTTCCCACTTAATCCAATCGTGATTGTGTGTATTATCTCCAATCAACACCAACACAATATCTGCCTATTGAATTAAAGGTTTTAAATACGCTTTCACCGCTTTTTCACCATTCGCACGTTTGTCTTCTTCTTCAGTGATAATGGTGAAATTTGGAAGTAATCTGTTACGTTCCCATTTTTTAATTTTATTCACATACTTAAGGTCTTCATAGACATAACTCACAAAAATTGATTTCATGCTAACTTTATTTTAAATAAACATAAAAATAAAACTAGTATTAAAATTGTGTGAAAACTTACGGATTTCCGCAGAAGTACAAAAGTAAAATTCCTATTTCTGATATTGAGGCGGCACGATATCTTTATGCTTCCAGCGTTTGTGTACCCAATAATAATATTCTGGTACTTCTTTGATCTGTTTCTCCAACGCACGATAAAATAATTCGGTAGGTTTATTTTTTTCGTAATTGACAATGCCTTTTGGAGTCAAATCTTCAAAGGTTCCTTGGTAATAGCCGCGTTTTAGCTTTTCAATCTTAAAGTAAATAAACGGCATATTGGCTTTTCGCGCCACGACTTCAAAACCGTTAAAACACGGAACGGTGATGCCCATAAATTCAGTCCAGTAGTAATTTGGCAAGGGTTTGGGCGATTGATCACTCACCATAAAATAAATGCCTAAAATACCTGTATTTTGATTCTGTCGTATGGTTTTATAGGTTTCTTTGGTAGTAATTAAGGTAGAATTCCACTTTCCACGAATATCGCGTACCAGCTTATCAAAATACTTATTAGTCAGCTTTTTATATACGCCGTAACCTTTGTGTGAAATATACACATCCATAATGTTCATCCATTCCCAATTGGCATAATGTCCTGTTACCAAAACGATGCTTTGTCCTTGCTTTTCAAATTCATTGATCATGTCAATATTTGGAAACACAAAGCGTTTCCGCAGTGATGCTTCAGAAATCGTAAGCGATTTGATCATCTCCAAAAACATATCACACAAATGGCGGTAAAACTTTCGCTCAATCTTCAAACGTTCATCTTGCTCTTTTTCGGGGAAAACCAAGGCTAAATTGCCACGAACCACTTTTTTTCTGTAGCCAATGATGTGATAAATCAATACATAACAAAAGTCAGAAAACAAATACAACACACGAAATGGTAACAAAGAAATAAGCCAAAGAATTGGATATAAAATTATAAATGCGATAAGCTGCATGGATGTATTAAATTTTGACAAATATAGCTATATTTGACGTGTAATAAAGGCTATTTTATGACGAATTTGGACCCAGTAACCATTGCCATCATTGTGGCAAATGTTTTGCCCTCACTCAAAGGATTTGACGATCAATATTTTTTGAATAAATATTTGTTTAACATCAGTGCCATCAAAAATGGTCAGCATTTTCGCATGTTTACGTCTGGATTTCTTCATGGCGATTTTATGCATTTGCTGTTCAACATGTTGACACTGTATTTCTTTGCAGATGCTGTGATTTATGCGATTGGTGCACAGTATTTTTTACTCATATACATTGCGAGTCTCCTTTTTGGGAATGTACTTTCCTTTTATTTTCATCGAAATGAACCACATTACAGTGCTTTGGGCGCGAGTGGTGCTGTTTCAGGCATATTGTATGCTGCGATTTTATTATTTCCGAGCATGGATTTGTATGTAATGTTCATTCCGGTGCCTGTGAAAGGATATATTGTCGGAATCCTTTATTTGGTATTTTCTATTTACGGAATGAAAAAACAGTTAGGCAATATAGGTCATGATGCACATTTTGGTGGCGCTGTCGCGGGATATATAATTACTCTAATACTTCGCCCTAATATACTCGTGCAAGAAACAGAAATCGTCATTTTAATGGCAATTCCGATTATAGTATTGTCTATCATGACGAAAATGGGGAAGATTTAATATACAGTGTAAGTTTTATAATCATACCAATTCTACTGAAAACTAAAACTTCACTTCTAAAATTGTGTCTTACAGTAAAATTGGTATTGGCATAAATTGCTTAAATTGTTTACCAAAGTGTTTTTGTTAAATCAGATGTAAGTGGTGTAAAAGTAGTATCTGGTTCTTCCTGATTTTTAATTCCTCCAATAGCTTTGTTTCTTGCCAAGATTGAAATTGATTTTTTGTTCAACGCTAATGTTTTTAAGTTTCTTTTTTTCATAATATGAATTTTTAAATTAGAACTAAAAATTACGCAATAAAATAATAGTATCAGTAAGGTTAAAAGTGAGTAATGATATGGTAAATACTTAATTATTTGTAGTTTACTTTGTTGAAAAGTATATATAAAAAAATCCGATCGTAAAATGATCGGATTTTTTAATTTGTGGGGAGAGCAGGATTCGAACCTGCGAAGGTAAAAACCAACAGATTTACAGTCTGTCCTCGTTGGCCGCTTGAGTATCTCCCCAGCGTTTTTGCTTTATTGCGGTTGCAAATATACCATTGTTTTTGAACCGTGCAAATAAAAAATATGCGTTTTTTTTGATTAGAAACTAACTTGTTGATGTGGTGGTTGTTAGTTGTTGGTTGTTTGTTGTTGGGTATTAGTATTGAGTATTGAGATTGTTTCAAAGAGCAATTCAAAATTTACAATTCAACATTCAACATCACCAACACCTAAAAGCGAAGCGACCCAAAACCAAACACCTGATTACTTCCCAAGCAACTCCTTCACTTTTGCTTCCAAAGCTGAACCACGTAAGTTCTTCGCTGCGATTTGTCCTTTTTCATTCAAAATGAACGTAGCTGGAATAGAGCGGATGTTGTAGGTACGTGCAATTGCATCTCTGAAACCGTCTAAGTTAGATACTTGATGCCATTTTAATCCGTCTGTTTCAATAGCGCGTAACCAATCTGCTTTGGCATTGTTTTGTCCTGTACGACCGTCTAACGAAACACCAATAATTTCCAAACCATCTTCGTGATATTTATTGTAAATTTTTACCACATTCGGATTCTCTCTACGGCAAGGTCCACACCAAGCCGCCCAAAAATCGATAATCGTTACTTTTCCTTTGATATCGTTCAACGAAACCATCTTTCCTTCAGGATTTGGCGCTGTAAAATTCTCAGCTACCGAACCAACGGCGGTACGTAACAATTCTTTTGTTTTGGTAATTAAATCTTTTGCTACAGGCGATTTTTTCATGTCGCTAGAAAGTCCTTCTAAAAACTGATTTGCTTTTTGTGGAGTCGTCAATTTGTTTCGCAACATTCTGCTTACTAACATGATAGAAGTATGTGCGGTAGGATAATCATTCACAAATTGCTCTTGATATTCGGCAACTTGCCTGTCTAAATCAGCTACTTTCTTTCTTGCATCGGCAATAGCAGTCGTATTTTTTGAAGTCACAGCCGATTGATACGAAGCTCTTACTTGCTGCATTTCTACTGACATTTCTTTTGATTTTGCTATAAATTCTGCATGCGCGCTGTTGTGTCTTCCTCCTGAAATTCGAGGAACTGACAAACTATCTTTATGTGCATCAATCATTACGTTAGCATTCTCTAAAAGAAATTCTATATTTCCTGGCGCACCGTTTACATAAATAAAACTTGCTTGTGGAAATTCAACGTTTCCAGTGAATGTAAATTTCCCATTCTGCACAATGGCTGTATCTTTTGGTTGTGGCACACCTTTGATATTCGGTATTTTCAAAAATGCACGTACACCATCAGGAATTCCATGAATGGTTGTTTCAATTACATATGCACCACTTTCTGACTGTTCTTTACAAGAAGTACATAGCAACAACCCAATAATACAAGTAAATACAAATAGTTTCTTCACGTTTAAATACATTTTTGTTGACTAATTTTAAAAGTTAAACGCGCAAATTTAACCAAATGTGTAGAATATGCCTAGAAAAATTAAAATTGATAACGAACGCCTAGCGCCAAGTCAAAATCCAAATCGTCATTAAAGCCATCATCAAACCCTATTTCTGGTCGCACATCTAGCGAAAGCTGTAATGGAAAGTCAAAATTATACTCAATCCCAACATCGCCCGCAAGAAACGCATAAAAGCCATCATTGGTCAAATTTCGGTTGCTATTCCAACTTCCAATTCCGCCACCAGCGCCTGCATACCAGTTAAATCCGCCATCAATATTCCAAACCCATTGGTACAATCCTGTTAATTTATATGCGTCAAAATCGTCGTTATCTTTCCAACCCAAATCCAATTCCAAACGATTATTGTCCCACAAAGCTCTTTGATATGAAATTTCAGTACCAAATCCGTTATTGCCTCCAATGCGCAACCCAATAGCATTTTCTGCAATTTGTTGTGCCGAAGCTGAATAACCTAAAAATAAAATGCCTAAAATCAATAGTTTTTTCATGTCTTTAAAATTTATGTTGTTAATTTTGTTGCAGGGAATAAACCAAGAACTATACCAGTTGTATGATTTTTATGTGGCGGTTAGTATTCACTTGTTAATATCTTGTGATGAACCCTTGAATATTTATCATTTATAACTGAAAAATTAGGTTTATATTGCTGAAAAAATTGCAAAAGACACTCAAAACAGTGACATGAAGACGAAATTGGAACGATTGAAAAACACCTTTTCAGGAACCATCTTTTACGATGATTTACATAAAATTTTATATGCAACAGATGCATCGGTGTACCGAAAACTACCATTAGCCGTTGCCTATCCGAAAGATACAGCCGATTTAAAAGCACTTATTGATTTTGCTACTACACACAACACCTCACTCATTCCAAGAACGGCAGGAACTTCCTTAGCAGGACAATGTGTGGGCGAAGGTATTGTGGTAGATGTTTCGAAGTATTTTACTGAAATCTTAAGTGTTGATGAAAAGGCAAAAACGGTGACAGTACAACCTGGCGTTGTGCGTGATGCGCTAAATAATCATTTAAAGTCTGTCAATTTATTTTTTGGACCGAATACTTCAACATCCAATCGTTGTATGATTGGAGGAATGGTGGGAAATAACTCTTCGGGAACTACTTCTATTCAATATGGTGTGACGCGTGATAAAGTGCTGGAAATGGACGTATTACTGTCAGATGGGAGCGAAGTGACTTTTGGAGAAATTACTACAGAGGAATTTCATCAAAAACGTACTTTAGACACGCTTGAAGGCAGCATTTATCAAAAAATATACAAGATGCTTTCTGATGAAGCGAATCAGCAGGAAATCATGTCAGAATTCCCCAAAGAAGCGATTCACCGACGCAATACGGGGTATGCTATTGACGAATTGTTACGTTTGCAACCGTTTTCTGCAACTGGAGAAACCTTCAACATGTGTAAATTGCTCTCAGGAAGTGAAGGAACGCTCGCATTTACTACAAAAGTTACCTTGCAATTAGACGATTTACAACCAACGCAAAGTTGTGTGGTAGCGGCACATTACGAAAGTATTGAAGACTGTTTGCAATCAGTTTCGTTGACCATGAAGCATAATTTGTACACCTGCGAAATGATGGACAAGATCATTTTAGACTGTACAAAGTCCAATCTGGCGCAAGCCAAAAACCGATTCTTTGTAAAAGGCGATCCACAAGCGATTTTATTATTAGAATTGCGATCAAACTCAGCAGCAGACTTAGATGCACAGACAAAAGCGTTAATCGCTTCTCTTGAAAAAGAGGGCAAAAGTTACCATTATCCTGTATTAAAAGGTGATGAAATCAGCAAAGCGATGGAACTGCGCAAAGCTGGTTTAGGTTTGTTGGGAAATATTGTAGGAGATCGCAAAGCTGTGGCGTGTATTGAAGATACTGCGGTTGCTCTAGAAGACTTAGCGGATTATATTTCGGAGTTTACAAAACTGATGGACGGTTACAAGCAGCAAGCTGTCTACTACGCGCATGCGGGTGCTGGAGAATTGCATTTGCGTCCGATTTTGAATTTGAAGAAAAAGGCAGATGTCGTGTTGTTCCGAAAAATAACCCATGATGTTGCCAAATTGGTTAAAAAATACAACGGTTCGTTCAGTGGCGAACACGGAGATGGAATTGTACGAGCGGAATTTATTCCGATTATGATAGGCGAGAAGAACTATGAATTGTTGAAAGAAGTCAAAACGATTTTTGATCCGAATACCATTTTCAATCCGGGAAAAATTGTAGATGCGGCTAAAATGGATACGTCACTGCGCTACGAAATCGACCGTAAAGAACCAGAAATAAAGACCTTATACGATTTTTCAGATAGTCAAGGAATTTTGCGCGCTGCTGAAAAATGTAATGGTTCGGGCGATTGTAGAAAACCTGCTTCGTTCTCAGGAGCGATGTGTCCAAGTTATCGTGCAACGAGCAATGAAAAAGATACTACACGTGCACGCGCCAATGCATTGCGTGAGTTTTTAACCGTTTCAGAAAAAGAAAATAAATTTGATCATGAAGAACTGAAAGAAGTTTTTGATTTGTGTCTGAGTTGTAAAGCTTGTGCAAGTGAATGTCCAAGCAATGTTGATGTTGCCGCTTTAAAAGCAGAATTTTTACATCAATATTACAAATCAAATAAGCCTACATTTCGTGATAAAGCGTTTGCATTTTCGACCAAATCGAATCGTTTGGCGAGTACTTTTCCGAGACTTTCTAATTTTGTAAAAACGAATCGATTTACGGCTAAAATCATCAAAAAACAGCTTGGAGTTGCGCAAGAACGTACGTTGCCAATTAATTCAAGTAAAACTTTAGATAAAATTATTCAAAATTCAATAAATCAATTGAATAGTAAGTTTAATAAGTCTAAAAAAGTATATTTATTTAGTGATGAATTTACGAATTATTTAGAGTCTGAAATTGGACAAGACGCTTTAACCGTTCTGTCGGAATTAGGTTATGAAATCAAGTACGTTTCACATGAAGAAAGTGGGCGTACATTTATCTCAAAAGGATTCTTGCCAGAAGCAAAAAAAGTAGCGAATAAAAACGTCCATATCTTTAAAGATTTGATTAACGAAAATGCTGTATTAGTCGGTATCGAACCTTCCGCCATTCTCACCTTCCGCGATGAATACATTCGCCTGGCGGATGATAAAGAAGCTGCTAAAAACATTGCAAAACATACCTATTTACTAGAAGAATTCTTAGCTGCAGAAATCAAAGCAGGCGCCATTACTTCCGAATCGTTTACGGAAGAAGCTAAAAGCATTAAAATTCACGTGCATTGCTATCAAAAAGCATTGTCGAATCAAAAGTGCACGTACGACATTTTAAATCTTCCAAAAAACTACAAACCGACCATTATTGCTTCGGGTTGTTGCGGTATGGCAGGTTCGTTTGGCTATGAAAAAGAACACTATGAAGTCAGCATGAAAGTAGGCGAACAGTCGTTATTTCCAGCAGTTCGCAATGCAGAAGCCCATACGATTATTGCTGCTAATGGAACTAGTTGCAGACATCAAATAAAAGATGGAACCGATAAAGACGCTTTGCATCCGATTACTATTTTGAGAAACGCTTTGGTTTAGTATCGCTCGCTTTGCTCGCTGTTGGTCACGGCTTTGCCTTTGGTATTGTTCGCTTTGCTCGCTGTTGGTCACGGCTTCGCCTTTAGTATCGTTCGCTTTGCTCTCTTTTGGTCACGCTTCGCTTTGGTAGTTAGTATTTTAGTTGTTGCGTTGGTGAGTGTTTTTTGATAACATTGGCACATTGGTACATTTTCAAATTATCACATTATTATAGAATCGCTTCGCTATGGTAGGTTAGTATTTTAGTTGTTGTATTGGTGAGTGTTTTTTGATAAAATTGCTACATTGGTACATTTTCAAATTATCACATTATTATAGAATCGCTTCGCTTTGGTAGGTTAGTATTTTAGTTGTTGAGTTGGTGAGTGTTTTTTGATAACATTGGTACATTGGTACATTTTCAAATTATCACATTATTACAGTATCGCTTCGCTTTGGCAGTTAGTATTTTAGTTGTTGCGTTGGTGAGTGTTTTTTGATAACATTGGCAGATTGGTACATTTTCAAATTATCACATTATTATAATATCACTTCGCTTTGGTAGTTAGTATTTTAGTTGTTGTATTGGTGAGTGTTTTTTGATAAAATTGCTACATTGGTACATTTTAAAATTATCACATTATTATAGTATCGCTTCGCTATGGTAGGTTAGTATTTTAGTTGTTACGTTGGAGAGTGTTTTTTGATAACATTGGCACATTACTAATTTTCAAATTATCACATTTACTTCGGATCTTCCACAATAGTAATAGCCGCCAATAAATCCTTATAATCCATAGACTTTAGCTCTTCATCTGCATAAAAAGCAGTCAAGCGATCTTCGGTGTGACGGTAGAGTTTCCAACGGTTTTTATGGTATTCCAATGCAGTTAAGTTTTCTACCCAATCGCCAGAATTTAAGTAGATACAGGAACCTTTTCTGTTGGTTTTTTTCTCCATTTGTGGTTGGTGAATATGTCCGCAAACTACATATTGATAACCATTATCAATCGCTAAATCTGCTGCGACTTCTTCAAAATCACTAATATATTTTACAGCCTTTTTTACGCTATTTTTGATCTTTTTGGATAACGAATACTTTTCGCGACCTAATTTTAATAAAAACCAGTTGATAACACGGTTCAAACGAATTAACAAATCATAACCAATTCCGCCTAACTTAGCAATCCACTTTGCATTTTGAACAGACGCATCAAACACATCGCCATGGAAAAACCAGGCTTTTTCGCCATTTAAATTGAGCACTAATTTATCAACCAGTGAAAAATTCCCCACTTTTGTATCTGAAAAACGACGCAGCGATTCATCGTGATTTCCAGTAATATAAATCACTTCAATTCCTTTAGTGGTAAAGTCAATCAACTTTTTAATAATCTGCAAATGTGGTTTTGGAAAATAACGTTTTCGAAATTGCCATATGTCAATAATATCACCATTAAGAATCACTTTCTTTGGTTCAATACTGTTTAAGTAGGCTAGGAGTTCATTAGCGTGACAACCGTACGTTCCTAAGTGAACATCAGAGATCACAACAATGTCAATTTTTCGTTTTTTCATGGGCTATTCTTACGATAGTACAAATAAAAAGCATACACCAAAAGAATATGAAAAACTAGCGTTAAGGTTAGATTGTTGAATGTTAATAATTTATCAATACAATATCTCAAATGTTAAGTTAATTTTAAGCATTTGTTGGGTTTTTAAATCTGTTAGTTTAAATTTACATTTGTTAAAAAAATACTATGGCAGGAAATACTTTTGGTTCCTTATTCAAGTTGACCACTTTTGGCGAATCGCACGGAGCTGCAATTGGAGGAATTATTGATGGTTGTCCAGCAGGATTGGAATTGGATATGGACATGATTCAGCACGAAATGAATCGTCGAAAACCAGGTCAATCTGCGATTGTGACGCAACGAAAAGAACCAGATGCAGTAGAGTTTTATTCTGGAATTTTTGAAGGAAAAACAACAGGCGTTCCTATCGGATTTGCCATCCACAATACGAATCAGAAATCACGAGATTATTCACATATAAAAGAAACCTATCGTCCGTCGCATGCGGATTATGTATACGATCAAAAATACGGACATCGTGATTATCGCGGTGGCGGAAGAAGCTCTGCACGAGAAACGGCTTGTAGAGTTGTAGCAGGCGCGATTGCAAAACAATTACTTTCTGAGATCAAAATCAATGCTTTTGTGGCTTCTGTGGGAGAAATTTCACTAGACAAACCCTATCAGGAATTGGACTTTTCTATGACGGAAAGCAATCCTGTGCGTTGTCCCGATCCTGCAAAAGCGGCTGAAATGGAAGAAAAAATTCGTCAAATTCGCAAAGAAGGCGATACCATTGGCGGAACCGTAATGTGCGTAATTCAAAATGTACCAATTGGTTTAGGTGAACCTGTGTTTGATAAACTACACGCCGAATTGGGAAAAGCCATGTTATCGATCAATGCAGTAAAAGGTTTTGAATATGGCAGTGGATTTAAAGGTTCCAAGATGAAAGGAAGTCAGCACAACGATATCTTCAATGCTGACGGCACTACAAAAACCAATCTTTCAGGCGGAATTCAAGGTGGAATTAGCAACGGAATGGACATTTATTTCACTGTAGCGTTCAAACCTGTCGCTACAATTATGCAATCGCAGGATACCATCAATAAAGACGGTGACATTGTAGAAATGCAAGGAAAAGGTCGTCACGATCCTTGTGTGGTCCCGCGCGCTGTTCCCATCGTAGAAGCCATGGCAGCTTTGGTATTAGCCGATTATTCTCTAATCAACAGAACCATCAAACGATGAGCGTAAAAGACTTTTTTGTAGCTGTCATTAAAATCATGGCAATTTACACACTAATTCAAGGAATCATCCCAATTATAGCACAGATCATTTATTTAGGAGAAATTGATGAAATGTATTTTATATTTGGTTTTATTGGCGTGATTTTACTTTTTTTAGCCATCATTTACTTTATGCTTTCAAGGGCAGATGCCATTGTGAAATTTTTGCGATTGGAGAAAGGGTTCTCGACAGACCGTTTCGATTTTTCCAAAGTAGATAGTAGCTACATAGTAGAAAAAGCAATTGCCATTATAGGCATCTACTTGATCGTTATAACATTGCCTTATATTTTGATAGATCTGTATGCATTAATTAAAGAAAATATAAACAGTTACAGCTTTTCATTAGGAAAAGGGTATAATCAATCGCATCAAGATTTACTAATTAATTTGATATATATCTTGACTGGATTGGTAATTATATTTTTAAGGAAACCGATTTCCACTATATTTACCACAAATACAAACGAAAAATAGTCTACACAACAGAAATACACACCATATGAAAAAAATGGCATTACATTGGAAAATCTTGATAGGAATGGTTTTAGGCGTCGTCTTTGCCTTCGTTTTGCTATCAACTTCTTGGGGAAAAGAAGCCGTAGTTTTAAAAGAAATTGCAGCTTCTGAAAAAATTGTACACGAAATTGTCAATGGAGAAGTAGTAAGTTCTGTCCAAGAAATTCCAGCGAAAACGATCACAAGTATACGTGCCGAACATTTCATTAGTCGTTGGATCAAACCGTTTGGGACTATTTTTATCAACTTATTAAAGCTAATTGCTGTTCCACTGATCCTCGCTTCCTTGATCAAAGGAATCTCCGATTTAAAAGACATTGCTAAAATTAAAAGAATGGGCTTGCGTACCATTGGAATTTATGTGATGACTACGGTGGTGGCAATTATTATCGGATTGGGAATTGTAAACACCGTACAGCCAGGAACGGGAATGCCAAAAGAAACTATTGAAAAAATTAAGGAAAAATATGCCAACTCTGATGGTGTAAACGATAAACTAGCAAAAGCCGCAGCGCAGCAAGATGCTGGACCTTTACAAGCGTTGGTAGACATTTTTCCACAAAATATATTCAAATCATTAGGCGATGCAAAAATGCTTCAAATCATTTTCTTCGCCTTATTCTTGGGAATTTGTTTGTTGCTGATTCCCGCCGACAAGGCCAAACCCATGATCGATATTTTCGATTCCCTGAATGAAATCGTCATGAAAATGGTCGATTTAATCATGTTATTCGCGCCATATGCCGTTTTTGCACTGTTAGCCAATGTAATTGTCGCCTTTGATGATCCTGAAATTCTATCCAAATTACTCTCCTACAGCTTATGTGTCGTTGTCGGATTAATTTTATTGATAGGATTCTACCTGATTATTGTAGCGGTGTACACGAAAAAACCACCGTTATGGTTCTTAAAGCAAATCAGTCCCGCACAATTATTAGCTTTCTCTACAAGTTCTAGTGCAGCAACCTTGCCTGTCACGATGGAAAGAGTGGAAGAACACCTAGGCGTTGACAAAGAAGTATCAGGTTTTGTATTGCCTGTCGGAGCGACTGTAAATATGGATGGAACAAGCTTGTATCAAGCCATTGCAGCGGTATTTATCATGCAAGTGCTTACGCCAGATCAGGTGACGTTGCAAGCACAATTGATCATCGTATTTACAGCTTTACTAGCTTCTATCGGAAGTGCAGCCGTACCAAGTGCAGGAATGGTAATGTTAGTGATTGTATTAGATTCTGTAGGATTTGATCCAGCGTTATTGCCTATTGGACTTGCCTTAATCTTTGCCGTAGATCGACCTTTGGACATGTGCAGAACGGTGATCAATGTTACGGGAGATGCCACGGTTTCGATGGTTGTTGCCAAATCACTAGGCAAATTGCACGAACCACAACCTAAAAATTGGGACGATAATTATACACCGAAAAATTAATAGTACAAAAACCAACTATTTTAGCTATTTTTAGTAGCACCAAAAAACCAACCAAAAAATTATCTCAATGAATATCTGTTTTTTAATGTATCCTTGGGAAAAGATCGACCCAGAAAACGATACAAGTTTAGCCTTAATTAAAGAATGTGTAAAAAGAGGACATGGAGTGGCCATGTGTACACCTTCTAACCTAACCATCCGCGATAGTGTAACCAGTGCTTTTTGTACTGTTATTGGGAGAATGGATAAAGTGCCCAGTACCTTAAAATCGTTTTATACAAAGGCAAACTTAAGAGAAGAAATGTTGCCACTAGCAGGTTTTGATGTGATATTCATGAGAGCAAATCCGCCGTTAGATCCAATTATGCTCAACTTTTTGGATTCTGTGAAAGATGATGTTTTTATTGTGAATTCACTACAAGGTATGCGAGAAGCGAACAATAAGTTATATACTGCCGCTTTTGGTGATGCACACAGCAATATCATTCCGAATACGCATGTATCCAAAAATAAAGACTATTTGGTGCAGCAAATCAAAGAATCGAAAGCGGATAAAATGATTTTGAAACCTTTGAATGGTTTTGGTGGTTCGGGAGTGATTCTGATTGAAAGATCCGCGATGAACAATATCAAATCGTTATTGGATTTCTACATCACCAATAGTGACGGAACTTCAAATTATGTCATTCTACAAGATTATATTGAAGGTGCCGATCAAGGTGATGTACGTATTCTTTTGTTGAATGGAGAGCCCATTGGTGCTATGAAACGTGTACCAGGTACAGACGATCACCGATCTAATGTAAGCGCCGGAGGAAGTGTACAAAAGCATTCGTTAACAAAAGCCGAAAAAGCATTGTGTAAACAAATTGGTCCAAAACTTGTCAATGACGGACTCTATTTTGTAGGAATTGATGTAATTGGCGGAAAACTCGTAGAAGTCAATGTCATGTCGCCAGGAGGAATCACCTATATCAACAAAGTGTACAAAGCTAAAGTACAAGAAAAAGTAATCGATTTTATTGAAAGTAAAGTCGTAGACAAACTACAAGCATTTGACCGTCGTGTGCGATTGCGCAAAGCAGTAGACGACGCCTAATGCACATACAACTAAATAAACCAATAGTTTCTGTAGATTGGTTGCAAGAACGTCTTCATGCAACCAATCTCGTTATTTTAAACGGAACTATTCCCAAAATAGCAGGCGATACCAGTCAAAAAGAAACAAGACAAATCCCGAACGCACGTTTTTTTGACATTAAAAAAGTATTCAATGTACTAGACGCGCCATTTCCAAACATCGTGATTTCTGTAGAAGATTTTGTATAACATAACTTAATTCACATTACAACGTATATGAATCTCTTAAAAATCAAAAACTTTATTTATAAGAACATTGGATACATTGCCTTGTATCTATCTGCCATTCATATATTATTTTACTTTTTACATTTCTATAACAGAACCATTCCCGATTTTGTATATCAAACACTACAACTGCTAAATTTTGGCGGTATTGATTTGGTCTATTTGCGAAATGACTTTTTAACCATCACCTTTCAATTCGGATCATCATATACCACTAGACCAGCACTTTCCATATTATTTTCATTCTTGTTTTTGATTGGAGCAATCCTGTACATTAAAAGCAAAAGTAAAGAAAATCGCATTCTCGATTTTGTCTTTTTATTACTGTTTTTAGCGAAGGGGATTGTGATTATCAACTTGGTGATTGCCATAAGTGTCAGACCAGAAGCGTATCTAAAACCTCAACTACTCATCTTACTGTTGAAAATGGCATTGATATTTTTTGTAATTCTTGTCTATTTAAGACGAAGTTTTCGCGAAAAGCAGTTGGTGCAACTTGAAGATGAAGCTGGAATAAAAATATACTTAAACAATGGCGGATTCCCAGAAACGTTACATTACAAAAAAGCTTCCAGAGGACAACGTTTTTGGATATATCTCATTGATGTACTGTTAATATTTGGAGTTTTTTCCAAATATATCTTTTTAATACCAAGATCTTTTGAAACGCTACTTGTGAGTACGTTCGGCGAGCGTTTTAGCTTGTATATTTTATTCATTATAGCAAGCAGTTTGTATTATTTATTTTTTGAAGCGATATTTAAAACTACACCCGGAAAGTGTTTAATGAATACGCGCATCATCAACTATAAAAAGGGAAAAATAAAATTCAGTCAATTTGTATGGCGAACGCTTTCGCGAAGAATTCCGTTTGAACCCTTTTCATTTTTCGGCGACATTGGTTGGCACGATTTATTGTCGACAACAACTGTCGTGAAACAAAATTCAGATGAGGAATACAATCTTGTCGTAAAAAGTATCTTGATTATTTTTGCATTGCTTATTATTGGAATTGCTGTGGAAAATCTACTAAAAGGTTTTTAACCAATGGACAAACAGGAGCTAACAAACACAAGTGCAGGAATACTAGAAACATTAGTTTTGATTGAAAAACTAAAAACTAAAACAAAAAAGTGTGTTCAAAGACGCAGGCATTTTGGGCATCATTGCCATAGTTGTGATTGGAGTAGGAGCGTATGGAAGTTTGGAAGAATGGACCGCATTTCCCATCTTTCAGGCCGCGATTGCTTTGGGCGGAATTTTATTGGCGCTTGCGTTCCGACCGTTGCAACGAGTCAGCAAACAACTTGAAAAACATAAAAAAGCACTGCAAGAATTGGAATCTCTGCTAAAAAAAGATAATTTAGAATACACCACTGATGTCCGTGTTTCGCGCGATCAAAAAGGCGAATATATCATTAAAAAAAGTATCAAACTTACTACTGTAAACTCGTGATACGTGGAAATTTCAAGACATTGCTCATTTTGTGAATACAAGAAATTTGATCTCAATGTTGGGAATCTATGCGGATTGACGGATCAAAAAGCAGACTTTGTTAGAAAATGTCCAAAAATCAAAATAGACTTCAATGCCAAAGAAAAAATTGCCAAAATAAACTTAGAATATAAATCGCTTACTGATAAAAAAGCGAGCGTAATTTGGCATTTGATTCTTTACCTAATCATAGGTGTTGCTATTATTTTTGCAGGTATTTACTTTGTGACTGAGATGTCTGATCCCTTTTGGAATTTTGATATGGTTTTTATAGAATTAGAATGGTTTGCCGCTGGAACTTTGGCTATCTTTTCAAGTGGAATGTTTGTAATTGGACATGCTTTTAAACCTTTTATAAAATTCACGAATGCTTTTAGTGTTGTCAAATCACAAAAAAGAGAAATGGAGAATTTATTGGCATTGTATGATTATGATTATAATGTTATTTTTGAAGAAGAAGAGGAATATGAATATGCCGAAATAAAATTATACAAATCAAAACGACCAATAATCTAAAAAAGTAGCAGAAGATTTATGAAAAAACTAACCATCGACCAAATTATCACAAAAATCCAGCAAGAAGAACTCTTTGAAGCTGTTTCTTCAGATTATTCTTTTACCATAAAAATTGATAAATACGTTCCGTATGCTTGTGGTGCGGTGCATGATGGACACCAATTTCGACGTGAACTTTGGGAAAACTGCATGCACACAGAGTACGATCGTTGGTTTGAAGAAGATCCTGCGACGAAAGAAATGGTACAAACACACCCGATTGTCATTGCCGGAATGGACTCTCGATTTGAATACGATCTAAATCGTGCACCAGAAAGTGCTATCTATGAAGATGCTTGGGGAAAACAATTATGGCACAACACCTTGCCAGAAGGTATGAAGGAAAAAAGTTTAGCCAAACATGCTAATTTTTATAAAGTAGTCCACGCGCTGATTGCCAAACTAGAAGAAAAATTTGGTATCTGTGTGGTGTATGATATGCACTCGTATAATTGGAAACGTTGGACGCGTGAAGTACCTACATTTAACCTAGGAACGGCGAATGTAGATAACAAACGTTTTGGTGTGATAATAGAAGATTGGCGTCAGTTACTATCTGAAATAGCATTGCCAAACGGAATCGCTTCTACGTCAAAAATTAACGATACCTTTCAAGGAAATGGGTACTTTTTAAAATTCATTACACAGCATTTTAGCAATACCTTAGTTTTGGCAACTGAAGTAAAAAAGATATATTGCGACGAAATTGATCAAATAATGTTCCCAGAAGTTGTTTTTGCGATTGAAAAAGCCTTAAAAACGCTTATTCCACAGCACGCAAACGACTTTTTTGAAAAATATAGCTAAGAAAAGAATCTAGTACGAATGAGTGAAACCAATGTAGCGAGCAAAGTGCTTTTTGAAATTGACAAGTGTATTGACGACTTGGTAAAAAAAGTCGAATTACTCAGTTATGTCAATCCAATAAACATGGAAGAAGAGAAACAAAAATTCTTCCAGTCTAAATACTTGACAGATCCTAAGTTTGTCTATCCACAAATTGATTTTGATCGTTTCCGACTGCATCGTGAATTGTTCGCACAACCGATTGAACAAATTGAAAATGAAAACACTAGAGCGTTGTACGAAGACATTATTTATGCCTATTCGGGATTGATTCAATGTATTGAAACCATTGGGACGAAAGATAAATTCTACTACAACAGTTTGCACTCTTTTGGAACGCCTACAGAGCAAGATGTAGAAAACGCAAAATTCATTCTACATTTTGAAGAAGAAGACACCAATGATCCGCGATTCCAACCAAAATACACTGCAGACGAGACGGCACAATTGTTCCGAGAATATTCAAAACAATACGACTTTTCATATCATATCAAATTTTCTAAAGATATGAGCGCCATTGCGATGGTGTTGAACAATATCAAAACGTTGGTTATCAATGAAAAACATATATTTTCTGACAATGAAATTTCGGTGTTGACCAATCACGAAATTGGTGTGCACATGGTCACGACGATGAACGGTTTATTACATCCGTTGCATATATTTTCAAACGGTTTTCCAAACTATGAAGAAACACAGGAAGGTTTGGCGGTATTTTCAGAATACATGAGTAACAATCTGACAGTAAGACGTTTAAAAGAGTTGGCGTATCGTGTGATTGCGGTAGACAGTTTGGCAAAAGGCTATTCTTTCTCAAAAACCTTCCGCTTATTTGTTAATAATTACGATTTAGATCGAGAAACTGCTTTCAATATCTCAACTCGTGCACATCGTGGTGGCGGATTCACGAAAGATTATCTCTATCTCACAGGACTCAAAAAAGTATACAACTATTACAAATCTGGCAAAGACCTAAAACCATTACTTCGTGGAAAAATTGCGTTGGATTACTTAGATACTATCGAATCGTTAGCAGTCAATAGTTGCGCGGTAAATTCTAAACACATCACGGATTCGTACATGGAAAACAACAACACCAACAAAACGGTTGATTTTATTTTAGAGAATTTAAAGTAATTTGATTATTAACGTTTTAACGTAAAGTTTCCTGTATATGTTCTGCCATTGCTAGGTCTTTCAACTCTAAACCAATAATCAGATGACGGCATTGGTCTTCCTCTGTACAATCCGTCCCAACCTTCAGATTCTGGACTGAGAATCTTTAACAATTTTCCATACCGGTCAAAAATGTAAATTCGCAAATCAGGTTCAGCTCTTGATGAAATGATTTGCCAATGATCGTTAAAACCGTCGTTATTTGGTGTAAAAAAGTTCGGATAGAATAGCAGATTTATATCATCACTCAAAATACCACAACCATTTTTATCTCTCACATACACCGTGAGATCTCCAGGCGATAAATTATCAAAAATTGGACTGTCTTGATAAGTAAATCCATCCACAGAAAATTCATAATCGCCAATACCCAACACGAGTACTTCAATTTGATTGTTGTTTGACGTCCAGTCCTGAATTTCTATGGTTTCTATAATTGCTTCATCAGATTCAATGACTTGTATTGTTTGTACGGATGCACAACTAATCGCAGGAGAAGACGCATAGTTATTGGTGACTGTTACCGTGTAAGTGACCGCTTCTGTGACGGTAATGGATGTTGTTGTGGCTCCTGTACTCCATAAATATTCGTCAAAACCGCTAGGAACACTAAGTTCTATAGATTCATTAGTACATACATATCTAGTAATTGTACCCAAGTCTATATTGGGAGTTTCCTTAACCTCAATAAAAAAAGAAGTTGTATCATAACAAGTTTCAGAATCATTATTTTGAACACGCACAAAAATTTCTTGCGGATTCGTAATATTTATATAAGCTTCCGGAATTGGATTGGTATTCATGTCTGCATCTTCCTGACTTATAAAGTAATTGATAGAGAAGTTTCCAACTTGACCGTCTAATAACAAATCATTTTGTTCAGCTAAATTAAATACTTCAATTCCGTCATTGCTAATATCATCACAAGTAATCAAATTCCCCACAGTATTTGCTACAAATTGCGCGTTCATTTCCAATTCAAAATCTGTAACAACAAAACATTCAGGAGCTTCACTATTTTCTTTTCGTGCAAAAATGGTTTGTGTTGTGTTTTGTAATAGATAATCTACCGGCAATCTATCGGTATCATTTGTTGCATTGGCAAACGTTTCATAATAGTATACATCGAATGTGCCATCATTTTGAGTGCCTAATAGTTCTGTATCAAATTGCGATAAATTGATAATTTCTTGTCCATCGTTTAAGTTGTCACAAATAAAAGGTACAACCATTGAATTTGCCTGTGGCGTTTCCGCAACGATTAAATTAAAGTCAGAAATTGCATAACAAGAAGGACTCGTATCAATTGATATCCGTGCAAAAACTTGTTCAGGGTTTGATGTACTGGTGTAATTTGTAGGAAGCGGATTCAAATTTTGCTCTGCATTATTCAAAGAGATGAAATAGGCAACTGAATACGTATTGCTTGGATCTTGTCCTGCTAAAACCTCTGCATCTCTTGTTGACAAATCGAAAGTAGCAGTGCCGTCGTTCACGTTTTCAGCGCAGCGTGTAATATCTGAAATCTCATTCGCAATAGGCGGTTCTGAGATAGTAAATATTCTAGAATATGTCTGCGTAAAGGTCAAAGAATTGACAACAACGGTCGCAGTTACGGCAACTTCATAAGTACCTGCCGCGGCATATGCATGCGTTGGATTTTCAAGGATAGAAGTAGTGCCATCTCCAAAATCCCAAGCAATTGATAAAATTTGGTCGGTGTTAATAGAAAAGCTTGCTTCTGTACACGCAAGATTCCCCTCAATGGCGAGCGTAAATAACGATTGAATAAAAGGCGGAAATCCTTGTTCTCCGGTCGCCGTTCCTAAACTCACGGCGTTATTTACAAATCCGCAGGCAAGTCCGTCCGCATTCGGATCGTTGATAACACCTACATAATTTTGTCCTGGACGTGCGTAATAAATTTTTCTATCAATTCCCAATTGTAGTCCAGCACGTCTTTCCACCGCAGCACGCAATTCTACTCTAGAAGCAGGAATATCGGGAGCGGTAATATCAAATTGATGCAATGAGGCATCAGTGATTACATATTCACCAGAAGAAACATATACTTTTTCAGAATTTGGAGAAAACTCAGCGCCATACACAGGGTTTCCAGTGTCAAGAATCGCTATGGCAGGACTGACAGTTCCTGTATTCAAATCAAAATCATGCAAACAGGCAAAATTCCGATTTTGATTACACACAATAATTTTTGAACCATCAGGCGATATTTTTAAATAACCGCGTCCGTCATTGGTTCGACAACTGTTGTAGGTTGATTTTACAGCATTGGTATTTAAAGTACCATTAGGAGCAATGCGAAAAGCGTGAAATGTATTGTAATTAGAGCCGTTGTTTGCAAAAGGAGAAGAGTAACCTATTACCCAATAGCCACCTAAACCATCCGCGATTGCTGCAATTTTTTCTGCGCTTTTAAATAATAGTTCTATGTTTTTTAGTACAGGCACAATATCACCATTTCCGCCATTCAGTGACAAATCTACCACACTGTAAAACAAACCGCCATCTGTAGTATTATTATCCACCGAGAACAGATAATACCTAGTAGGATCATTGGGAAAAGGAACAATAATGCCCGATTGTGTACTGGTAGAACTTCCTTGAAGTCCAGTGCCATTTGGCATCACGTTATGATTTCGATCCCAAACAGTGCTTCCATCCGTATAAAATAATAGATCACCATTTAGATCAGAGATAGCAGCACAACCTTCCTCAGTGACCAATTGCCCGTCATTCAACGCTACCGGCGGTCCATTCGTAAAATCGAGTCCCGCATTATTCCCAAAATACCAAATGTTAGTTTGTTGTTGTGAAAACACACAAAACATATTAAAACACACAATAAATAAGAGTAATTGTTTTCTCATCATGCAATCAGTAATTGTTGAAAGGCTATCGTAAATTGCGGGGATTGTAAAACTAACATATAAATTTTTAAGAATCAATACGTTTAAAAACATTCTTATACTAACATAATTTGAATGCTAAAGTTCATTTTATTTACGAAAAATTAAAAAGATGATAAAGAACAGATGCACTAAAGGACTTTTTAGTACATTAGCAATTATCTAAATTTTATAACATGCTTTCCTACCAAAGTAGATTTAATTGTATCTATATTAAAATCATACTTTCCATGGTGTTTTACAGCGCGTGTGCAATAGGAAATGCGCAAGTAGATTCACTTTCACGGAAGTCATACCAAGAACTTGTTACCGCATTTCAATCGGCGATTGAAAAAGATGCGCAACTCGCTTTTCAGTATGCAGAAGCTGCTCATACACTGGCTTCCTCAAAGAACAATCCACAGCAAATAGGAGAGTCATTGTACTTTTTGGCGAAAGCGAACAACGATTTATCTCAAAATAAATTGGCATTAACACAACTTTCTAAAGTTATACACGTAGCCAATCAACTGAAAGATTCCGTATTGCTGTTTAAAGGAAATGTTTTGAGAGGAAATGTGTATAATGATGTGGGAGATGAATCGAATGCATTACAAGCGTATTTGGAAGCTGAAAAAAGCAGTGCGTTCTCAGAAAAATCAAGTGATCTCATTTTATTATTCATAA
This sequence comes from Bacteroidota bacterium, assembly GCA_039026955.1. GTDB lineage: Bacteria > Bacteroidota > Bacteroidia > Flavobacteriales > Flavobacteriaceae > Kordia. The sequence continues at coordinate 108,183 of JBCCLH010000015.1, forward strand.
ACATCGCCTTCATCAAAAAACTGCACAAAGATTATAAAGATGCTGTCACCATTTTTACAGAAAACTTGGAGCAGTTGCAAACCATCACAATTGATTCAAATAAAAAAAGACGTTACGAACTGATCATTTTAATGAATTTGACAGACACGTATTTACGAATGAAGGAAGATGGAAATTCGACAAATATTGAAAAGGCAGAATATTACAATACCATTGGACTCGAAAAGTGTGGAGACGATACAGCTTCTGCATTTTACAATGTGCTCCTGATGAATAAAGCCATTATTCAGTTTGAAAAAGAAGTCTATCAAGAAAGTATTGCCATTGCGCATAAAGTAAAAGCAAAAGCAGAAACCACCAATAACGAAGGATTAACCTGTACAGCGTATTTTTATTTGGGAAAAAATTACCATCGATTAGAAGACTATCCAGAATCGATTCGTTTTTTCAATTTGGCGTATGACATTATGAAAACTTCAGAGCGAAAGTATTCCAATGAAACAATCTTACACGATTTGCAAGCACAGAATTACCTGAGAATTAAGGATATCGACAAAGCAGAGTTTCACTTAGAATTATTTCGGAAACTGATCAAAGCGCAAGGCAAAAAAGACTTGGAAACTCAAAAAACACTCGCAGATACACACGATCAAAAAATACGAGAAGAGCGGGTTAAAAGATTACAAAATAGTTTAGATGAATTGAAACAAAGAAAGCTGTTTTTGTATATCATTTCAGGTGTGTTGGTGGTGCTATTGTTGTTAAGTGTTGTTTTTTACAGACGCAAAGTCCGCAAAATCAAAGAAAAAGTAGCACAAGTACTAGAAAAAGTAGAAATCTTAGAAAAAAGTCAAGCAGACATTCAAAAGAAACCTGTAAAAAGTGTAGAAAACATCACAGATGAAAAAGCACTGAATATCTTAAAAAAGCTTGAAGAATTTGAAGCAAGCGAAGCCTTTTTAGTGCAAGGTTGTACGTTGATTTATGTAGCTGAACAATTAAACTCAAACACCACTTATCTTTCAAAAGTAATCAATACCTACAAAGGAAAAACCTTCAACTCCTACATCAACGAACTGCGCATTAACAAAGCATTAATTCAGTTAAAAAACGACGCCAAACTACGTTCGTACAACATCAAAGGCATCGCAGAAGAGTTCGGTTTCAAACGTCAGGAAACCTTTTCAAGAGCTTTTAAACAGCAAACGGGCATCTATCCTTCACAATACCTCAAAAAACTGGATCAAACTGCCAAAGATGATTGAGGATTTATAAATACGCAATGCTCATACTAGGTAAACACTCAGTTTAACCGTTACTTTACCATAAAAATAAATAAGCATTAATTCCAGAGATTAGTTTAGATACATCTCATTTAAAAACTAAAATTGTATGAAGTTAAAATTCAAAAAGCAAAAAATAGCATCCTTGCGTATTACACACAAATTATTTGGAGGAAACACAACAGAAGGTGGCGATCCAGATACCTCAGATGTTTCTGACGGATTGCCAACAAATTTAGATGCGTGTGGTGTTTCTTTTCTTCCAGAATGTACATCTATCAAAAATCCGAATGATTGTCACACGAATGACAGCACCTTGAAAACGTGGAACCCAGACAGGGAAACCATTCGTATGACCAGAAGACCGCTCTGTTAAATTCAATCGGCAATGCGTTGGATTAATAGATAGTTAGGAGAAGCATTGATGTGGAATACGGACATGTCAATGCTTTGTTTTTATGCATATTGCCAAAGTTTTCCTATCTTAACGTGAATTCGATATAACTATTCTATTAAATGTATAATCGTCAATAATTTACAGGAATTGTCAAATCGAGCGCAGTCGAGATTCAATCGAAGTTTTAACTTTTATAATGTTCTCGTGAGCTACGCTCGGTATCTTCGATAATGCTCGAACTGACAAATGTTTGTTTTCCAGTAAATTAAGAGTAATTTGATGATTTCTTATATCGAACTCACGTTATATTAAGACTTTAAACCAACCGTATACATGTCATATTGGGCACTCGGAATTATCATTTTTATCATTATCTACATTATTTCAAATGTAGTGCTCTACTTTTTACAAGAACGCTTTATTTTCAAAGCGGAAAAATTACCGAGTGACTTTGAGTTTAATTATGAAAACCAAATCTTTGACGAATACAATATTGAAGTCGATCCTGGTGTCAATATCAACGGAATCCACTTTAAAGTCCGTCGCCCAAAAGGTGTAGTGTTATATTTAAAAGGAAACTCCCGCAGCATCAAAGGTTGGGGAAAGTTTGCTATCGACTTCACTCGCCACGGATTTGATGTATTGATGGTAGATTATCGCGGGTATGGAAAAAGTACCGGAAAACGTACGGAAGCAGGTATAAAAAAGGATTTACAGTACGTCTATGATCGTTTAAAAGAACAAGTGGACGAAAAGTATATTACACTCTATGGGAGATCTTTAGGTTCGGGATTTGCTACAAAACTAGCATCTAACAACAATCCACGACTACTGATTTTAGATGCGCCGTATTACAGCGTCAAACACATTACCAAACGTTTTTTACCGATCATGCCGATGTCGCTCATTCTGCGATTTCCTGTGAAAACCTATCGTTGGATTGAATATGTAAAATGTCCAATCAAAATTATTCATGGTACGAATGACAAGCTTATTCCGTTTAAAACGAGTGTGAAACTCTCTAAAATCAATCCCGAATGGGCACGATTGTATCCTGTAATTGATGGCGGACACAACAATTTGCATACCTTTCCGCAATACCATCGTTTCTTAGAAGAAATATTGCATTCTGAATTGCCCAAAGAAATAGATCCGAAAAACTCCAGTTTAAACTTTAGAAGAAAAAAAGCCTAAATGAAACTCCTAAAACGTATAGGTATTGGGCTGATTGCCTTATATTTGTTCCTAATTTGTATGTTAGCAGCCTTTCAAGAAAAAATAATATTCCGAAGCGAGACGCTACCGCTAGATCACGTATTCACATCCTCAATTCCTTTTGAAGAACTCTATTTAAAAGCGTCTGATGATGCTATTATCCATGGTTTGCACTACAAACAAGAAGCTCCAAAAGGTGTACTTGTATACTATCACGGAAATGCGCGTACACTCGAATATTGGGGAAAATGGGCAGAAAATTTATCGGTAAAATACAACTATGATGTAGTGATTATGGATTATCGTGGCTACGGAAAAAGTCAAGGAAAGCGGAGTCATTCACAAATGTTAGCAGATGCATTATTGTTTTACGACTACGCAAAAACGAAATTTTCAGAAGAAGAAATCACCATATTTGGACGCTCGCTGGGCGGTGCTTTTGCAACACATACGGCGACACACCGAAATGCAAAACAATTACTGTTAGAATCTACGTTCACAAGTGTCATCGACATTGGAAAAAGACAATTCTGGTTTTTACCTTTAAAATGGTTGTTGCGTTATCCTTTTCAAAATATAGAAAATATTCAGAAAATCAGTATGCCCACCTATATCATTCATGGTACCAAAGATGCAGTTGTTCCGTATGAACACGGGCAAAAACTCTATCATAAGTCGGGGAGTAGTACTAAAAAATTCTATACGATCCCAAATGGTGAGCACAATGATTTAATAGCGTATCCGTCATATTTTGAAGCCTTGGATGAAATTTTAAAGTAGTTTTTTGGGTGTATTTGTGGATTTGTGGATTTGTTGATTTGTTGATTTGTTTTTTGTGGCTTTGAAAGTTTCTGAAACGTCTTTGCGAGACGAAGTCGCGGCAATCTTTTACTTCAAATAATAAATACGTATTACGATAAACAGATTACCACGTCGCTGTCGCTTCTCATAATGACGAATCATAGCGGTTTAAAAGTTTATAAGTTTAATAGTTTAGTGTTGAAACCAAGAATATAGTCAGAAACTAACTCACAACTCAAAACTCACAACAAAGCGAAGCGACCAACCGACAACAAACGAAGTTAGAATGTAAAATATAAAACCGAAAAATTTAAAATGAAAAAGTAATTTGACTAACAACCAACAACCAATAACAAACAACAAACAACAAACAACAAACAACCAAAAACCAACAACTAATCAACCTTAAACACAGTCCCACGCTTCTTCGTAGAACGATCTTCCAACAAATTATATTCCAACAAATACGAACTATCCGTCGTAGAAATAATCATCATTTGAATCGGTTTACTTTCTGAATAATCCACAGGACGCAACTTACGACCGATAAACTCGCAATCACTTACCCAACGAATGCTAAACGTATCAATCTTATTATCGTAATAATCAATATTTAAGGTATCCGTACGTACAGATCTTCCTGTTTTGGTTTCTCCGTTAATTTCATACGTAAATTCAAAAGTTCCTGTTTTAAAATCTTTGCAGTTGCGTTCTACCTGATAACACGAACTAAGAAATAAAGCAATACAGACAGTAAAAATGAAGTTTTTCACTAGAATATAGTTTTTGAGTGAATTCTATGCAAAAATAATTAAAAACTGGGGAGTTTAGAAGTTTATGGGTTTATAAGTTTAGGAGTTTATGAAAGATTATCAAGCAAACAGATCATTAAAATATTTGAAACGTCTTTGCGAGACGAAGTCGTGGCAATCTGTTATTTCAAATAAAGAGTACGTTGGACAATAAACAGATTACTTCGTCATACTTCCTCGTAATGACGAATCATAGAAATTCATATTTTCATAAGTTTAGGAGTATTAAATGAATCCACAAAAAAACAAAAATCAATTTCGAAATGCTTCAAAAGTTCCATCCGTATAAAAAAGGACAATCTTATCAATTGTTTTTTCAGTAGAAGAAATTTGTGGTGGAAGTGGAGTCGGATTATTTTCTTCCAAAGGTAAAGATTGTTGAATTGGAGTTGATGTCGTTTTTGGAGTCGAAATTGAAGCAGAAGTTTGCACCTGAGTTGGAACATCACTTTTCGGAAAACTGCCTTTTCCGTTCAATAACCAATACAATTCGACTTCGGGAAAATTGCTCAAAATCTTCATGACAAATTCCAAACTCGGTTTATTTCTTCCTGATAAAATATGTGAAATACTTGAACGCTGTACGCCTAAACGATCTGCAAAAGCGGAAGCAGATAAGTCGTAATATTCAATTACTTTTCGGAGTCTTTTGGTGAAATCGGAAGTGTTTATCATTGTAAACAAAGGTTTTGAAATAGTAATGTTTACAAATGTAAATAGAATAGTTGGATTGTACAAATATACAATGTTAAACAATAATTGATAGTTATAAACTACTTTAAGTAAAGACGATT
>JBCCLH010000016.1:0-113139 GCA_039026955.1 Bacteroidota bacterium
GATGGAACATGTGGTTGATGGCATTACTTCCGCCACCGCCTACACCGATCACTTTGATTACATTTGATTGGTTTTTTGGCAAATCAAATGAAATGTTTCCGAATTCTGTGTTGCTACTCATAATTCTTAAAACTGGTTTTTTATTATTCTGCGTTATCTAAAAAATCTTTCAACTTATCGGCCCATTTTTCAAAGATCGATTTTCGCTCTCTTTTCGGTTCCGATTGTATTGGGGCATTGGTATGTTCTTCGTTGTCTTCGATAGCTGATTCAGCTTCAGGAGTTGTTTCTGTAGGTGGTTCCACAACTTCTTCTTCGATGACAACTTTTGATTGGTTTTCTATTGCGTTCATTACCAATCCGACAGCAGTTGCGTACAATGGACTCGCCATGTCTGGGTCTGAATCGCCTGCCAGATGTTCGTTTGGATAGCCAATTCGCGTATCCATTCCCGTAATGTATTCTACTAATTGCTTTAAGTGATTCAACTGACTTCCGCCACCTGTCAACACAATTCCAGCAATTAATTTTTTCTTTTGTTCTTCATGTCCATAATTCTTGATTTCTAAGTACGCTTGTTCTATGATTTCAACAACACGTGCATGAATGATTTTAGAGAGATTCTTCAATGTAATCTCTTTTGGTTCTCTTCCGCGTAATCCAGGAATCGAGACAATTTCGTTGTCTTTATTTTCTCCCGGCCAAGCTGAACCAAATTTTATTTTGAGTAATTCCGCTTGCTTTTCTATAATAGAACAGCCTTCCTTGATATCTTCTGTAATGACATTTCCACCGAAAGGTATTACTGCCGTATGGCGAATGATTCCATCTTTAAAAATGGCCAAATCGGTTGTTCCACCACCAATATCAATAAGTGCAACTCCTGCTTCTTTTTCTTCCTGACTTAATACCGCATTGGCAGATGCTAACGGTTCTAGTGTAATGCCAGCTAAATCCAAACCAGAACTTTTTACACAACGACCAATATTTCTAATAGAAGAAACTTGTCCCACCACTACATGGAAATTCGCTTCTAAGCGTCCGCCGTACATTCCGATAGGTTCTTTAATTTCCGCTTGCCCATCTACTTTGTATTCTTGAGGAAGCACATGAATAATTTCTTCTCCAGGCAGCATCACCAATTTGTACACCTGATTGATCAATAAGTCAATATCGCCTTCGTCAATTACTTCATCGGCATTCGGTCTAGTGATGTAATCGCTGTGTTGCAAACTACGAATATGTTGCCCAGCAATTCCTACTACAACTTCACTAATTTTAAAATCAGAGTCACTTTCTGCGCCCTGAACAGCTTGTTGTATAGATTGAATGGTTTGTGTAATATTATTTACGACACCACGATGCACACCGAGGCTCTTGGACTTTCCTACTCCAAGAATTTCGAGCTTACCGTATTCATTTTTTCGCCCAATCATTGCCACAATTTTTGTGGTTCCTATGTCTAATCCTACTGCGATGTTATTGTTTTCCATGACTTATTTTTTGGTGCACACTACTTGATTGGTAAATTTTAAATCAACTTTCGCAAAATTGTCCAACGTTTTGTCTTTGGTTGCTTTTTTGTAAAACGCTTTCAAATTATTCACCTTCTTCTCTATATTTTTTATACTACCAAACAACACCAAAAAATCATTCTTTCTTAGTTTAAAATGGAATGTTTTGTCGTCGTTTTGTATAATGGAAATCACATTCTTTTTCAAGAAGTCATCTCCGGCAATATATGTGGTTAGTACGTATATATTTTTCAACTCTTTTTTGTCTACTTTTCCTTCCACAAATGGAACACGAGCAGCAGAAACTGTAGACAAAGGCATAGCTTTCCCTTCAGAATCGAGATAATAAGAGTCTTTTGTTGCGATACGTGCTATGGGTGTTCGCTGTTTAATTTTAGCACCAAGAGTCCCATTTACAGACAGATACACTTCTGCATCTTGAATCATTTCGTTCGCGCGTAAACGTTCCTCTAGAATATCCAAATCTAGTTGTTCTTTGCGTACGTTCGTAACAGTATCGTTATTTTGTATTAACAATTTATTAACCATGGCTCTTGTAATGAAATCTTGCTCTCGTTCCAGGAATTTTACCTCTGGATTTTCAATGACACGTGCTGCATTTCTATTCGCCGAAAAGGCATATAGAAAAATTAAAAGTGCAACAATAGCAATTCCTTTTATGAAATTCCAATTAATTTTCAATGGTTAATCTTTTTTTAATTTTAGGTACTTCTTCTCCAATATCGCCCGCGCCAACCGTTAACAATATATCTGTTTCAAGGTTTTCCACATGATCGATTACATGTTCTTTCGCAATCAACTGTTTTTGATTGTTTTGTATTTTCTCTAGCAACCAACTTGAGGTAATTCCTTCGATTGGTTTTTCCCTTGCGGGATAGATCTCTAATAAAATGAGTTCATCAAACTGCGCCAAACTTTCTGCAAATTCATCTGCAAAATCCTTCGTTCTGCTGAATAAATGCGGTTGAAAAATTGCCGTTACTTTTTTATCAGGATACATTTCTCGCACGGCTTGATGCAAGGCATTGATCTCCGTTGGATGATGTGCATAATCGTCAATAAAAACAAAATCTTCCGTTTTAATTTGATAAGAAAATCTGCGCTTCACTCCTGAAAATGTCCCCAAAGCTTTGGCGAGGCGGTCGGTTGGGGTTCCTATTGTGTCCGCCATCGCGAAAGCTACTAGGCCGTTTAACAAGTTGTGTCGTCCGGGCAAATAAAATTGTACGTCTTCAATGATTTCCTGAGGCGTTACAATATCAAACACATACGCCCCATGCTGTATGTGGATGTTTTTTATGTGATAGTTAGAGGTTTCGTTGAATCCATACGTGATTCCTTCTAACTGAATGTCTTCTTGTACAAATAATTTTCCGTTTGGCTTGATGCATTTGGTAAATTCCACAAAGGAATCTTGCAAGGCTTCTTTTTCGCCATAAATATCCAAATGATCGGCATCCATGGACGTAATACAAGCGATATCTGGCGAAAGCTGTAAAAACGATCGATCGAATTCGTCTGCCTCTACTACGGTAATTTCTGTACCTTTTAGGATTAAGTTGGAATTGTAATTTTCTGCAATTCCACCTAAAAAAGCGGTCACATCTACACCTGATTCTGCCAATAAATGTCCCAAAATACTCGATGTTGTGGTTTTTCCATGTGTTCCTGCAACTCCTAGACAGAACGTATCTTTTGTGATTAAGCCTAACACTTCTGCTCTCTTGTAAATATGAAAATCATTTTCACGGAAATAGGTCAATTCTGCATGCGAACTTGGCACCGCTGGCGTGTAAATGACGATTGTATTTTCTTTGTTGCGATATGCTTGAGGAATTTCAGAAACGGCATCTTTTGTCGAAACTAGAATTCCTAATTCTTCCAATCCGTTAGTGATTTCCGTTTTGACTCTGTCATACCCCGCAACATTTTTATTGTTGAATTTGAAATAGCGCGCCAAGGCAGACATTCCGATTCCGCCGATGCCTACAAAATAAATGTTATGTATGTTTTTTAAGTTCACTATTTCTTTAATAATTTTTCTACTTCATCTACAATATGTGAAGTTGCATTTGGCAATGCGAGTTCTTTTATTTTTTTACCTAATTCGACTTGTTTTTCTTCGGATTGAATCAAGGTTGTAAATTCACTTTCAAATTGTGTATCCAATTCACTTTCTCTGATCAAAATACCTGCGTCTTTTTCTGTGATAGCCAAGGCATTTTTGGTTTGATGATCTTCTGCTACATTTGGCGACGGAATGAAAATCACAGGTTTTCCTACAATGCATAATTCTGATACCGAACTAGCACCTGCACGTGAAATGATGACATCTGCCGCAGCGTACGCCAAGTCCATTTTATTGACAAATTGATGCACTTGGACATGTTCCAATTCGTCATATGTTTTATATTGATCGTAATAGAACTTTCCGCATTGCCATATTACTTGTACGTTTTGCGCTTTAAAGAAATCCAATTCTTTTTCTATCAGCTGATTGATTCTTCTTGCGCCCAAACTTCCACCAATCACTAATACTGTTTTGGTATTTTCTTTTAGCTTGAAAAACGTTTGTGCTGCTGCTCTTTTACTTGTAATTTCCAGTAAATCTTGTCGGACAGGATTTCCCGTTTTGATAATTTTTTCTTGCGGAAAGAAGCGTTCCATATTGTCATACGCCACACATATTTTTTGCACTTGCTTTCCTAGTAATTTATTCGTGATGCCTGCATACGAATTCTGTTCTTGAATGAGCGCAGGTACTTTTTTTCCAGAAGCCACTTTGAGTAACGGTCCGCTAGCAAATCCGCCAGTACCAATGACTACATCTGGCTTAAATTTTTTGACAATTTTTCGAGATTTCCACAAACTGCTGATCAACTTGAACGGAAATAGTATGTTTTTTAACGTCAGTTTTCGCTGCAATCCTGAAATCCACAAGCCTTCAATTTTGTATCCTGCTTGTGGTACTTTTTCCATCTCCATTCTATCTTTTGCACCTACAAAGAGAAACTCAGCTGTTGGATATCGTTTTTTTAACTCGTTCGCAATCGCAATCGCAGGATAGATATGTCCACCTGTTCCGCCACCTGATAGGATGATTTTGTATGATTGCTCTTGGTTGTTCATGTTTATTTGTTGATTCGTCTATTCGTTAATTTCTTGACTCACTTCTCAATACTTAATACTCAATTCTCACAACTTATCACCTTTTAACTCTCAACTTTTATTTATTTGTCCATTCGTCATGCTGAACTTGATTCAGCATCTCACATATTTTTTAACCCTTTATTATCGATTCGTATATTTTCTTTTTATCTAAAAAATCCACTTTGAACTCACTCAATACTAACATCTCAATACTCACTACTTCTTACAGCGCTTCACTCAATACCGCCAACGGATTTTCCTCTTTTTCTTTCTTCTCTAGAATTTCTTCTCGTTTTTTACTAACGCTTAATACAATTCCGATTGCCAAACAAGTCATCCAAATGGACGTTCCTCCACTACTGATCAATGGTAAGGTTTGTCCTGTGACAGGGAATAATTCTACTGCAACCGCCATGTTGATTAAGGCTTGGAATACGATGGGCAACCCAACACCAATAGCGAGTAGTTTTCCAAAGATCGTATCTGCCTTGTGCGCTACTATTACAAATCGGAAAAGCAATAGCAAATACAGAAATAAAAGTGACAATCCGCCAATTAAACCGTATTCTTCCACGATAATCGCATAGATGAAGTCTGATGAGCTTTGTGGCAATAGATTCTTCATTTTGCTCTTTCCTGCGCCTACTCCCACAATTCCGCCACTAGCAATAGCAATTTTTGAACGATCTATTTGATAGTTTTCCTTTTTGTTTTCTTTTTTATCTTCATTCCAATAGTTTGCTACACGGTTTTCCCAGGTTTGTATTTTGACTTGTATCGGACCTGGAATCGCTCTTCCAATCATAATGAATAAAGCCAATCCTACAATTCCTGAACCTACTACCATTAGTAGATATTTAAATGGATATCCGCCCAAAAAACACAGCATTAAGACCATTGAAAAAATGATCGCTGTGGTGGAAAAGTTTGCTGGTAATATCAATCCCACTACTAAAAATACAGGCAGCCAAAGCGGCACAATCGTTTCTTTGAATGTGACGGTTTTGTCTTTTATTTTCGACAGATATCGCGCTACATAAATCATTAAAATCACACCTGCCAATGTGGATGTTTGGAATTTGAGTCCCACAAACGGAATGCGCATCCAACGACTGGCATTGGCGCCTCCAATGGTGTTTCCTTGTGCGAGTGTGTAAATCAAAAAGAAGATCACAATTGGCAACATCAGAATCGACAAGCCTTTGAAATAGTGATACGGCATTCGATGCACACCGTATATGATGGCAAATCCTAGAAATAGATGCGACGCATGCTTGACTAAGAATTTTAGGGTATTTCCATCTCCGTATAAATACGCCAAGTTGCTACTGGCGCTGTATACAGGCAAAAACGAGAATAACGCTAGCAAGGCAACGACTGCCCATAACGCTCGATCTCCTTTTATGTTTTTAAAGATGGTGTTCATTTTTTTGTTGATTTGTGTTTTGTCTTTTGTCTTTTGTCTATTTGTTGATTCGTTAATTTGTTTATTTGTTAATTCGTCAGTTTCTTGACTTACTTCTCAATACTCAATACTCATAACTCATTACTTTTCAAATCTTAACTTTTGTTGATTCGTTAATTTGTTTGCTTACTCTTGTGTTTTTTCTGCTCTTGGCTTTTTGTTTTTCGTCATGCTGAACTTGATTCAGCATCTCACATATTTTTTTAATTGATCAGTTTGTTTTCTTTTTATCAAAAAATCTACTTTGAAATAACTCAAAACTCAACACTCACAACTCATAACTGCTTTACAGGTTTCTTACCGCAGCTTTAAACTGCTTCCCACGTTCTTCATAGTTTTCGAATAAATCGAAACTTGCACAGGCTGGTGATAACAATACATTATCTCCCTTTTCGGCAATTTTGTGTGCAATTTTTACCGCTTCTTCCATCGATGTGGTTTCTACCATTAAATCGGTTACGCCTCCGAAGGATTCTATGATTTTAGTGTTGTCGATTCCTAAACAGATGATGGCTTTTACTTTTTCGTGTACTAGTGGTAATAATTCAGCATAATCATTTCCCTTGTCTTGACCACCTACAATCCACACCGTTTGCGTTGTCATACTTTCTAAGGCATAATACGTTGCGTTGATATTGGTTGCTTTGGAATCGTTGATGTATTGTACGTTTTGGATTTTTAATACTTTTTCCAAACGATGTTCTACACCTTGAAATCCTGACATACTTTCACGTATGGTTTGTTTTCTGATGTTTAATAGTTGTGCTACAGCAGAAGCTGCCATGGCGTTTTTTACATTGTGTTGTCCTTCAAGTGCTAGCGAGTCCGTCGGCATAGTGATTGTCTTATTTTGTATCGTTAGTATTATGTTATTTTCTTCTATATATGCGCCATTCTCTTGTTTGTTTTTGAGTGAGAATGGTATTAAGTTCGATTTTACATTGTGTGTCTTCAGTCCGTTGACGATGGTTTCATTGTCCGCATCGTAAATCAAATAATCATCTTCTGTTTGATTCATCGCGATTCTGAATTTCGATGCGATATAGTTTTCAAACTTATAGTCATATCGATCTAAATGGTCAGGCGTAATGCTTGTGATAATGGCAATATGTGGTCTGAAATCCACAATTCCATCCAATTGAAAACTGCTCAATTCCAACACATATTCATCGTAGGATGCTTCTGCTACTTGCCTTGCAAAACTTGCGCCCATGTTTCCTCCAACTCCGACATTCAATCCACCTTCTTTGAGCACATGATGCGTTAACATCGTTGTGGTGGTTTTTCCATTGCTTCCTGTAATTCCCACAATTGTTGCCTCCGTGAATTGTCCTGCAAACTCAATTTCAGAGATGACTGGAATTCCTTTTTCCCGTAGTGCTTTTACTAGCAGAATCGTATCAGGAATTCCTGGACTTTTCATAACCACATCGGCATTGAAGAGTTTTTCTTCCGTATGCTGTTGCTCTTCCCATTCGATTTCAAACTGATTCAGATCGTTTTTATAGTGCTGCTTAATGACTGATTTGTCCGAAACAAAGACTTCATAGCCTTTTTGCTTTCCCAAGATTGCCGTTCCCACGCCACTTTCTCCTGCTCCTAGTATGACTAATCTTTGTTTTTGCACTGTTTTTTGTTGTTTGTTGCTCGTTGTTGGTTTTCTTACTCGCAACTTTTATTTTGTTAGCTATCGCTTTTTGTTAATTTGTTGATCTGTTTATTTGTCTTTTCGTTAGTTTCTTTGAACAGTCTCAAATCTCAATACTCAATACTCATTACTAAATTCCTAACACCCAAAACCAAACACCCAAAACCTATCTCACTTTCAGCGTTACAATCGTCAAAATCGCCAACAGAATTCCGATGATCCAGAATCTGGTTACGATTTTGCTTTCGTGATATCCTAGTTTTTGGTAATGATGGTGTAATGGCGACATTTTAAAGATGCGCCTTCCTTCTCCATATTTCTTTCTTGTGTATTTGAAATAACTTACTTGCATGACCACTGATAGATTCTCCGCCAAGAAGATTCCGCATAAAATTGGAATCAACCATTCTTTACGAATCGCAATTGCAATGACTGCGATGATTCCTCCAATTGTTAAACTTCCTGTATCGCCCATAAATACTTGCGCTGGATAGGTATTGTACCATAAAAATCCGATCAAGGCTCCCACAAAAGCGGCAATGTATATGGTGATTTCTCCCGCACGGGGAATGTACATGACATTCAAGTATTCAGAGAAGATTAAGTTTCCTGAAATCCACGCAAATATTCCTAATGTCAGCACAATGATGACCGAAGTTCCGGCGGCGAGTCCATCAATTCCATCGGTTAAATTGGCTCCGTTTGATACGGCCATAATGATGAATATCACAATTGGAATAAACACCAACCACGCATATTTTGCATAATCTGGATTGATCCACGTTACCAATTTTGCATAGTCAATTTCATTGTCCTTTACGAAAGGAATCGTCGTTTTCATGGAGCGCACTTCTTCGCCGAATTTCTTTGCTGGATCGGAATTCGCTACTAATACTTGCTGTTGTTGCGCTGCTGGTAATTCTTGACGAATAGTTACATCTTTGTGAAAAAACAGCGTTGCTCCCACAATAATTCCTAAGCCTAATTGTCCTAGTATTTTAAAGCGTCCTTTGAGTCCTTTTTTGTCATTTTTAAACTTCTTGATGTAATCGTCTATAAAACCAATGATTCCCATCCAAATCGTTGTTACGATCAATAAAATGATGTAGATGTTTTCCAGTTTCGCAAAAAGCAACACAGGAACCAACGTCGCCAAAATGATGATGATTCCTCCCATGGTTGGCGTTCCTGCTTTTTCTTTTTGTCCTGCCAAACCTAAATCGCGCACAGTTTCTCCAATTTGTTTGGAGCGCAAATAATTGATTATTCTTTTCCCAAAAATCATAGAGATCAACAACGAAAAAATTACCGCCATGGCTGCTCTAAAACTCAGGAAGCCAAACAACGATGCCCCAGGAAACTGGTATTGTTTTTCGAGATATTCAAATAAGTAGTATAACATGTGTTTTTGGTGTTGTTGCTCTTTTTAAAACTGGTTATTTATTCGCTTAATTTGTCTAATATTTCTTTGGCGATTTTGTAATCATCAAAATCCGTTCGTTTGCCGTTGATTTCCTGATAGGTTTCATGTCCTTTTCCTGCAATGAGGATGATATCATTGGCTTTGGCCATTTGGCACGCCGTTTTTATCGCTTGCTTCCGATCCGTGATCGAGAGTGTTTTTTTATAGTTTTGCGGCTCTACTCCTTTTTCAATGGCTTCAATGATTGATAATGGATTTTCACTACGTGGATTATCAGAAGTAAAGATGGCTTTTGTACTTAGCGTTGAAGCGATATTTCCCATTTTTGGACGTTTCTTCACATCGCGATCACCTCCACAACCCACTACCGTAATCAATTGTTCATTTCCTGTGCGAATGTTATTGATGGTTTCTAATACATTTTTCAATGCATCTGGCGTATGTGCATAGTCTACAATGGCAGTTATTTTATTTTTGGTGATGAAATATTCAAAGCGTCCACTGACATTTTCGAGTTCACTCATTAAGCGTAGAATTTCAATTTCTTCCAGACCTAATAAATCTGCCGTAGCGTAAATAGACAATAAGTTGTACGCGTTGAAACTTCCGATTAATTTCGTCCAAACTTCGTTGTCATTTATTTTTAAGAGCAATCCCGCCAAACGGTTTTCCAAGATTTGCGCACGATAATCCGCGTAAGTTTTGAGCGCATAGGTGTATTTTTTGGCTTTGGTATTTTGCATCATGATCAAGCCATTTTTGTCATCGATGTTGACCAAACAAAACGCATCTTTTGGCAATTCGTCAAAGAATTTCTTTTTGACATCTCTGTATTCCGCAAACGTATCGTGATAGTCCAAATGATCGTGTGAAAGATTCGAGAAGATTCCGCCTCTAAACAACAATCCTTCTGTACGTTTTTGATGAATTCCGTGTGAAGAGACTTCCATGAAACAGTATTCTACACCTTCCAAATTCATTTGATGTAAATACTTATTGATCGTCAACGAATCTGGTGTTGTATGCGTTGCTTTGTATTCTGTATCGTTCACTAAAATTCGTACCGTAGACAGCAATCCAACTTTGTATCCTGCTTTCTTAAAGAGTTGATATAATAAGGTCGCAATGGTTGTTTTACCATTGGTTCCTGTCACACCAATCAACTTCAAGTTTTCCGAAGGTGTATCGTAAAAATTCGAAGCCATAATCGCGAGTGCACTGCTTCCGTTATCTACTTGAATGTACGTGATGCCATTCACGATTTTTTCTGGAATTTCATCACAGATAATCGCAATCGCTCCTGCTTTAATCGCCGCTTTTATATAACTGTGACCATCGAATTCATATCCTTTAATGGCAATAAACACATCGTCTTTTTGCACTTTTCGCGAATCAAAGACCAATTCACGAATCGCAATGTTGGTATCGCCCGTTACTGCTTCGATATGCACTTTATATAATATGTCTTTTAGTATTTTCACGATAGTTCTAGTACAATTCTTTTTTGTGATCCTATTTTTATGCCTGCTTCTAATGATTGCTTCGTCACTTTTCCACTTCCTTTTACTTCTACGCGCAATCCTAAATTTTCTAGTAGTGGAATGGCGTCCATTGCTGGCATTCCCACTACATTCGGTACGATGGTTTTGTATTTGTTGATTTTATCGATGTACAGTTCGTAATCTTTCTCAACCACATCGTGTACTTTTTCAATATTTTCTACTTGATCGAATATGGGCGTATCTCTGTAGATTTTGTGTGCGATTTTTTTAAATACAGGTCCCGACACGTCCGCTCCGTAGTATCCAATTTCCTGCACTGGCTCATGAATCACCACAATACATGAGTATTTTGGCGCTTCTACTGGAAAGAAGCCTGCGAAACTTGAAATGTATTTTACATCGCTTCGTTTGCCTCCGTAGTTCTTTTGACAGGTTCCTGTTTTTCCTGCCATAGAGAAATCTGGAGAGTATAAATCATTTCCGGTTCCGTGCTTTTTCTCCACCACATTTTGCATCATCTTTTTCACCTTTGCCACGGTTTCTTGGGAACAGATTGAAGGATTGATGACTTCTTTTTCAAATTTTTGCTCGCTCGTGTACCAATTTTCGCGTACTGCTTTTACAAATCGCGGACGGATAAGTTCCCCGTCATTCGCGATCGCATTGTAAAAAGCGAGAATTTGTAATGGTGTCAATTCTACTCCATAACCATACGCCATCCATTGTAGTGAGATTCCACTCCAGGTTTTGTCTTTTGGATGTGGCACAATTGGTTTTCCTTCTCCTGAAATGGATAAATCGAGCGTATTATGGAGATTCATATTGTACAGTCGGTTCACAAATTTCTTTGGATTTTTCCCGTAGAAATCGTCAATAATTTTCACAATTCCCACATTCGAAGAGACTTCAAAAGCTTTCGAAGCTGTAATGGTTCCGTAGCCGCGTCTGTTGGAATCTTCTACTGTTTCGCCGTAAAAGGTCAATCGCCCATTTCCTGTATTGACCAAATGATCACTATCAATAACTCTATCTTCTAAAGCTGCCACCATGGACATCAGTTTGAACGTTGATCCAGGTTCATGACGTTCTCCTACTGCGTAGTTGTAACGTTCTGTATACCTTCCTTTGCTGTTTCTTCCGAGATTTGAAATGGCTTTAATTTCTCCTGTCGCCACTTCCATCACAACTACACAACCGTGATCTGCCTTATATTTTTCTAGTTGTTCTAGCAATGCATGATGCGCAATATCTTGAATGTTTACGTTAACAGTAGAAATGATATCGTATCCATCTTGCGGTTCTAAATCGTTGTCATTGGAAATAGGTTTCCATTGATTTTTCGCAATTTTTTGTTCCAAGCGACTGCCTTCTTTTCCACGCAAGTATTTTCCAAACGCACTTTCTAGTCCGACACCTTTTGGTTTTCCATTTTCATCTTTTCGCTCGTGTCCTACCGTACGTCTGGCAATTCCGCCAATTGGATGTTCACGAACCGTTTTTACTTTATTGATGAATCCGCCTTTGAAAGCGCCGCGTTTAAATATTGGAAATTGTTTGATACGTATGTATTCTGCGTAACTGAGATTTTTAGCAATCGAATAGAATCGTGCTTTGTTAGCTCGCGCTTTGGTCAATCTGTTTTCGTGATATGCGGACGATCTTCCTAGTAATTTTGAGAGTGAATCTGCCAGTGCTTTTACATTGTCTGTAAATACTTTCGCATTGACTGTTTTTGTATCGAAAAAGATATCATATTTAGAAACTGAAGTCGCCAATAAGCTTCCGTCATCCGCATAGACATTTCCGCGACTTGGTTCAATAACAGCTTTGCGCAATGTACTTTCTTCTGCCATTGCTTTGTACTTGTCACCATCTACAAATTGTACATTGACTAATTGTACCACCACCGCAATTGCGAAGAGAAACATACCTCCTGCGACAAAATATAAACGATTTAATATGTTCTTTTCGGTTACTGGCATTTTTGATTATTGTTGTGACGTTACTCTAATTTTTTTTGGTGGGTTTTCCGAAGGCGCCAATCCTGTGTTGGCAACTTTTTCAGTGATATATGATTCTAATTTTAATTGTTGCAATGTGGTCCGTGTTTCTACAAATTCACTTTTCAGCTCTTTTACCTCATCATTCAGTTTTGCAATTTTGTGTACTTTTTCGTCTGCCCAATGCGAACTTGCAATCATAATCAAGGCTAAAAAGGAAGCAAACACAATGAAGCGCCAATTTTTGATCGCATCATCTTTGATGAGAAACTTTCCTTTTAGTATGTCATATATATTCTGTTTCATCGTTACAGCCGTTCTGCTATTCTTAGTTTAGCGCTGCGCGCTCTGTTGTTTGTTTTTATTTCTTCTTGCGATGGAATAATTAGTTTCCCCACTTTTTTAAAAGGCACTTCTACTCTGCCGTAAAAATCTTTTTCTGGCTCGCCTTCAAAGAGTCCATTTCGGATAAATCGTTTTACCAAACGATCTTCCAGCGAATGGTAACTGATCAAGCTGATTCTTCCACCTGCATCAAGCACTTCTTGCGTTTGCATTAGAAATTCTTTGAGAACTTCTATTTCTTGGTTTACTTCAATGCGAATTGCTTGATAGATTTGTGCCAATATTTTATGTTCTCTGTGTTTTGGCAAGAATTGTTGCAATGCTACTCGCAATTCTTCTGTTGTACGAATCGGTTGTTCTGATCTTGCTAAGCTAATTTGTGCTGCGATTGCTTTTGCATTTCGCAATTCGCCATACAAAAACAAAATAGATCGCAAGTCTTCTTCCTCATATTCATTCACTACGTGATACGCAGAGAGCTTACCTTCTTGATCCATTCGCATGTCCAAATCTGCTTCAAAGCGTAACGAAAAACCACGTTCTGCTTTGTCAAACTGATGCGACGAAACACCAAAATCACCTAGAATTCCATCTACTTTTCGCACTCCATAAAACCGTAAGAACTTTTTAAGATGTCTAAAATTTTGATTGATCAACGTAAATCGCGGATCGTCAATTGCATTGTCAAGCGCATCTTGATCTTGATCTAATGCATATAGTTTTCCATGTGCTCCAAGTCGATTCAAAATTTCTTTTGAATGTCCGCCTCCACCAAAAGTCACATCCACATAGATTCCATCTGCTTTGATGTTGAGTCCATCAACGGTTTCTTTTAGCAGGACTGGATTATGATATTCCATCGCCATCGTCATTTCCCATTACTTCTTCTGCCAAATCTCCGATATCGATGTCCGAATCATCGGTTGCTGCATCGTATTGTTCTTTGTCCCAAATCTCTATAATGTTGATTGCCGACGACAACACGATTTCTTTCTTAATACCCGCAAAAACCACTAAGTCTTTCGGAATCAACAATCTTCCCGCGGCATCAATTTCTACCATTCGAACACCTTTGTTGAATCTTCGAATGAAATCGACATTTTTCTTTTTAAATCGGTTCAATTTGTTTAGTTTTTGCGTCATCAAATTCCATTCACTCATCGGATGCAATTCTAAACATGAACCGAATAGACCTTCTTTAATCACGAAACCTTCTTGCAATACCGGAGACAACTGCTTTTTTAAATCAGCAGGAACCAGCATTCGCCCTTTGGCGTCCACTTTACATTCGTATGTTCCAATCAAATTAATCACGTGAGAATATGGTGTACCTATTATAAGATTCAAATATATTGAAAAAATTACCACATTTTACCACATTTTACCACTTTGTTGATAAGTTTTTCTGTTTTTTCACTAAAAAGCCTGTAATCACGCTACAAATCAGCTTCTTGAAAGTGGGAATTTGAAAAGCTTAAACTGCTTTTTGGGAATATTTTTGTCATGTTTTACAATTTTTTGAGACATTTAAAAAAAAGCGTTTTTATAATTCCGAAATGCCTATATTTGTCTCTTGTTAAAAAAACTGATAGCCGTTAATGAAAGAAAGCTTTAAAAAGGAAGGGAAATTCAACTATCTCGAGTTGGGAGAAGGAACACCTATCGTTATTTTGCATGGCTTAATGGGCGGTTTGAGTAATTTTGAGGCCGTTACCGAAAATTTTTCTACGAAAGGATATAAAATCTTAATTCCTGAGTTGCCAATTTACACAATGCCACTTTTAAAGACAACCGTAAAAAATTTTGCGAAGTATGTCAAGGAATTTATTCTACATAAGAAACTCGACAAGGCTATTTTATTAGGGAATTCACTCGGTGGACATATCGGATTGTTAACGACGAAATTGTATCCTGAATTAGTGCAAGGTTTAGTTATTACAGGAAGTTCTGGATTGTACGAAAGTGCTATGGGCGACGGGTATCCAAAACGCGGTGATTATGAGTTTATTAAGAAGAAAAGTGAAGATGTTTTTTACGATCCTGCGGTGGCTACCAAAGAGATTGTAGATGAAGTTTTCGCTACAGTAAATAATCGTGGGAAGTTGGTTAAAACTTTGGCAATTGCTAAAAGTGCGATTCGTCATAATATGGGAAAAGATTTACCGAAAATGAACATTCCTACAGGGATTATTTGGGGAAAGAATGATACCGTTACTCCACCCAATGTTGCAGAGGAGTTTCACGAATTGTTGCCTGATTCAGACTTATACTGGATTGATAAGTGTGGACACGCGCCTATGATGGAACATCCACAGAAATTTAACGAATGTTTGCAAGAGTGGTTGACCAAACGTAATTTTTAATCCGTTATGAAGGTCAAGTCTGCTGAATTTGTGATGAGCAACTCAGATGTTGCCAAATGTCCAAAAGATTCCATTCCTGAATATGCTTTTATTGGTCGTTCTAACGTTGGAAAGTCTTCTTTGATCAATATGTTGACGCAGCGTAAGAGTTTGGCGAAAACTTCGGGAAGACCGGGAAAAACACAGCTAATCAATCATTTTAGAATTAATAACGAGTGGTTTTTGGTCGATTTGCCTGGTTACGGTTATGCGCGCGTTTCTAAAAGTACCAAGAAAGTGTTTCAAAAGTTTATTACCGAATATTTTAGAAAACGCAGACAGTTAGTGTGCGGATTTGTTTTGGTAGATATTCGTCACGAACCGCAAAAGATCGATTTAGAATTTATGCAATGGTTGGGCGAAAATCAGATTCCTTTTTGTATTATTTTCACGAAAGCAGATAAGTTACGTCCGTCGCAGATTGATACACATGTAGAGAATTACAAAGCCAAATTATTGGAAGATGTTTGGGAAGAAGTGCCACAGTATTTTATTACTTCTGCTTCGAAAGCGATTGGTCGTGAAGAGGTGTTGAATTTTATTGGTCAGATCAATCAGGATTTGAAAAATTCGTAGTGTTTGCTTTTGTTTCTATGAGTTGAATTAGCGCTTCGGTTGTTTCTATTTTTTCTATTTCACTTTTTGAAATCCACTCTTTTACTTTATTTCCTTCTTGTAAAAAAATCACAGGATATTTTGTATCTATATTTTTGTATTGCTGCTCAAATTCGTCACTGTGTAAAAATTCTAGCGAAAGCGATGTGTTTTGCCTAAATTCTTTCCACAAGGCATTTTCTACAAAAGTATCATGCGTCATCGTACACAATTTACACTGATAGGTTTTCGGACTGATGAGTTTGTGTGCTACATCTAGTAGACTGTTGAGTTTGCCGGATTTTGCGTTGTATATGAAAATGATTTTGTTCATTATTTATGGTAAAAACTATCTTTGAAATCGCATTGTGAGTTTAGTTTTTATAAAGATAGAAAGACAATAGCTGGCTACTCAATACGAAATACTCAAATCCCAATACTAAACATAAGTCGCATAAAAGATACTTTCCTTTTCAACTTTGACATAATTTCATACTTTTAAGAGACCAAAAACACCAACCATGCCAGCGACTACTATTGATGAAGTTATTTTAGCTTTAGAAAAAATTATTACGGAGAATAAGGAAACGCCTAGTACTTTAGGATATTTCGCTGCTTTGTATCATAAAGTGACTTGCAAAGTGAAAGAAGGTATTGAAAACAACTTTTTTGATGATAATCCGCGAATGGAACAGTTAGATGTTGTTTTTGCGAATCGTTATTTGGATGCGTATGATAAGTTTAAGAATGGTCAAAAAACTACTGATTCGTGGAAAATTGCTTTTGAAGAAGCCGATAGTTATTGGTTAATTGTACTGCAACATTTATTGTTAGGCATGAACGCGCATATCAATCTGGATTTGGGAATTGCCGCTGCAGAAGTCATGAAAGGAAAAAACATTGAGGATCTACAGAATGACTTTAATAAGATTAATGAGATTTTGAGTTCGTTGGTACACGATGTTCAAAATGAATTGTCGCTGATTTGGCGATTTTTAGCGAAGATTTTAAAGAAAACGGAGAAATTCAGTATTATTCTGATCGATTTTAGCATGAAACTTGCCCGCGATGGCGCCTGGAAATACGCAACGTTATTAGCAGCTTCTCCAGAAACGGAATGGCCAACATTGATTGCGGAACGCGATGCAAAAGTGCTCAAGAAAGCCAATATTGTGGTAAATCCTGGATTTTTGATTCGATTGTTATTTAAGGTAATTCGATTGAGTGAAACTGGAGATATTCGATCAAGAATTGAGATTCTAGAAAAAGACTAAAACCTCAATTCTTCCAACTACTCTAATCGTAGCTATTATTTCTTTACAATCTCTAACTTTTCAGCAAAGTAATCGCAGAAATCGAGCATGGTTGCGCTCATTTTTTCGTCATTAGTTGCGCGCTCAAAAGTACGTGCCATCGACACTAAAGTTTGATGATAAAATACTTTCATTTCGTCTACAGGCATGTCCTTTGTCCATAAATCGATACGCAGACTTTCTTGCGCTTTGTGATCCCACACAGACAACATGAGTGCTTTAGAAGATTCATTTTCAATGCCACCATCTTTGGCTGTCCAATTGATTGCTTCTGGCACATTATTTTCATCAACTGTTACAGCAACTTTTATTTCGGACGTCGTTTTTTTCGCCATTATTTCTTCGGTTTGTACTTTGAATTCGTAAATATTTCTTCGGAGGATTTCCCCAAAAGATTTTGCAAAGATACGTCATTATTTTCCATATACGCCTTCACAATGTTGTATCCGATATAACGTCCAATTCCACCTGGCGATTCATTGTCCAATTCCAGATAAAATTTAGAGAACGGCGCCAAATTCAAGAAACGAGCATCCAGTTTTTGGCTGGTACTGTACAACAATTCTTTTTCTATAAAATACGTCCAAATTTGCGCTTCATTGGCTGCTGCCCAATCTGCCTGACGCTCCGTGTATCCAAATTGCATTGCTGTACTTGCGTTTGGTACTAAGAGTGAAGTGATATATTGTATTTTTCCGTAATAAATCATTTTGCTTAAAAAAGTACGTTCACGTGATGTTGGCACTTGTGTATATGCGAATTCGGAAGCGATATCTACAGGAATCATTTCTTTTACGAAGCTGTTTGAAATGTATTGTTGAATTCCTTCATAGAATTTATGATTTGCGCCTAAATAGGTATTTAACGCAATAAAAATCTTGTCTTGAAACAGTACTACTTTTTTACGATAATCTTCTGAAGTAACCGTGTACACTTTTGGCGGATCATATTCAGGAAAATAGAATTCTATATGTTGCAATACCGATTTAATATCGCGCTGTACCGGCGCAAAGTCATTAAAAACGGCATCTACTTCTGTTTTGAGTTCTTTTTGTAACGGATCATTCATGGTGTAAATCCACGTAGAATCGGGAATCGAACTCGGAAAAAATAACGGATATGCTTCTTTCAGTTTTGGCAAATCCGCTGGTTTCGCATCTAAAAATATTTGTTCAAATCGCACCACATTTACTTCTAAAGGAATGGTAGCAATTTCTTTTTCAAGCGAATTTTCTTCCGCACATCCAATTACAAGTAACAAACACAAATACACTAACTTCTTCATCGTAATTTTAATCATATAAAATAGGTTAACGCAACTTATATCTATAAATTTTATTGCGCCGTTGTTTTTGCCTGCAAATTTATACCAATTCTACTATAAAACACAACATGTAAGCTCGTTCATTTGGCATTCTAATGCCTTGCGCCCACTTTCCATAGCTACAGCTATGCAAAGCATTCGCAGCGTTTTATAATGCCAAAGCAACTTCGCTTCTAAAGTCACATTTTATAGTAGATTTGGTATACTTTTTTTATCTTGTACAAAAATTGAAATATATGAAGACTCAACAGGTTATCGACCATATTGTAGAATGGTTAAAGGATTATGCAACGAAGGCAAAAGTAAGTGGATTTGTGGTAGGTGTCTCTGGAGGAATTGATTCGGCAGTCACTTCTACTTTATGTGCCAAAACAGGACTTCCCACTTTATGTATAGAAATGCCAATTCACCAAGCAGAAAGTCATGTGACGCGCGCGCAGGAACATATTAAACAATTGAAAGAACGCTTTGAGAATGTGTCGGATACACGTGTAGACTTAACACCTGTTTTCGAGGAATTTAAAACTGAAGTTTCTTCTGAAGGCGCACAAACTACTATTGATATGGCATTAGCAAATACCAGAGCGCGTTTGCGTATGACTACTTTGTATTACCACGCAGGATTATTAGGAAGATTGGTGGCAGGAACTGGTAATAAAGTAGAAGATTTTGGTGTCGGTTTTTACACAAAATACGGCGATGGTGGTGTCGATTTGAGTCCAATTGCTGACTTAATGAAAAGCGAAGTATACCAATTAGGAGCCGAATTAAAAGTGCCAGAATCTATTATGAAAGCTGCTCCTTCTGATGGTTTATTTGGCGATGCAAGAAGCGACGAAGACCAGATTGGCGCTAACTACGACGAGTTAGAGTGGGCAATGCGTATGGACGGTGAAGGAAAAACGGCAGACGATTTTACTGGAAGACAACAAGAGGTATTCAAAATTTACAAAAGATATAATACTGCGAACCAACATAAAATGATTCCAATTCCAGTCTGTATAATACCGCAAAATCTTACATAAAAAATCGCCTTTTTTAATAGTTTTTATAAAAATTTGTTTAAATTTGTTGCTACAGACCCCCTAAACCTGAAATAAAAATTGATTCGTTTTTATGTTCGCATGACATACCAATAAACGAACCTTTCTTTATGTGATGGTCTGATTTAATAATAACTTTAAAAACTAAATTATGGTTAAAGTATTAATTGCAGACAATCATCCCATTGTTCGAAAAGGAATTAAATCCTTGTTCAAGAACTCTACTGAGATTGATGTCGTAGGAAAAGCTGCTACGACTTCTGAGTTATTTGACTTTATTAGTCAAGAAACTGTCGATGTAGTGTTGTTAGAGATGGATATTCCTGAAGTCAATGGTATTACTGCTTTGAGAAGACTTAAGAAAGACTTCCCTGACGTGAAAGTAATTATGTTTAGTTCACACTCTGAAGATGTTTACGCAGTAAGCACACTAAGAGCTGGAGCTTCTGGTTACTTATCAAAATCTGTAGCTACAAATGTTATCAAAGAAGCGATTATGAAAGTTGTGAATGGAGGCATCTATATCAGCAACGAGTTAGCGCAACGTTTAGCATTTGATGAAAGCACAAACAAACCCCGCAGATTCTTCAGACGTTTGTCTACGAGAGAAGTGGAAGTATTAAAACTTTTAGCTTCTGGTAAACGTAACAAACATGTTGCTGAAGAGTTAAATCTGAATGAAAAAACGGTGAGTACGTACAAGGCTCGCCTAATGCGAAAGCTAAATGTAGACAACTTAGTTGATTTACTACAACAAGCCAAAGCATTGGAATTACTGTAATTGCATTTTTGTAAAGATTTCCCTTTACTACAGTAAAAAATTTTGATGATGATATACATACTTTTTAGTGTGTGTATCATCATTTTTTTTCAGTAGCAATTTCAATCGCTTTTTCCAATACTTCATCACGTCCTTGTTGTAATCCGTTGATTGTTGGCGTGACTTCCACGTCTGTTTTTACACCTTTTCGTTGTGTTTCTGTTCCGTCAGGATATTGAATTCCGTTGCCAGACATAGCAGTTTTGTAACCGCCTAAATAGTTAAATGTAACTACATCTCCATCTGCTCCTACGGTTTGATTCCCTACGGTAATGACATTATCGCCTGTTTGTAGTGCCATCGCGATGAACTCCGCCAGACTAATCGTTTCCTCATTGACCAATATGATGACTTTTCCTTTGAAGTTTTTTCTACTGCCACCTGTTTTACGAGATTGTTTGTATATAAACTTTCCTGGATAGCTAATATCTGGCGAATAGCCATTGTAGAAATCTCTTTTTTCTGAATTTGTAAAACGTGTCAACGCAGCGTGAATTGGCTTGGGATAATTCCGCACATCAATGATGACCGCTTTTTTATTTTTGAAGGATTTAAATATTTTGAATACTTCTTTTCCATCGACACTTCCTGCATTTATATAGCCAATGTCATCACTGATTGATTTAGATTTGATGGTTTTTGGGTTGTTTAAATAATTAAAGTCTTTAAAATGATAACGTTTTGATGTGATTTGTTTTTCACTCCCATTTCTAATAATCGTTAGTACCACTTCGTCTTGAACTCCTGCAAAAATATAGCTATATGTACGTTTGATTTTACCGTTTGTGTTTGAACCTGCCGTGTATTTTAGTCGCTTTGCCATTTCAGAAGCAACAACAACATCATTTATTTTCACAATAATATCGCCTAATTGTAGATCATTTTGCTTTGCGATAGAATCATTGTAAAAACCTGAAATGACTGCCTTATCTTCTATGTTCGATATTTTTACGGGCAAATGTTTCACATTTTCTTGCGTAATGCTAATCCAAGCATGCGAATCGTCCAATTTAGCTACCAATTCTTTGATCGTATTTTGATAGTCTGTTTTGTTTGCTGCTTGTTGAAATTTTGGAATCATTTCTAGCAAAACCGCATCCCAATGTTGATCTGTGAGGTATTTGTATGGGAAGAAATATTCAATAATGTTCCAATATTTAAACAAACCCAACAATCGATATACTTCCTGTGGATATTCGCCAAGCGCTTTGTATGTTGGTTCATTAGTGACTTTGATATTTCCTACAGGTTTAATTTCTATGTAATAGTTTGCTTCTTGATTCCTGTTTTGCTCAATGTATCTGAGTTTGGAAGAGAGTTCTGCAGTAAATAATCGAGTATCGTCTAGCCAAGATAGATCGAAGTTTTTATCAAAATATGGTTTTTCTTCATTACAACTTTTGCACGGTACAATTTCCCCTAATTCATCAATCCAATCGATATAAATTTTCGACAACGAAGCTTTATCAGTCGTACTTTTGACTTTCGAAATATGTTCCACCAAATGTTGGTCTACATTCACGTAGCCTTTTGCCACTTTCGGATGATAATACTTCAGAAAACCGTAGACTTTCCCAAGCGAAGCTAATTTTTCTGTGTCTGAAAGTTTTTCTTGTGCAGTACTCGTTGCCATCCACACAAGTGAAATGACAATAAATAGAATGATTTTTTTCATGTATTTTTTTAGCTTACAACACTCTTTTCAACTGCTCTGACAACGATCGTTTAAGCGTATTGTAATTTATAATGTCTTCTAGAATGTCTTGCGATTCTTTCGCTTGTGTTTCGGGAGTAATACTCAGTTTGAGTTCTTCTATTTTTAGATTGATTAAGAAACAACGCAACGTAAGGATCGTTTCACTGGTCAATTGTGCAATGGTTTCTTCTTTGGGTTTTACAAAAATGTTTTGCGCTTCCCAATTGTGCAATTCGTAACGTTCTTCACTCATGAGAATGTCCGTGACTTCATTGGCAACTTCAGGTTCGATTTCATTGACAAAAGCATCCAACTCTAAATCGCCCGTTTCGTTGAGCTTTTCTATCGCACGATAATAAATGGTTTTGAATTTTTCATTTGCCAAATCGATCTCATCTTGCTGTAAATCCAAATAGAGTTTTTGAAAGACTTTTGCATCAAAGAGTTCGCGCTCTAGTTGCAATTCACCATCTTCATCTTCCTTTAAAATCAAGTCTTCAAACGTAGCGTCCATGTTTCCGTAAAGCAGTAAAATTTCAATAATTTTTCGCTCCAACACATATTGCACATCTACCGCTTCCGTCTTTTTTTCTGTCTTGATGACTTCAAACGCTTTCTTCTCCTGCTTGATTTGCTTGTTGGCGTCGCGAATGTTTTTGTTTTGCAATTGCGCCAACGTAGAAAACAACACATCTTCCGAAATGTCCATGATACGAGACGTTTCACGCAAGTACAGTTCTTGTTTGATGCGATCGGACACTTTAGAAATACTCGACATCATGTCATTGATCACTTCTGCCTTTTTGATCGGATCGTTTTTCGCAACTTCCATCAGTAAGGAAGCTTTGTAACTGATAAAATCTTTTACATTGTTTTCAAAGTACGCCAACACATCTTCCAACGCATTGTTTTTGGTAAAGCTATCCGGATCTTCTCCTTGTGGAAAGGTACACACGCGCACATTCATTCCTTGCTCCAAAATCAAATCTACACCACGAAGCGACGCACGAATTCCCGCTGCATCACCGTCATAAAGAATGGTAATATTCTTCGTCAACCGATTGATCAAACGGATTTGTTCAGCCGTCAAGGCCGTTCCCGAAGACGAAACCACATTGTGAATTCCCGCTTGATGCATCTGAATGACATCCGTATATCCTTCTACCAAATAACAATTGTCTTCCTTGGCAATCGCTTGTTTTGCATAGTATAAACCGTATAAGACTTTACTTTTATGGTAGATATCACTTTCGGGCGAATTGAGATATTTAGCCGCTTTTTTATCATTGGTCAAGATACGTCCACCAAAACCGAGCACGCGCCCACTCATACTGTGAATTGGGAACATGACACGTCCTTTGAAACGGTCAAAACGTCGCTCGCCTTTGACAATGGTGAGTCCCGTTTTTTCGAGATACGTAAGATTGTATCCTTCTTTTAACGCCGTATCCGTAAACGCACTCCATTCATCCAAAGCATATCCGAGCCCAAATTTTTTGATGGTTTCTGTGGTAAAACCTCTTTCTTTGAAATACGTCAAGCCAATTGCTTTTCCTTTCGGTGAATCCCAAAGTACGTCTTGGTGGTACTTTTTAGCGTATTCCGACACCAAATACATACTTTCCTTTTCGTTGGCTAGTGCTTTTTCTTCATCTGTACGTTCAGTTTCTTCGATTTCAATTCCGTATTTTTTTGCCAAATAACGAATCGCTTCCGGATAGGTAAAATGTTCGTGTTCCATCAAAAAAGCCACTACATTTCCACCTTTTCCAGAACTGAAATCTTTCCAAATTTGCTTTACAGGCGACACCATAAACGATGGCGTTCGCTCGTCTGAGAATGGACTCAAACCTTTAAAATTGCTTCCCGCTTTTTTGAGTTGTACAAAATCGCCGATCACTTCTTCTACGCGAGAAATGTCGAATACAGCATCTATGGTTGATTTAGCGATCAAAGGTTTTGAAAGTTTTTAGGAATGAATTTCAAAAATACTAAGTTTCGTTGGATTTTGGAGGTTGGATTTTGAATTTTGAATTTTGAATTGGTTCAAAGATCAATCTGTATACTTTAATTCATGAACTATTCTGATAAAATTATAGTTCTCTTTTTTTACCACGAATGCATGAATTATTTTTTGTTTTCACTACATATCACCGCATTTCTCTAACAAAAGCAAGCGATTTTGATAAAAACTTAGATACGTCTTTACGAGCGATAGCGCGGTAATCTCATTAAATCATAGTAAAATTTGTCTTTTAAAGAAACAGATTGCCACTCTCCAAGCAAGTTGGAGATCGCAATGACGTATCAAAATTTTACAAAACTATCCCTTCGACACAAAATCTTTTCAAGATCTTACTCGAAGGGACATTTCAGCTTAATAGAATTTTTTAAAATATATCAAATCGCACACCTAATGAAATGTTGCGTTGTTCAGGGTTTGGACTTTTGAAAATTGGCGATAAGTCGTATTTAAAATACAAACTCATATCGTCCCAACCTACATAGGCGCCAACTCCGTATACAAAACCGTTGGTATTGAAGTTTCTTCGAATTTCTTGGTCCACACGATCTCCGTTTTCGGTGTAGCGTAGTTTTTGTTTTACAGCGATGTTTACACCTAAATAACCTCCAATTCCGAATTTGAATTTTTCATTGGTGTAATAGCGAACATATTTTTTGGTTTCTCGCTTGGTAGATGGTCCAAATTCAAAGTACAACGGCAAGGTTAAATTGGTGGTTCTGATTTTTGAGCGGCGTAAATCGTTTGGAAATTGTTCTAAGGTTGTGAGTCCATTTTCATTGTCTACAAAGTAGCGATTTCCTGTAGGTTTTAAACTGTTGTACTGCAATGTTAGTCCGTAGCGGAATCGTACAAAGTTGTGATTTTTAGCCACACGCGTGCTCCACATGATTCCGAATTCGAAGAAACGCGAACCTGCCACTTTGTAATCGGAATCATTGAGCGATCTTCCTTCTTGAATCGCGTTGTTGAATCCGAAGGCAAATACCAAATCGGAAGTCGTACGTCGGTCATAGCGTATGGGTCTTTTTTTAATGATGCGCGAATCGAAAAAATCGCCAATTCGTATAAACGTTCCGCCTTCTTGCACATAGTAATCTGTGAGTAATTCGCGCTTTACTTTTGCCATGCGATATTCGATATTCGCTGCCGATAACATGGCTGCTTTCTTTTTGCGCTTTTCGGCTTCAGCGGCAGTAATTTCACCGTTTTCTAATTCTTTATTAATTTTTTGCACTTCAATTCTCAGCAAGCCTTTTTCATCCATCGTAATCACACGCAATCGTTCGGCGAGGTACTTTTTTTCTTCCTCTTTTTTGAGTGCGATGGAATCTTTTACTTGACTTGAATTTTCGTCATTTTCTTGTGCATTTAGGGTAAAATTTACGCATAGCAATGCCAGGCATAAATACAAAGTAATTGTTTTCATGTTCGTTTTTTTTATGATGTTTGTTGATGATTTCCTCGATAATCGAGATTTAAAATGTTCCGACACTTGGGATCGAAATATTTTTAATTTTTCATTGTAATACTTCTCGGTTTTGCCTCGAAGTAGTTGAGTTTGTTCACTAAGAACTTTTTCTGAACGTTTATTGATCGATGTCCGCAGTTCGCGTCCGTTGGATGTTTCGTTTCACCATTTCAAATACGCGTTGTTTGAATGACATGTCGAGTTCGTATTCTACTTCGTTTAACAATTCATCTGCGGTTGCAAAATTTGTATAATTGATGTTTTCTTTGACGTCTAATTCTTTGATGGATTCTTGTGCTTCTTTTAGTAATTGATCAATTTCAGCATTGGTCACTTTTACTTTTTCGTCTTGTAAAAATGCTAGAATAGATGCTTTTAAATCTGCATTCGAATTCACAATTGCTTCTTGTTGTACAATGGTCGTTTCTATCTTTATCGGTTGCTTTTTTTCCTGAATCGCCACTGCACTTTTGACTTCTTTTTGCAATTCTGCTGCTAATGCTGCTTTTGTGGGTGCAACTTCTATTGCTGTTTCAGCATCTTTAATCACATTTTCTTCATTTGCAATTTGAGTGTTTGTGATGGTTTCTTCAACTGCCTTCTCTTCTTTTAATTCTTGTGGAATGCTATTTTGTTGTGATTCTTCTTTTATAGTAGGTTTGATAGTTTCTTCTTGATTCACAATCATATCATCGCCTACACCACTCTCAGATTTTAGCATCATAACTACAAGCCATCCAACCAACAATGCTACACAAGCAGCGTATGGAATGTATCCTTTTTTTCTGCGCTGTTTGCGATCGTGTGCATCCAACTGTCCTGCGAGCTTTTCCCACGAGTGCTCAGATACGTCAATCCTGCGCTCTTCTAATATGTCTTTGATGTCATGCGATTTCATTAGCTCTGTTTTTTTTTGATCGTAGTTGTGTTTGAAGCGTCTTTTTTGCTTTGAATAGTTGCGTTTTGGAAGTGCTTACCGAAATATTGAGCATTTCGGCAATTTCTTGATGTTTGTATCCTTCTATTTCATACAGATTGAATACAATTCGATAGCCTTTTGGCAACGCATCAATCGCTTTTTGAATTTCTTCTACTCCAGCATTGACGTCCATTTCACAATCGGTGATTTTGGTGTAACTTTCTATTTCATCTACCATTACTAGTGGATTCTTTTTTCGGAGAAACGAAATCGATTCCCGAATCATAATTCTTCGAATCCAGCCTTCAAAACTTCCTTTGTTTTGATAGGTTTTTAGTTGTGTAAATACTTTGAAAAATCCGGAAAGCATAATTTCCTCAGCATCGTGAACATTCGAAATATAGTATCTACAAACACTTAACATTTTTGGCGCGTGCTGTGCGTATAACGCTTGTTGCGCTTTTCGATCATTACGCTTTGCGCGTTTGATGAGTTGGGTTTCTTGTAGATGTAATTGAATAACTTTCACTTTACAGGCTGCTTTCTATTGACATAGACGCAAAAAGTATACAAATGGTTGTCTGCGGATGAAAAAAAATTATTTTTTTCTGTCGATCACATAGTTTACCATCAATTCTAATGAGTCTTTGTATGTCGATTGCGGGTAGGTTTCAAGCAGTGCGAGCGCCTTTTCTTGGTATACTTTCATTTGACGTATCGCATATTCCAATCCACCTACTTTTTTTACAAAAGCGATGACCTCTTTGACTCTTTTTTTGTCCTTATTGTGATTTTTTACCGAATTGATAGCCCATTTTTTCTCTTCTTTCGTGCAGTGATTCAATGCGTAAATGAGCGGTAATGTCATTTTTTGCTCTTTAATGTCAATTCCCGTTGGTTTTCCGATTTGCGTTTCTCCGTAATCGAATAAATCATCTTTGATTTGAAATGCCATTCCGATATATTGACCAAACTGTCGCATGCGTTCTACTTCTTCTTCCGAAGCATTTACAGATTGTGCGCCCATGGCACAACACGCTGCAATTAAAGTTGCCGTTTTCTGTCGAATGATCTCATAGTAGATTTCTTCAGTAATATCCAAACGACGTGCTTTTTCTATTTGAAGCAATTCGCCTTCACTCATTTCACGGACAGCTACAGAGATGATTCGCAACAAATCAAAATCGCCATTATCAATAGAGAGCAACAATCCTTTTGAGAGTAAAAAATCACCAACTAACACGGCAATTTTATTCTTCCATAAGGCATTTATAGAGAAAAAACCTCTGCGTCGGTTGGAATCATCGACCACATCATCGTGTACTAAGGTTGCTGTGTGAATCAATTCGATGACGGAAGCACCGCGATACGTTCGTTCGTTCACAACACCATCGGATACCATTTTAGATACCAAAAAGACAAACATAGGACGCATTTGCTTTCCTTTTCTATTGACAATATAGTGGGTAATTCGGTTGAGTAGCGCGACTTTAGAAGACATGGATTTGTAAAACTTCTTTTCAAAAAGCTCCATTTCCTTAACAATAGGTTGTTTTATCTGCGCAACTACTTTCATCTATTTGCAAAGATATTAACTAATTCGATGATTTGTATCCTTTTTAACAAGATTCAAACACTTGATTTGTGCAATTCGTCGTTTTATTTTCGTTATTTTGTACGCTGTTACTGTAAAGTGTATACTATATGTTGCCCTTTTTCAATTGACAAGTTGGAAATTTTAAGCTTTTCATATTAAAGAATCTTTAAAAATGTTCTTATTATAGTTAAAAAAGGAAGTTATTTACTTACATATAATATTTTTTCCTAACTTTAAAAATATTAACATTTAAAGCCTCGTTTATGAGAAAAATTACACTTCTATTTTTTTGTGCATTTTTTTGTATAAAAGCACACGCTCAATTTCCTGAAACATTTGATACACAATTACCTCCGACTTGGACCACATTTATTGGTACAAACGGAGAAGGTACTGTGCAAAACTGGCAACACAACGTCAATGGTTACATGATAGTAATATGGGAAGCTGTTCCTAATTTGGCTGAAGACTGGTTGGTTTCACCGCAAGTTGCTATTACACCAACTAATTCATTGTTAGTATTTGATCAAACGGATGCAAATCTGCCGAACTTTGGATCAACACTCACGGTTCGAATATCAACAGGTACCTCTCAAACAACACATGCAGATTTTGTTATTGTTGATACACAAAACGAAGTTGATGTAACGAATGGTACGGAACTTCAGTTTTCAAGACACGAAGTAGACTTGTCTGCGTATGAAGGTCAGTCTGTGTATATCGCATTTGTTTGGGAGCAGAATGACGGAGATGCTTTGTTTATAGACAATGTTGATCTAGAAAATCAAAATGCAACCGCACCAGACCCTGTAACAACACCTACACCAGCTGATATGGCTGTTGATGTAGCAATTGACGCTATGGATAGTAACTCTGTGCCTTTTTCATGGCAAGCAGCAACCACAGGAGATGCCGCTACAAGTTATGATGTATACTTAGGCGATTCACCTGCAACTTTAGGTTTGCTAGGAAATACTGGAAACCCTATGGTGAATATCACTGGAATGGACTATTCTACTTTGTATTATTGGCAAATTGTAGCTAAAAATGCTGGTGGAGATGCAATTGGCTCTGCTATTTGGAGCTTTACTACAGAAGCTGATCCTTTATCAGTACCTGAAGTGAACGCCAATGATTTCAAGTATTATCCAAATCCGACAAGAGGTTTGTTACAGCTTGAAAGTACAGTTCCAATCGACAACCTGAAAATTGTCAGCATATTTGGGCAAGAAGTACTACGCGCTGATGAGAGCATGCTTTCAAGCAACCAACTAGATATTTCTTCATTGAAAGCCGGAAATTATGTTATGGTCGTAACTATTGGTGATAGCGTAAGTTCATACAAAGTTGTGAAGCAATAACACCTTACTATATAAATTTTAGAAAAGCCTTTGGAGTGTTTTACTTTGAAGGCTTTTTAAATGTTTGATTTAAATGACAGACTGCCGCGTCGTAAACTCCTCGCAATGACGCATCTGAGGTTTTCAAATGTCTATTATCCGTCATTACGAGCATAGCGAAGTAATCTGTTTGTTTTATAGGAGAATCATGCTTTGATAGAAACAGATTACCATTTCTTAAACTCCTCAATGACGCATCATTGCAACCAATTTTCAAATTAGCACATTTTCAAATTATCAAATCAACACATTAAAAGATTAAAAGCTTTACAAAATTTAAAAAATAAAGATGAAGTTCGTTTTAGAACATAATTACTCTTTGAAGCAAACATACCATTGATACATCTTCAAATTATCAAATTACCACATTAAAAAGTCATTCTTTATTCGCCAATTGTCCACAGGCAGCGTCAATGTCTTTTCCACGAGAACGCCTTACAGTGACTGTGATTCCATTTTGTTCTAATGAATTTACGTAACGATCGATGGCTTTGTTGCTTGCTTGTTGGAATTCGCCATCGTCGATTGGATTGTATTCGATAAGATTGACTTTACTCGGTACGTCTTTGCAGAATTTCACCAAGGCATTGATATCTTTCTGCTGATCGTTGATGCCATCCCAAACTACGTATTCGTAGGTGATTTTGTTTTTGGTTTTGTCGTACCAGTATGCCAAGGCTTCTTTTAAATCTTTTAGTGGAAAGTGTTGATTGAACGGCATGATAGATGTTCGCACTTTATCAATGGCAGAATGTAGTGAAACCGCCAATTTGAATTTCACCTCATCATCTGCCATTTTCTTGATCATTTTTGGCACGCCTGAAGTGGAGACTGTGATTCGTTTTGGGGACATTCCTAAACCTTCATCCGAAGTAATTTTATCAATCGCTTTTAAGACATTGTTGTAGTTCATCAACGGTTCGCCCATTCCCATAAATACTATGTTAGACAACGGTCGTCCGTGATACAAACGGCTTTCACGATCAATCGCAACAACTTGATCATAGATTTCATCTGGATTTAGATTTCGCATACGTTTCAATCGCGCTGTAGCACAAAATTTACAATCCAAACTACAGCCTACTTGACTCGATACACAAGCAGTTGTTCGTGTTGGTGTCGGAATTAGCACAGATTCCACGACCAATCCGTCATGCAAACGCACGGCATTTTTGATAGTACCGTCCGAACTACGTTGCATTTTATCCACACGAATATGATTGATGACAAAGTTTTCCTCCAACATTTTACGTGTGTCTTTGGAAATATTCGTCATGTCATCAAACTGGTGCGCTCCTTTTTGCCACAACCATTCATGGACTTGATTTCCTCGAAACGCTTTGTCTCCCTGCGTTACAAAAAATTCTCGAAGTTGTTCTTTGCTCAATGCACGTATGTCCTTCTTCCCTGCTTGTTTCATGCTGCAAAAATAGGGAGAATTTATGATTTAATATTTTAATTAATGAACCAATGTAGGAATTAAACAATTTATCAATTATCTACTCTTAATTTCTATTTTCACATCAAACGCACCTTCTGTAAGACCTTCTGCTCCAGCTACACCAATCACAACTTTATACGATCTGTTGATGGCATTTAGGCGGACTTTTCGGGTGTGATCTTGGGTTTTGCCTTTCCATTTTCGATCCCATTTATAGTCGGCTTCACAAGTTATACATCTATTTAAGTTTGGTGGAACTTCTTCGTTTGTGACTCCAACCATATATGCATAAAGACTAAAATTTTGTTTTTTATCTTTAGGAATAACTGTAATAAACATTTCAGAATACTTTGGAATGATAGTTTCATACAACACATGATTTCCAGTGAACTTCTGATTTTGTGTCGCAGGAAAACATGCGACACTACTATTCGCTGCCCACGATAAATCATGAATTTTAGTTCCTGCGTTAAGATTTCCAGCTATGACTGTAGTGTTTCCTGTAGTTTCTATACGAGTCGCTTCCACTTTTGTGGTTTGAAGAATTGTTTCTTGTCCGCCATTCAATTTTATTTCCAAGATGAAATCGCCTTCCGTGAGACCTTCTGCACCGACGACTCCAATGACTACTTTGTATGGATTGTTGATGGCGTTCAATCTGACTTCTCGTGTATGGTCTTGGGCTTTGCCTTTGCGTTTGTAATCCCATTTATGATCGGCTTCGCAAGTGATACAACTGTTTAGATTCGGTGGTACTTGTTGATTGGTCAATCCAACTTCATAGGCATAGAGACTGAAGTTTTGCTGTTTGTTTTTTGGAATTACCTTGATAAACATCTCCGAACGCTTTGGAATCGTTGTTGTGTAAAAGACATGATTCCCAGAGAATTTTTGATTTTTAGTCGCAGGAAAACAGGCTACACTGCTATTTGAAGCCCACGAGAGATCTGTTATTTTTTGTCCCGCAGCAAGATTTCCTTGATACGAAACCGTAGCATTCGGTTTCACTTTTAGCACTTGAACTTTTTGATTTTGTGAAAAGGTTTCTTTTGTGATAATTACACAAAAGAATACGAATAGAAAGGTTGTTCTCATTGTAAGCTGTTTACGTTATGTTGAATGCATAACACATTCAATTTCTTAAATTTAGTAAAAAACCAACCTTGAGAACGCTTGTATGTATTTCTAGTTAGGTATCCTGTGCAGATCGCGTATTATGGAAAGTATATTCCGCCAAGAGTATAAAAAACAAAATCCTGCCAAAGACAGGATTTGTATATGTATATTAAAGATATCTCGACTGCGCTAGATATGACATACAGATTATAAAATCAACATCGCGTCACCATACGAGTAGAATTGGTATCCTTCTTTGATGGCTTCGTCATAGGCTTTTAGGATGAATTCGTGACCTGCAAAGGCAGAAACCATCATTAATAAAGTTGATTTTGGTGTATGGAAATTGGTAATCATACAGTTGGCAATGCTGAATTCATATGGAGGGAAAATGAACTTGTTGGTCCAACCTTCATATTCATTCAAGGTTCTTTCAGAAGATACTGAACTTTCCAAGGCACGCATTACCGTAGTTCCTACCGCACATACTTTTCTTTTGTTCTTCTTCGCATTGTTTACCGTTTCCACTGCTTTTGGACCAATTTTTAATTCTTCTGAGTCCATTTTATGCTTCGATAAATCTTCTACCTCTACTGGATTGAATGTTCCTAATCCAACGTGTAATGTGATTTCAGAAAAGTCAATTCCTTTGATTTCCAAACGCTTTAATAAATGCTTTGAGAAGTGCAATCCAGCTGTTGGTGCTGCTACGGCTCCTTCTTCTTTGGCATAAATTGTTTGGTAACGTTCTTCATCTTCTGGCTCTACATCTCTTTTGATATATTTTGGAAGCGGTGTTTGTCCAAGCTCACTCAATTTTGCTCTGAACTCTTCGTACGATCCATCATATAAAAAACGTAACGTACGACCTCTAGACGTAGTATTATCAATTACCTCAGCGACTAAGCTTTCATCATCGCCAAAATATAATTTATTTCCAATTCTGATTTTTCTTGCTGGATCTACTAAAACATCCCATAGACGTTGTTCTTCATTCAATTCTCTTAACAAAAAGACCTCAATACGCGCACCTGTTTTTTCTTTGTTTCCAAAAAGTCTTGCAGGGAATACTTTTGTGTTGTTCAACACCATTACATCGCCTTCGTCAAAGTACTCTACCAAATCTTTGAACTGTTTGTGTTCAATGGTTTGTTTTTCGCGATTTAACACCATTAAACGTGCTTCATCTCTATGTTCGGAAGGATATTCTGCTAATAATTCTGAAGGAAGATCAAAATTAAAATGCGATAGCTTTTTTGCCATAAGTTTTTTGAGTTATTTTTAAGAAGTGCAAATATACAATCTCAACATAGGGGTTGTCAAGTATTTGTGGTGTTTTTTTGGTTTTCGGTGATTACAATTCCAATCTTTTGTAAATCCCACCAAAAATCTGGAAAAGATTTAGAAACTACATCGGCTTTTTCAATTTCTAAAGGAACACGTAATGCTAATGGTGCAAATGCCATGGCCATTCGGTGATCTTTGTAGGTTTCTATAGTAATATTTTCATTGATTTTTGTGGCTTTGTGTAGATATAAAGATGCATCTGTGATGTCTACATTAGCGCCTAATTTTTCAAGTTCGACTTTGAGTGCAACTAATCGATCGGTTTCTTTGATTTTTAGAGTGTGTAATCCGATCATTTCACATGGCAATTGCAATCCGAATGCGGTTACGGCAATGGTTTGTGCGATGTCTGGTGCATTTTTTAAATCGAGTTTGATGGTTTCCTGAGTCGCTTCTTCCGTTTTGGTAAGCGTGATGGTATGTTCTCCGAAAACAGTTTCTACACCAAATACTTTGTAGATTTCTGCCAAACAGGAATCGCCTTGCAAACTGTTTTGTTTGTAGGACGAAAGTTCAATCGTTGTGCCGATTTCGCTTAATGCGATCAAACTATAAAAATACGAAGCCGAACTCCAATCTGATTCTACGGTAAATGCTTTGGTTTCTTGTGTTGCTTTAAATGGTTTTACGGTGATGGTATTTCCTTCAAAAGTCGTTTCTACGCCAAGTTCATCTAACAAAGAAAGTGTCATTTTGATGTACGGAACCGACGTAATTTTTCCATCCAGCGTAAGCGTTAAACCATGCTCCAAAGTCGGTGCAATTAATAGTAAAGCAGAGATGTATTGGCTACTTACGTTGGCAGCAAGTGTAACATGACTTTCTATTAACTTTTTACCTTTGATTTGCAATGGCGGATAGCCTTCGTTGTTTGTGTAGTGAATATCCGCGCCTAATTGTTGCAGTGCTTCTACCAATATTTTGATTGGGCGTTCTTGCATGCGTGAAGAACCTGTCAACAGCACATTTTGTCCTTCTCTTGTTGCGTAATAAGCAGTTAAAAAGCGCATCGCCGTTCCTGCGTGATGAATGTCTTTTACAGCATCCGTAGAGTTCAAAGCTTTTTGCATCAAAGTAGCATCGTCCGAGTTGGAGATGTTGGCTATGGTTATGTTTGGATATAAAGCTTGTAAGAGTAACAATCGGTTGGATTCACTTTTAGAACCTGTAATCGCAATGTTTGATTGTTTGTGAAGCGTTGATTTTTGAAGCTTTACGTTCATTTTAGTGTTTTTAATTTTTGAGGAATTACTTTGTGTGATTCTGGATCAAGTCCAGAATGACGCCACTCTCAATTTCTAATACTGCGTATACAGACAATTTTACTTTAATTTTTCATTGTTGTGATGACGATCGTGATCACGTTTGGTTTTTTTATCCATTTTTTTGTCGAATGAAGCTTGCAAGTCAATTCCGGTTTGATTTGCTAAACACAGCACCACAAATACAACATCTGCCAATTCTTCGCCTAGGTCTTTGTCTTTATCACTTTCTTTTTCACTTTGCTCGCCATATCTTCTGGCAATAATGCGCGCTACTTCTCCAACTTCTTCGGTCAATTGCGCCATATTTGTCAATTCGTTAAAGTAACGAACTCCATGTTCTTTGATCCATGTATCTACGGCTAATTGTGCGTCTTTTATGTTCATTTTGATATATTTTGGTTTAGATCCCGCACTACTGCGAGATAGTAAAATTTACAATTTTGAATGCGCTTTTTCGCTTTTCAAGAATTGAGTTTTACTAAAAAGTGACCTTATAAACGGTGTTATAAAGTCACTTGTAAAAATATAGCTTTTCTGCGGATTATTGTATGCGTTTCCTCAGAAAGATTCCTTGTTTTTTGCGCTTAAATTTTCTTTAGCACTACTTTTTCTTTCTCTTTTTCCACTAGCATTTTATAGAATTCGCGCAAGGCTCCATATTGTTCAGGTATGATCACTGAAGAATTGATTTCCTTAGACATTACAACACTAATTCCTGCTGGTGTTTTAGAGATATTGAATGAATACGCTCCCAATCCTTCAGGCATTTTAACAACGCCTGCTTCTGGCATCGATTCTACTTCGTAGCCTTCTGGTAATTGAATGTTCATCATAATTTTTCGTTTCCAAGGATATCCAAAATCAACAGGATATACACGTTCTTCCGCTTTGAATATATTCTCAGAAGTGGATAAGAAAAATAGTGGTGAAAAATATATTTTATCGCCAATAATTTCTGCTTGTGCTTCTTTTTCAAACGAATAGGATTCCACAATAGGCTTTCCTACTTTTTTAAGATTTTTTACATCATGCTCTGAAATTTCAATGTCTTCAATACTATTTTCAAGTTCTTCTAGATAATTTTCTTCATCCGAAGGAGAATACATCTGGCGAAAGCCTAATGCATAATGCGACGTGTATTGCGTACGTTGTTTTCCAGTAACATCACCATTTTCATCTAAGGTTATATTGATCATAGAATTATGCTGCGCTTTTTGTTGCGGCATCAAACTGATTTGATTCCAGCTTCCGTCTTTACGAATGAGTCTTCCCGACCAATTCAACGCGCGCAATGGTAACACATTTGGTTCTCCGAAGTAATTGGTAGCATCTAATAGAATTACGGAATTTTCTACCTCAATCGCACAAATCACATAGTTGAATCCGTTTAAGGTTGGAAACATGGTAATTCCATGCGAACGTGTACTTAAAATTACTGGATTGGCATTGATGCCTGCATGACGCAACATCGCCGTGAGCATCAAATTCATATCGGCTACGTTTCCTGTTTTTTCTTTGTATGCTTTTCGAACACCTTGTTCTGCATATTTTCCGTAGTTTCCATTCCATTGCATTCTGTCACGCACATACGTATAAATTTTAGCTGCCTTTGCCATGTCATCAGATTCTCCCGCAACTAAGTTATTGATATCACTTTTGAAGTACGCTGTTTTTTGAAGTTGTCCTCCAAAATTAACACTCGCATAAATTGATTTTACCACATCATCCCAAGATTTTGCTAAATATTCAGGAATTTGATTTGGCATTTGTGTTTGTTCCAACTCAAATTTTACTGCACTTCTGTAATTTTCAATATTACTTACAAAACTTTCTTCTTTGAGCGCTGGTACATTTTTTAGATTGTATTTTGTAACGTTAAATCGAAAGTCAATTTCATTACGACTGAAAGAGGTTCGTACCATTGCATCTCTGCTATTTCCTCCACTTCTAGAGCTTCCTGTCGTCGTAATTTTCCCTTGACGACTGCTTTCTTGTGGTTGTATTCTGAAATAACCTTTGTAGTGTTTTTTATAGGTAAAATATTCGTGCGCTTCAAACGTAACGTCTATTTGATTGACCGGAATTGGATATTGAAAGTAGACTTCATTGATGTTTCCAATGTACGGCGACACCATTTTATAACGATATTCCACCACAGAACCTTCTTTTACGTTAGGCATTGTAATTTTTTGAATGTCTACGTATTCATTGCGTTTTTCTTTGAAGATTCCGTCTTTGCGGAGTTTGGTATCTTCTATTTTTCCATTTTCTAAATTGTACGTGTAGGCTTTTAAACCAGATACTTTTTCACGATCTCCACTTCCTTTATATAACGGAATCGAATGATTCGCCCAATTGAAACCATCTTTGTTGTATATTTTGATACGCTTGTGAATGTTGGTTTCTATTTGAAATCCTTCTCCTTGAATGTAACGCATGGTAATGTAATTTTTCTCATAGAGAATCGCCGCGTTTGCTTCAGGATCGGTGGGATGTTTTGTTTCTTCTAGTTCTGCTTTAGAGACTTCTCCAAATTCGAAATCTTGAGCTTGCATGATTCCAAAACAACACATGACAAGCACGAATAGTGTGTATTTTTTCATTGTTACTTTTTGTTATTATTATGTTAGGGAGTTATTTTTTTACCAATACGATTTTAGAACCGTCATATCGAACGATTTTTTTGATGAATTTTCGGTAGTTGTTGTATTCTTCTTTTGGATATACACCATCATTTATTTTGATAGCTCTTTTGTATTCTAATGTTTGATCATCTTTTAGCGTAATTGCAAACGAGTAGCTTCCAAATTTGGTTTCGTAGTTTACGTCACTTGGAATGGCTTCTATTTTATAATCGCTTGGCAATTTGATTTCATAGACATCTGTATCGTAATATCCTCTTTGAATTTCTAATGGAAATTTACGATTTCGATAGCGATCCGGAATGCTCGTGAGCCTATTAAAAGCATTTGGCGCAAACAACATTCTGTCGCCCGTTGACACACCATAGGCATCCGCGTTGAACGCTACTTTTTCTGTAAATGCAATCGCTTTTTTGTCATTGTTGAGTTCGATGTTATCAATATTAACATTGTTGACTTCTTGGAAATATTTCTTGTATCGTTTGTCTTTGTCTACATCAGATAAATCCTCTAAATAGTAACGATTGTCATATTGAATCCCTTTTGTTTTGATGGTCACATCCGCTTTGATGTTTCCGCCATTGTCCAAAAGATACGCTCCTGTAGTTTCTTGAAGATTTTCTTCTGTAGTATATTTTTTT
Source organism: Bacteroidota bacterium (assembly GCA_039026955.1). Taxonomy (GTDB): domain Bacteria; phylum Bacteroidota; class Bacteroidia; order Flavobacteriales; family Flavobacteriaceae; genus Kordia. Next base: position 38,123 of record JBCCLH010000016.1, read on the forward strand.
GTGTGTTTGAGTTGTCCGCCATCTGGAGTAACCACAAGGACATTTCTATCATCTGTAAAGTCGCCAATATGACCAAAAGGAGCTTTTTGACTCGTACATTCCAACCAAATATCATCGCCGTTGTTCGGAATATTTAAAATGATATGATTTCCTTGACCAAGCGTTGCAAAATCTTCATAAAAGTTTACAATTTCTCGTCCCGATTGTACTACCGTATAATATGATTCTATGCCTGCTATCGCCAATAATGCCATCATATAATTTGACAAGCCTTTACAATCGCCATATCCCACTCTATCTACTTCGTCAGCCGCAATCGGTTGATAGCCTCCAATTCCAACTTGTACACTGATGTAGCGTGTTTTTCCTTGCATGTATTCATAGATGAGTCTTGCTTTTTCTCGATCAGATGTTATTCCTTCAACTAATTTTTCAATCGTAGCCTTCGTTTCTGGATCAACTGTGGCACGACCTTTTAATAGATTTTGATGAATCCACTTTCCTGCCTCTTCCCAATTCTTCACTTCTCCTACAACACCTTCATACGTAAACTTACTTAATGCCAGATAGACTTGTGGTTCTATTTTGGCATCTGACGGACTGTACGATTCTGGTTTGATTCCAGCAACATTCTCAATACTGTAGGTAAGACTTCCTTGTTTTTCATCCTTCATCACACCAAATTCCTCTAAATTGAGTTCTTTTTTATAGAGTGCTAACGATGAAGGATAAGTAATTTTGTAGCTGCTTTTTTGTACACTCGTGAAATAGGTAATTGGTGCAAATCTTGGTAAGTTTGAAGTTGTTTTCATCAGTATCTTACAGGTAAACTCTACCGTAAACGGATAATCGATAGGTGTGTATTCCAAGTATTTTACTCTGGAATCAGAATACATTGTTCCGCCATCAACCGCGCTTACATCTTGAAAATCCTTTTGGCGAATTTTCTTGATTTGCTTTCCAAATTTATCATAAACTTTGGCTTCCATATTTTTCACACGCGTTGTATTGTCATAAAATGCAACTGCGCCGATCATGGACATTCCTTTTTCATTTAAGACGGTTACTATGCGTCTTTCAGAAACTTCCATAGTATTGATCGCTTCTACATTCACCACCGTTTCATCCAATCGAACAACAGCATTGGCATTTTTTGTAAGTTCTTGCGGAAGTGTGAGAAAACTTGTAAGATTGTCTTGTGCTTTTGTTGCTTGAATAGCACATAACATGGCAACTATTGCCAGAAATTTTAAGCGCATACGTATTATATTTTAATATTCAGGGGGAATACGTTACGAATATAAGAAAAGTAATCAATTTTTAAGCAGAAAGTTTACAAGCGTCAAAAAAAATTAATAAACGTGCAATTATTCCTTGTTTTTTGTGTCAATAATGATCGTTACAGGTCCGTCATTGAGCAGTGCGACTTTCATATCGGCAGCAAAGATTCCCGTTTGCACTTTTTTGTGTAGATCTTTTTCCAATTGTGCCACAAAAGCTTCATACATCGGAATGGAAATTTCTGGTTTTGCCGCTTTGATATAGCTTGGACGGTTGCCTTTTTTGGTACTGGCGTGTAGTGTAAATTGACTTACAACAATTGCTTCTCCGCCCGTATCCAATAAAGACGTATTCATCACTCCATTTTCATCATTGAAGATGCGCAAACGAGCTACTTTATTGGAAAGCCATGTTACATCTTCATGCGTATCTTCATGTTCTATGCCAAGTAAAATCAGTAATCCTTGACCAATATTAGCAACTATTTTTTGATCGACGGTAACACTAGCTTCGGTGACTCTTTGTATGACTGCTTTCATGAGAAGTATTTAAAATAATTTTGACTTAGCATTACATCTCCTTAAACTCATCAATACGATAATTGCTTTCGTCGCCTTCAATTATTTGCACATAGCTTCTATAGCGTGACCATGCGATTTCACCACTTTCTACAGCGGCTTTAATAGCGCATTTTGGTTCGTCGATGTGGATGCAATTGTTGAACTTACATTCGTGTTTGAGCGCGAAGAATTCTGGAAAGTAATCGCCAATTTCTTCTTTTTCCATGTCTACAATTCCAAACCCTTTGATGCCTGGCGTATCGATGATTTTGGCGCCAAATTCCAAATCGAACATTTCGGCAAAAGTGGTGGTATGCTGTCCTTGTTTGTGTTGTTCTGAAATTTCTTTGGTTTTGAGATTCAATTCAGGAGAAATGGCATTCACCAAGGTAGATTTCCCAACGCCTGAATGTCCCGCAAACATACTTACGGTTCCTTGCATGCGTTCTTTGATGAGTTCTACATTTTGTTGTTCCTTTGCAGAGATTTCAATACATTCATATCCAATATTCTCGTAAATATCTTTCAGATAAAGAACTTCAGCGCGACGTTCGATTTCTTTGTATGAATCTATTTTGTTGAAGACCAACACACACGGAATGGAATAGGCTTCTGCTGTCACCAAGAAACGATCTATAAAACTTGGAAATGTGGGCGGATTGTCAATTGTGATTAATAAAAACACCTGATCAATATTCGCGGCGATGATGTGTGTTTGCTTGGAAAGATTGACCGATTTGCGAATGATGTAGTTTTTACGGTCAAATATTTCGTCAATGATGCCTGTTTCGGTGTTGTTCTTTGTTTCTAGGGTAAAATTCACCTTGTCACCAACCGCAATCGGATTTGTGCTTTTGATGCATTTTAAACGGAATTTTCCTTTGATTCTACACTCGTATTCTTCACCGCTTTCGGTTTTCACCAAATACCAACTTCCCGTAGATTTATACACCGTTCCTATCATTGGCGCAAAGATCAAGATTATTCTTAAAAAAACAAAAGGTTATCATACAGGTTTTCAATACAGTTATCATAATGTTAAGTACTGAGTTCTTATCATTTTCCTTTTGATGAATATGTGTATATTAAAGCTTTAACAATTAAAAAATTCTGTCATGCTAGAAAACATTTCAAAATTAAAAGGAGTACACGTACTATCAAAAACTAGACAAAACCAAATTGTTGGCTAACATAGCAGTCCATTGTGTCAAGATGGAAGTTGCAATAAGATAGGAGCTTCGTAAGAAAAAATTACACTTTGCTGTAATTGTAGTTAAAAACTACTGCTCTGGAGATTATTGAATAAAAAAGCCATCTCATTTTGTAAGACTGAGATGGCTTTTTCTATTTTTTAGTTTGAATTAGTTTCGAATTTGCATTCTTCCCAATTTGTCTTTTGATTTTTTGGAAGCGTAAATGATGTAATCATTCGCGCCTTTTCGACAGTAGACTCCTGGTCTTAGAATTAATCGATCTTTTTGTAAATCTTCTGGATCAATTCGTGTGATGTTTCCTTGATCGTCAAATACAAAAGCCGTTGGAATTGCTTTGTTGTAGTTTCCTAATTTTCTGATTTCTTCAATATCCGTGACACCTACATTCTTTTTGTTATCATTAAAAACGACTGTCAATTGTCCGTTTTCATAAATTGGAATCGCGCTTAGGTATTCTGGACCTTTTCCTGCTACAGCAATTGGAATCGTAACGCCAACGCCAACAGTAAAATTATTTCCACTAGCAAATCCAAAGATTCCTAACGAAAATACGGTGAATCCTGCTTTTTGTTCTTTCGGAATGACATTGGTCCAAGCAACTGTTCCATCTTCGTTTAATGATGTTACAATAATTTCATTGTTGATATAGATGATCGACTCTACCGAAAGTGGTCCAATTCCTTGACTTCCCGCTAGGACAACTTCTTGATATTCTGATAATAAAAATAATCCGCCATCTTCTTTTTCAATCAAACTATGTGTTTTGTATAGTGGCTGAATGTCTTTGTCTTTTTTCGCTCTGCGCTCCCCAATCAGCTTGACTTTAGTTTCGTAATCGAATTTGTTGAATTTTAAATTCATTACTTTATTACTCATCACATCTACATTGGCAGAGTAAATTCCCCTGAGTTTTTTATTAGCTTTTCCATTTTTACGAACGCCTGAGTAGAATCCGACTAAGTGCAACACATCTTTGTTTGTAGAAAGAATTTCACAGTTGATGACTTCTCTGTTGGTGAAATCAATATTGATAATTTCCTTTTTGTAACCATTGTCTCTTTTGAAGGCGTGAATTTCAAATTTTTCAATATTTTTTTTCTGCTTGCGATCTCTGTAACTTTCATTGATCACTACAAAAATATCGTCGTACACATTTACATCGAAATCGGCAATATTGAACTCTAAATCTCTTCGATCTTCAAACGGAACGGTTTCTAAGTTGGTCATTTCAACACCTAATTGTTCGTTGAATAATTTGATTTCATATTGTACTTCTTCTTTTTTGTCAAAATATGCCGCATGCATTATCAGCAATCGATCTCCCGATGGTGCTTCTTTAAAGTAGAAAGCGCCTCGTTCTCGTTTTTTGGTCACTTTCGTTTTGAACAGCACTTTTCCGTTTTTTGAAAGTTGTCCATCTGCCGAAATTGGAAATCCGACCAAGTGACTTTCTTTTGCTTTGCGATCGTACAAACTTCCAAAAGCAACCAATTGATTCCCGATTACCAAAAGTTCTTCAAATGTCAACTCTTTTCCTTTGTACTCTGAAAACTCAACTTCTTGTTTCCCGATTTCTTCCATCGAGTCTGAACTGAACATCTTTAGAAAGTATTTTTTCTTTTTTTGTGCCAATGTGTATATTTTACCATTGAACTCTCCCGCAATTCGAACAATTTTTTCTTTATTTTCTTTGATTTCTTGTCCATACGAAATGGTAATCGGACCTAGTTTTCCTTGTGCATTCATGATGCATACTGCCAGTAGGAGCATGCACGTGCTTACAATGTGTTTCATGTGTTTATGTACAGTTTTAGATAGTTATTTTAATGTTATTTTGGAGGGAATACTAAGGTTTTCAGGTTGTTTTGTGATTTTTAAATTGTTGCAAACATATAGAATTTTGAACGGATTTAACATGTGCAGAAAGCTTTTAATAGGCGTAGAGAAATCACTTGAATTTTAATACATTATTTATCAAGTGTTTACGTTTTTCTTCCTGATTTTATTTTTTGTTGCGATTTTATAAATCCGCAATGGAAGTGATCACAAACGGTTTATTGTTATGTGGTTTTTAGACAAATAGCATATGAATAGCGCTTTATTCATATTTGATTTTGAAGTGAAATTGTTGAGCGTTCATAAACCGTCAATAGTGTTTCTTTTTTCTTAGTGGTTTTATGATTTGTTTTGAATCATTATTAATTCAAACTATACAATTATGAAAAAACAAAAGATGAAAACGCTACAACTCAATAAGAAATCTATTGCAGATTTTAAGCAACGCATTCAAGGTGGAGCCTTTCTCACCTTTGACGCTCTTTGCCAAGGCGCACCAAAGCCAGGTCCTGACTCAAACCATACATGTTATTTTTCTTGTCCAGGCGACGATATGCCTTCTTGTCATTATTCAGAATGTTGTTAGTCAACTACTTTGGGCAAGCCCACGAAGCATTCAACGGAAACCGTTATAAACATTTCGACGCAAGTGTCGGAACATTTTAAAACTCGATTATCGAGTAAACTATTTAAAAATCAAAATATTATGAAAAAGCAAAATTTAAAAAGTCTACGATTGAACAAAAAATCAGTTGCTAATTTCAATCCTTCAAGTCTTAAAGGCGGATTATCAGGTTGGTGTGATCCTTCTGAGGATGGTCCAACACAACACAATCCTATGAATAGTTTGTACCGATCTATATGTATTGGTTGTGAAGAAAGCTATGGAATACTATGCTAAATAGCATTTCCTATTTATTAACTTAAAATACTAGTGATGCGTTAACTTTAGAATTTGGTATTTCCAAGCACTTCTCGATACGATTTTTCGTGCCTCAAAATCACTCGAAGTGACGTTTGGGTATTGTAATTCAATAGTTGATAGAAAATAAACTTAAAATAGCTTCTTTTTCTGTAGCTAAATTAAAATCAATTCAAATCCAAAAATAAAAAAACGTCTACATCCTTTATTAAAAGAGGGATCTCAATATTTTTTTTAGAGTTAACGCATCACTAGCAAACTTAAAACTAAAATATTATGAAAAAAAGAAGTTTAAAAAATCTGAATCTTAATAAAAATTCAGTTTCAAATTTAACCAAACTAATAATTGTTGGTGGCGCAGACAACTCAGGACTTAAGGTAACCTGTGCTATTTGTGTTGTATCTAAGAAACCAGAATTTTGTATTGGTGGTGGTACTGTGGGAAATCCTGGTGATCCAGGACCAGGATCGGAACATTTTTCGTGTCCTGGAAATAACTTGCCTTCTTGCAATTACCAAGACTGTAATTAGGAGTAATACCAATTAAATTATAAAATTTAAAAATCAATTTTATGAAAAAGCGAAGTTTAAAAAATTTACTCCTAAGTAAGAGATCTATTGCTAATTTTGAACAACGCATTCACGGTGGATTGCATTCAGGAAATCCTTCTGGTGGTACAGATCAAAATCCGAATTCAATGGATATTTTACAATGTTCTCCAGAAACGTTCATCGCAAATACGGATTGTACGTGTGCTTAATTTGGCATTAATTTTAAAAAAGCGAGCTTTGTCGGCTCGCTTTTATGATTTTTATCGTTGATTTGGTATTGATTATTGATTCATAATCTTTTCTTGGTGATTGATCGATTCTTGGTGAATGGCTTTGAAAATACGCAAGACAAATTCTTCACTCAGTTGATTCTGCTCACCTTCCAAAATCATTTTTCCTAAGATTTCATTCCAACGTCTAGTTTGTAAAATGGCCACGTTTTTGTCCTTCTTTAATTCTCCAATTTTATCTGCTACTTTCATACGTTTTCCTAAAGTCTCAATCAATTGATGGTCAATCACATCAATTTGTGTACGAAGTGTATTCAATGCATTTCTGTAGTTTGCTTCGGTATCGGTTGCTTTTCGAATGCGTAAATCTTCCATGATTTCCACCAAACGCGTCGGCTTGATTTGTTGTTTGGCGTCACTCCAAGCATTGTCTGGATCGAAATGTGTTTCTACCATCAATCCGTCGTAATTTAAATCTAACGCAGTTTGACATAAATCGAAGATGATATCTCTACGACCTGCAATATGCGATGGATCCAAGATTAGCGGTAAATCTGGGAAACGGTTTTGCAATTCAATCGGAATTTGCCACTCCGGATTGTTACGGTAACGTGTTTTCTCATAGGTTGAAAATCCTCTGTGAATCACTCCTAATTTGGCAATATTGGCAGAATGTAAACGCTCAATAGCTCCTAACCACAACGCTAAATCCGGATTCACAGGATTCTTTACCAATACAATTTTGTCAGTTCCGTTCAACGCATCTGCAATTTCCTGCACAATAAATGGACTTACCGTAGATCGAGCACCAATCCACAACACATCAATATCGTGTTCTAATGCCAAACGTACGTGTGTTGCATTGGCAACTTCGGTTGCTGTCAACATTCCTGTTTCTTCTTTGGCTTTTTGCAACCATTTCAATCCCAAAGCGCCAACACCTTCAAAATTTCCAGGACGTGTACGTGGTTTCCAAATTCCTGCGCGCAATACGGTTGCGTCTGTATCTTTGAGTTGGTGTGCAATATTTAGCACTTGATCTTCTGTTTCTGCACTGCATGGTCCTGCAATTACAATCGGATGTTCCAATCCGAAGGCATCTAACCAGTTTCTGAGTTCTTTTTTATTTTCCATGATTATTTTTTGTCTTGTTTGTTTTTTGTGGATTTGTGGATTTGTTTTTTGTGGATTTGTGTTTTGTGGATTCGTTTTTTGTGGATTTGTTAATTTGTTTACACTGAGCTTGTCGAAGTGTTGATTTGTCTATTTGACATTCCTCAATACTCAATACTAATACCTCAATACTATTATATCAATACTTCATACTCGCGTCAGCAATTCCTCATTCAATTCCTTTTAATATTTTTTTAATGTGATTCGTGTTTTCCATTTCTTTATAGATGCCTTCAAAATTGTCCTGCAACATGAGACTTTTGAATTCCTGCAAGTTGCTAATGTATTCGTCTAACGTTTCGATGACATTCGCTTTGTTTTGCTCAAAAATTGGCGTCCACATCGCGGGTGAACTTTTTGCCAAACGCACCGTGGAAGCGAATCCACTGCCTGCCAAATCGAAAATATCACGTTCGTTTTTTTCTTTTTCAATGACAGTTTTCCCCAACATGAACGAACTGATGTGCGATAAATGCGATACATACGCAATGTGCTTGTCATGCGATTTTGGGTCCATATACCGAATGCACATTCCTAAATCTTTGAATAGTTGCAACGCTCTTTCTTGCAAACTGAACGCCGTTTTTTCTACTTCGCAAATGATGTTGGTTTTGCCATCAAACAATCTTTGAATAGCTGCTGCCGGACCTGAAAATTCCGTTCCAGCAATGGGATGCGCCGCTAAAAAGTTGCGTCGTTTTGGATGCTTGGCAATACTTTCACAAATCTTTTCTTTGGTCGAACCTGCATCAATCACTAATGCATTATCATTTATGAGATTTAATACGTCTGTAATGATTCCGATAGAGGCGTGCACAGGAATCGTTACGATAACAATATCTGCATTTTCAACATTTTGTAGCGTAGCTTTTTTATGAATTAGCTGTCTTTGCAGTGCTTCTTCCAAATGCGCGTCATTTACATCAATTCCATAGATGGTTGCTTCTGGATATGTCGATTGAATATCTAGCGACATGCTTCCGCCAATGAGTCCTATTCCGATGATGTATACGTTCATGTTATTGATCTATTCTGTTGATGACTTCTTTTATTTTTTCTTCTGGCACGCACAATGAAAAACGCACATAACCTTCTCCTTGCGTTCCAAAGATGCTTCCTGGCGTGATGAATACTTCTTTTTCATATAATAGTTTGTCCACAAATGCTTCCGACTTCAAATGATTGTCCGCTGGCAACTTTGCCCACACAAACATTCCTGCCGTTTCTTTGTCGAATTCACAGTGTAATTTCGTCGCTAATTCCCAGACAAGTTTACGTCGCTTTGCGTATATTTTGTTGAGTTCTGTAAACCAATCTCTCGAACTTGCCAATGCTTTGATCGCGCCTTTTTGAATGCCGTAAAACATTCCAGAATCCATGTTACTTTTTACTTTGAGCACGTGCCGAATGTGTTCCGCTTTTCCCATCACCATTCCTGTTCGCCATCCTGCCATATTGAAGGATTTACTGAGTGAATTCAACTCTAACGCTACCTCTTTGGCTCCTTCAATTGCCAAAATACTTAGTGGTTCTTCGTTAAGAATGAAACTATAAGGATTGTCATTGATCACGAGAATTTGATGTTGTTTGGCAAAAGCAATCAATTTTTCAAAGAACGCTTTCGGTGCTTTGGCGCCTGTTGGCATGTGTGGATAATTCACCCACATGAGCTTTACTTTGCTTAAATCTTGCTGTGATAAGGCTTCTAAATTTGGCAGCCAATCGTTCTTCACCTCTAAATCATAGTATTTTGGAACAGCTCCTAATAGTTTCGTCACCGAACTGTAGGTTGGATAACTCGGATTTGCGATCAACACTTCGTCACCTTCATCCAAATATGCCATGGAAATATGCATGATGCCTTCTTTGCTTCCCATGAGTGGCAAGACTTCCGTATCCGTATCTAGTGTAACGTTGTAATTTTTTTCATAGAAATCCGCAATAGCATTTCGCAAAGCAGGAATTCCTTGATAGCTTTGGTATTTGTGTGCGGTTTCGTCGTGGAGACTTGCTTCTAGCGCATCTACTACCACGGTTGGCGGTTGCAAATCGGGACTTCCGATGCCGAGATTGATAATCGTTTTTCCAGCCGCTACCAAACTGCGTACTTCTCGTAGTTTACGCGAAAAGTAGTATTCTTCTACTGTATGTATGCGTTTTGCAGGAATCATGCGTTTCGTTGGTTTTTGTAGGTTCCTAAGACTTTGAGACTTGTTGACATTATTTCCAATACTGAGATGGCTTTTGTGTAATCTTCATACGCTTCAAACGTAACATCTACGAAAAAAGCGTAACGCCAAGGTGTTTCAATAATGGGTAAGGATTGTATTTTGGTGAGATTGAGTTTGCAATCGCTCATAACGTTGAGAATGGTTGCCAAACTTCCTCTTTTGTGATCTAATTCGAATCGTAACGATGCTTTGTCTATTTGGTCAATTCCGTTAGATGGTTTTTGCTTTTGCAGAATCACAAAGCGTGTCGCGTTGGTTTTGATGGTTTGAATTTCTGCTGAAAGTACTTCCAATTGAAATAATTCTGCCGCCGTTTTCGTAGCAATCGCCGCAATTCCTTTTTGTTGTTTTTCTTGAATTCTTCTAGCCACCTCAGCCGTATCGACATCTTCTACCAATTTTATGTGTGGATATTGCTTGAAGAATTCTTTGCACTGTAACAACGCCATCGGATGCGAACAAACTTCTGTAATGTCTTCAATAGTTTGATTCGGAAGCGCCATTAAATGATGATGAATGTTTAAGTAGTATTCGCCGTTTATGTGAATATTATTGGCATCAATCAGTGCATAATTTGGAATGATAGATCCTGCAATCGTATTTTCTATTGCCATGATGGCATAGTTACTTTTTTCATTGAGTAAGCTATGCACTAACGCATCAAAAGATAGGCATTCGTCCAATTGTATTTCGTTTCCAAAATACAACTCTGCTACCTTGTGATGGTTTGATCCTAGAATTCCTTGTATGGCAATTGTGTGTAACATTCGTTTGTATTCAAAAAAAAAGTCCCGAAAATATTTTCGGAACTTACTCTATATCTTTTTTGTTGTATACTAAACTACATGACAAAGCGTTCCGACTTCTTTCCATAAAAGAAGTAAAAATATCCTTGCCAAAAATAGTTTGTTGTAAACATCTTGTTTTTCATTTCGTTACAGCTAAAGTATAGATTAATTTTTAGATTCAAAATCGTTTTCCAATATTTTTTACAGAAAAACGTTTTTATCAACAAACCGTAGTTTTTTTTGTTTTTATTTGATTCAAACTTAAGAAATACTGATAAAAATTTATGTAATTTTGATTTTCAAATCCCTGTAATATGTCTATTGTAGTAGAAAATGTCACAAAGTTGTACGGCGAACAGAAAGCATTGAATGCCGTTTCATTTAGAGTCAAGAAAGGAGAAATTGTGGGCTTTTTGGGTCCAAATGGCGCGGGAAAGTCTACCATGATGAAGATCTTGACGACTTATTTGAAAGCGTCTTCTGGAACGGCTGCTGTGAATGAATTTGATACGACTACGCATCCGCGTCATGTACAGAAAAGTGTAGGATATTTGCCAGAGCACAATCCGTTGTATTTGGATATGCATGTGCGTGAATATTTAGCGTTTAACGCGAATGTGTATAAGGTGTCAAAATCGCGTATTGATGAAGTGATTGAAATGACGGGATTGACTCCAGAATCGAAAAAGAAGATTGGCGAGTTGTCGAAAGGATTTCGTCAGCGTGTTGGTTTGGCAAATGCGTTATTGCATGATCCTGAAGTGTTGATTTTGGATGAACCGACGACAGGATTAGATCCGAATCAATTGACAGAGATTCGCAATTTGATTACTTCGATTGGAAAGGAGAAAACTATTTTTCTATCGACTCACATCATGCAAGAAGTAGAAGCGATGTGCGATCGTGTGATTATTATTAATAAAGGAGAAATTGTTGCAGATACGACGTTGGCGAAACTTCAAAAAGATCAAGATCAAGTGATTGAAGTGGAGTTTGATTATCGCATTGAAGATGTATTGATTGAACAGCTTCCACATGTAATAAGAGTGATCAACACACGTGATTTGGTGTATGAAATTACGTTTAACACTACCAAAGATATGCGTCCGGCTGTATTCGATTTTGCGCATGACAATAGTTTGAAGACTTTGCAAATTAATCTGAAGAATAAGAATTTGGAGAGTTTGTTTCGGGAGTTGACTGTTTAGAATCGCTATCGATGTTTAGACCACTTCGTTGTTAGATGTTAGACCGCTTCGCTTTTAGACTTGTTTTTCTAGTTTGTTGATTTGTTTTTTGTTGATTCGTGGATTTGTTCGGTTACTCTTTACTCATAACTCTTCACTTTTAACTTTGTTGATTAGTGGATTTGATGGCTTTTCACTTTTTATTAATAATTAACCTTTCAAATATCTTACGTTAAAACTAGCAAGAATTATTCTTCGAAACACTCTCAATACTAACATCTCAATACTCACTATTAACATCTCAATACTAATAAAACTAATCTTGAAAAATAAGGTTTCCAGTGTAATGTGCGGTAAACTCAACAATTGGCGGGCGTTTTACGGAAATAACATCTCCTGTACCAAATATATCACCCGAAAGTTCTTGTTGCGGATTGATGATGATATCGTTACTACTGCGTGAAAATATCACTACTTTTTCTGCTATCAAATCTGCTGCTTCCATGCGTGAGTTTCCACCTGGCAAATTGATATCAAAGGTTTCCGTTGTTCCAGAAATGAATAGGTTTGATAAGTTGTTAAATACAATATTCAATTCTTGATTCTGTACTTGCAATCTAAAATTCCCAGAAGCAGCACTGCTGTTGGTAAAGTTTTCAGAGATGAGTGCTAAGGTTGGGAAGGTCAGGATTCCATCCGAACGAACTTCAAATTGCGATTTGCTTGTGATTTCGGTGATGTTTGGTGTGGTGATGTATATAGTTGTGATTCCGTAATCGCGGAAGTAATTGCAGTCGTTAGTATCAGACAAAAATAACGTCTCTCCTGCTACTTTTGCTTCTACATCATTTAACAAGTTGCTTCCTGTTTCTATTCGTACTTCTTGCGTGGTGTCTTCTTTTATCACCAACGTAATATTTTCGCCTACTTCTATTTTGGAGAAATCATTGACGGCTACTGTTTCAGAAATGATGCTTCCTGACGTTTGAAAACAATCGTTTGCATCTTCTGAATCGCACGCAATACAGATGAGTATGAATAGTATGGAATATATTTTTTTCATTGTTTTTATCTTAATATACAATTACCATTTTCGCTTATTTTTTCCCGCCTCTCTATCAAAATTTAAAAAATAAATCGCAGACACCATGTGCTTACTTACGTTGGGCATGTCTTTATTGGTAATTGCCATATTCAACGCATAAGTCAGTTTGAAATCACCTGAACCAATGCCGATTTCGGGTCGCACACGGAAACTGTTATTTCCTTCTGTATCAAAATACCACGGCAAACTCATTCCAATATTTGCATAAAATAAATTTATCCAAGCCGTTGCTTTTGGCGCTATTACATAATCTTCATTTATGTAATGTTCTGTGGATAGCGAATAGCCCATTCCACCAACAATCGGTATTTTACTCTCTAGTTCTTCTACCCACAGGTATTGAAAATAACCAATTTCAAACATCGTTTCTCGTGCTCCATGAACTCCTAAAACAACCCCTTTTAATGTTGGTTCCGTTTTAAATAGCTTCCACAATGTTATAGTGTCCTTTTCTTTTTGTAAAGTTTCCTGCGCTACAACTAATTGGCAAAAAACTATTAATAGTAATACAACTTTTGCTTTCATCTTTTTTATTTTTGATTGATACTCTAAAGAGTTGCATTATCACCATTTGTTACAGTCGGATTCCTACCCCAAATTCTACTGCTTCTGCTTTGGCTGCATGCGATCTGAGCGTTAACGCACCAAACCACTTTTTACCAAAGTAGCGTTTCATTCCTATACGAATATAGGTTTGTCCTTCAAAATCTACTGGATAATATACATAATAGCCCAATTGCGTTACGACTGATAGTTTGTTGATAAATAATTCATGTCCCACAAAAACGCCGATACGTTTGTAGTCTTCATCACCTTGTATGTCTCCTTTTGGAAACGCAATCGCACGATAGCGAATCCATTCTTTTAAAAAGTTAGAGAAAAATACTTCTGTTCCGAGTTGGATGGCACTTTTTCGTCCCAAACGTTTATCTGCATAGACAGAAAGTATTGTAAAACCGTATTGTCCACTGCCAATCGCATCACTTTCATTGACTCCTGCACGCAACACAACATTGAATTTTATTGGTTCTGCAAAGTTTTGTGTGACTTCTTGTTTTTGATATTCTATCAGCGAAGTATCATCCAAATTATAATTGACACCTACATTGAACGCTATCGTATTGATACTTGTATTTGGTGCTTTTACATTTGCGTTGGAATAGTGTATGAGTGACAATCCTGCTTGTACACCAAAACGTTTGAATAGATTTTCTTTTTTGTAATTCAGCATCACATACGTACTACTCATCAAACGTGAACCAAAGGCAATGTTTCGAAAGTTCTCTACTTTGTCATACGGATTTGTGGTGTAGGCAATTCCTTGTCCGACACGCAACATCAAATTTCGCTTTAAAAAGTAAAAATTATAATGTGCATACAGTGCTACATTCTCTCCTAAAAATTCATTCTTTAAGTTTTGATAGCTGAATGACACTCCATAATCGGGATAATTGTAAAACTGTGACCAATCGTCATAACCAAAGGTTTTTTGATTATAGCTCACAATAAATCCTTCCGGATGTCCTGTAATGAGATGTAAAATATCGTCGTTATGACGTGCAATGCTTCCGCTAAAATAATTGACATCAATCGTAGCCGCTTTGGGTGATTGTTGTGTTGTAGAAGTCGTTTCTTGCGCAATGCAGCAACACGAATAGAGGAAAATGAGGTATAATACTTTTTTCATTATTAGAAACAAATGTAACTTTTATTTTAAAAATGGTTTTGCTTCTGTTATTTTTCTTGGTGAAAGATCAGATTCTTAGCCGTACAAATGTTAATTACAGCATCCACATACTTCTTGTAATGGAAAAACCTTACAGTGCTTTACTTTGTTTCTATACTTTTATAGTAACCTAAAAATAACCCTCATGAAAAAAAAGTCTATTAAAAAATTAACTCTTCTTAAATCCTCCATTTCTACGTTAAATGCCGATGCATTGTCTGGAGGAACAGGACAAAGTAAATATCAGTTCTGTGAAACGATCAATATTTGTGAAACGAGAGATTATACAGCATGTAATGGTGAAAATAGTTGTCAGTTATACTTGACAATTAATTGTTAATGAAACCTCTTTAACTGTTATAAAAACCATAAACCATGAAGAAAAAGTCTATCCAAAAATTGAAATTACAGAAAGCTTCTATTTCTAATTTACAGAAAGCAATTACTGGTGGAACTATAGCTCCAACCCTATTTTGTCAATCTGTAAATATCTGTGAAACTAGAGATTTTACAAGATGCTTCAACGAAATTGTATGTCAATTTTATGACACAAACGGAATTTAAACCACCATCTAAATCTAGAAAATCATGAAAAAAAGAAGCATCCACAAATTATCATTGAAGAAAGCGGCAATTTCAAACTTGAATATGTCCGTTACGAAAGGAGGAAATGACCAAAATTCGGTATTTCCTTGTGTGACCGTTGATTTCTCTTGTTTTTCCTTTAATTTCTGTGAAACTATCGATTATACAGCATGTAATGGAGAATTTATATGTCAAATTTATACAGAACCACAGCGATAATTTTACGAAAAACAGCATAAAATAGAAGGGACTTTTCGGAGTTCCTTTTTTATTTTACAAATACCTATTTTATGGCTTACAGCAATCACGTAGTGAAAGTATTGTAAAACCTGCATGATAACTTCCTGCATTTTAGTAGTTTTATCATAACCAAATTATATATGTTAAGAACATACTTATCGCAACTTTGAAAGTTCTTCGATTGCTTTCATCACTATTGAAGTCGTGATTTATTGGACAATTTTATTGTTTACTATCTACAGCTACATAATAGACTATTCGCGATGCTATGATATATTGTTTTTTACAAGCAATTAACAAAACTGATTTCTAAAATAATCGATTTTATGTTTAGTTAAAAAAGAGGAACTTAAGGCATTCCTCTTTTTTTTGTGCAAATGTTAAGTATTGCGAACACGTACTTCTGGTAATGGAAAACCAACGATGTTTTTATGACGTTTTTTCTAATTTCGGGCTTGCCAAGTTTTTGCTATGAAGAAAAAACAATCGCAAAAGTGTAGAGGAGAATATTATTTTCAAATCTATGAGACTCCGACAGATTACTTTTTAGAAATAGAATTTATTGTTCAATTTTCCATTTCTGACTTAAAATTACAACCATGAAAAAAAGTTAATTTTTAAGTTAATCACAAAAAGATATCTGTTTCCACTTGGAAAGTGTTGCGACATACGGTGGATTTGGAGACGCAACTTACATAGGCGAATGCATACAATGTTGGGCAACCAATATGGTCCCTGCTGTTATGAACGCAAAAATTTCGTTTTTTATCCGAGAAAAGCGACTCATCTGCAACATGACAGTTTGTCTGTGTAATAAAAGAGAGGAGCTAAAGTTCCTCTCTTTTCTTTTCTTAAAATACAGACAACACCTACTTTTAGTAGTGTAAAAGTAAATGACTTCTTCAAGCGTTTTTGTTACCTTTTCGGAAACCAAAAACTATTTTAATCATGAAGAAAAAATCATTAAAAAAACTGTCTCTGAAAAAGGCAGCCGTAGCAAACTTTGACGCTGATACGTTAAAAGGAGGAAATGATCCTTGGCAATCTGTGTTTTTATGTGAGTCAGTAAACTGGTGCCAAACGTTAGATTATACAGCCTGTGACGGCGGTTGGAACTGTGGAATTTTTGACAGAACAAGAAATCTGTAAATTAAAAAATATACCTTTAATGTATATGAAAAGAGGCTGTCTAAAAAGTACAGATTTCATCAAACCGAACTCTTATGCTAAACTTGATTCAGTATCTTCGGCTTCTCATAAGAGTTGATAATCAATGTGATGAGATTCTGGATTAAGTCCAGAATGACGTTTAAGTTTCCTTTTTAGACAGCTTCTTTTTTATGATATTTTGATATTTAGGCTAGTCAATTTTAAAATATCTCCTTCGCAATCGCGTTGATATTGCTCGATCTTCCCATGGAATAGTAGTGCAAAATTGGAACGCCTGCTGCTACCAATTCTTTACTTTGCTGTATGCACCATTCAATTCCGACTTTGCGCACTTCTTTGTTGTTATCGCAACGAACCACTTCCATGATCAAATCGTCTGGCAAATCTACTTTGAAACGATGTGGAATCAGGTTCAATTGTTTGCGTGTGGCAATCGGTTTTAACCCTGGAATGATTGGTACAGTGATGTCTTCTTTTCTGCACTTTTCCACAAAATCAAAATACTTCTGATTGTCAAAAAACATCTGTGTTATAATGTACTCCGCTCCAGCTTTGATCTTTTTCTTTAAAAAGTGAATGTCCGAATCCAAACTTGGCGCTTCCATGTGCTTTTCTGGATAACCTGCGACACCAATGCAAAAGTCTGTTTTGGAAGAATTCAGTAAGTCTTCATCCAAATATTTTCCGTTGTTTAGGTCTTGTATCTGACTTACCAATTCAGACGCATAACGATGTCCTTCTTTTTCAGCTTTAAAATAAATCTCGCTTTTCACAGCATCACCTCGAAGAGCAACTACGTTGTCAATTCCTAAGAAATCTAGGTCGATCAAGAAGTTTTCAGTGTCTTCTTTGGTAAATCCGCCACACAAAATATGCGGAATGGCATCTACTTGATATTTATTCTGAATCGCCGCACAAATTCCAACCGTTCCTGGACGTTTTTTTACGACTTGCTTTTTCAACAAACCATTGTCCAACTCTTTAAACGTATATTCTTCACGGTGATACGTCACGTCAATGAATGGTGGTTTGTATTCCATCAGCGGATCAATATTGTCAAAAATTGATTGAATATCCTGTCCTTTTAATGGTGGTAATATTTCAAAAGAAAACAATGTTTTTCCTTCCGATTGTGCGATATGGTCTGTTACTTTCATTTTGTTAGATGTTAGTACTGAGTAGTGAGCTGTTAGACTTTTCTCAGCGCTTGTATTTTTTCTTTTTCGTTTTTTTCTGTTTATCCTTGATTTGTTTTTTGTTGATTTGTTTTTTGTTGATTTGTTTATTCGTTGTTTGTTTTTTGTTTTTTGTCTATTTCTTGCCTCTTAAAAATCACAATTCAACATTCAACATTCATAATTTAAAAGCTAATCCGCCAATGTTGGGTGTAACCATTTTTGGGCTTTTTCTATGGTAATTCCTTTTCTATTGGCAAAATCTTCTACTTGATCATGGGTTATTTTTCCGAGCCCGAAATACTTTGCTTCTTCATTCGCAAAATAATAACCAGAAACTGCTGCTGCTGGCCACATTGCTAAACTTTCTGTCAATGAAACGCCGATGACATTTTCTACATCCAATAATTCCCAAATGGTTTCTTTTTCTAAATGATCAGGACACGCTGGATAACCTGGCGCTGGACGAATTCCTTTGTAGGTTTCTTTGATTAATTCCTCGTTGGTCAAATCTTCTGCGGCGGCATATCCCCAATGTTTCGTACGAACTTGCTTGTGTAAATATTCGGCAAATGCTTCCGCAAAACGATCGGCAATCGCTTGCGCCATAATTGCGTTGTAATCGTCTTGTTGTTCTTTGTAACTATTGGCTAATTCGTCTGCTCCAAAAATAGCCGTGCAAAACGTACCCATGTAATCTTGTCGTCCACTTTCTTTTGGTGCCACAAAATCTGCTAAGGCAATATTTGGTACTTCCGCACGCTTTTCTAGTTGTTGACGAAGCGTTCTAAAGACGGCAATTTCCTTTCCTTTTTTCTGAATAGAAATATCATCATCATTGATGGTATTTGCTTCAAACAGTCCGAAAATTGCTTTGGCTTTTAGTGATTGCTTTGCAATGATTTCATCAATCATTTTGGTCGCGTCTCCATATAATTGTGTGGCTTGTTCGCCCACGACATCATCCGTCAAAATGTTTGGAAAACGACCGTGTAAATCCCACGAACGGAAAAACGGACTCCAGTCAATGTATGGCAGCAATTCTTTTAAACTGAGCTGTGTTAACTTCTGAATTCCCAATTCTTTTGGCTTTGTAATATTGCTGGTTTCCCAGTCAATGGTATATTTTTTAGCTCTCGCAGCTTCTAGCGAAATGTATGACTTTTGTTTTTTACGTTTTAGAAATTTTTCGCGAAATTCATCGTAATCTTTTTTCAGTCGTTCGCGATAACTTTTTGATTTTTTCTTATTTAACAAATCACCGACAACCGTTACGGCTCTTGATGCATCGTTGACATGCACCACCGCGTTTTTATATTCTGGATCGATCTTTACAGCGGTATGTGCTTTAGAAGTTGTAGCTCCACCAATTAATAACGGAATTTTCAAGTTGACGCGCTCCATTTCTTTTGCCAAATACACCATTTCATCTAGCGAAGGCGTAATTAATCCTGATAAACCGATGACATCTACATTTTCAGCGATGGCGGTTTCTATGATTTTTTCTGGTGGCACCATCACGCCTAAATCGACAATTTCGTAGTTGTTACAACCTAGTACCACACTTACAATATTTTTCCCAATATCGTGTACATCGCCTTTTACCGTTGCCATCAACACTTTTCCAATAGCTTTTTGTTGCTCGCCTTTTTCTGCTTCAATGAACGGTTGCAAATATGCCACCGCTTTTTTCATCACGCGTGCTGATTTTACTACTTGCGGCAAGAACATTTTTCCCGAACCAAATAAATCGCCCACTACATTCATTCCCGTCATGAGTTGTCCTTCAATAACTTCAATTGGTTTTTCTGCTTGCAAGCGTGCTTCTTCTACATCTTCTACAATGAAGGCGTCAATTCCTTTGACTAGTGAGTGTGTAATGCGATCTTGCAATTCGTATCCTCGCCATTCCTGAACTTTCTCCGCATCGACCTTTTTAGTTCCTTTGAAAGATTCTGCCAAATCCAACAAACGTTCCGTAGCATCATCACGACGATCGAGAATGACATCTTCTACATGTTCTAGCAGGTCTTTAGGAATGTCGTCATAGACTTCCAACATCGTCGGATTTACAATTCCCATGTTCATTCCCGCTTTAATGGCGTGGTATAAAAATACGGAGTGCATCGCTTCACGTACAACATTGTTTCCACGAAATGAGAACGAAACGTTACTCACACCACCGCTGACACTCACGTTCGGATAGGTTTCGCGTGTCCAGCGTGTGGCTTCTATGAAGTCGATAGCGTTTTTACGGTGTTCTTCCATTCCCGTAGCGACAGGAAATATATTTAAATCGAATATGATGTCTTCTTCTGGAAATCCAACTTTGTTGACCAACACATCGTATGAACGCGCTACAATTTCCAATCGGCGTTCGTAGTTGTCGGCTTGTCCAACCTCATCAAAAGCCATCACAATCACCGCAGCACCATAGCGTTTGATTTGCGTGGCTTCCCAAATAAAATTTTCTTCTCCTTCTTTGAGCGAAATGGAGTTTACCACACATTTTCCTTGTACTACTTGCAATCCAGCTTCAATGATGTCCCACTTAGAACTGTCAATCATAATCGGTACGCGACAGATATCTGGTTCAGCAGCAATAAGATTTAGGAACTTTACCATGGCTTCTTTTCCATCAATCAAACCATCATCCATATTAATATCGATGATTTGCGCACCACCGTCTACTTGATGTCTCGCGATTGCCAAAGCTTCATCGTATTTTTCTTCTTTGACGAGTCGCAAAAATTTACGCGATCCAGCCACATTCGTACGCTCTCCAACATTGACAAAGTTGGTGTTTTCGTTTAAAACTAGAGGTTCCAAACCTGAAAGCCGCATAAACTTAGTTTGGCGTATTTTGGGTGTTAGGTCTTGGGTGTTGGGTGTTGGATTTTGCATGTTCTCTCTCTTCTTTTTATCTGTTCGTCGATTTGTCTTTTTGTTAGTTTGTTTTTCTAACAACTAACAACCAACCCACGTGGTTCATATTTTGCAGCTACTTCGGCGATGGCTTTGATGTGATCGGGTGTTGTTCCGCAGCAACCGCCAATGATGTTGATGAGATTTCTTTTTAAGTATTCTTCTATTTGAACAGCCATTTCTGCAGGTGTTTCATCGTATTCCCCGAACGCGTTTGGCAATCCTGCATTTGGATGTGCTGAGATTGCAAAGTCCGTTTTATTGGCAATGGCTTCCAAATGTGGTTGTAATAGATTTGCTCCTAGCGCACAGTTGAATCCTACCGAAAGTAACGGAATGTGTGATACAGAGATTAGAAAAGCTTCCGCTGTTTGTCCTGAAAGTGTACGTCCACTGGCATCTGTGATAGTTCCGCTTAACATGGTTGGCATTTCAATGGCTCTTTCGGCTTTTACTTCTTCGATGGCGAATAAAGCTGCTTTGGCATTTAGCGTATCAAATACGGTTTCTACTAATAGTATGTCTACACCTCCATCAATTAAGGCTTCTACTTGTTGTTTGTAAGCAATTCGTAATTCATCAAAAGTAACCGCTCGAAATCCTGGATCGTTTACATCTGGTGACATGCTCGCCGTTTTGTTGGTTGGACCGATGGAACCTGCCACAAATCGTGGTTTGTGTGGTTCTTTGGCGGTAAACTTGTCTGCCACTTCTTTGGCAATTTTTGCCGATTCGTAGTTGAGTTCGTAGACCAAATGTTCCATTTCATAGTCTGCCATCGCGATCGTTGTTCCAGAGAATGTATTCGTTTCTACAATATCGGCTCCGGCTGCAAAGTATTTGGCATGTACTTCTTTGATGGCATGCGGTTGTGTAATGGATAATAAATCGTTGTTTCCTTGTAATGGTACTTGGAAGTCTTTGAAACGTTCGCCACGGAAATCTTCTTCAGTGAATCTGTACGCTTGCAGCATGGTTCCCATAGCGCCGTCTAAGACTAGGATTCTTTTTTCTATTTCGTTCCAGATATTTTTCATTTCTTTTTTCTTTGGATTCCTGTCTATGCAGGAATACACTATGATGTTTTTCTTTTTCTTTGAGATTTTTACTTTGGAAAATCTCAGTTTCTTTGAGATCCCCATTTGCATGGGGACTTCAGCGTTAAGGATAGCAGCGGCATCCTTTTTAAAACTTTGAATCGTCATTACAAGGAGGAATCGACGAAGTAATCTGTTTTTTAAATGCACAGATTGCCACGAATCTTCAGAGATTCTCGTAATGACGTATCCCTTTTAAAAAGATATAGCGGATAGCCTGACCCGTTAGGGTAACGCTATTATTTAGGTTATCAAAAAAGCATGAGAAATGTGCGAATTGCACTTAGTTATCTACCTGCTTGTGCAGTAGAATGTAGCACCTTCTTTAAGTGTAAAGGGTTGCTAAGGCTTCATCGGATCTATTCCCTCAGCCTTTCTTGATAACGACAATATAAAATGAACTATTTGTTGAACTCATTTGAACCTTATAGGATTTAAATTAGTTCATTACAAAGAAAAGGCTTCCGCATAGAAGATGCAAATATTTTGTACTGATTTTTAAACGATAACGTTTTAGTTGGACTTAATTTTTTAGCGTGAGCTCTACGGAGGGTTTGAGTTTGTACATGAATGTTACGGTTGGCGCTTCTAGTGGATAGACAATTTCCATTTCGAGTGGAATGCTTAGGGAAGATTCGTTTCTATGCAACCAAATGTCTTTGTAGATGTGGACTTTGGTATCGACAATCATGGTGTAGTATCTTTTTTCACCTCCTAAATCGACCGATACTGGCTCGAAGGTTTCTGGAAGTGTTGTATTTCCATCACTGACTGCCACTGCATTTCGTACATCTAGAATGACAGCAGCTTCTTTTTCTCTGCGTGTATCTTCATCCTGTTTTTGAGGAAAGGTGAGATTGGCTTGTACAATGACATTTTGTGGAATTACGGTACAGTTTTCTGAAAGTTGTGGCAACATATTCCAAAGTATAGATACATAGGATTCTCTGTAAAGCAACGCGTCAAGTGTTTCGCTGAAGAGAATATGGTATTTTTTGGCATCTGGAATTTGAAAGGTTACGGCATCCGTATTATGATACTCCGTTATATAATCTGTCAAGTTCATTGCTTTGATAAGATTTTCCGCCATTTTGATAGAAGTCGCATTAATTTCAAGTAATGAAAATTGTACTTCTGTCGCGTCAAACAACGGTGCGACTAAAGTGATAAAAGGCGCATACGGTCCGCAACCTGCATAGAATATATTGATGGTTTCATTCGGATATTGTTGTTGCTTTTCGCGAATTAACGCCACCATTCCATTTAAGAATTTTGCTGTTCTGTTGTAATCGAGTAAACAAGCTGCTGCATGATTCATAGAAAGTGCCATTCCGCTTGCTGTTGGAACTGCCGCATTGTGCTGCATTCCATCTTTGAATTCGTCAAGATTTGTAGCTTCTAGATAGTGTTTTTGAATGTCATCAATTGCATTTTTGATAGTTTCAAAATTCGATTGATTATTGAGAATGGTTGTTGATAGTTCTTTGATAGTATTGCGTAGCATGCTTGTCTTGATTTTGCATAAAAGTAAGCGAAGCTTTTGGATTTAACAACCCGTATTTTCCTGTGTTTTGTGTTTTGGTTATTTTCTGACAATCCTTACAGCAACTGATCGCAGTATCACGCTATCAAAAATACGAAAGCACTCTTTGGTATTTTAAAGAGTGCTTTCTTATGGAAGGTTGTGTCTACATTAGTATATGACTTTCTGAATTTTTTGTTGACCGTTTTCTAAAACAACTTTCACAATGAGTGCGCTGTTGGTTGGTCTTAAATTTCGAACGTCATACACTTCTTCTCTGATATTGCTGCGATGTATTAAACGCTTTCCAAGTATATCGTGTATGGTAATTTCGTCTATTTGACTTTGGTATGAAAGTACTTTGATGTTATTAGTACCTGTTGTGATGACAATTCCTGTGTTTGAATTGAATTCATCAGTACTTAAGGTACTTTGTGTGATATATTTTAGTACGAAACGATCTTCAAATTCTCCATTTGTTGAATAGAAATTATATGGCGTAAGTCGTAAATCGTGCTCTGTTCCTGTGTAGGTATCTTGTAAATAGATTCCTTGATTTGTAGTATCAAATAGTCCATCAAGTGCGTTGATTGCAATAGTATAATTTCCATTGGCTGCAATTTTTATACCTAATGGTACTTGATCGTTCGCATCAAACGGTACTGCCTTTCCTTGAATGGACATTTTTTCACCTTCCACTAGCGAATAGATTGTTGTCGGTGCATCACTGAAATTATTTCCATCAAATAAGCGATCTTTTGCGTTGGAAGCTCCTGTAATGTATCCTACTAAGGTAGATGAAGCTGAATTATTCGGTGCAATGATATCTAACCAAATTCTGTTTTTCTCAATCGTATTTGTTGATTCAGTATTTGCTGATCTACTTTCCCCATTATAATCAAATTGCACATCTGCTTCTTCATTAGGTCTGTAGAATTGATCGTTTGTGTATGCCACACCGCGCATGGAATTGCTAAACTGCACCGTTGATGTTGCAGGTGCCGCATCGTCCATTAGTACAAAGAATGCTTGTCCCGCAGCTATGTTTCCATTGAATCCTGCTGGATTTGAACCTGTACTGTTGTATTGTATGTAATCATTCTCATTGTAGTTATATGAATAATCTCCATAAAAAGGATCACTAAAAGCATCACTTGGCGTGCTTAGATGTCGCCATAAATATACCGTTCCCGTGATGGTTGACGGATTAGTATCATCTGTAATGACCGAAGCATTTGCTGCAATAAACAAATCGGCCGAGATTGCTGATGGATATGGATTCCCTATTAAGTTCCAGTTATCATCTAAGGCAGTAGCATTGGTTCCTCCTGCGCCTGGATAATCTACGCCTGTGTAAGTTCCTCTGGCAATTGCAGCATTGATGACTCCATTATTTGGTACTCCATCAAATTCTGCTGTATTTGCTGTACTTGTTCCAGAAATTCCGCGGATAATATACCCTTGTCCTAATTCCATATCGCCTGAAAAACTTTGCCATTCTCCATAGTTCCCTACTCCATTTCCTGCTGCTGTAGATGCCCATTGAAATATGTATCCGCCACCAGTTCCTGGAGAAACATCTCCTACATCAAAGTTTGCTACGGGAGATGACCAAAATATATAATCAAACGGATTTACACTTGAAGCGGTACGATCCATAAAAATGTCTCCTGTATTGTTGTTGGAAGTTACATCAGTTACTTGAATTAGATTGGCACCATCACGTACATGCAAACTTCCGCCAGATTCTACATTGATCCAATCGGTAACTGTGATCGACGAACCAGTTGCCATTTCTAGAGTACCTCCATTTTTCACGGTGATATTTCTTGCGAAACCATCTCCAGAGATTTGTGTGTCTATTGTAAGTCCATTGTCTTTTATGATGACACAGTCGCTAGAAGTTGGTACTACATTTTGTGCCCAGTTGGCGTCTGTTCCCCATGCATCGGCAGCACTGTCAAAGACTCGTGTATTGTTTGTTACATTAAAGTTGGTACTTACCGCGCCACAACCATTTGCTAAATTGGCATCAATCGTAAAAGAATAGTCTGCTTCTTCTAATTGCGCTAAAGTTGGCATTGCATAAACGGTTTCGTAACTTCCAGAAACGTACGGCGTATCTCCAATGTTATCATTGTTTGTATCCACAAATAAGTCAATGATTCCAGCAGGAGTTGTCGTCCAATCTACCGAGGTTACATCCTGATCTCCAAATAGCTGAATATTATCTACGGCGATACCATCTTTCCAAATTGCAAAGAAAAGAATTCGTATGCTCAGTGTCGTCTCATTAATGTATGCAGATAAGTCATACGTTAGATTGTCAAATCGAGTTCCAATTCCCACATCAGCAATGATATCTGGACCTATTGCCGTCCAGTTTGTTCCATCAGAAGAAACTTCAACTCTGAAATAATCTTCCGCAGCATCTGTATTGTCTTCTAAATAATGTGAATAGTAACAATCAAAATTTAGCGTCAAATTCACAAAATCGGTTGTATCATATGAATTTGTCGATTGTAGGGCATTGTGTGTCGTATAGGAAACTCCGAAACCATCGGCGCCTACATCTGAATTAGAGACCACAAATTGATCATTTCCAAATCCTGAAGATATTGCTGGATACCATACCTGTTCTCCTGGAACAAAGGTGCTGGTTTGATTTTGCCATTCTGTTAACGCATTGATCGTGGTTCCATTATCTACTATGAAAACATTGCTAAATACACCCAAATCACCAGTTTCAAAGTCTTCATTTATTAAGAAAACATCTTCTACGTCTCCTGAAACTGATATTTCTAACATGTCATTTTCTCCACAAACAACTCTATTTGTTACATCTGGTGTAATGTTTATGGTTGGTGCTGGATTGAATTTTGCGACGATAGGTTCGCGCACCCAGGATTCACAACTTCCATTGTATGCAGTTACGTAGTAGGTTGTGGTTGCTGAAATAGAAGGTGTCGTCCAGCTTCCTGTTGCTGTAGTTGCTACTAGATTTCCTCCCGTTTCGGCATCGTACCATCTGTATTCTGTTATGGATGGCGTTCCTGTTCCTGTTACGGATAAACTCACCGCTCCTGCGCCACAAGTTTCTCCATCGGTCACAGTATCAATTAATGCATCACAATATTCTTCTACAGTAAAGAGATAGTCTTCTGCTTCTCCTATTTGAACACCTGTAAAGTTTTCACAAGGCGTAAAATCGTAAGCAAAGTTATCCGCAGTCGTATTATACAGACGAACTCTTATTTTATAGTTTCCAACAGGTAATGTCAGAGGAATCACAAATCCAAAGGTTGTCGTAGATGTTGCTACAGCCTGAGAGTCGTATACTTCTTCAGTAGTAAAGTCGAATATATCATCTTGATTCCAATCTACCCACGCTTTCCATCTTCCTCTAAACTGTGCTTCTACAGATACATTGATTCCTTCTCCTTGTACTTGTCTACATAAGGTTGAAAGTCCTGTAAAATCCTGATATCCTGTACTAAAACCCGAACCAAGGTTGGAAACATCTTGTAAGGTTCCTAAGAATCGGACATTATCTATGTATCTTAATCCCGGTGAATCCGTAGTTGGCTGACAATTGACGAGTGATGGTGTGGTTACACAGATATCAAAGGTTCCTTCATCTCCTGCGCCACCAAAACTATATACACGCACATAATAGGTATCACCTGCGGTTAAGCCTGTCGCATTGATGACTTCTGTTCCTGTAAAGTTTGCATCTACACAGTCAATATTTGTTCCATCGCAAGCGCCAGAACGTAAATCTACTACAATATCAGTAATTGTTCCAGGTGTTACAGTAATATCATGTTCACTACTTGTTGCTACAAAACTATACCAAACATCATCATCTGCATTTCCAGTTACTCCAAAACACGTCAAAGCTCCAATACTTTGTGTAGCATTTTCCGTAGTACCTGTTACACTTGTTGTACAAGAGGTTCCACTCACGGTAAGTGCTGTTGCACTAGCACAATCATTATTGGCTGGTGGTGCTGGTGGAGAGGTTACACAGATATCAAAAGTTCCTTCATCTCCTGCGCCACCGTAACTGTACACGCGGACATAATAAGTGTCGCCTGCAGTTAAACCTGTAGCGTTTAATATTTCTGTACCTGTAAAGTTCCCGTCTTGACAGTCTATATTTGTTCCATTACAAGATCCTGAACGCAAATCAATCACAATATCATCGATCGTTCCAGGAGTCACCGTAATATCGTGTTCACTTCCTGTTGCTACAAAGCTGTACCAAACATCATCGTCTGCATCACCTACAAATCCACTACATGTAATGGCTCCAAGGGTTTCTGTAGCACTTACTGTAGTTCCTGAAACACTTGTAGTACAGGTATCTGAAGTACTCACGCTTAATGCTGTTGCACCTGAACAATCATCATTTGAAGGTGCACTAGGTGGTCCTGAGATGAGTGTAATTACAATATCTCCATTCAACACATTAGCTGCCGTAGAGCAATTGAATCTATTTAAATGAAATCTGTACGTTCCTGTAGTTGTTGGTGTGAAATCTAAAGAAGCTTCTTGTCCTGCACAAGCTGGTCCGTCATCATCATTGAATCCTACAAAATTTCCTGACGCATCTCTAACAGTCATTTGCGTATCAAATCCTGAACCACAATTGGAGGCTCTATACGTTGCACCAGCAATCATGTTGGTTACTCTAAAGTTTCTTCTTCCTCGTTGATTTGCGGGTGGTGTACACGAAATACTGTTCCCTACAACGGTAGGCGCAGCAGTCGTACAAGCATTATTATTTATTCCATTACATTGTGCCTGTAAGTTTACAGAGAAAATGTAAAAAAGAATAAGAGCTAATGGTAGTTTTACTCTCATAGACTATCGATTTAGGGGTTGTTATGGTAGTTAGGCGTTTTATTATGTGAAATTATAAAAATTATCTTTTCATTCAACTTTCGTTTAGTGCATTTCGACGGCATTTTTTGACATTTCGCCGAAATCGAAGTCGTATCTCGACTTTGCAAAACAAATGTTATGTCACTATTTATAAGGTATTTACGGTTTTTCACATTTAAAAAAGTATTTATTGGATGAATTGATAAAAATAGCCTAAAAAAATTAAAAAAAGTCATGTTATGATACTCAAAATTATCTTGTTCATAAGAATTTTACTTACGTGTAGCTAAATTAACATAAAATAACATGAATCTTATGAATAAAAAGCTGAATTTCTTCGTTAAAAATACTCAACGTAGTCTTTAGAACTTCCGCTTTTTCTTTGTAAATCTTCTATGTTATTTTATATCAATTTAGCTGTAGCAAACACAAAAAAAGCGAACCGAAGTCCGCTTACTTTTTACGTATGTTTCTGTGCTATTTTATTCACAATCTCTACATGTCGGAAATTCTGTTTGTGTGATACAAGCAATAAATATACTTGCACATTCTTTTTGTTCTGTTACTGGGATACAAACATCCGTTTGATAACAACCAAGTGTTTCCAAACAAGTTGCACGATTGCCAATAGTTACAGCGCATATCACATCAGAGTTTACTAGATTTCCTCCAACATTTTGAGTTGCTTCTAAACTAGAAATAGTTCTTCTGTTGAGTGCTAAGTTTTTTAGATTTCTTTTTTTCATGATTTTTGTGTTTTAATATTTTATGGAAAGATATTATCATTTTTTCATCATGAATTACGGGAAAACCGTACTTAACTTAACTGAAAGCGTAATTTTCTGTTTGTTTTATAAATTGAACAAATTTAAGCCTTGAAGTGGTTAATAAATGGTTTGAACGATTTCTTTTTTGGCTTGTTTTTTAGAACCATCAAACCCTTCTACGCCTGAAACTGTCGTGTATTTCATGACATATTTTTTCCCTGGATTGATACGTTGATAGGCACTTTGGCACATGACTGCCGCTTCGTGAAATCCAGAAAGGATCAGTTTTAGTTTACCTTTATACGTGTTGACATCTCCAATAGCATAAACGCCTGGAATGTTGGTTTGATAGTCATACGAATTGTCTACTTTAATGGCGTTCTTTTCGATGTCTAATCCCCAGTTTCCTAACGGCCCTAGTTTTGGCGATAATCCAAATAATGGAATGAAATAATCTGTTTCTAGAAATATAGGTGCTGACTCTTTTTTGCTGATCGTAACTGCATTTAAATGTGCTTCTCCATGCAATTGCGTGATTTCTGCGGGCGTGATCAAATTGATTTTCTCCAAATTGCGAAGTTCTTGTACTTTTTCTACAGAATCCAACGCGCCACGGAATTCATTTCTACGATGTACTAAGGTAACTTCCGAAGCGATTTCTGCCAGATAGATGGTCCAATCCAATGCAGAATCGCCGCCGCCTGCAATGACCACTCTTTTATCACGATATACTTCCGGATCGCGGATTATGTAGGCAACGCCTTTGTCTTCATAGTTTTCCAGATTGGTAATTGGTGGTTTTCGTGGTTCAAATGATCCCAATCCGCCAGCAATTACAACTACCGGCGCAACGTGTTTTGTGCCTTTATTAGTAGTTACTAAAAACGTATCATCTTCCAAACGTTCTAAGGTTTCTGCGCGTTCGCCCAAGGTAAAACCGGGTTCAAAAGATTCAATCTGCTTCATCAAATTTTTCACCAAATCGCCCGCTAGTATTTCTGGAAAACCTGGAATATCATAAATGGGCTTTTTAGGGTAAATTTCAGCACACTGTCCGCCTGGCTGTGGCAATGCATCAATTAAATGTGTTTTGAGCTTTAACAAACCTGCTTCAAATACGGTAAAAAGTCCTGTAGGGCCTGCGCCTATGATGAGTATGTCTGTGTGTATCATTTTTTTTAGTATTGAGATTTTAGTATTGAGTATTGAGATGTTTTGTAATTAGTATTGAGGTTTTAGTATTGAGTATTGAGATACTTTTCAGTTTAATTTTCTATTTTTCTTGTAATAGACTTTCTGTCAATTTATTGAGTGTTTCTACTTTTTGTTCAAAATTTTGATTGAGTCGTTTGCGATAGGAATGTAGGTTTTTAACGAAATCATCAATTTGATCAGGAATGACTTGTTCAAAGAATTGCCTTAGTCGCTTTGCGGTCGTGGGTGATTTTCCGTTGGTTGAAATGGCGATTTTCACATTTCCTTTCGTCACAATTCCACCTAAATAAAAATCACAATACTTCGGCTGATCGGCTAGATTTACTAATAAATTTCTAAGTTTCGCTTCTTTGTAAATTGCTACATTGACCGATTCATCATCTGTTGCAACAATCACAATATGCTTTCCATTTAAATCATTAGGATGATAGCGTTTTGGGATGATTGCCACATTTACATGTGATTTTGCTAAGCTTTGCACTTCGTCCATAATAAAAGGGGCAACTAAAGTTACATTTGCATTCGGACTCGATTTGAGTAAGAAACTTAGTTTTTCAAGTCCCACATTACCACCGCCCACAATGAGTACTTCTAATTGATGGACTTTTAAGAATATTGGATATAATTCGTTTGTCTCCATAGTTATATTGCTGCTTTTATTGGAAATGAATGTTGATTGACCATTTGATAGGTTTCTATTTGCGTAATTGCTTCGCGGACTACTTCGCCAATGACAATGATAGCTGGTGCTGCGATGTTTTTTTCTTGTACTTTTTTGACGATAGAATCGACCGTACCAAAGACTGATTTTTGATTGTTGGTTGTTCCATTTTGAATGATTCCGACAGGCATTTTTTCTTTCCCTGCTGTTTTGAATAATTGTATAATTTCTGAAAGCTTGCTCATGCCCATTAAAATGACAACGGTAGCTGTTGATTGTGCCGCTAACTTTACATCATTTGATAGTGTTCGTGCCGAAGTCGTTCCTGTGATGACCCAAAAACTTTCTGAAATCCCTCGTTTGGTTAATGGAACGCCTACATACGCAGGTACTGCTACCGCAGAAGTAATTCCTGGAACGACACTCGTTTCCAATCCATGCTGTTGTGCATATTCAATTTCTTCCGCACCGCGGCCAAATACGAACGGATCGCCGCCTTTTAAGCGCACTATATGTCCGAATTCATACGCATTTTTTACAATCAAGTCATTGATTTCATCTTGACTGTAGCGATGAAATCCTTTGCGTTTGCCTACAAATATCAGCTTGGCTTGTGGAGCATAATCTAGCAATTCTCTGTTTACCAACGCATCGTACAACACTACATCTGCGGCTTCTAGCGTTCGAATTCCTTTTAGTGTGATGAGTTCTGCATCGCCTGGACCTGCGCCTAATACAGTTAGTTTTGGTTTATGCATGTGCCAACTCCTCCTTTCTGTATATTTTCAGTTGATCTACAAACCAAACCGCATCGTTTAGGTATTTTTTAGCGAATGTTTCGTTAGGCTCATTTTCCTTTATTTGATAGATAAATGTTGCAAAATTGCTTGGTAATTGAATCTTTTTCGTGTCTACAAAAACCTCATCAAACTGTCTGATAATCGCTGCATGCGAATTGGTTTTTTGTTGTTCTGATAGTAAAATTGCTTTCGCTCCATTTACGATTGCGGCATACGCGTGATAAATTCCGTCACTGTAGGATTGATTCGCTACAGCTTCCGTTGCGTTTTCTATTTTTTCTTCACTTTCAAACAAAAGCGTTTCTACCAAATCGATTACTACACCTGCACATTCTCCAATTCCCACGGCTTTTACGTATGGTTTTTCATTTCCCCAATCGATAAAATCGTCTGCTTGTAATGCTGAACTGTCTGATAACGGTTTTAAGAAATTATAGAAGTAAAGTTTTCCTTTTCTTTCATAATATGCGGCAAATGATTCTTCTGCTGCTGCGTTTTTTTTGAAATCATCTAAAATTGCTCGTAAGGCTGCTGGTCCGCGTTTGCTAGGCACTTTCAACACTTTGTCAGCAAAGCGTCCTTCGCCATTTCCAATTACACCGCCACCTAATAATATTTGCAAAGCTGGCGCGACGAGTTTTCCAGATTTTATCGTCATTCCTTGAAATCCGATTTCTGCCATATTGTGCTGTCCACACGCATTCATACAACCACTGATTTTGATGGTAATGTTTTTTGTAGTGATGAATTCTTTGTATTCTGCCGCAATGACTCTTTCCAATTCCGTCGCAATTCCTGTACTACTCGCGATTCCTAGATTACAAGTGTCCGTTCCAGGGCAAGCGGTGATGTCGATGAGTTTGTCGTAGCCAATTTTGGTAAATCCTAGTTCCTTTAGTTTTACGTAAAATAATGGTAACAACTCTTCTTTTACGTGACGAATGAGGATGTTTTGGCGTAGTGTAAATCGCAATTCATCCGCAGCGTAGGTTTTGATCAAATCTGCTAACAAACGTGCTTTATCTGTATAAAAATCTCCCAAAGGTACACGAATTCCGATCGCGAATAAGCCTTCTTGCTTTTGTGGAATGATATTGCTTTGCTTCCATGCTTCAAAGGTTTCGGTATCTTCAATCGTTACTTCCTCTACTTCATATTCTTGAAACGTTGGTGCGACTTCAAAAGCTGCCGTTTCTATTGGAACTTTCGTGTTTGAGAGTGCTTTTCGTTCTGCATCAATTAGTTGTACAAAAGTTTCCAATCCCACATCTTTGATTAAGAATTTCATGCGTGCTTTTCCTCTTTTGGCGCGTTCTCCATGACGGTCAAATATTCGCAATACACCTTCCGTCAACGGAATGATTTCATCCGTAGGTAAAAATTCATATAATACATCGGCGTGTCTTGGTTGTGAGCCTAATCCGCCACCGAGCATCACTTTAAATCCACGAATTCCATTTTGAATTTTCGCAATAAAACCTAAATCGTGAATGTAGGTCAGCGCTGTATCTTTTTCACTCGAAGAGAAAGCAATTTTAAATTTTCTTCCCATCTCCTGAGAGATCGGATTTCGCAAAAAGAATTTAAAAACTGCATCCGCATACGGCGATACGTCAAACGGTTCGTCACTATCGATTCCCGCAGTCGCACTAGCTGTTACATTACGCACCGTATTTCCACAGGCTTCACGAAGCGTGACATCATCTTTTTCCAGTTGCGCCCACAATTCTGGTGTTCTGTCCAAACTTACATAGTGAATTTGAATGTCCTGTCGCGTCGTAATGTGCAATCTCCCAGTTGAATATTCATCGGCGACATCGGCGATTCTGTGCAATTGTGCGCTGGTCACTTTTCCAAACGGCAATTTGATACGAATCATTTGTACGCCGTGTTGTCGTTGTCCGTACACGCCTCTAGCTAATCGGAGACTACGGAATTTTTCTTCATCTACTTTTCCTTCTTTGAATAAGCGGATTTTTTGTTCCAATTCGATGATGTCTTTTTCAACTATTGGGTTTTCTATTTCTGTTCTAAAGCTTTGCATTTTTTTGGTTTTTGGATATAAAAAAAGTCCTAATGAGTGTGTTTCAAAAGGACTTTTATATGAATGTGGTATACATATTTACGTCATGTTCCTTTTGTTTTAAGAAAAATGTGAGAGCAACACATGCAAGTGCAGTTCGTGATATGTTTGTTTGAAATGTTGATCATGTTTTTTTGTTGGTTGTTTGTTATTTGTTTTTTGTTTTTTGTTTTTTGTCAAATTGAGCATTATCGTAGATACCGAGCATAGCTCACGATATTTAATTGAATATTAAGGATTGTTGTTGTTCTTTATGAGTTATACTACAGAAAGGTACAGCCACTCTTCACTCATAACTCATAACTAAAACTCATACTATTTAATAAAACCTACTCCTGCTGTCTTGTTCGTTTGTAAGTCAATTAAGATAAAGCCTCCATTGTATTTGTTCTTTTCGTAACTGTCAAAGAATAGTGGTTTGCTTAGTTTTAATTGGATTGCTCCTATTTCGTTCAATTGCAATTGTGAATCGGTAGCTGTTTTCTCAGAGAAATTGGCTTCTTCAATCGTTTCTACATCTACTATCTTTGCCAATACATTGTGTACTCCGTGTTGCAGACTGTATTTTGTATTTGCCCGTAATGGTTTTTTGTCCATCCAACAAATTGTGGCGCTGAGTTCTTTTTCGACACTTGGTTGCTCGTTTGTCTTTACAATCATATCACCTCTGCTTACGTTGACATCATCTGTGAGTGTCAGTGTCAGTGAACTTCCTCTTCCCGCTTTTTCAAATTGTTGGTCGTAGAAAAAGATTTCCTTGATGGTTGATTGTGTACCTGAAGGTAGAATTGTCACTTCATCTCCTACTGATAAATCTCCTCCGTATAATTTCCCAGCATACCCACGAAAGTCATGATAATCTTCCGTTTTTGGTCGAATTACCGTTTGAATTGGAAAACGTGTTTGTGCTTCTTCATATACATCTTGTGGTTGAATTTGCTCTAAATGCTGAATCAATGTTTTCCCAGTGTACCATTTCATATTTTGTGATTTTTGAACAACATTGTCTCCTTGCAATGCACTCACAGGAATACAAGTAATGTTCTGTTCTTTATAAGTTGTTTTGGAAACTAATGCTTGGATTTCATCAAATAATGCCAAGTACTTTTCTTCTGAATAGTCTACCAAATCCATTTTATTGACGGCAAATACGATGTCTTTTACGCGTAATAAATTGTTGATGTAAAAATGTCGCGCCGTCTGCTCAATTACACCTTTTCTAGCATCAATTAGAATGATGGCAACTTGTGAGGTAGAAGCGCCTGTCACCATGTTTCTCGTGTATTCCACATGTCCCGGCGTATCAGCGATGATGTAACTTCTGTTTTGTGTTGAGAAATAGATATGTGCCACATCAATTGTGATTCCTTGTTCACGTTCTGCGACCAATCCGTCGGTAGCTAGTGAAAAGTCTAGGTAGTCAAATCCTTTTCGTTTGCTATTGCGTTCAATCGCTTCTAGTTTGTCGTCTGTGAGCGAATGTGTATCGTAGAGAATTCTCCCGATTAAGGTACTTTTTCCATCGTCTACACTTCCTGCTGTGGCTATTTTTAGTACGTCCATTTTTGTTGGGTGTTGGGTTTTTGGTGTTGGGTTTTGGGTCTAATGCCTAATGACTAATTCCTAATCCCTTAACATCAAAAATATCCTTGTTGTTTTCTTTTTTCCATCGCTGCTTCTGAGCGTTTATCGTCGATTCGTGCACCGCGTTCTGAGATGGTGGATTGCCGTATTTCTTGTACTACCGAAGCGATGTCGTATGCATCTGATAATACTGCTGCCGTACAACTCATATCGCCCACCGTTCTGAATCGGATGACGCGTTCTTCTATTTCTTCGTCTTCTTCTCGGTACACAACTTCATCATCTGCTGACCAGATTAATCCATCTCGTAAGAAGGTTGCTCGCGTGTGTGCAAAGTAGATCGAAGGAATTTCAATTTGTTCTTTTTCGATATAACTCCACACGTCTAATTCGGTCCAGTTTGAAATTGGAAAAACACGTACATTCTGTCCTAAATTAATCTTCCCATTGAGCATGTCAAATACTTCCGGACGCTGATTTTTTTCGTCCCATTGCCCAAAATCGTCTCGTACCGAAAAGATACGTTCTTTGGCTCTTGCTTTTTCTTCATCGCGTCGTGCGCCACCAATACATGCATCAAAACCAAATTCTTCAATCGCATCTAGCAAAGTTTCTGTTTGTAACATGTTTCTACTCGCGTATTTGCCTGTTTCTTCCGTTACTTTTCCTGCGTCGATATTGTCTTGTACATTTCGAACGATCAATTCTAATCCTAACTTTTTCACAAGTCTGTCACGAAATTCGATCGTTTCAGGAAAATTGTGTCCTGTGTCGATATGCATCAGCGGAAACGGAATTTTTGCTGGATAGAATGCTTTTTGCGCCAATCGCACCAGTGTAATCGAATCTTTTCCACCAGAAAATAACAAGACAGGTTTTTCAAATTGCGCTACGACTTCTCTAAAGATGTAGATCGCTTCACTTTCTAGTATGTTTGTTTGCAATACTTTCTCCATCAGTTCTATTTCTTAGGAATGCAAGCCACATTCTCGGTTCGCTAATACTTTTGTTGGATCGAAATAGTTGAATTCGTTCGGAATTTGATGCGCTTCCAAATAATCATCTAATTGTTTGTCGGACCAGTGATAGAAAGGACTTACTTTTAGGGTTCCATCTTTTCCAAGCGACACAATATCAATGGAATCGCGAAAAGCGGTTTGTCCTTTTCTTAAATTTGTAAACCAAATGGCTGGTTTGTGGAAATCCATGGCGCGTCTGAACGGTTCTAATTTTACTTGCTCCGTGAATAATTTATGTTTTTCATCCTCGACATCTGGAATTCCTAATATAATATCTCTGTGTGCTGTGGTTTGTTTTGGCACATATAAATCGATCTGTAGGTTTAAGAGCTGAATTAATTCTTCGGCATGTCGGTAGGTGTTTGGTGTATTGTATCCTGTATCGCACCAAATCACATTTATTTCGGGTTTTACCTGTGTAGTTGTATGTAGAATTGTGCCTTCATACGGTCTGAAATTTGTTGTCACAACTGCCTTGTCTCCTTGCTTTAGCGCCCAGGAAACAATTTCTGTAGGTGATGCGTTGCGCAACTCGTTGTTAATTTGTGTTATATCTAAACTCATGTTATTTGCCCCATTTTATAATGTTCCATAATCGTTCGTGAAAAAAGTATAATATCATTTTTGTAACCATTTCAATAGATCCGATCGTAAATGCCATTTCCAAAGTCCCTGTGACCAACCATGAAATCAGAATGGTGTCTAACGTACCAATGATTCGCCAACTGATGGATTTGAAAAAACTTCGCAACGGACTTTCCGAATGAACATCGGTTTTGAAACTGCTTTTATTTTTTATGACTTGATTTAGAATCATGACTCAATCTTATTATAAATACTATTAATCTATAGACTTAGTAGATTAAAAGTCCAAATATCTACTTTTTTATTAAGATATGCTACATTTTTTTACAATTGTTTTTCTACTTCATACACAGGCACTGCCAACGCTTGCTCTAGATCGGCTATGATATCTTGTACATTTTCCAATCCGACAGAAACACGAATAAGTCCGTCGGTAATGCTTGTCTCCAAGCGATCTTCTAAAGATAGTTTGCTGTGCGTCGTGGATGCTGGATGCGTCACAATACTTCGCGTATCTCCCAAATTTGCCGACAATGAGCACAGTTTTATGTTGTTTAAAAATGTTCTTCCAGCGTCAATTCCACCTTTTACCTCAAATGCTACTACATTTCCTCCAAATTTCATCTGCTTTTTGGCGATTTCATATTGTGGATGCGATGATAAGAACGGATATTTTACACTGTTTACTTTGGAATGATGTTGTAAAAATTCAGCAACTTTTAATGCATTTTCACAGTGACGTTCTACGCGAACTACCAGTGTTTCCAAACTTTTTGATAAGATCCACGCATTGAATGGGGATAATGCTGGACCTGTGTTTCTGGAGAACAAATATATTTCACGAATTAAATCGGAACGACCAACTGTAACTCCGCCTAGCACACGACCTTGTCCGTCGATTAGTTTGGTGGCAGAGTGAATCACCAAATCTGCTCCAAATTTGATCGGTTGTTGCAAATATGGCGTCGCAAAGCAATTATCCACGATAAAAATGAGATTGTGTTTTTTAGCAATGTTTCCTAATAATTCCAAGTCTAAAATATCTACCGCAGGATTCGTTGGCGATTCTGCGTACAACACTTTTGTATTTGGCTGAATTAATGATTCAATACGATCGACTTCATCAACTTTGAAATAACTCGTTTCGATATTCCATTTTGGAAAATATTTCGTAAACAAACTATTCGTCGAACCAAAAATAGAGCGAGATGAGACAATATGATCGCCACTGTCCAATAATGCCGCAAAGGTTGAAAACACTGCCGACATTCCTGTTGCAAATGCATGTCCATCTTCTGCACCTTCCATTTTGCATATTTTTTCTACAAATTCAGACGTGTTTGGATTCGTGAAACGACTGTAAATGTTGCGCTTCTTTTCTTCCGCAAAGGAAGCACGCATGTCTTCCGCATCTTCAAATACAAAACTTGACGTTAGGTACAACGGATTGGAATGCTCTAGAAAAGCAGTGCGTTCTAGCTGCGTTCGAATGGCTTGTGTTTCTATGTGGTGGTTTGCACTCATTTTTTTCTAGACTTGATTAGATTGTTAGATTTTTGGACTGTGTTAGAATTGCTTTGTTCTTTGTTTGTTAGTTCGTGTATTCGTTTATTTGTTTTTTGTGTTTATACTGAGCTTGTCGAAGTGTTGATTTGTCTTTTTGTTGATCTGTTTATTCGTCTTTTCGTTAAAAATGTATACTTCTCAACTTTATTCGTTTCTCAAATAAAAGCTTTGATTCGTCGTTGCGAGACGGAGTCGTGGCAATCTGTTACTTAAGAAAACAGTGCTGCTGTATGATATTAATTCAAAATTCAACATTTAGCATTCAACATTTATAATTTTTCTGTTAATCGTAAAATATCTCCAAAAACGCCTCTTGCCGTTACGGCGGCTCCTGCTCCTGCTCCTTGTATGACTAATGGTTGCTCTTTGTAGGCTTCCGTGTAAATTTCAAATATGGAATCTGATCCTTTTATTTGTCCTAAGGCACTGTTGCTGGGTACGGAAATTAGTTTTACTTCCAACACTCCTGTTTCCGTCGACAAATCGCCTACATAACGCAAGACGTGATTTTCTTTCTGATTTGCTTTGATGAGTGTGTAGGTTTCATCTAAATCGGTGACCTTCTTTTTGAATTCTTGCAAGCTGATGGTTTGTAAGTGTGCTGGCAATAAGTTTTGGATTGTGATGTCTGAAAATTCATGTTTTAAATCCAATTCTCTGGCAAGGATTAATAACTTACGTGCGACATCATTTCCTGATAAATCTTCACGTGCATCTGGTTCGGTATAGCCTTTTGTTTCTGCTTGTTTCAATACGGTGCTAAACGCGATTTCTTCTACCGAAAACGTATTGAATAGATAGCTTAATGATCCAGAGAAAACCCCACGAATTTTATTGATTTTCTCTCCCGATTTGTGTAATAATTTTATCGTATCAATTAATGGCAAACCAGCTCCTACATTGGTTTCGTACAAATAATTTTTTTGATGCTTTTTCAGTTCGCTTCGCAACGTCTCATAGAATGAGTACTCGACTGTATTAGCTATTTTATTTGCCGAAACCAAATCGAAGCCATTATTAACTAAACTTATATAATTATGAATGAAATCTTTGCTTGCTGTCGTATCAACTGCAATCAAATTTTCCAAATGATGGTTTTTTGCGTAATCAATAATTTGCTGCACGGTATAGGCAACTTTTTCGTTTGGAAAGGTTTCGCGCCAATCGTCCGCAATTCCGTTTTTGTCTAAATATACATGCTGCGAATCTGCCACTGCAAATACATTTAGCTTGATGTTATTTTTGTCTAAAATGCCTTGTTTGCTTTGTACAATTTGATCGAGCAGTGTACCGCCGACCAAACCTTTTCCAAAGACTGCCAAGTTTATTTTTTTGGAAACTCCGAAGATTTGCCCGTGAATTACGTTGATTGCTTTGTGGAGTTGTGATTCTTTGACTACCAAACTCACATTTTTACCAGAAACTGTATTATTGAACAGAATCGGAACGATTTGATTTTTGATCAATGCGTTATACGGTTTGTGAAATTCACTTAAATCTTGTCCGATGATAGAGATGACAGCCACATCATCAATGACAGAAATTTTATTGACATCTTTGCTGTAGAAATCATCTTCAAATTCTTTTTCTAAGGCAATAATGGCTCTTGAAGCTTTGTCAGCATCAATCACCAAGCCAATCCCGCGTTCTGAAGAACCTTGCGAAATGATGCTCACATTGATATCGTTTTCACCCATGGTTTTAAAGATTCGCGCATCTACTCCTACTCTTCCTAATAAACCTCTTCCTTCTAAATTAACCAACGCGACATTGTCCAACACCGAAATTGATTTGATTCCTTTTGTTTTTGTTTTTTGTTTGATGATGGTTCCTTCATCCGAACTGTTGAAAGTATTTAAAATTCGCAATGGAATGTTTTTTTCAATCAGTGGTACGATGGTTTTTGCATGTAAAATGTTTGCACCAAAGTTTGCCAGTTCGTTAGCTTCGTTGAACGATAACTCCGAGATTTTTCGTGCATCAGCGACCAATTCAGGATTTGCCGTAAAAATTCCATCAACGTGTGTGTAGTTTTGTAATTCTTCCGCATCTAGAAAATTCGCCAATAATGCTGCCGTGTAATTGCTTCCATTTCGACCTAAAGTCGTGGTTTCATTGTTTTCATTAGAGCCGATAAATCCAGTCACGATATTTACCGTAGTTCCATTATGCGTTTTGAAGTGATTGATGACATTTCTGCGTGAAACCACATCTAAAGGACGTGCATTTCCGAAAGAATCATCTGTTTTTATTAAGGTTCTTGTATCGGTGAAATGTGCATTAACACCTTCTTTTTTCAATAAACTTGTGACGAGTTTCGCTGAAATAATTTCACCTTGTGATACGACTTGATCTTTTATTTTTTCGCTGTAATCGCCCAACAAAGAAACACCTTGGAATAAGTTTTCGAGCGTTGTAAATTCTTCTGAAAAATCTAACGAGCGATCAATTTGACTTTGATAGGCTTTAAAAGCGGTTAATTGCTCGTGATACGATTCTTTGTTGATTGCCTTTTCTAACATTTCCAGCAATTCATCTGTGGCATTTCCGCGCGCTGACAATACAACCGCAATGTCTTCTTGCTGAATGGCTTTTTCTTTTATGATTTGTATGGCGGATTTGATTCCTTTTCCGTTTGCGAGTGATTTTCCACCAAATTTTAAAATCTTCATAGCGTAAGTGTTGTGTTCTAGTTTAGATTGATGATTTTTGAACTTGAAATATATTTCTGAGCAATAGACTTAATTGTCCATATTCTATTAAAAATGCATCGTGTCCATGAATGGACTGAATTTCGTCGTGATACACGTTTTCTTTAAGCCGTTTCAGTCTACGGTAGGTTTCCAAATCTTCGTCTGGCGAGAAAAAGAGATCACTGTTGATACTGATAATATGAATGTTCCCTGTAATTTTTGAAGCCACGGTTTCTAGTGTACCTCTGCCTCTTGAGATGTCAATTGTTTTTAGTAATTGATTCATCAATTTATAAGCAGCAAGTTGATAGCGTTGTTGCAATTTTTTTCCGTGATGTGCTAACCAACTTTCTGTGTTGAATATTTCTTTTTCTTTGTGACGCGTTCGCTGAAATTTCACTTTGAGCGAAAACGGCGTACGATAGCACAACATCGCGTGAATGCGTGCATCTTCAATCGGATTGTTTGAGTTTTCAAGGATGCGTTCTTGCAAAAAGCAGTTTCCAATTAGCCAATCGGTCGATTTCCAATCGGACGCAATCGGAATTAGATTTTGAATCAAATTTGGTTCCAACGCGCCCATTTCCCATACAATTCCGCCACCTAATGATCCGCCAATTGCGGCAAATAGTGAATCGATTTGTAAGTTTTCCAGTCCTCTGAGGAATATTTTAGCCACATCACGTGCTACAAAATCTTTGTAATGTTCAATCAAACCACTTTCAGGCAAATATCCATTCCCAGGAATGTCAAAACTTAAAATTTTAAAATGATTCGTATCAATACATTTTCCTTCACCGATCAAGCTATTCCACCAACCGTTTTCCCCAGTGACTTCCGAGTTTCCGGTCAATGCATGATTCACCAATACAATCGGCGCATCCGCATCATCCGAACCTGCAAGCTGATAGCTCAACTTGAGGTTTGGATAATACACTCCACTTTCGGTGAAGAAATCTGATATTGTAATATGTGCAATTTTTTGTGTCAACATTTTTATGTTATGAAGCTGGAATTCCTGCTGTGATTTTGTCAAATACTGTCTTTAAATCTGCCTTTAAATCTTCTACATCTTCCAATCCAACAGACAAACGAATTAAGTCTTGTGTCACACCTGTAGACGCTTGTTGTTCTTCGTTTAATTGTTGGTGCGTAGTACTTGCTGGGTGAATGATGAGTGATTTTGTATCTCCGATATTTGCTAAGAGTGAGAATACTTCTGTTTCGTCTGCAATGCGTTTTGCGGCTTCGTATCCTGCTTTGATTCCAAACGTTACAATTCCGCTTTGCCCTGCTGCTAAATATTTATCTGCTAATGCTTTGTATTTGCTAGTTTCCAATCCTGGATAATTTACCCAAGCAACGGCTTCTTGCGTTTGTAACCATTTTGCCAATTCCAATGCATTTTGACTGTGTTGTTTGATACGAATTGGTAAGGTTTCCAATCCTTGAATAATTTGGAATGCGTTGAATGGACTTAGTGCGGAACCAAAATCACGCAAT
Organism: Bacteroidota bacterium; assembly: GCA_039026955.1. Classification (GTDB taxonomy): domain Bacteria; phylum Bacteroidota; class Bacteroidia; order Flavobacteriales; family Flavobacteriaceae; genus Kordia. The sequence goes on from JBCCLH010000016.1 coordinate 81,005, forward strand.
CCTTCGATACGGACTTTCGCTATGAATGCTGCTTCTTTTAGTGCTTCACTATACACTAATCCGTGATATCCTGCGGATGGTTCTGTGAATTCTGGGAATTTTCCGTTGGTCCAATCGAATGTTCCTGCATCAACAATCACACCGCCTAACGCAGTTCCGTTTCCGTTAATGTATTTTGTGAGTGAGTGAATTACGATGTTTGCACCGTGTTTGATAGGATTCAATAAGTAAGGAGTCGCTATGGTATTGTCAACAATCAGTGGAATTTTATGTGCTTTTGCTTGTGCTGAAATCGCTTCGATGTCTAGTACATCTAATTTTGGATTTCCTAATGATTCAACGAAAACCGCTCTTGTGTTTTCTTGTACCGCATCACTAAAACTGTTTGCTACGTCTGGATCAACGAATGTAGTTGTGATTCCGAGTCTTGGTAAGGTAACGTTTAATAAATTGTATGTTCCTCCGTATAAACTATTACTGGCCACGATATGATCACCTGCTCTTAGTAACGTTAAAAAGGTTGTAGCGATGGCTGCTGTTCCTGAAGCGGTTACTACGGAAGCCAATCCGCCTTCTAAGGCTGTGAGTCGTTGCTCTAAGATATCGTTTGTTGGATTGTTGATTCGAGTATAAATATTTCCTGGTTCTGCTAAGGAAAATAAATTCGACGCGTGATCGGAATTGTTAAAGACATACGCTGTCGATTGATAGATTGGGACTGCTCTTGTTCCACCATTTTGAGTGGTGTCGTGTCCTGAATGTAAAGCTTTTGTTGCGAATTTTTGTGTACTCATTTTTCTTTGTTTTTTTGTTTGTGTATTTGTTTTTTGTTTTTTGTTTATCTGTTGATTTGTGTATTCTTGTATTTGTTTATTTGTTTCTTATACTCTACTAATTTAGCAGAGATTTATTTTGTCGACAAATGTAATTGGGTTTACACTCTTTTTTTGATTTTATATGTTATTTCACAAATTGTGATGCAATCGTTATTTAATTTGATAGTTATTGATTTTCATGAGTTTAACATTGTCACCAATGAAAAAAGGTTCTTTTGGAAGCGTATTACCAAAAGAACCTTTTTTTGTGTTATAAATAAATGAATCAACACTTATCCGGGACTTTTCGATAATAGCGAGCTTGGCTACAGCACATCATGCACATAACCATCATCATACAGCAACACAGTGTTTCGGTTGGTTCGATTGCTCCTATTTGAAAAATTTGACTCATTGGTTTTTGAAAAAAAAATTAACTTAAAATATAATCATGAAAAAAGCCTCTGCGTTTGCAGAGGCTTGGTATTATTGAATGCTTTTAAAAAGTTAGCGTAATACAATAGTGTCCTCTGCGGCATTTCTGCTACACATCATACAACACATATTACAAACTTTCTTAAACATATTTTGTCTTTGTTTGTTACAAAGGTAAAGTCATAATTATTTAAAATCCAAATGTTTTTCAAAAAAAATTCATTTTTAACAGTTTTTTAAACTTCACATAAAATTCTATTTTTTGTTGTTTGTATCTAAGTAGTTTTTTATACATTTGCACCGTTTTGAGGAAAAATTTGAACTGATTGCAACCTCAAGTGCTGAACTTGTTTCAGTACCTAGTTTACACATGTGGACTAGATCCTGAAAGAAATTTAGGATAGTTAAAAAATGCTAAAGCAGTAATTTTCTACTTCTTTAGACAACCAAGCAATCTCTTTTTATTTTTCTATTCGATTATAATTTAAAAAAGAAGATTTATTATGTCATATTTTTTTACCTCTGAATCGGTTTCAGAAGGACATCCAGACAAAGTAGCAGACCAAATTTCTGATGCGTTAATTGACAACTTTTTAGCGTTCGATCCTGAGTCAAAAGTAGCTTGTGAAACTTTAGTAACTACTGGACAGGTTATTTTGGCTGGAGAAGTAAAATCTAACACGTATTTAGACGTGCAAATGATTGCTAGACAAGTAATTAACAAGATTGGATACACCAAAGGAGAATACATGTTTGACGGGAATTCTTGTGGTGTTTTATCGGCAATCCACGAGCAGTCAGAAGACATCAACAGAGGTGTAGATAGAGCTACGAAAGAAGAGCAAGGTGCAGGTGACCAAGGAATGATGTTTGGATACGCTACCAACGAGACGGCAAACTACATGCCGTTGGCTTTAGATTTATCACACAGATTGCTCATTGAACTGGCAGCATTGCGTAGAGAAAATAAAGAAATTACATACTTACGCCCAGATGCAAAAAGTCAGGTAACAATTGAGTATGACAACGATAATGTACCTTCAAGAATTGAAGCAATTGTGGTATCTACTCAGCACGATGATTTTGACGAAAGCGACGAAGTGATGTTAGCAAAAATCCGTAAAGATATCGTTGAAATTTTGATTCCACGTGTAAAGTCGAAATTAAAACCAGAAATTCAAGCTTTATTTGGTGATGATATCAAATACCACATCAACCCAACTGGAAAATTCGTAATTGGAGGTCCACACGGCGATACTGGATTGACAGGAAGAAAAATCATCGTTGATACGTATGGTGGAAAAGGTGCGCACGGTGGTGGAGCGTTCTCAGGAAAAGATCCAAGTAAAGTAGATAGAAGTGCTGCGTATGCAACACGTCACGTAGCGAAAAACTTGGTGGCAGCTGGTGTTGCTGATGAAATTTTAGTTCAAGTTTCATATGCAATCGGAGTTGTGGAACCAATGGGAATTTTTGTAGATACCTACGGAACTGCCAAAGTAGATTTAACTGATGGACAGATTGCTCAAAAGGTTGCTGAAATCTTTGATATGCGTCCTGCTGCGATTGAAAGTCGTTTAAAATTACGCACACCAATGTACAGTGAAACGGCTGCTTACGGACACATGGGACGTACCAATGAAGTAGTTTCTAAGACATTCAAAACTCCAGCTGGAGAAACAAAAACTTTAGATGTAGAGTTGTTTACTTGGGAAAAGTTAGACTACATCGACAACGTAAAAACAGCTTTTGGATTGTAAGATTCTGAGCTTAGTTATATATTTTAAAAAACCGCTTTTGTAGGAGTTACAGGAGCGGTTTTTTTATGCTACAATTTACAATAAGCTCATGACTAGTTAATTAAGTAAGTATTTTAGTATATTTACAGAAAGATAATTAATAATTATATATTATGTTTAAGTATGAATGATATTGCTTTTTCTATTCTTTTAGGTATTGTTGGTGGAATAATGACAAGTGCTTTGATATTTGGATTAGGTGTAATTTTTAAAAAAATCATCTTACCTTGGTATCAATCAATGATCTACAAAGGAGTTAATATCTCTGGCACATGGATAAGGAGATTTGAAGTTCAAAACTCCAGTGTAATAGAAGCTAGATTTCACCTGAAGCAAAAAGGCAATAAACTTTATGGAATTGAAGAATGGTCTAAAAGAAAAGACGGAAACTTAGTAAAATTAGGCTCATATAACCTATCTGGTGAAATTGCGGATAGATTTGTTCATATTAAAAGTATTAATATAGATAAAAAAAGAATTGGTTATTTAACTCTTCTTCTTCAAGTTGTTAAAGGTGGTGACGTACTTGAAGGAAAAGCTATATATTATGATGAGCACCCAAATGAAATTGTATCAAGAAATGCAGTTTTAACTAGAATGGAAAGTATTGCAAACTCAAAAATTTTAAAACTTGATGAAACTATGATCAGAAATTAAAAGATATTAATTGAAGTTTTTATAACCTCTAATCAATTCAATTTCCTATAACTCTGCTGCAACCGTAACATATAATTCAAGCCCAATAAACATACCAGCAAACAGACTGCAAAAATCGGCGTTTTAGTAACTTTTACACTTCCTGATAATTCGCTTAAAAAAGGAGCTAGATATTGATAGGCAATCAAACTTACAATCACCAAACTCGCCACACTAAAAGCGATCATTTTTCTAAATGAAATTAATTGAATCGGTTTGGTTTCTTCCAACATTTCAAGCTGTTGCATGAGTGCATCTGTGAAATTATCAGACGTTTCTACCGTGCTTTTCTGCATCAAGTTTTTAAGTTGTTCTTCTTTCATAATAAATTGTCTATTTCGGTTCCCAAGATTTGTCTTAATTGAAAGCTTAAGTTGCTTCTGCCGCGACTTAAATCCACTTTTATTTTGGAGGTGGAAAAGCCTGTACTTTTCGCAATTTCGCTAATTTTTAATTCGCACAGATAGAATAAACGCAAGACTAGCGCTTCATCAGGACGTATTTTTTCTAGTGCGAGATTGATGTATTTTTTTTGATCCTTTTCTTTTAATCGATCTATCGGAATGTCTTCTAAAGTCTGTAATTTTTCTTCCGCTTCTTTCGAAAAGGCATGTCGATTTTTATCTTTTTTAACTGCATTGTAACTCGTATTAATCACGATTCGATATAACCATGTCGTAAACGCTGCATTGAACTGAAAGGTATCGATCTTTTTATATACTTTGATGAACGCTTCCTGCAAGATATCTTCCGCTTTGTCCGTATCTTTCACAATAGAACATGCCAAGGAAAGTGATACGTCTTTATGCCGTTCCACTAACTGTCGAAACGCAGACATATCACCTTTTTTGATTTTTTGTATGAGATCGAAATCGGTGTGCAAAGCTTAGTTTTCCATTCTTTTTCGTAAAAAATGTGCTGCAATAACACCCAATCCGCCAAAGATGAGAATGATTCCCCACACAATTAATTCCATCGTACCTTCCTCCAAATCCAATTGGGTAAAAAATGACGAAATGAGCATTCCAATTCCTAAGCCTAAGACCAAACAACCCAAATCGATATAGCGTGTTTTTGTCTGTTCTAAACTTTCGGTCAAACCGCGCTCTATCATCGCTTTTTTGATCAAATAATTGTATCGTGCCAGTATAAAAATGATGCCTACAATACCAATAGCAAAGCTGGTCATCACAATAATATCTCCTGTAGTTTCCATAAAAATTGTATTAAAATTGTTCGCCTAAAATGTCGTTAAGTTGCTGGATAAAAGGTAGCAATTTGTCCGAATTCGTGAAAATAACCAATCCGTATTGTTGTTTTGGAATAAACATGGTATACGCTTGAAAATCGTGATTGTTTCCTGTATGCAGATGCATCAATCCGTTTGGTGTCGGTTTTTGCGCAAAGCCCAATCCCCAGCCTGTTTGTCCAGTTTCTTGTCGCAATTCGTTTTCTATTGAAAAATGAGTTTGCGTATTCAACATTTCGTCAAAACTTGCTTCGCTGAGACCTTCTCGCTTTAACATCGCAATGATAAATTTGGCATATTCACTCGCTTCTGAGTGAATGCTCGAAAACGCATTGAAGGTTTTCCCACTCCACTGTCCATGGTCATTTTTGGTTGGTTTTCCTTTCAGATGTCCAAACACTTTGTGCGCTTGTAAGTGTTCATTCCATAAAAAAGAAGTGTGTTGCATGTTCAACGGTTGCGTGACTTCTTTCTCAAAAATTTCATTGAATTTGGCTTTCCAGCCGACATTGTGCAACTTCCCAATAATTGCCGCTAAGTATTGATAACCTTCGCCTGAATATAGAAATCCTTCGCCTGGCGTAAACGGCAATTCTACTTTTTGTCCTCTACTAAAATTTGGAAATCCGCTGCTGTGAGAGAGAATCATTCGCGCTGTAATTTGTTTTGATTTTTCTTTGGAATTCTCCGCAATTCCTGGATGTTCCATATACGTATACAAAGGTTCATCTAAGTCAATAATGCCTTTGTCTACCATTTTTAATACGAAATACGCAAAGATGGGTTTTGACAGTGAAGCACCTTCAAAGATGCTATTTTTGGTAATGTTTTCGTTAGTTTCCATATTCGAAACTCCAAACGTTTGATGATAGGCAAGTTCCGAATTGTTGATAATTGCCATCGACAAACCTGGCATTTCCAGACTATCCATCAATTTCTCAATACGCTGATTTAGTTGTGCGACTTCTAGCGATTCGCCGTTTACTTTTTTGATATACGCTGTGTTTTGTCCGAATGAAATTGCAGGTATCAAGCAGATAAATATTGCAAATAGTACGTTTTTAAACTGTGTCATTTTTTAAAAGTTTTAATTGTTTTTTGATTTGATTTGTGAATTCACATCTATTGGACAATTTGACTTTTAAAAAGGTTACAAATTTATTTTTGAAGTAGTATTTCACAAAGAAAAGCCGCTCTGCAACTCGTACATAAGCGACTCTTCGCCATTGAAATATAACCTAATAAACTGATATTTTCTTTCCTAAAAACATTTTAAAGATGAAGATTTTAAACGTTGATTTTAAGAAAAGTTCCCTAAGCGTTCCAAAATTGATAGTAAGCGTAGAAAAGTCCCGATTAAGAATTTATACTTCGTTAGTGATTGTATGTTAAAAAGTAGTCATTGAAGAACTTATATTGACGCCAATTCGCATGAAAATCGTATTTTTGAACATAAGCAGATATCATGAATCTTACCACTAAAAAAGAAATAAAGAAACTAATTGTCATGGGAATTTTGGTCGTAACGATTGGTGAAACTGCTGAGTATTTCTTAGATATTTCTCCGTATCTACTTGGAATCACACGCGGTTTCGGAATCGCCGCTTTGGGACTAATTCTACTAAAACTATTCAAGTCAAAAAAAGCAAACTGAAAGTCACAATTATATACGAAAGTTATCTTGAGATTGTTTATTTTGGCATTATATAAAATTGATCATCATGGCACAAAAAGTACGTTGGGGAATTATAGGACTTGGAAAAATAGCACACACTTTTGCTTCCGATTTACTGCTTTCAGACACTGCGATCCTTCATGGAGTGGCTTCGCGAACTATGGAAAAAGCGACTGCTTTCGCGGAAACCTACAACGCAAAAAAAGCCTATGATTCGTATGAAGCGCTCATTAAAGATCCCGAAGTAGATGTTTTTTATATTGCCACACCACATGTGCTTCATTATGAAAATACGATGGCGTGTTTAGCGCAAAAAAAGGCAGTGTTGTGTGAGAAGCCACTCGGAATGAATCTCACGGAAGTGCAACAAATGATCGCAACTGCAAAATCGCAAAATACATTTTTGATGGAAGCCATTTGGACGCGATTCATGCCTTCCTATCAAAAAGTACTGGAATTGTTGAATGAGAATGCCATCGGAGAAATTGTAAGCATTCGTGCCGATTTTGGATTTCAAACCACATTTGATCCTGAAGGTCGCTTGTATAACAAAAAACTAGGCGGCGGCTCGTTACTCGATATTGGAATTTATCCTATTTTCTTAAGTTTATTAGTGTTAGGAATGCCTTCAAACATTGAAGCAATGGCGCGAATTACCGACACAGGCATCGACAGCTTTTGCGCTATATTATTTGATTATTCAACTGGTTCAAAAGCCGTATTAGAATCTACATTTGAGAGCGATACACCAACCGAAGGCTATATTTTTGGGACAGAAGGCGTGATCAAATTGCATCGCAGTTTTCATCATGCGAATACGGTGACGTTGTATAAAAACAAAGAAGAAACCGTTTTTGAGCTTCCACATACAGGAAATGGCTATGTTTATGAAATTGAAGCTGTGAACCGCAATATTTTACAAGGAGACAATGAAAATTCAAAATTACCGTTGGCTTTTAGTGAACAACTCATGACGATTATCGATCGTGTAAAAGCAAAAATTGGGTTGCACTACGAGTAAGTCTCAACCTAAATTTAACTATCTTGAAAAAGTATCGCTTATTTCTTTTGAAACAAATTTGAAGCTAGGTCGTCTTACTTTACAAAACCATCAAAACTGTGCGTAACAACCTCATCACAAATAGTATTTTAATTGTATTGCTGATCACGATTAGTTTTGCTGCATTTCAGACGTATCAACTGGAAACTAAAAAGCGTGCGCTTAAAGTGGATATTATTGAACTTTCGGATATTAAATACGGAATGTTTAATGTGGATGCTTGGGAAGAACAATTTGCCAACATCATCACCAAAAAGCTGGCAGAACTGGAACTTTCGGGAACGCAACGTGATGAAGCGCGTGTCAAAGTGCAAACGTTTTTAAATGAATCTATTGATAAGTTTGAACGCGCTTATAAAACCAAAAACGAAAAAAATGCAGACTTTTTTGGAATTTCACTACGCAATCTTGGCGCGGATTATTTTCAAATTTTTGGGGAATTGAAAAATCAAGTTCCTGTGATTACGGAAGATATTCTCGATTTTTTAGAGAGTGATGAAAACAGGGATGGCATCAAAAATTATATTCTAGAGCAAATCAATTCGTATACCGAAGGCACATTTCAAAAGTTAGATTATACGGCGTATAACAACATTCTTTCCAAATACAATGCAACTAAAGGCGACGAATGCATTGTGCTAGTTTCAGATAAACTAGAAACGATTAAAGATCAACAAAGCATGTACAATATTGTACTGGTTGCTGCATTTTTAGTGATGCTCTTGCTAATGTTTGTCTTCCGAGAAGCATCCAATATAAAAATAGCAATCTACATTGCCGCAGCAGTCCATTTGTTGGCGTTGGGCGTTTTTCTTCCAATGATTGATATTGATGCACGCATCGCTTCGATGGAATTACAATTGATGGGCGAAGCGATTTCGTTCAAAGATCAGGTTTTATATTATAAGAGCAAAAGTATCATGGAAGTGTCGAGCATCATGCTGTCACAAGGCAAAACCAAAGTGATGATTGTTGGAATTTTAGTCTTGCTTTTTAGTGTGATTTTCCCAGTGTCAAAGCTAATTTCGAGTTTACTATTGGTCTTTAAGCGTTCTTTACAAAGTAACAAATTCATTCGTTTTATGGTGTTTAAAAGTGGAAAATGGTCCATGGCTGACGTCATGGTTGTCGCGATTTTTATGTCGTACATTGGCTTTACAGGCATCATTTCGAGTCAACTTGGACAATTGGAAAACAGCATTGAAAGTTTGCAAATCCTTTCCACAAATAAATCTGAATTACAAAATGGTTTCTACTTTTTTATGGGTTTTGTGATTTTGAGTATTTTTATTTCACAACGCATTCAAAACATGCTCAAAGCTCCTAAAATTGAAGGTTTAGCTAAAGAAACTACTGCAACATCCGAATAATAAAAGTTAAAAACAATCATCAATCCATTGAGATCAACCCTTCCCTGACAGCTTTCAGAATCAAGGCTGCTGTGTTTCGAACGTTCAATTTACTAATGAGATTCTTTCGATGCCCTTCAATGGTACGTTTGCTTAAAAACAACTTTTCGCCAATTTCTGTTGTTGTGAGTCCATCTGAAATCAGCTGTAATACTTCCATTTCACGTTCGGTAAGTTGAAAATTATTACCAATTCTAGGCGGTTTTTTCGTTTTCTGTTTCAAGCTTCCTAACATGGCATGTGATACCGATTCGTTGAAATAAAAACCTTCTTTATACACAGTTCGGATTGCCGATTCAAGTTCATGTTGTGCAGCGTCTTTCATAATGTAACCATTCGCGCCAAGCTCCATCAAATACGCAATCATGCGTTCTTCTTTGTACATGCTTAAGATAAGCACTTTTATTTCTTCATACGCAGCATCTGCTTTCAGATATTTTAAAGTTTCAATGCCATCCATGACTTCCATTTCAAGATCTAACAGCAATACATCTGGAGTTTTATTTTTAAGTTTTGTGAGCAGATCACGTCCGTTTTCTGCTTCCAGTATGAGTTCAATATTGTCAAAATTTTCAATAATATAGCGGATACCTTCACGGAATAATCCATGATCGTCTGCGATACCGACAGTGATAACTTTTTCACTCATGATTGTAATGGTATTTTTATGGTTAATTTGATTCCTTTGGAGACTTTTTCATAGCGAAAGCTTCCTGAGAGTACTGACAAGCGACTTTCTATATTTTTCAGTCCGATGCCTTTTTTCTGCTGCAATATTGCTTCGTCAAACCCTACTCCATTATCTTGATACACAATGACAAAGTCTGAAAGTTCATTGGTAAAAAGAATCGAAATTTCGCTAGCATTGGCGTGTTTTAATGTATTATTCACGAGTTCTTGCAAGATGCGATACATATTCAATTCATGTGTTTTAGCGATTGTTTTTCTGCTGAAATCGTTGAAAGTCGCTTTCACAACATTCAGATCATTTATCGTATTCACCATGCTTTTTACAGCTTCTACCAATCCCAAGCGTTCTAAAATGGCAGGTCGTAAATCTTGTGAAATGCTACGTACGCCTTGAATCATTCGTTCAAACAGCGAATACATTTTTTCAGTCGTCGCTTCTAATTTTTCAGGTGATGCTTCGGGTGAAATTTGACTTAAATACAACTTCGTTGTCGTCAACAAGGCACCTACATCATCGTGTAATTCTTTGCCAATTCGGGAGCGTTCTTTTTCCTCACTTTGGATGGCAATTTGTAAAAGTTCTCTTTGATAGGCGGCTTCTACTTCTTGGTGTTTTTGTTGCTGCGCGAATAAGCGTTTTTGGTAAATGATGAAAAATACAATCACGCCGAACGAGAGCGCAAAAAGGACGCCCATTCCTATGACAATGATTTGTAATGTTAACGTTGATTCGGATTCACCCATACCGCAATGGTAAAAAATAGTATCAAAATAATGTTTACAATCGCATGCAATCCCCAAACTAAAAAACTGACTTCACTCGCTTTGGAAAACATGCTATTGTTGATAAAAAACAGGATTAAGTTACTCGAAAAATAAATTAAAAAGCCAGCATTGACCCAAAACATCGGTTTTTTCTCTAGTGGACTGTACTTTTCTTCTTTTAATAACGCATAAAAATAACACAAACACAAAAAGATCACTAAAAAACCTAAAGTTGTCGTGACATTGGAATTAAATGCGCTCAACCCTTGAAAATACAACATATTCACAATGGCAAACACCGTAAACAAAACACTAATTCCTGTAAAGAAATGTTTTGGAAACAGCTTTTTTAAAGCACTTGCATACAGATTCACAATCAAAATGCATTCTGCAATACTATAAAAGTGATACACAAAAAAATTATTCTTTTTTTGATACCACAGTGCATTCGTAATGACTTCCACCATCAAAATAGCGATCAACAAATACACTAATTTTCGTTGTATCGCCACAAAACGGCGATGCTTCCAAAGTGCGATACATAATGGAAGCAACACCGCAAAGGATGATAATATTCGTAAATATCCGAAGAGTTCTTTGCTCATTATTTTCCAATTAACATGTTGATGGACATGGGCTGGAGTATTGCGTAAATAATTCTCTTGTAGGATATACAAAACGTAAGACTACTACAAAATTCGTTAACTCTTTGGGTTTACCTCTATCGAGTCCTAAATAAAAATCAATCCTTGATGGAAAACCTTCACTTTTTAATTTTGCTATAACTTCTCTATGAATATAATTTTCAGCTCTATAACATTTTTTATCATCTTTATTGTGTGAATAAAAAATACCTGCTGTTGGGGTGAAGTCATCTGACATCCAAGCACGATTTACTTTTTCCTTATAATACGTGTCTGTAAAACCGCCATTAATAGGAAATGTTTCAACAGAGGATGGTTTATCTGCAGTAGAAATTTCCATAGGTATAAGTGTAAATGTTTTATCATTCTCATTACAAATTTCTAGATATGGCCTAAAGGTTATTTGATTATTATGTATTCCTTTTTCATGAATCCCTAAATGAAGTGCTATTTTTGTCATTTCGCTCCAATGGTTTTTATATTCTGTTAAATCACTTATTTCATATGCTGAAACTCGTATTTGATTTCCCTGCTGGTTTATTTTATAAAAATGTTGCCCTAGATTTTCTATTGACTCTTGTTTCCAATTATTAATTATTCTGAGCTGTTCAGAACTCAGGTTTGTTTGTTTTGTACACATAATTATTAATTTTTTTCGTTACTACTTTTTTTAAATTCTATAACGATTACCGGTAATGTTGCTGTAAAGCTATGTAAAAAAATTACACTTTTTCCTACATAAACCTGAATTCCCGTAAAAACCACCATACAATAAGTACTTTTCCGCAAACTAGGATTCCCGTGAAAAGAGGCTGTTTTTTCTTACAAATATATCAGAGCTTTGAACTGTTGATCGATCACAAGGCGTTACTCCGAAAAGCCTATAGTAAAGAGAGTAGGAAATCAAAATTTAAAATTATGAGTTATACAAATTACCATATTGTTCCTGAGCAATCAGCTGTAACTGTTGAGGGAAGAGGAGGAACATTTTATCGAGCGACACGCTACAATATTGAAATTGGAAATAATGCCACAATAATGCTAAGTAGCCAACCTAACGGTGTAGGAAAAATTTCTGTTGATGATATTGTTGAAGTTACTGCAAGAGACTGCGCAGGAGATGAATTTGCTAATTATAGACATGACTTTAGTAATGGATGTAGTGAACCTATCAATCCAATAGATCCTGTGAATTTAACTACTGATGAAGGTTTTGATGTGTTACGCGGTAAAACAGTCTCAGTTGAAATCAAATTGCTTGACCTTTGCGGAGGCGGAATCTACAGTACTGACTTTTACTTTTGTGTCTCAGAATCATAATTGACAAATTATAGTTTTGTTTGACCAAGAAATCCGCTTTTACAAATTGTGTAGAAGCGGTTTCTAACTCTCATAACTTCATGCTAACAAGTCGGTGGACACGGACTCGAATATTCTATAAACACTTCTCCTTTGGTAAATTCCATGACGCTTTGCAGTCCAAATCCATACTCCATTTCTTCGCTCTGTGCTTCGTATTGAAAGCCTAAAACGGGCGTAAAGGAGATTTGAGTTTTGTCTGAAAATTTGTTTAAATCTATTCCTGAATAGAACGTTATTCCTGTAAGTTCTGGGAGTTTTTGAATGACATTCGTGATGATTTCTGTGCTAATTTCAAAATATTTGACGCGTTGTATTGTATCAAAACCATATTGTGATTTTTTAGTGGCGATGAATAAATCGTCAATTAAATTCAAATCAATCACATCCCAATTTTTACAAAGAATATTTTTGAACAATGCCGGGACAATTTCAGATTCTCCTCTGTGAGATCTTCCGCCTTCTACAGCATGCAGTTTGAAATAATGAGTAGCTTCTGTAGTTGTCAACACCTGTAGTACGGGAAAAAATGTAAACGCTTCTTTGTCTTGCGTGTCCAGCGCCATATAAATTCGCAATCGCTTTATGGAGGTTTTAAGACTTTCAAATGTTGGGACATCGTTTATTTTGTTCATGATAAAATCTGTAATGCGTTCATACTGTTCTTTCGTTTTTTCTAGGCGGTGAAAATGATGTGCCAATTGCAACATATCTTCATGTGCCCAACGTTCAATATTTTCTGAATAATTGTTTTCCATGGTTTGTGAATTTTACGTGATTACTAAATGATTTTCTTCTTTTTAAACAGTATAAAACTAGCCAAAAAATGATATGCTTTTCACGTTCAACCGTATAAATACGTGTAAATCACGGGAAAATACGGAACTGCATTTTCAGTATTTACAGGCTGTTATTTGTCAAGGCTTCTTATCAATTTTGAATCATCAAGTGATGGAATTCATCTAACAAAGGCGAAGCCGAAAACCTAATAGAGTAGGCATTTTAAATTAAAAGAAATATCATGACAAAAAAAGACGCAACAAGTGAACAAACAGCAAAAAAATCGTATGAATGGAGTATGGAGACATACGAAAGACAAGGAAATTTATTCATTGAGTGGAGTACAAATGCTCCTTTTAGAGCACAACAAGATAGAATTGTTGTTTTTGAAAATGGATTTCCAAGAAATGCAGGTGACAGTTCTAGAGCTTGGACTTGGGCAGATTCAAAAAATAGTCCTTGGAATTCTGGATTGACTTATGGCGCCAATTGGTATTGTGCGCGAATTGCACAAGCAGAACCAAATGGACCGTATGTATATGTAGAGCAGATTATTACGAAGTGATATGTTTCTAATGTATCAATTTGAAAATTTGAAAATGTATCAATGAGTTTCAAAGAACGTGATTGTTCTACAATAATGAGATTACTTCGTCATACTTCCTCGTAATGACGGATCACAGTTTTAGTTTAACCTAGAAACAGATTACTTCGTTGTAAACTCCTCATAATGACTTAATATACACTAACGTCACTTCGAGTGTTTTTTGAGGAACAAAAAAAATGTATCGAGAAGTAATTGATTGCAATGTGTCAATTTGAAAATGTACTAATGTATCAATGTTATTCAAAGGAAATTATATATTCCTCTAGAATGAGATTACTTCGTCATGCTTCCTCGTAATGACGGATCACAGTTTTAGTGTAACCTAGAAACAGATTACTTCGTTGTAAACTCCTCATAATAGCGTAATATACATTAACGTCACTTCGAGTGTTTTTTGAGGAACGAAAAAAATGTATCGAGAAGTAATTGATTGCAATGTGTCAATTTGAAAATGTACTAATGTATCAATTTTATTCAAAGGAAATTATATATTCCTCTAGAATGAGATTACTTCGTCATGCTTCCTCGTAATGACGGATCACTGTTTTAGTGTAACGTAGAATCGAGTGCAGTTTAGATTTCTTTGAAAATAGTCCTTCAAGAAGCTTCTCAACTGCGCTCAATTTGACATTTTTTAGCTAATTACAAATTATATTTTATACCAAAAATGACATATCGTGGCTGAATAAAGTATTCGCTTGTACTTGTTAAGAAGTTGTTGGAATTGTCTTGATTCAGTGAGGTTGTGTTTAATAAGTTGGTTCCGCTAATGGAATATTCCCAAGGTTTGTCTTTCTTTCTGTATGACAATTCCGCCTTTAAAAAGCTGTAACTATTAATGGTTCGTTCTTCACTGCTGTAATTGAAATACGAGTAATCTGCCGTAAAGATGAAACTCTTCAAGAAATACGCATCTACGTTTACAAACGGACTGTTGGTGATGAAACGGTTCGAGTTTCCTCCTTGATCGTAATCGTTGATCGTTAAATTATATCCAACTTCAATATTGGGCGCGTATCTAAAATTTGTACTAAATCGTGTACTGTAATTTTGTGTGAATGCTTCATTGACATTTCGCAATCCGTTAATTTCCTGATTGAATCTTGAAAGCGAAAATGTTCCGCTTAGCGATGCTTTTACTTTTCCAAACGTACGTTCAAATCGTCCATTTGCCGTAAAGGTTTCATCGGCAAAGTTGGAGTTGAAAGGTGTCGAAACCGTATTGGTACTCAACGTTGGCGGATCGCCTGCATTTTGACCTGGAATCGTCAAAAATTGTGAACGATTTTGAATCGGATCAATGCGTTTGTTGTAATTTAAAAAGGCAAAAATATTCGTGTAATTAAACAGATTGAAACTGAAGTAACTCAAATTTAAATTATGCGATAAGGCATTTTCAAGCGCTCTGTTTCCTCTAAAAATAGAGTTGAAATTATTAAATACCAAGCCTTCTGCCAAGTTATTTACATCGGTAAAATCGGTTTGCATTTGGTATCTGAAATTCAAGGTTTCTGAATCTTTAAACTGTACTAAAATATTCGCATCTGGCAAAAAACGCGTGAACGTATCTTTAAATTCTGAACCAAACTGCGTATTCTTCACACTGTATGCGTGCGCCGTAATTCCTGGCGTAAAGGTGAATTTTCCAGATTTGATTTTGTAACGTAATCCTAAAAACGTATCAGTAAAATTATATGCTACATCATTCGTAGTCGGCTCTTGCGGATTCGTCAATAACAGCTTACTTCCGCTATCTAATAACTGAAATATTTCGGAATCAAACCACTGCGTGCTCAAGGTCGTTCCAGCCGTGATGTTGATATTACTTTTTTGATTTAACACATACCAATAATCCAATCGCGCATCAATTTTGTTGGTTTTTACGCGTCTGTCTTGGGCAATGTCTAAAAATGATTGAGAAGTATTTAAGCCTAATAAATCTGTGAAACGGAATTGTTCACTTTGCGCCAAACGTGCGTTGTAAAACGGATCTTCATCCTGAAATAAATGCTGCGCTTCAAACGCAAAAATATGGTTGTCGCTCAACGTATAATAATAGTTTAAATTCTGATTGAAACTATACGGATTCTGCGATTGGCGCTCGTCAATATTTCCTAATAAGGACGAAAAGAAATCTTCTGTTTCTGTCTGTTCCGATACTTTTCCAAAGAAATCATAATCTAGTTGATTGTTGCTATTTGGCTTGTATGTCGAACTCAATTTGAACAATCCTAAATCTGTTTTTTGACGTGTTGCCGTCGCCGTTGTTTCATCAGGTGTACTTTCATCAATATAATCATTCAAGCTATTTTCTTCTATTTCAGTTCTCGAACCCGAATAAATCGCAAAACCACTAATATCCCAGGTTTTCTTAGGTGAATAACTAAAGTTAGCCGCGCCAAATTTTGAATTGATATCTTTCGCACGATTGTTCCGCAAGGTTAAAAATCCGATATCACTTGATGCTACATTGAAGTTAGTTCCTGTGTTTCGTGCAGCACTTCTAAATCCGCCTGTAAAGTTGAAATAATCGCGCGTCGTAAACGGAATGGAACCGATATTATTAAAATCTGTGATCAAATTGACACTATATTTTGGACTGTAATAAAACAAACGCGGATTGACGACATAGCGTTCATCCGGACCAATTCCGCCATTAATTTCCCCAAACCAAAAGTTTTTCTTTCCTTCTTTTAGTTTGATATTGATCATCACATTATCTTGATCATTTCCGAGTCCTTTCAACTGTGATATTTCATTGCTGTTTTTGAGCACTTCCACTTTATCAACCGCATCCGCAGGAATGTTCTTTGTGGCAAGTTTGCTATCGCCATCAAAGAAATCTTTTCCTTCTACCATTACTTTGGATACCGTCTTTCCTTCTACTTCTATTTCGCCTTCATCACTTACCTCAACGCCAGGCAGTTTTTGTAAAACATCTCCAAGTTTCCGTTCGGAGCCATTTTTAAACGAATCTGCATTGTAGACAATTGTGTCTCCTTTGATTGTGACGGGCATTTCATAAGTCAATTCGACGGCATCCAAACTTTCATCTTTTTGCATGACAAAATCTTTTTGGAAATCTACTTCTTTTGTCGTGATGGAGTCATTAATCGTTGCCAAACCGATAAAACTTACCTTAATAGTGTAGCTTGTATTTTTTTTAAGTGCGAGTCGAAAACGCCCTTCGTTATTGGTAATTCCGTACGATTCCAACGCATTGGTTGCTTTGTTTAAGGCAATGACATTGGCGAGTTCAAGTGGTTTTCCGAGGGAATCTTTTACCGTACCTTCAAATTTAATTTGGGCAATAGTAGCCTGTGCCATGAAACATAGCATTAAAAATAATATATTTTTCATTGGTATTTTTAGTAGTTAGTGTGCGCTGGTGAGTCAGTATTAGCCTCTGCCGCCACGACCACGACCGCGACCACGTCCGCGATACATTTCGCGCATTTCTTGCATTTTTTTTGCAATAATTTCATTGTATTCCTCACGAGTTACGGCTTCACCTTTGATAGGTTCTTCAATGACTTCTTTTTCGCCTGGATTCATGACTATTTTGGAACATAAAATGGTTGTTTTATACGCATTCACTTCTAAAATTAGCCCTGGCAATCCCCAAAAATCACTTGGTCCTTGATTTATTGGAATATCTAACGTATACCAAGCAGTGACTAAGATTTCTTTAGGAATATCTATTTGACCAAATGGATCTTCCGCTTTGGCTATTGAATCTTTTTTCTTCTCTTCTGCCGTTTTCTCTTTGTTATCTTTATTTCGATTTGAGCGCATCATCGAACCAAGTCCCATATCATCTACTTTTTTAAGTGCTGTTGCTTTGAAGCAAAGATATTTTCCAATTTGCTTGGTTTCACCTTCCATTTTCCATTCTAGTTTTGGCAAGCTGTCTGTGATTAGGAATTTTTTTCCGAAAAACTCTTTCTCTTCTATTATGATGCCTTTCTTTACATCTTTGTATTGTTTTCCTGGAGAAAAACTACTTGCCCAGACATTTCCAAATCCTCCACCGCGACCGCCTGGCGCTTCAATTTTATCTTCTTCTTTAAAATTTGAAACAGATTGTGTAAAATCTAAAACGTATACTTTTTCTAAGAAGCTTTTCATGCGTTCTTGAATTCGCTTTTTTTGTTCGGCAGATAATTCTCTACCGCGGCTTCCCCAACTATCAAAGTCCATCGTAGTTTTAGATTGATAGTAAGCTTTTCCTTGAAAATTTTGAGCAAATACGCCAGTTGTGCATAAAACTAAGCTCCAAAGTAATAGTCGTTTCATCTGTTCGATCTTTAAGTTTTTTTCATGTTTTTGAAGTGATGTACACTTTTTCTTTTGTAACGAAAATCACTTCATTGTTATGTTAGTACATAACAGCGTAAAAAGTTACACTTTTTAACTTCATTAAGACCGCATTTTTTTCTGAGAGTTTAACCAACTTCTGTTAAACTTTTCTTAAAAACCATTAAATAAGTCGCTTCAAGAGAATCGTAACGATTTTTATTTCACCTTCTTTGTCTTTCAATTTTAGTTTGACCGTTTTGTCTTTTTGCTTTAATAGCTCTCTACATTTTTTGACATCGGCAGCGATGACATCATCAATTTCAAGCAATACATCACCTTCGCGAATTCCTTTTTCATAGGCTTCCGCAGCAGTGACTACATTAGAAATTTTGATCGCGTTTTCCTCTTTTGCCAACGAAATTCCGCTGCGTGGAAACTCGAATGTTTCTGCATAAGTTTTGTTCGGTTGTAGATAGATTTTTTCATTCTTATAATCTAAAATACAGTTAAACCTACTGATGATTTTGATTCCTAAAATTCCCGCGTATCCGCCATCTGCCATCACGCCTGAAGTACTGTTTGAGACTTCCATAGGCATTTCACCAAATGTAAAATCGACTAACTTCGCGCTGGCAGCTTTCCCGATTTTAAAACTTGTAGAAGCCGTCAATCCTTCCGCTTTATTTTCAATGATTTTGGTCAATTGATCTTCTATTTTTTTCTCTTTGGCGAATGGTGTATTTAGTAAGAATGTAATGTTTGCACCTGAGTCAAACAAAAAGTTTCCTTTGAATTTTTGCCCATTTTCCAGTGTAAATTCTAGATCAATTTCTGGAATCGTAGCATAATCAAGATTTGCATTTATGGCAGTATATCCCGCTTTCTCTTGAATGTCATCTGCGTTTTTATACAATCGCAATACATTTTGATCGTAATCAATTTGCGTTACAAATTCTTTCATAATATCCGCGCCAATAATCCCATGAATCGGTAAGTTTCCTCTTTTAGCAATTCGTTCTAAATCGACCAACACCGTATGCGCATCGCTTAAAGTGATATTTCCGATATGAAATTTTTGCGAGAGTGCAATATTATACATTTCTGTCCCGGAAGCACCTGTGGCAGGTTGCTGATAGTTTGCTTTTACACCAATTCTTTCGGCAACTTTTTCATCCAACACAGCCGTAGACGCGCCTGTATCGAATACAAAGTTTAAAGGTTCTTCATGAGTATTCATTTTGACTTTGATGTACATTAATCCATCTTTTTCAAAAGGAATGATTGCTTCTTGTGCTTCTATGTGCGATATAAAACCTATCGCACAAAGCACATACATTAGATAGTTTTTGATAAATGTTCTCATTGTTTTTTGATTGTTTCTGTTTGTTTTTGATTGTGATTATCCTCCAATTTCGATTCTGATTTCGTTGCCATCGCCGCGTCTTCCACGGTAGCGTTCTGACATTTCTTTGGTTTTCTTATCCATGATTGTTTTGAATTCTTCTCCATCTACCTTTTTCCCACTTGATGGTTCTTTGATAGTCACCTTATTTTTAGGATTTAAGACAATTTTACTGCATACCATCGTACGTGTGCCGTCGTTTACTTCCAAGATCAATCCTGGCAATCCCCAAAACATATCTGGACCTGTCGTTACAGGAATATCTGGCGTATACCAAGCCGTTACCGTTACTTTTTCTTTGGTTACTTTTGGTGCTTCATTATCAGAATTGATAGACATGGAAGTTCTTTTTTCCATTTCAATCGTACGTGTGGCTTTGTAGCACGTGTATTGTCCGATAAACTTGGTTTCATTTTCCAATTTCCATTCTTTGTTTTCCAATTCGTCTTGCACTAAGAATTTTTTTCCGAGCAATTCTTGCTGTTGTGTGTATCGTTTTTCTTTAGTGTTTTTATACAATATATTCGATTGTCCATCTCCCATTACCATTACTTGAAAACCGCCACTTTGCGGTGTTGGCGCAGCTAGTTTTTCTTCTTCTTTATAGACAGATTCAGACGAAGTAAAGGTTAGTGAGTATTCTTTTTGAAACTGTTTTCGTAGCATTGCGCTTAGTTGTTCTTGCATTTCTTTATTGATTCCTTGTCCTTGAGCAACACTATCAAGTTTGAAATCCATTTTCATAGTAGTTTTATAGGTAGCAACTCCTTGAAAATCTTGTGCGTACAGCATTGCATTGATCAGCATAAAAGCAAATGCAATAATAAATTTCGTATAATTTTTCATAATCTGTTGTTTATATACCATTTATAACTTGAAATTACCCTAATAAAACACCCTTTTTTTCCTTTCTTTTTCCTTTAAAAAAAGAAAACGTAGCTGCGGCTATGTTTGATTTTTGAAACTCAAATAAAGAAAAAAATCATTATTTTATCTTAGAGTAATTTCAAATCATAACTGGTATTAGTTTTTTGATGGTACAAATATGAAATAGATTCTTTACGTTTTTGGTTAACAAACGTTAACGAGTGTTAACCAATGCATTTTATACAAAAATAACTTCTTACTTTTGAATCATTAATAATAGTTAGTACGCTTAAACGCAAAACTTTATTCTTAACATCTATCTAAGTATCAGATGCTAAAGATTGAGTTCCCGCTCTACAGCAGGATTAGTTCAACTTACATTTTTTGAATTCGCTTTGCAAGCTTCCCAAAAAATGAGTTTCACTAAAATTATAACAAAATGAAGCAACAACGTTCTTCTTGGATTTTATATGGTATTATCGCAACGATTGCGATTACGATTGCCGTGCAAGTATATTGGAATTACAAGAACTATAAAGTTAACAAACAACAATTCATCAATCAAGTGCAAATAAGTCTGGATAATGCGGTGGAAGCATATTATGCAGACTTTGCTAAACGTGAAAAAATGATGTTTGTTACGCTGGACGCAGAACGATCTTTTAATGGTCCTGAAACTTTCCGCAAATTGAGAAACGTTAATTTCGATTCTATTTTCACAACCCTAGAAAAGCAACTTATTCCAAATAGGAATAATGACACGATTTTTACGGGTAACGATACTATCGTTATTGACTCAAGATACGTTAATATTACAAATTCTGATTCTGCAAATACAACTATCAATTTTCAGCAAAAAGGAAATTATCCTTTGCATATAAAACAGCGAGACAGTGTACGCTTGTTTGATCAGATTTCCTCGCTGTATGTTTCTATTTCAGAAGATTCCTTAAATTTTGACAAGCTAAAAACTTTTTTGGATATAGAGTTAGAACGCAAGCATATTGATGTTCCGTATCGTTTGCAGCTTCAATTCAATGATACAGTAGTGGATAGAATTGGAGACGAAACACTGCCTGATAGTGCTTTGAAAACCTTTGCAAAATCAGCCTACCAAAAACATGGTGAGAAATTAGCGATGCAATACGCCAATGTTACGATTCCTGTGTTGAAAAAGAGTATGTCTGGAATTTTGATTTCTACCTTGCTTTCATTGGCAATTATGAGTTCGTTATTGTATTTATTACGTGTGATTCGCCGTCAGAAGCAATTGGCTGAAATCAAAAACGATTTGATCAGCAATATTACGCACGAGTTCAAAACACCGATTACCACGATTTCTACTGCACTGGAAGCGATTCAGCATTTTGGTGCGATTAAAGATCCTGAAAAGACACAGAAATATTTATCTATTTCCGATAAGCAATTGAAAAAGTTACACTTAATGGTGGAAAAATTACTCGAAACTGCTACACTGGATAGCGAGAAATTATTGTTGAAGAAAGAAGAAGTTGATATCGTAGATTTCGTTCAAAAAGCAACCAATAAACAACGTACATTTTCCACCGAAAAGACACTTTCGTTCCAAAGTAATGTTGAGAGTTTATCCACAGAAATTGATCCGTTCCATTTTGAAAATGCCATTACCAACTTAATTGATAATGCACTAAAATATGGTGGTGACATAATTGAAGTGAATGTGACCAAAGTGCTGGAAACGATTGAAATTACGGTTTCCGACAATGGAAATACGATTGACAAATCGCAACGCGAAAAGATTTTTGATAAATTTTACCGAATCCCGAAAGGAAATACACATGATGTAAAGGGTTTTGGGATCGGATTGTATTACACGAAAAAGATTATTGAAAAACACAACGGAACCATTCAACTCGTACCAAATACCAATCATACTATTTTTAAAATCACCTTGCTTCCATGAAAAAAGATGCTATAAAATTACTACTCGCAGAGGATGAACCTGCCTTAGGACAGATTGTAAAAGAAAGCTTGGAATCACGCGATTTTGAAGTGTTTTTATGTGAAAATGGTGAAGAAGCGTACAAAGTGTATCAGGAAATGAACCCTGAAATTTTAGTGTTAGATGTGATGATGCCTAAGAAAGATGGTTTTACACTCGCACAAGAAATTCGACAAGAAAATCCGACGATTCCGATTATTTTTTTAACGGCAAAATCGCAAGTAAAAGATGTGGTAGAAGGTTTTCAACACGGCGGAAACGACTATTTGAAAAAACCGTTTAGCATGGAAGAATTGATTGTTCGGATTCACGCCTTGCTGGATCGTATTCACTTGAAAAAAGATCACACCCAAATTCCAATTGGAAAGTATATCTTCAATCACACGCAACAACAATTGCTTTGGGAAGAGACTTCCGTACAATTAACGCATAGAGAATCTGCCTTGTTATTCCACTTATCCGAAAAGCGAAATGCAGTATTAGACAGAACATTTATCCTCAACAAACTTTGGGGCGATGACGACTTTTTCAACGCACGTAGTATGGATGTTTTTATTACCAAACTCAGAAAGAAACTTAAAAACGATCCTGAAATTCAGATTGTGAATGTGCGTGGGTTTGGGTATAAGTTGATTTGCTGATTTCAGACTTGTTAGATTGTTAGTATCGGCTTTGCCTGTTAGACACGCTTCGCTTTAGTATCGCTAACGCTCTTGGTATTTTAGTATTGTAGTTGGTGAGTTTGTGAGTGTTATTTGATGGCATTGCTACATTAGTACATTTTCAAATTGGTATATTGATGAATTATTAGACTTGCTTCGCTATTAGATTATTAGATATTTAGACTACTTCGAAACGTCATTACGAGGAGTTTACGACGTGGTAATCTTTTTCTATCACAATACAAATTCTGCTTTGATTTTGACAGATTGCCACGACTCCATCTCGCAATAAACGAATCAAAAATTTTATCAAAATCCCTTGCTTATGTCATAGAAATCGAAGTGACGATTTTGTATAATACAGCATTGCGGAAACATGACAAAGCAATCTGTAGCTTCAAATAACACTTATTTTTTATGATAAAAGAAAAAGCTCAATTCTCACATCTAAAACCTCAATTCTATTTCAATCAAAAACTCACTCGAAATACCATATTTAATGTCGTTCCAAGTCCGATGTCGGTTTGCTCAACGATTTGTTGATTTACATCGCCTTCTACACGAAATACCTTGTCGATTTCATTGTCGCGATTGTAGAGATTGATGACCGAAATTCCCAAACGCGCTTTGGTGCTTTTTTCTTTGTGAAGATAGAAATCGTACATGACACTCGCATCTAAGCGATGGTAGGCTGGCAATCGCTGTCTATTCTGATCTCCGTAGATGATTTCTGAATCTGTGGTGCCATCCTCATTCTGGAATTGAAAAATTTCAATTGCCTGCGTAAATGGTTTTCCTGTAGCATATTGCCATCCGAAAGCAAACTCAAATTTTTTGTAATTGAACGTACTCGAAAGTGACAACACATGACGCTGATCGAAGTTTCCAAAGAAAGTTCCTTCTTGTAGATTTGGAAAGCGAAAATCGTTCTGACTTAAGGAATAGCCTAGCCAAAAGCTCATTTTCTTAATTCTTTTCTTTACCAATACATCCACACCATACACCGTACTATTTCCCGAAATATAATCTTCTATTAGTAGATTCGCAGTTCGATAACCACGCGTAAAAGATGTCAATCCTTTGATGCGTTTGTAATAGCCTTCGACATCGAGTTTCCAACCGTTTTTGGCGAATTCGAATCCTGTTGTGACTTGTCTGTTAGACAATACAGGAACATCTTCTTCATCTGCCAACGCCCAAATTTCATTGCTTAATCCAAGCTCATTAAATTCAAAAGTCAGCAACTGACTGATCGCTTGATATCGTACTTCTGCAGATGCTTTGGCCTTCCAATATTGGTCAAAATTGTATTCTGCGTACAAACGTGGTTCAAAATAAATTTCGTCAAAGCCTGAAAAGTAACTGCTACGCAATCCCGCACGGACAAACCAATTGGTGTTTGTAAACGTATATTCTGTAAAGGCGCTGTGTACGGTTTGCTCAGTTCGCACCACTTCATCTACGGTTGTACTATTTTCGTCTCCTTCAATAATTTCGTAATTGACTTTATAATTGGAAAAATCATACCCTAAAGTAAATTTATGTGCTTTTTTAGGACGATAACTTACTTGGGCAATTCCCCCAAAATCGTTAATGGTGTTTTCTTTTCGATACGATTCAAAATCAACTCCTGCCGTAAATTCGCGAAATGCATTTTCTAAGTCGTATTTTGAGAAATGAATTTTCACATCACTTTCCCAAGCATCGCCATAACGTCCATTCCACTGAAAACTCGCGCCATTGTTTTGCAATTTTAAATCGTCTGCAGAACCGTCTCTTTCTAGGTTTTCACTGAGGTGATTTAAATTGTTATCGATCAGCAATGTACTAACACTTAGTTTGTGATTTTCGTTCGGTTGATAGATCATTTTGCCAAAAAAATCAGTAAAGTAAAATCGATTTTCAAGCACATTTAATTCGTCTTCTGTACGAATGTTATTGATTTCTTCAATTTTGGTATGTTGATACACACGATCACTCAACGATTGAAAGGTAAATGAATCCCAAATGTCCGTCAGTGATCTTCTTCCAGAAAGGATCATTCCCAACTTATCTTTTATAATCGGAACTTTCACAAAAGCATCCGCATTAATCGTAGTTGTCCCAATTCCGCCCGAAAATTCATCTGGAACTTCGTTAAAGGATTGCATATCAATAATTCCCGCCACACGCGATCCGTATTTGGTACTTGCGCCACTTTTGAAGACATCGACACGTTCGGTAATATACGGATTGAATGGTGAAATCATCCCAAAAAAATGTCCGCCGTGATACATCGTAATCCCATCAAAAAGTAGCAAATTCTGATCTGGTGTGCCGCCGCGAATGTGTAATTGTGTGGCAGATTCTGTCGGACTCGTAATTCCAGGAATGCGTTGCAGACTTTGTAAAATATCAGGTTCCACCAAACCTGCCAACACGTTCAGTTTGTTCGGTTGTAGCGTAATGGCTTTGTTGGTTTTATTTTGATCGAATCCGCCAGTTACATATTCAGACACAATCACAATTTCATCCAAACTGTATTGACGAATGGTTTCTTCTGCCACAGCAGTAAACTCCGTAATGACATAGTTGTCCGAATCAATTTCAATGATTTCGACTTGCTTTTTGGCTTCTATTACGGAAAGAATTTGCGGTAACGTCGCTTGTCCGTTATACGAAATAAAAATCCCTTGAAGAATCGCCGTATTGTATGAAAAACGTACTTGAAAACGCTGTTCCAAATCGCGAATTACATCTGCCAGCGGTGCTTCGTTATATTGTATTTTTTGCTCTTGCGCGTTTGCTGTGAATAATAACAGACAAAAACAACACAATAGGATTTTCTTCATTAATGCGTTTGTATTTCTACGGTTTTTTCTTCGGTGATTTTATACGGAATCTTCATAGCTACAAAAATAGTTTTTGCCGCTTGTATTAGATTTGTGTGTGTAAATCTTCCCGAAAAATAGACATCTTTTAAATATTCTTTTCCTGTCACTTTGATATTGTATTGGCGTTCCAATTCCGCCACTACTTCTTGGATACGGATGTTGTAGAAGGAACTTTCGTCCGATAACCAATCTGGCGTTGACTCCACAATAGTGTACTTTTCCAGCTTTCCTTTTTGAAGGACCACTGCTTTTCCTTTCGTCAAAATCACAGTTTCACTTTCCTTAATCGCCACTTGGACTTTTCCTTCGTAACATTGTACTATATACGTATCAACTCTAGAATTTACAGAAAATTGTGTTCCCAACACCGTAACATCGCCTTGATTGGAAGTCACCGTAAATGTGGAACCTTTTTTGACTTTGAAAAATGCTTCTCCTTCTAAATTGAGTTTTCGATCGTTTTTCCAATTGAATTCTGTGAGCGTAATTTTTGAGGCTGCATTTAGTTGTACTTCAGAATTGTCAGGCAATTTAAATTCCGTTTGCTGCGCGATTTGCGTTTCATACACCGTTTCCTGAAACATAAACGTATATCCAATAAACAATACCACGCAAGCAGCCACGGCATACAACCATGTTGGAATCAACGGTTTTACTTTGGTAGATTTTTCTTCTGATATTTCTTCTTTCGATTCGCTTTGAATCTTTGTTTGAAAAGCCGCATAATTGGCTTCTAGGTCAGGTTTAGAAAACGAAGCTGTATCAAGCGTTTCAATGATTTTCGCATAGTCCGCATAGGCTTCAGATTCCTGAAATGTGGCAAGTTCAGACTCGGTGAGTTCACCTGCCATCCATCTTGCTAAAAAGTTATCGTCATAGTTTTGTTGCATATGCGCTAAATTTTGGATTACACCTTGATAACCGCTAAGTTGAAAAAAAACCTATGTTAGAGTTTATAATTTTTTATCGTACTGCGCAATTGTATCAGTGCGCGTTGCATTCTGGTTTCCACGGACTTGACTGAAATTCCTAGGATTTCCGCGATTTCTTTATACTTTTTTTTCTCGATTCTGTTCAATAAAAAAACTTCGCGTTGTTTCTCTGAAAGTCCATTAATCGCATCCGTTAACTGTTGTTGAAATTCTTTTTCACGTAATACAAAATCGGGATCTTCTATTTCTACATTACTTTTTTTGACCTGCTTGTATTTCAGCACTACTTTTTGATGTTCATAAATATTGAAATAGGCATTCTTCACCAAGGTAAATAAATAGGAAACTGCTTTTTCGGGTGATACTTTTGCACAATTCTTCCAGAGTTTTACAAATGCATCTTGGGTTAAATCGTCTGCTTGTGCTTCATCTTTACATTTGATGTAAATAAAATTCCGAACTGTCGCGAATTGTTTTGTAAATACACTTTTAAAAACCTGTTCGTCACAACCGTTGGTAAAGAGTTCTGGCATTGCCGTTTTTTTGGTTGAAGTTGTAAATATAGGATTTTAATGTAATAATTTGATAATTTGAAAATGTACCAATGTGTTCGAATGAAATTATTTTTAATTGAAATTAAGCTTGAATTTAAAGTTAATTACGTCTGTTCGAGTGTTTTTATGGAGCGCAGCAGAATAAAAAATGTATCGAGAACCGCTTGATAACTTTAGTGATTCATAGTACTTCTCGATACATTTTTTTCGTTCCTCAAAAAACACTCGAAGTGACGTCTTTTTTATGTAACGATTTGAAAATTTGAAAATGTACTAATGCGTTCGAATGAAATTATTTTTAATTGAAATTAAGCTTGAATTTGAAACACTAACGTCAGTTCGAGTGTTTTTATGGAGTGAAGCGACATAAAAATGTATCGAGAACTGCTTGGTAACTTTAGCAATTCATAGTACTTCTCGATACATTTTTTTCGTTCCTCAAAAAACACTCGAAGTGACGTCTTTTTTATGTAACGATTTGAAAATTTGAAAATGTACCAATGCGTTCGAATGAAATTATTTTTAATTGAAATTAAGCTTGAATTTGAAGTTAATTACGTCTGTTCGAGTGTTTTTATGGAGCATAGCGAACATAAAAATGTATCGAGAACTGCTTGATAACTTTAGTGATTCATAGTACTTCTCGATACATTTTTTTCGTTCCTCAAAAAACACTCGAAGTGACGTCTTTTTTATGTAACGATTTGAAAATTTGAAAATGTACCAATGGCGATTTTGCTTCTATGACAAATATTGTAATAATTTACACTTTCAGATTTCTAAACCAAAAATCAAAACTTTTCTGTAAAATCCCTTGCTTTTGTCATAGAAATCGAAGTAACTTCTTTTTAATAGAGCAATTTGATAATGCACTCCTCTTACATTAGGAAACGTCTTTGCGAGACGTAGTCGCGGCAATCTTTTTCTTCAAACAACGAAAATGTTATTCGATAATGAGATTCCTTCGCTTTGCTCGGAAAGACGATTCAAACGATCTTGTTAGTTGTCACTAGCGCTTTTCGTGATGACGTATCAAATGTTTTAGATTCCTAAATACAAAAAATGATAAAAAGACTTCCCTATGAAAAAGTCTAAACTCTAAAAGTGAAGCGATCTAGACTCTTGATTCTATAAAAAAGCACCTTGAGATTCCTGTCTTCAAAGGAATGAAAAAAAAGTCACAAGCGACATAGGGTAAAACCAACCCTTCCTGTTTGTTCATAAATCCAAGAATACACAATTATGAGCAGACCCAAAAGTTTAACAATCGCACTCGCACTCCTTTTTATTTTTTCGATTGGATTGACGAGTTTTAAGTTGAAACCGATTTCAAAATCGTACAACGAGTTTCTACCAAAAGAAATATACAATGTCTCGTATGACTTTTATTTTAAAGGCAAAGATTCCATGTTTGTGAAGTCGTATTTGCCACAAGATAACGAGCGACAACGCATTACGGTCACTCTACAAAATCCAACAAATATTTTATTTAAGGCAATAGTAGAAGATCAAAATCAACGTGGTATTTGGCGCACTAAAAAGCCTAGAAACTTTCATACGATTCAATATGAATTTACTTTTAAAGGCAAAGCGGTAAAGTATGTCATTGCAGATGATTTATCGAAAAAATCGAATCGCCGTGTGAATGAAAAATACTTGAAACCTTCAAAATATATTGAAGTGTTTGATCCGAAGATTAACAAATTGGCAAACAAATTAACATTAGCAACCTACGATTTAAAAAGCACTATTACCGCTTTATATGACTATGTCTACGAGATTCCTGCAGCCCCAATAAAGCAACGCACGAGTGCTCTGAATGCCTTGGAACAAAACTTGGCTTCCTGCAACGGAAAAGCCCGATTGTTTGTCGCAATGTGTAGAAATCAAGGAATTCCTGCGCGTTTGAAAGGCGGATTGATTTTAGAAGCTTCTCAAAAACGTATCTCGCACTTATGGACCGAAGTGTTTATACAAAACAAATGGGTTCCATTTGATGTGTTGAACGGTCATTTTGCCTTCTTACCTGCGAATTATCTAGAGTTGTATACGGGCGATCATCCATTGATTACGCACTCGAAAGATATTTTGTTTGATTACAATTATTCGATTGAAAAAGTAGAGCATGTGCCGTTTATCAAGTCGACTGCGTATGAAAAGTTACAAAGCAATCCGTTTACGTTGATAAAACTATCAGAAAGTGGCATCATTCCGAGTAAAGTCCTTGGTTTTTTATTGCTGTTACCATTGGCTGGATTGCTGATCTCTTTGTTAAAAAATGTCGTAGGACTCAAAACCTACGGCATCTTTTTACCAGTGTTGATCGCGTATACCTTAAGCATGATTGGATTCGTTTCTGGGATAGCATTGTTCTTGTTCATTACAACCTTAATTGCACTATTTTCTATACCGCTGAATCGCTGGGGATTATTATACACACCCAAAATCGTAGTGTTATTGACCTTAACTGTATTGAGCATTTTAATCTTAATTTCAATCGGATTGTATTTTGAAATTGCTTGGTTGACGAAATTGTCGTTTTTCCCAATCATCGTAATCGTAATTATGTCAGAACGTTTTGCGCGTGCGATTGAAGAAGACGGTTATCAAAAGGCAGCAAGCACCATTGGACAAACCTTATTGGTGACTTCATTTTGTTATTTAATTTTTGCCTCAAGTACCCTAAAAACCCTTGTGTTGATTTTCCCTGAATTTATATTATTAAGTCTTATGATTAACCTATTTGTTGGCAAATGGATTGGACTGCGTGTGACGGAATATTTTCGTTTTAAGCGGTTAATCCTTAATAGTAATTAAAGTTGAAATCAAAGTACTTCTCGATACTATTTTTTTGAATTTCGACAAGCTCAATTTCAAAAAAATCACTCGAAGTGACGTTTGTTACTGCTCACCTAAAAAACCAGAACGTCAGTTCGAGTGGCGAATCTCCGATTCGTTGTATCAAGAACTACTTTGAACTCTAATCGTATATGAAAAAACTTATAAAGACAATCCTTATGTTTAAAAATATCTTCAAAAACAGTCTATACAACAATTTCCAAGCGATGGGAATTAACGAACGAAATGTGTCCTTGATTTACCCAAATAATCAACGCAAACATTACAAACTTGCCGATGATAAAGTCTTGACCAAAAATATTTTGGAAACCTATAATATTCCCTGTGCAAAAACCTATGCCGTGATTGAACGTATTGGCGATATCATTCCGAAGTGGAAAAGCATTCAGCAGTATGAAAAGATTGCTGTAAAACCTGCCAATGGAAGCGGCGGTGGCGGAATTCAAATCTTAACCCAAAAAGCAGACGGTTGGTATAAAAGTGGCGAATTGTATCCAGAAGAAGAAATTTTTACGCACATGGCAAATATTATTATGGGTTGTTTTTCGCTCGGTTCCGACGATCGTGTGTTGATAGAAGCCTGTATAGAACCGCATCCGTTTTTTCATGAAATTTATCCGGAAGGTGTTCCTGATTTCCGTGTGATTTTACTCAAAGGAAAACCTATCATTTCCATGCTTCGTATTCCAACTGACATTTCCAATGGAAAAGCCAATTTACACCAAGGCGGTTTGGGCATCGGAATTGATATGCAAAAAGGCGAATTGCTCCAAGCACATGATGGGAAAAACTATCACAATATACATCCTGATAATGGCAACCAAATTAAAGGCAAAAAGATTCCACATTGGGAAGCCATTTTAGAGATTTCAAAGAAAACAGCCGCACATTTTCCATTGCAGTATTTAGGCATTGATATTGTCATTGACAAAGACTTAGGACCATTGATTATGGAGATTAATGTACGTCCAGGATTGGGGATTCAGATGGCGAATAAGGTTGGGATGAAGGGAGTTTTGAGGAATTAAGATTAATTATAGTTTAAAAAGCCTCCAGTAATAATTGAACTTACATTACTTCTTTTGATTTTAATAATTTTTTTAAAATTTGATCGTATAATAAAATAATCATCTGTTTCAAATATCACATAGACTTCCTTAGTTTGACAATTTTCAAGATTCATTATATCACTCTTAATCAATTCTTTACAGCTATTAGTATCAAAACTCAAAATCATCGGTTTTGGTTTAGCTCCTCCAAATTGTTCTGGAATGATAGAATATATAGACACGGAAAATAACATAAGGTAAAGACCGAAAAATAGTATACTCAACTTACTAAAAATTAAAATTCTGAATAATTTAACGTTTAAAAAAGAATTTAAAGTTCTTGAATTTTCATTCTTATTTACTCCACCTTTAATACTCAATTTATTGTCACTTAAAATTCCTAAAAGTTTTAACAATTCTATTAGAAAATGAATAAAAGGGTAAGAAGAAATATACATGAAAACTACTAGTAAATAGCTAATGTTATTTACAAAAATTGATTCATTATTATTATTCAACCATACTAGTAATAGACAAAGTAATATTGGTAATAACATTAAAAAAATGAATCTAAGTCCTTCAAATATTATCCTTCACCAAGAAGACTCTTTCTTAATATAAAGAAATTTATTAGACAGAAATAATGTTGGTATAAAAAGCAAAAATATTGAGAA